>JACPNP010000023.1 GCA_016185365.1 Terriglobales bacterium
GATCTCCGCGTTCAGATCTGAGGTGGAGCGGTTCTGGCGCTGGTCGCGGTTGACGTCAAGCTTGAGCGCGGCCGCGGCGGCCTCATTCACCAGAGGCGTGTGCAGGAAGCGCCGGGGGACCGCGTGATACTCCAGCACCTGCCGGCCCGACATGATGTGGTCCTGCTCGGCCTCCGAGAAGGGCACGCGACCGATGACGCGCGCGCACTGCGCGGCGAAGCAGGCGAGCATGAGCAGGGCCCAGATCTGCGGCCTGCCGACCACCAGGACTTTGAAGAGGCGCACAGGACAGTGTAAATGGCGGGGGTGGGAGATGAACGCACGGCTGAAGCCGTGCTCTTTTTCGGTCACGTCGCTGCTGCTGCCGACGCAAATGCCGTCAGTGATCCGGAATGGATCGAGGGGAGAAAAACATGGTGCGTGGACGCGGGGGCGTGTCCACGCACCGGTTCACATTGGCCGGCACAACGACTTCACTTCTCCAGGCCGATGAGCTTTACCTCACTCAGCGAGACCAGTTGTGACAATTTCTCCACAGCGATCTCACCCACCAGTTCCAGCTTCGAGCCGAGGCGATGGGAAGGGTCAGGCGACGTTACGAAGCCCAACGTCTGCAGTTCCTGTTGTAGCTGCGGCGTCGCCGCCGTGAGCCACAGGTGGACCTTCACGTTGCCGCCGCTCAGTCCGGCGCACTTCGCGCGGGGATTCGACTTCCAGCAGTCGAACACCGCGAGCAGGGCCGGATGAAGCTTGGCTTCGAGTTGAGTGCGGGCCTTGGCGTCGCGCTCTTTCTTCTCCGCATCACGCGTAGCCTGGTCTTTGCGCTTGAAGATCGGGCCGACCGCGTTACCGGGTCTTTCGCTTGCGGCATCAGAGGTGATCACGCTGGATGTGGTCTGCACACTATTCAGGGACTGGCTGACAATGCCCGGCGCAAAGCCGCTGTAGCGCATTGACTTCGCAGCCGTAAGACTGTTCGCCGACACGCCATCGACCCCGAAGACCCCTTCCGGACTCACATTCTGCGGCATCTCCACCGGCACCTGGATGGTGCGCAACTGGCCGCCCTCCACCACGCTGCGCTCCTCCACGGCGACGAAGCTGGTGAATTGCGTCATCAGACGGTAGTCGAGGCCGAGCTGCGTGATCTGCTCGCGCACCTCGGGCTTGGGACTGCCGCTCTGCATGCCGTTCCAGTCGAGCGACATCAGGTCATCGATGCGCCGTCGGGCCCACAACTGCGCCAGGGCGCGGTTGTCCGTCTGCTGTCCGGGCAAGTCCACTTTGATGGCGCGCTCGAACGGCTTGCCCGCACGCTTGCCGCGAAGCGTGATGGTGCCGCTGGCGGCCGCGGTGTAGCGTCCGGTAAGGACCAGCGGCTTGGCGGTGAACAGGTCGAGTGGCTTGGCCGGCATCACGTCCGCGACCGGCAGATTGCCGAAATCGACGGAGATGTCCGTAAGCACGGGCGTGTGCACGCGCTCATAGAAGCGCTCGGCGGCCGGGTCGGCATCCTCCTGGCGCAACACGTACTCCACTTCCCCACGTCCGGCTTTGGACATGCCGTCCAAGAGGAAACGGTTGACCGAGCTGCCGATGCCGAAGCTGAATACGCGCGCGTCGGAATGTTTTTGCACTTCGCCGATGATCTCCATGTCATTGCCCACGTAGCCGTCGGTCATGAAGCAGACCACGCGCAAGGCCGCGCCGGCCCTCGCGCTCTCCGCGCAGTCCTGCCCAAGCTTGCAGGCGCCGGCATCCTCGCCGAGCGCGGCGCGGATGGCTTTCATCATCTCCGTGCCGCCGCCGCGACGGCCATCCAGGAACTGGACCGCTTTCTGGATGTTCGCGCTGGAGGCCTCGACCGGTTGCGGGAAGAGGATCTGCGTGTCACCGGCAAAGGTGATGAGGTTGAAGGTGTCGCCCGCGCGCATGTTCTGGATGGCCTTGCGCATGACCTTCTTCGCGGTCTCGATGGGATATCCGCTCATGGAACCGGAGGTGTCGAGCACGAAGATCAGTTCGCGCGGCGTGGCATCTTCCTCGCGCACCCGGTCCGGAGGTTGCAGGAGGAAGGTGAAGTAGCCGCTAGGGATGGTGTCTTCCACGGCTCCGCCCTTGCCTTCGCGCATCACCTTCAACTCTCCGGCGTGGGTCAGCAGCGCGTCTTCGATGCGGCTGCCACTCACGTCATACTTCAGGACGAAGTCACGGTTGGGGATCTCAGTCTCGCTGCGCAGCTTCACCACCGCGCTGCGCGCGGAGTAGGTCTGCACGTCCACATCATGGGTGAAGGACTTGAGTTCCTGGATGGGGACACCGGCGTCGAGCTTCACGCTGAGCGAGATGTCATGCCCGGCGCGCGAGCCTTTTTTCCCGACATGCACGCCCGCGACCGACGGCGTGATGCGCGATGCGTCCGGCACGCGATCGGTGTCCTGCGCCCATCCGCCCGCCTGCGTCCCGATGGCGTTGCCCGGGATGTAGCGCGGGCCCACCACCATGGGATACACGAACTCGTAGGAACCGGCTTCGTACTTCAGCGTCTCGATGTAGCTGATGACCACCTTCACCGGCGAATTCGCGGGGATGTTGGCCACCGACTGGGTAAAGATGTTGGGCCGCTCCTGGTCGAGCAGGGCCGCGGTCTGGCCGGCGTTGCGGGCCTGCTGATAGATCTTTTGCGCCTCTTCGCGCTTTTTGATCAGGCCGCGGACCACACGCTCGCCCACGACCAGGGTCATGTCATCCACAGCCGCATTCTGCGGCAGCGGGAAGGTGTAGATGGCCTCGATGCGGCCGCCGGTGGGGTTCACGAACTCCTGGGTCACGGTGACGCGGGCCAGGAACCCGGAGATCTCCGCCTGCACGTCAGTGTGCTTCAAGGGACAGAACGCTCCGGCGGTGCCGTCGGGCGCGATGCTGCGCAGCGCGCCGTCCGACTGCTCTTGCGCGCCGGCGGGCACGTCCGTCTGTGATGTTTGTGGAGTTGCCGTTTGCGGTGATGGGTCCTGATGCAGCGCGGGCTTGGGTTGAGGCGGCGGTGGTGGTCCCGGCGGCATGGCCATGAGCGTGAGCCCGGCCAGCACCGCCAGGAACGCGACCGCGAAAGTGATCAGTGTGGATCGGTCCTTCATAGTCCCTCCCTGCGTATCGGTCTCCATCGCTCGCAGGCCCATCCGCGCCGGCGGGGATAGCGGTGGCCCGTGAATGGAAGCCGCCGGCGCAAACGGGTTGTGTCCTGTGAGTAGAACGGAGAAGCAGGAAGGGCTTGCAGGGAATATTTGTGCGCGCGTGGATCGGGACCGCGCTACTTCGCGGATTTGCAGAACGGCAGGGTCTTCACTTGCATCCCTTCCGCGGTGTGCGTGACCAGGAACATCTTGTCGTACTCATCATCGGCGATGGCATCGATCTTGCCCGCGCCCAGCTTCTCGATGATCTCCGGCAAAGTGTTCGAATGGCCGATCACCAATGCGTTCTTGTACTTGTGTTCGCGCAGCTTCGCCACCAGCGCGTCGTAATCCTTCGCCGGAACGATGATGGGTTTGAGTTTGAGTTCGGCGGCCAGCGGCTCGGCGGTCTGCTGGGCGCGCGCCGTGTCCGATACATAGATGGCGGCGATGCCCGCGCCCTTCAGTGTCTGCGCCAGACACTCCGCACGCTTCTTGCCGGCCTCGCTCAGGCTGGGGTTTTCTTTCTCCGCGGTCTTCTCCGCGTGGCGCACCAAAAAAATGGATTGTGCCTGCGCGGCGGCGAGCAGGGTGAGGGTGATTGCGAGCGAACGCACAAGCTTCATACGATCCTTAACTATCGCACAGAGATCGGGCCCAGTCTCGGCGTTCCCTTTTGAAGGTCGGCACTCAGCCGTCCCTCCGGGACTCTGGCTCGGGGATCCATCCATCCCGGCACTGCGTGCCGGGCTACTCTCAACCGCCCTTCGGGCTAGGTCTTGATCAACCGCGTTTCGAGTCTGTGGCGGGTCGTAGCCATGGAGGCCGTGCGTCACACGCACGGAGGTTAGTGAGTTGATATCTTGAGTGTCACCAGATCGCCTGTGAAATACCGGTCTTTAAGCGCCGCAAATTGCCGCGACGCCACGCGGAACCCACCGGCGACGATCCCGAAGACCGCGCCCAGGATCGCCGCGGCCAGGGCATCGTTCGTGATGGAATCGGAGAAGTCTGTGGTTGCCGGGTCCCAGGCCACCGTGGCTTCGTCCTGGCTGAGCGCGCGCTTGAGCAGGAGCATCACCGCCAAAACGATCAGGAACAGGATGAATCGGCGCTTGGTGGGCATGAGCCTGGCCTCCGTATGCTGGATTAGAGGCCGGGGGCCGGGGATTTGTTCCCCGAATCCGTGACTGGCCGGCCGAGCAAACCACGGCCAAACTTGCGCCAAGTCCAGCGGACCGTGCGGAAGCTCATGATCAATATCGTGCCCAGAGTGACCAACCACAACATGAACGTCGGCAACCAGAACGCGAATCCGATCATGGCGTTAAAGTACCCTACCAAGCCTTGCATGCCGTCGCGGAACGCCACCTTGGTCTCATACCAGGGTCTCCAATGGACGCCGAAGATCTTGGTCTCCGCATCGGCGCGGATCTCGACCTGCAGAGAGGACATGGCGACATCATGCAACAAATAATTCAGCTCGCCCTGTGTCTTTTCAATCTCGCCGCGAACCTCACCTAATTTTTCGCTGACCTTGAGCGTATCGTCGACCGATTTTGCTTGTTTCAGGATCGCAAGGTATTGCGATTCCTGGGCGCGAAGGTTTCGCAGCTGTGATTCATGGTCGACAAAATCCTTAGTCACGTCACTGGCTTCGACCTGCTGGCCTTCGACCCGTTTGGCCAGGATGCGGATTTGCTTGATCGCCTCATCCAGCTTTCCTGCGGGTACGCGGATCTGGATCTTGGCTTCGGATTCGACCTCGCCATCATTGCGCGTAACAGCATTCACGACGAAGCCACCCAGCGACTCCGCGATCGCTTGAATGCCTTCCATCGTTGCTCGCGGTGACTCAGAAGTAAGGGTCATCTGCCCGCGTCGAATGATCTTTTTGTCAACCACTTCGCTGGATGGATCGGAGACCATCGCGTACATGGCAAGCATGGGCATCGGTACGTAATTGGAGCTCCCCGAAGTCCGGTTGAGCCGGGCATCCTGCGTCCATAGTGAGACGGGTGACCAGCCGCCGGACCGCATCGAAGCGAGACCAGCCGCGCGCGATTCCGAAATCCTCTTGTATCGGGACGATTCCTGCACAATGATCAGCACGATCCACAGACCCATGCAGGCTATGAAACCTACGGCCACAGAAAAACGATGGATGCCAAAGCTGTGTTGCTTGGCGGTCATGATGACGACTCCCTGAGCGTAATAGACGCGCGCGCTGGATGATTTGTTCCTCAACTTGGAACGCGCCAATATGTATCCCTTGCGTTAGAAGTCAAAAAGCCCGGCCGTTTGGCCGGGCTGAGACTTTGTTCACAGCCGAGGGCGGCTGTGCCACACAGATCTAGATATCCAGGTTCTTCACATCCAGCGCGTTGTCCTCGATGAACTTCCGCCGCGCCTCGACGTCCTCACCCATCAGCGTGCTGAAGATGGCTTCGGTCTCGGTCAGGTCCTCGAGTTTCACTTCGAGCAGGGTGCGGATCTCCGGATTCATGGTGGTCTGCCAGAGCTGTTCGGCGGTCATCTCACCCAGGCCCTTGTAGCGCTGCACGATGTAGTCCTTGCGGCCCTCGTTCACCACGTACTCGAACAGGTCGCGCGCCGAGTCTTTCTCCACCACTTCCTCTTCCGCCTTGCGGCGGGCGGCCTTGGCGCCGGATTTCTTGGCCGCCTTCTCGCGGTCCTCACGTTCGGTCTCGCTCATCTCCGCCTCGATCTCCGCGGCGGCGGACTTGGCCACGCGCTCGATCACGAACGGCGGTTCCATGAACGGCTCGATCTGCTTGTATTTGGCCATCATCTGGCGGTACTCCGGCGTGTGCGCCATCTCCCAGTTGATGACCCGGTCGGCGCCCTGGGCATCGGTGTAATGCGCTTCCCAGTTGTTGTGTTCCTCGTCGAAGTGCAGCTTCACCGCCTTGATGCCGTCGTCCTTGGCGATGCGGTTCAGTTCCTTCTCCAGCTTCGCCAGCTTGGCCGGCGGGTTCTTCTTGTCGCCCTCGAAATCGGCGCGCTGGGTGAAGCCCAGCCTGGGCAGCAGCGCGGAGACGCGCTGGTTGCGCAGGCGCTTGTCCACCTTGTCGAAGAACCCGATGTATTCGTTCAGCGTGGTCATGAACTTGGTGAGCTGCGCGCCTTCCAGCTTGGCCGCGCCCTCGCCGTACCGCACCACCATGCCTTCACTGGCGCGCTTGACCATGACCTTCACGAACTCGCGGTCGTCCTTGATGTACTGCACGCTGCGGCCCTTCTTGATCGAATACAGCGGCGGTTGGGCGATGAACACGTGCCCGCGCTTGATCAGCTCCGTCATGTGGCGGAAGAAGAAGGTGAGCAGCAGGGTGCGGATGTGAGAGCCGTCCACGTCGGCGTCGGTCATGAGGATGACTTTGCCGTAACGCAGCTTGGCGGGATCGAAATCGTCCTTGCCGATGCCGCAACCCAGCGCCGTGATCATGGCACGGATCTCCTCGTGGCCCAGCATCTTGTCGTAACGGGCCTTCTCCACGTTGAGGATCTTGCCCTTGAGCGGCAGGATGGCCTGGAAGCGGCGGTCGCGGCCCTGCTTGGCGGTGCCGCCGGCGCTCTCGCCTTCCACCAGATAGACCTCGCAACGCTCGGGCTGGCGCTCGGAGCAGTCGGCCAGCTTACCGGGCAGTCCGCCGCCATCCAGCGCGCCTTTGCGCCGGGTAAGCTCGCGGGCCTTGCGCGCGGCTTCGCGTGCGCGGGCCGCTTCGATGGCCTTGTTGATGATGCGGCGCGCCACCGGCGGGTTCTGCTCGAAGAACGCGCCCAACTTCTCATTCACCACCGCCTGCACCACGCCGGCAATGTCAGAGTTCAGCTTGCCCTTGGTCTGGCCTTCGAACTGCGGTTGCGGCAGTTTTACGCTGACTACGGCCACCAGGCCTTCGCGCACGTCGTCCCCGGTGAGGTTTTCCTTCACGTCCTTGAACAGGCCGAGTTGCTGCCCGAAATAATTGATGGTGCGGGTGAGCGCGGTGCGGAAGCCGGAGAGGTGCGTGCCGCCATCCACGGTGTTGATGTTGTTGGCGAAGGCAAAGACGTTCTCGGAGTAGGCGTCGTTGTACTGGATGCCGATCTCCATGTGCACGGTGTCTTTTTCCGCTTCGATGTAGATGGGTTTCTCGTGCAACACGCTCTTGCCGCGGTTCAGATGCTTGATGAACTCGCTGATGCCGCCCGCATACTTGAATTCGACTTTCTTGTACTCGCCGGTCTTCGCGTCGGTGGTGCGCTCGTCGGTCAGGGTGATGAGCAGGCCCTTGTTCAGGAAGGCCAGCTCGCGCAGCCGCGTGCTGAGCGTGTCAAAGTTGTACTCGGTGACGGTGAAGATCTCGGTGTCGGGAAGGAAGTGGACCTTGGTGCCGCGCTTCTTGGTGGCGCCGGTCTTCTTCAGTTTGGAGGTGGGCTCGCCCTTCGAATAGGTCTGCTCCCACACGGCGCCGTCGCGCCAGATCTCGAGGTCGAGCTGATGGGCAAGCGCGTTCACGCAGCTCACGCCCACGCCGTGCAATCCGCCGGAGACTTTGTAGGTGGAGCTGTCAAATTTTCCGCCGGCGTGCAGCGTGGTCATCACCACTTGGGCGGCGGGGACCTTCTCGCCGTCGATGTCCATGTTGTCGGTGGGGATGCCGCGGCCGTTGTCGACCACGGTGATGGAGTTATCGATGTGGATGGTGACCTCGATGCGGTCGGCGAACCCGGCCAGCGCTTCGTCGACGGAGTTGTCGACGACTTCATAGACCAGGTGATGCAATCCCATCTCGCCGGTCGAGCCGATGTACATCGCCGGACGTTTGCGCACGGCTTCCATGCCGCCGAGGACCTTGATGGAATCCGCGGTGTACTCGCCGTTCGCGGCGGCGGATCTCTTGCTCTTCGTTTCTTTTGCGGAGGCTGTGGCGACCGCCGATTCTTTCGTGGCCATGAAGTTTTGTAAGGACTCCGATCTCAACGAGGCAAAATCCGAGCGCTCTGGCGGCTACCGGCGGCTCTTGCAAGTCCGGCCCGTGCCGACCCCAACTATCTGAATTATCAGTGGTTTAGTGCGCCCTTAAGCCTTCTTTATTTTACCACGGCGCGGGATATGGAAGGAGTATGGCAAGTCCCCAGGACCTGTCAAAAAATCGTTCCCAAAACGGGAATTGAGCACATCCAAACAAGCCCGAAAGTTTGGCGGGTTTTCGTCCCTTTGACGCTATAATCCAAGCGCCGGTGGATGACCCTCGGCGCTCGATATTCTGATGTCCTGTTGAGGAGACGAAAATGCAGAAGATCCTTCGCTTTGTTGCCGTTGCCCTGTTTGCCGTAGCCGCCTACGCCACTGTGACCGCGCCTTCGGCCCAGGCCCAGATCGAAAAGAAGTCGGTCCTGCACGAAGGCTCATCCCCGGTCCCGTTGTGCCGTCCGGGCACGATCTGCGTCCCATAACTGGTTGTTGCATGGGGTAAAACTTACCCCCAAAGTAATCACGGCCAGCATAAATTCACTTGTCGGCTCACGGAGAAAGGGCTATGCTTCCCACTCTGGAGTCCACTTATGTCTTTATCGATCCTTGATTACGTCCTCTGGTTCACGACCCCGGCCATTCAAGTCGCGATCCTCGTCTTCATGGGGAAGCGCGGATTGCGGCAGCATTTCCCCAACTTTTTCAACTACAACGCCTATCAGATCGCGGTGGTCGCCCTCATGGTGCTGGTGTACCACGTGTGGCCATGGCAGTACTTTTACGCGTATTGGGCCACGGCAGCGGTCAGCATCTTCCTGGGCTTCCTTGTGATCCATGAGGTGTTTGCGTATGTGATCCGTCCGTATCCCGGATTGCGCGACCTGGCCGGCATGATCTTCCGCTGGGCGGTGTTCCTGCTGGTGCTCGTGACCGGGTTGTTCGCGGCCAGCGCCTCCACCGTCAACAGCGATGTGGTGGTGCGCACCGTGATCAATCTGGAGCGCGCCGTCCGCCTGGTGCAATGCGGGCTGCTGCTGTTCGTGGTGATGACCTCGAATTATCTGGGGCTGTCCTGGCGTAATTTTGCCTGCGGCATCTCTTTCGGCTTCGGCCTGTTCGCGGCCACGGATTTGGTGCTGTACAACCTGCGCGCCTCCATCGGCGCGGACTGGAACCGGGCGCTGGGCCTCATCAGCGTGATCGCGTATGGTCTTTCCGTTCTGATCTGGTTCGCTTATGCGCGTATGCCGCAGGCGGTCATGGTCCGCAATGAGGTGATTTACCGTCCATTGTTCGACCGCTGGAACCAGGCGGCGCTGCTCCTGGTGAACAAACAGAGCGGGTCGTCCGACAGCTATATGTATTTATCGGAGATCGAGCAGACGGTGGACAGCGTCATGGCGCAGAGCAAGAAAGTGGAAAAAGCATCGTAACAAGGATCGTGAGTGCATGAAAAAGCCCGGCCGAAAGGCTGGGCTTTTGATCTGCGAGTGGGCCCGAGCTCAGATGCGCATCGGCATGACGATGTAGCGGTACTTGGTGCCATCGTCGGAGTCCTCGGGGCGCATCTGGCCGGCGGACTGGGCGTCCTTGAACTCTAGGCGCACGTTGCCGGTGTTGACCACCTTCAGGAAATCCAGCAGGTAATGCGAGTTGAATCCGATGGTGACGGGATCGCCGTCATAGCCGATCTCGATCGAGTCCTCAGACTCGCCCGAATCGGTCGACGAGGAGGAGACGCGCAGCTCGCCCTTCTCCAGCTTCACGCGGATCGCGCCTGAGCGCTCGTCGGCGAACTGGGAGACGCGCAGGATGGCGCCATTCAGGTCCTCGCTGCGCAGGCTCACGCTCTTGTTGGTGTCGCGCGGCAGGACCGCCTCGTAATTCGGGAACTGGCCGGTGAGCTGGCGGGACGTCAGCACGCGCGGGCCGATGCGGAAGTAAAGCTGGGCATCGTCCTTGGCAAAGTCGATGTTCTCCACGTCACTGGTGTTGAGCAACGCGCTGAGTTCCGCCATGGCTTTGCGCGGGATGAGGGTGCGCATCTCGCCGGAGATGCCGGTGAATTTCTGCGCCGTGTTCTCGATGTGCGCCAGGCGGTGGCCGTCGGTGGCGACCATGGTGATGGACTCCGCCTTCAGCACCATCAGCGCGCCATTCAGTGTGTAGCGTGATTCCTCATTCGAGATGGCGAAGATGGTCTTGGCGATCAGGTTCTTCAGCACACTCGCGGGCAGTTTGAGTCCGAGGCTGTCCGGGAAGCCGGGCACGGCAGGGAAATTCGCGCGGGCCATGCCCACCATCTTGGTGTTGGAGCGTCCGCTGCGGATCTGCACCCAGTGGTTCTCCATCTGTTTGATGGAGATCTCGCCGTCGGGAAGTAGTTTTACGTAGTCATACAATTTACGCGCGGGGATGGTGCAGGCGCCTTCTTTTTTGACTTTCGCCTGACAGGAGGTACGCAGACTGAGATCGAGATCGGTGGCGGTGATGGTCAGCAGTCCGTCCGCGGCTTCGAACAGGAAATTGGAAAGGATGGGGATCGTGGTCTTGCGTTCCACCACGCCCTGGGTCGCGGTCAATTCTTTCAGAAGGTCGAATTTGCTGACGCTGATCTCCATCGCCGTCCCTTGTCCCGCCTTGGTGTCCGGTGCGGTGCTGACACTGGTGGCCATCTCACCTCTCCTGACTTGACCCGCCGCGACGGGTTCTTCCTGGATTCAATCAAAACATTACATCAAGATCGTAACCGTAACCGTTGGCCGGGTAAATGTGGATTTCGGGTCGGAAACCGCATTTTTCCTGCCATCACGGTAGCACTGTCCCGCGAGAAATGCGACTGCGGACCCCGCGCCCCAGGGTAAATCCCGTCGCTTGATCCCGTACCATCGCCTTGCTCACATACTCCACATCCGTTGCACAGGCTTCCATAAGGAAGACCGGCGCAGGAAGTGGAAAAACCGCACAACCTGCTGACTCAATTGGTCAAATGTTCGGTCAGTTGGTTCAGCACCCTGTTCAAATCCTTGTCATTCTTCCGCAGGTCATTGATCTTCTCCACGGAGTGCATCACGGTGGTGTGGTGTTTGCCGCCGAACTGGCGGCCGATCTCCGGCAACGAACAATCCGTGAGTTGTTTGGCCAGGTACATGGCGATCTGCCGCGGCACCACGACCGAGCGCGAATTGTTCTTGGCCTTGATCTCGCCCACCTTCATCCCGAATTGCTCCGCCACCGCTTTCTGGATGCTCTCGATGGAGATCTTCCGCACCTGGGCGTCAATGAAGTTGCGCAGGACCTGGGTAGCGGTGCTGAGTGTGACCTCGGCGCCGGTGAGCGAGCAGTAGGCGACCAGGCGGATGAGCGCGCCTTCCAGCTCGCGCACGTTGGTGCGCACGTTCTGCGCGATGAACATGGCCACATCGTTCGGCAGCGTTACTTTTTCCGTCTCCGCCTTCTTCTGCAGGATGGCGACCTTGGTCTCCAGGTCCGGCGGCTGGATGTCCGCGATCAGGCCCCACTCAAAACGGCTGCGCAGGCGGTCTTCGATCTCGCTCAACTCCTTGGGCGGACGGTCGCTGGCGATCACGATCTGCTTGCTGGCCTCATGCAACGCATTGAAGGTGTGGAAGAACTCCTCCTGGGTGCGCTCCTTGCCGGCCAGGAACTGGATGTCATCGATGAGCAGCACGTCCACGTTACGGAACTTGTCGCGGAACGTGGTCATCTTGTCGTAGCGCAGCGAGTTGATCATCTCGTTGGTGAACTTCTCGCTGGAGACATAGCAAATCGAGGCCTGGGGCGACTTCTTCTTCACCTCATGGCCGATGGCCTGCATCAGGTGGGTCTTGCCCATGCCTACGCCGCCATACAGGAAGAGAGGGTTGTAGGCCTTGGAGGGTCGCGCGGCCACGGCTTGCGATGCGGCGTGCGCGAACTGGTTGCCGGAACCGATCACGAACTGGTCGAAGGTGTAATTCGATTTCAGCTGGGCCGCATGGTCGAAGTCGAATTTCACCTGCTGGGCCGCGGTCATCGAGGGTTCGCGCGCCGGGGCGCTGGCGGAGTGGGCGCTGGCCGGGGCGAAGCCGCCGTCATGGCGGATGTTCTCTTTGGCAGGCGGAGCGGGCGGCGTATAGGTCGGGTCCTCGTCGGCGGTGACGAAGTTCACGTCCTGAAAGCCCAGGCCAAGGTTGTCAATGGCTTCGCCGATCAGGTCGGCGTATTTGTCGCCGATGTGCCGGAACTCCGCCGTGGGCACGCGCACCACCAGGATCTTTCCCTGGATATGGCTGAAGCGCGTGGGCTTGAGCCAGGTGTCATAGGAATGGCGGTTGATCTTCTTCTCCAGCGCGCTGAGGATCCGCGCCCAAGGGTTGGGCGTGGCCAGAGCAGGGACGGTGGACGTAAGTGACATGGGCAGGATCGAGTCGTTTCCACGAATGATTGCGCGTCTTCGGACCCCATCCGCTCAGCCGGGACCTGTGCGCTTATGCAGGACGGCGAGCCATGCCGCAGGCGGCGCATCCGGGTCCCAGAGAATTTGTTTGACCGTACCGCGTGATTAGGGCTGAAACGTGATGTGGATCTCGAAGAACGTGAGTTGCATACTAGCACAGAACTTTTTGTTTTCCACAAGCACAAAATTTTCACGCGCGGTCCATGCGCGCATGCGCCGCGCGCAACAATTCACACACTCAATCAGTTACAACCCGTTTGCAACGCGATAGGTGCAGGAAATATTTTTCCCGCCGGCCGGAGGATTGCACCGGTCTTTGTGCGGTCAGGAACATCATGGCGCCGTCCCTGCCGTTTGCCGGAACCGGCGCGCCTCCCGTATACTTTTAGTTTGCCCCACGCAATCCATACCAAGCAGGAAGGCTGAGACCCGATGCCCAAGCGTACATTCCAACCCAACCGCCGCAAGCGCGCGAAGAAGCACGGCTTCCGCTCGCGCATGAAGACCAAGAGCGGCCAGAAAGTCCTTTCGCGCCGCCGCGCCAAAGGCCGTAAGCGGGTTTCGGTGAAACCCGGATTCCGCGAATAGCGGTCATGCCCGCGCCGGGCGACCGGTGCCCCGGCGTGTTCCCCGTCAGGATGGACTCCCGTGAGCCTCACTCCCCGCGGTTTTCCGCGTTCGGCACGATTGTTGAAGCGTTCCAGCTTTGAGAACGTATACAAGACAGGGCGCCGCCATTTTGGGAGCCATATGACTGTGTTCTACCGCTTCGATCCGGTCCTGACGGGGACCCGGGTGGGACTGACGGTCAGCCGGGCCCTGGGTACCGCAGTGGTCCGGAACCGGATCAAGCGGCGCATGCGGGACGGGGTGCGGCAGGAACTGGCGGGCTTGAATGAGGCGCTGAAAGATCCCGGCGGGGTCGAGATCGTGATCAACCCGAAGAAAACGGCCGCCACGGTGGAGATGCAGATGTTGCGGGCGGAGCTGGCCAAGGCGTTTCAGGCGATTGCGGCCAAGGCCGGCAAAGGAGACACTGACAAGCGATGAAAGCCGCGGTCCAGATGTTATTGCGCGCCTACAAGCGCCGGCTTTCTCCGGCGCTCCCGCCCACGTGCCGGTTCGTTCCCACATGTTCGGAGTACGCGCAGGAAGCGGTGGAGCGTCATGGCGTGGCCGCCGGTCTGGCGCTGAGCGCATGGCGCATCGCGCGCTGCAATCCTTTGTTCCGCGGCGGGCTTGACCCGGTCCCGCATCACCTTCACTCCCAGACCCAACACGGCAGGCATTCTTGAGCGAGATCCGTAACCCCAACTTGGAACCCGGCGCCGAGAAGCGCGCCTTTCTGGTGATCGCACTGACGTTCGTGGTGCTGATCATCGGACAACAACTCTTCTGGAAGCCGCCCGCCCGGCCCGCGCAGCAACCCAAGACGGTGGCGACCGAGACCACCCAACCGGCGCTGCCGGCAACAACCACGACCGCACCCGTCGCAAGAACTGCTCCTGCTCTTCAAACCAAGCAAGCCACGGCCGAAGCGGAGACGGTGATCGACAACGGCCTGTACCGCATCACGCTCACCAATCGCGGCGCGCGGGTGAAGTCTTGGATCCTGAAGCAGCATCAGGACGATCACGGCAAGCCGCTGGACATGGTGAACCACCGCGCCGCCGAACAATGGGGATACCCACTCTCGCTCTTCACCTACGACCCGGCGCTGCGCGACAAGTTGAACAGCGCCATGTTCGTCGCCAGCTTCACCGGCGAGAAGCAAGCGCCCGCGTCCGTCACATTCGAGTTCTCCGACGGCGAACTGAATGTGCGCAAGTCACTCAGCTTCGATCACAGTTATGTGGTCAAGGTGGAGACGCTGGTCGAGCAAAAGGGCGCGCCGATCACCGCCTATCCCTGGTGGCCCGCGGCGCTGGGTGATCAGGAGACCGGGATCCAGTTCGCGTCCAGCCGGCTGGATTGGTATACCGGCGGCCGCATCCTCAGGCGCATGCCGCACGAAGGCTTCATCTTCAAAGATCACATCAGCGACGGCAACACCGTGACCGGACAATTCCCCTGGGCCGGCGTGGTGGACCAGTACTTTGCCGCCATCTTCCTGCCGGATGACCCGGCCAATGTGGCCATGGTGCAGTCCCACAAGACTATTGTCAGGAACCCGGACGAACAGGACGAAGAAAAGCGCAAGAAGGACCAGGTCAGTGTGTTGGGCATGGCACTGGGGGACCCCCAAGGGCTGACGAAGCTCCGCTTGTTTGTTGGCCCCAAAGACTTGTCCGTATTGCAGACCGTACACGCCTTCCTGCCCGGGGCCCCGGCCGGCAGCGAGCCGCAAGGCCCGAACCTGGAAGGCGCGATCGATTTCGGAGATTATTTCGGATTCATCGCCAAACCATTGTTCCTCTGGCTGAAGTGGACCCACGACCACTGGATCTCGAACTGGGGCTGGGCCATCATCGTCCTGACGCTGATCATCAACGCGGCCCTGCTGCCGCTGCGCTTCATCAGCATGAGGTCCGCGCTGAAGATGCAAAAGATCCAACCCGAGGTCAAAGCCATCAGCCGGAAGTACGAAGGCTTGAAGCTGACCGACCCGCGCCAGTCGGAGAAACAACAGGAGATCCAGGCGCTCTACAAGCGCGAAGGCATCAATCAACTGGCGGGTTGCCTGCCCACACTGTTGCAGCTGCCGTTCCTGGTGGCGTTCTACACCATGCTCAGCGTGGCCAACGAGCTGCGGCACGCGCCCTGGCTATGGGTGAAGGACCTCTCCGCGCACGATCCCCTGTATCTGCTGCCGGTGGTGATGGTGGGCAGCATGTTCCTGTTGCAGAAAATGACGCCCATGGCCGGCATGGATCCGGCCCAGGCCCGCATGATGCAGGTGATGATGCCCATCATGGTGGGCGCGTTCTCCTTCTCGTTCCCCGCCGGGCTGGTATTGTATTGGGCCACGGGCAATCTGGTCGGGATCCTGCAGCAGTACATGATGAACCAGACCCGTCACGCGCGCGAGGTGCGGGAGCACCTGGCGAAGCGGGAAGAACGCAAGAAAAAGAAATGAATCAGGGGCGAGGGATCAGGGGTCGGGGGTTGTGAAGGAAGTTTGAAGTTTGGAGGTTGTATCATCGGCACCGAAGTAAAGTCGTTCAAGGATTTACAGGTTTGGCAGAAAGCCATCTTGTTGGTCACGCGGATCTACCGTGTGACCGCCCGCTTTCCGGCGGATGAGACCTATGGACTGACAGCGCAACTGCGTCGAGCGGCGGTCTCAGTGCCGAGCAATATCGCGGAGGGCCACGGCCGGCTGACGCGAGGCGAATACAAGCATTTCTTGGGACAGGCTCGCGGCTCTTTGTGCGAGATCCATACGCAACTTACGATCGCATCGAATCTGAACTATATTCCTAAGAAGGATTCCGACGAACTGATGTGCGAATCAGAGGAGTTGTCCAAAATGTTGCATGGGCTCTTGAGAGCACTTGGTTCTTAACCCCTACTCCCAAACCCCTGTTCCCTTATCCTTATGCCTTTAACTGACAAAGTCGCGGCCGCCAATCAGATCAACGATCTACTGAAGATGATCCTTTCCGGAGCCGGATTCCGGTTGAAGTACCGCATCACGGTGAACCCGCCGGCGACCGGCCGTGAGGACTGGCGCCAGCCGGAGATCACCGTGCAGTTCGCCGGGCCGGACAGTCCCATCCTTCTTGCCCGCAATAACGCGTTGCTCAACGCGCTGGAACATCTGGCGGTGAAGGCGCTCCACCTGGAGAGCGAAGAGCACGACCGCATCGGCTTTGATTGCGAGAACTCCCGCCAGGTCCATCTGGAGGAGATCCGCATGGCCGCCGACGTCGCCGCCGAGCGGGTGCGCAAGAGCGGCATGCCGTACAAGTTCGCGCCCATGAACTCGCGCGACCGCCGCGCCATCCATCTGGCCCTCTCCCAGCCCGGCGACCTGCGCACGGAGAGCGAAGGCGAAGGCCCGCAGCGCTGCGTGGTGGTCTATCCCAAGGACTATAAGCCGGGCCCGGTGAAACACGTGGGCCGCCGGCGGTAAGGCCAGCCAGCCGGGCTTTTCTTTGCCACTCCCCAATATCCTCCCGTCTCACGCATAATGCTCCCAGCAGACGCCGTCTGCCTGGGAGGGGTGTGCCATGTCCGCCACGATGGAGATGCTGGCAGGGGTCCCATTATTCGAACTGATGGACGAGCAGGAGCGGTTCGGGCTTTGCGAATTGCTGGAGACCAAGCGATTCGACAAGGGCGACACCATCTTCAACTTCGGTGACGCCGGCGATGAGCTGTACATCATCCGCACGGGCACGATCCAGGTCTATATCGAGAACTATCAGGGCGATAAGATCATCCTGCGCGAGAATGAGCCCGGGGATATCTTCGGTGATATCTCCCTGCTCGACGGCGGGCCGCGCACCGCCACCGCCGTGGCCGTGGAGGACAGCGAGTGCCTCACTCTCGACCGCGACGGCCTTTACAACCTGCTGCGCAAGTTCCCCCACGCCGGGCTGGACCTGCTGACCGTGATGGGCAAGCGCCTGCGCTCCACCAATGAGCTGCTGCGCACACAGGTCACGCGCAACCTGAACGTGGAGGAGGAGGAACGACTTACCTTCGGCGAGCGCATCGCGGACAAAGTGGCGGCGTTCGGCGGGTCCTGGACTTTTATCATCCTCTTCGGCTGCATCCTGGTATTCTGGATGGCCCTGAACGTGGCCATGGCGTCGCGCGCGTTCGATGTGTACCCCTTCATCCTCCTCAACCTGGTCCTTTCCACCCTCGCGGCACTGCAGGCCCCGGTGATCATGATGTCCCAGAACCGTCAGTCCTCCAAAGACCGCCTCAAGGCGGACATGGATTACGAAGTCAACCTCAAGGCCGAACTCGAAGTCGCGCAGTTGCACAGCAAGGTGGACCGCATCTACGAAGAGATGCAGGCGCACTTCAATCGCATCAACAAGTCCATGAATCCTCCCGCGACCGGCCCCAAAGCCGAAGGTGGATAGAATGGCGTTGTGCATCCGGACGACACCATCGTGGCCGTGGCCACGCCGCCGGGACGCGGCGGCATCGGCGTGGTGCGGCTCTCCGGGCCGCAGGCGCTCGCCATCTGCGAGCCGCTTCTGCGGCTGAAGCATCCGCTGGAGCCGGGACGCGCCGTATTCGGTGAATTGATCGATCCACAGAACGGCGAACGCATCGACGAAGCCGTCGTCACCTTCTTCCGGAAACCCCATTCCTACACGACCGATGACGTGGTGGAGATCTCCGCGCACGGATCGCCCGTGGTCCTGCGCCATCTGGTGGAGAGTTGTTTGGCGCAGGGCGCGCGCCTGGCCGAACCCGGTGAGTACACCATGCGCGCCTTCCTCAACGGCCGTTTGGATCTGACCCAGGCCGAGGCCGTGCGCGACCTGATCGAATCGCAGACTCTCTTTCAAGCCAAGGCTGCCGCGCAGCAGCTGGAAGGCGCGCTGTCGAAGCGTATCAAGCCGGTCAAGCAGCGCCTGGTGGAGCTGATCGCAGTGCTCGAGGCAGGCGTGGACTTCGCCGAAGACGACGTGTCCGTGCTGCCGGATACAGCCATCTTGGAGAGGATCGCCGAAATCCGCGCACCGCTTGAACGGCTGGCGGAGTCGTTTGCCTATGGAAAAGTGGTGCATGAAGGCATCACGCTGGCCATCGTGGGCCGGCCCAACGTGGGCAAGAGCAGCCTGTTCAACCGGCTGGTGGAGCGCGAACGCGCCATCGTGACCGCCACGCCCGGCACCACGCGTGATCTTGTGACCGAGACGGTCTCGCTCAGTGGCCTTCCCGTCCGGCTCATCGACACCGCCGGGCTGCGCGCGGCGAAAGATGAAGCCGAGAGTATCGGCATTCAGAAGTCGTACGAGGCACTGGCCGAGGCGGACCTGGTCCTGGTCGTGCTGGACGCCTCAGCACCGGCGTCGCCGGAAGATGATGACCTGATGAGGCGCACACGCGAGCGCCGTCACCTGCTTGTGCGCAATAAATGCGATTTGAATGGCGCGAACGCCACTCTCGCGTCCAATGCGTTGCGCACGTCGGCGCTCACCGGGGAAGGCATCGCGGAACTGCGCGAAGCCATCCTCCTTCAGGTGCGAGGCGATACCGGCGCGGCCATGGAATCCGGGTTCCTGACCAATGCGCGCCATCAGGGCCTGGTACAGGATTCATTACAAGCATTGGCTAAGGCGCAGCAGGCGGTCACGGACCGGATTCCGCACGAGATGCTCCTGTTGGACCTCTACGCTGCGCTGAAGCCACTGGACGGGATCACCGGCGAGACCACCACGGATGACATCCTGCAGATCATCTTCGGGCGATTCTGCATCGGGAAATGAGCCGGGGATTGCACCAAAATCAATGCACTCCCGCTTTGGCCTTCTGGGATGAGATTTTTCTCCCAATATTCATGGGAATGGGGTAGATTGTCAGCGCGAAGATTCATTAGAATCTTTGGTTGCCATTCTTTCAACTCCCAAATGTTTGAATCCGCCCGGAACCCGTATTCTGGTCACCGACTAGAACCGGCCTATGTGCCGGCGAACGCGATTTCATTTTCAAAAAATCCTCAGGAGCAGACGATGGTTATGTCCCTATCCAAAACGAACGCGATGAGAGCAAGTGTGGTGTTAATACTTTGCGCGATATTCTTGATCGCCGCTGTGCCTGCCATGGCGCAATCGACGACCGCCGGAGCGATCGTTGGCTCCGTGACCGACCAATCCGGGGCCGTCATCCCGAATGCGAAGGTGACGGTGACGAGCCTAGCCACGAATACCGCAACGGATACCACGTCGAATGTGGGTGGGGATTTCCGTGCGCCGAATCTTACGCCGGGCCGTTATTCGGTGTCGGTGACTGCCACAAATTTTTCCGAATATAAAGCTTCGGTGATTGTCGAGGTCGGTTTGGCGACTCGCCTCGAAGTCAGACTCAATGTGGGCGCAGCCAAGGGTGAGACAGTGCAGGTGGTGGATGAAGCGCCCGTGGTCAATACCGAGCGCCAGGACTTCGCCACCAACTTCAATCAAGCGGCGATCCAGAACCTGCCCATCAACGGCCGGCGCTGGTCCAACTACGCGCTGCTTTCCCCGACGGGAAATCCGGACGGCACCTTTGGTCTGCTCAGCTTCCGCGGGATCTCCGGCATCCTGAACAACAGCACCATCGATGGCGGCGACAACAACAACAATTTCTACGGGGAAGAGCGGGGCCGCACACGACTCAGCTACTCTGTGAGCCAGGACTCCGTGCAGGAGTTCCAGGTGAACTCCTCGAACTTCTCGGCGGAATATGGCCGGGCCGCGGGCGCGGCGGTAAATACCGTGACCAAGAGCGGGACCAATGCTTATCACGGTTCGGCGTATTGGTATGTGCGTGACAACGCCTTAGGCGCTACCAATCCCAGCACGGTCCTGAATGGCGCCCCCTTCAAACCGGATGATCGCCGCGATCAGTTCGGTGCCACCCTGGGCGGCCCCATCATCAAGGACCGGGTCTTTTTCTTCTTTAATTGGGACCAGCAGAAACGCAACTTCCCCGGTTTGGCGATTCCATTCAGCGGATTTGGCGCGATCACTGTACCTGCTGCGGCGGCCTGTCCGGCCAACAATACGACCGGCCTCTCTCAGGCCCAGGTATTTTTCTGCCGCTACGGAGGGCAGGCAGCGGGTCAGGCTGCGGCGAACGCCGGCTTCGCCTACCTGAACAATCTTCTCGGTGTGAATCCCCGCTCCGGCGACCAATTGATCTTCTTCCCCAAAGTGGATGTCCGGGTGTGGGGCGGGAACTGGTCCACCAGCTACAACTGGTTGAATTGGACCTCTCCCTCCGGCATCCAGACCCAGCCCACGAATACCATCGCTCGAGACCAGTTCGGCAGTGATCTGGTGCGGGCACGGTCGATCAATTCCACGTTCAATAAGGCGCTCACCAACACAGTCGCCATGGAACTCCGGTTCCATTGGAGTACGGAGAACCTGAGCGGCGGTTTCCAGGAATCTCTGCCGGGTCAGCCTGTGCGCAATGGCGTTACCGGCGCACATGTGCCCGGCGTTTCCATCTCGAACTGGTTGAATTTCGGCACCCAGAACTATCTGCCCCGGCCGAGCAATCCCCTGGAGGACCAATTCCAGTATTCAGCGAATTTTACGGCCTCCAAAGGAAAGCACACCCTGAAGTTCGGCGCCGAGTTGTTGCGCGAGCATGACACCGTGAGTTCGCTGTTCAATGCCTATGGCACATTCAGCTTTTCCGGCGCGAATTCCTTCGCGGATTGGGTCTCCGATGCCTATAACACGGGCACCGGCGATCTGCTGGGAAGCGGGGTGGAACGTTGTTTCACTGTTACTCTCGCCACTCGTCCCTGTTACGGCAGCTTCTCCCAGGGAGTAGGCACCTTGGGATATGACTTTTACACGACCGATTATTCCGCGTTCATCCAGGATGATTGGAAGATCCATCCTCGTCTGAACTTGAATCTCGGGTTGCGATTCGAATACGAAGCATTCCCCGATCCCCAGTTCGCCAACCCCATATTGGCGCAAACAACCAATCGTCCTTCGGACAAGAACAATTGGGGGCCGCGCGCGGGGTTTGCCTGGGACATCCTCGGCAACGGCAAGATGGTGCTTCGTGGTGGCTATGGGCTCTACTACGGCCGGGTCGTGAACTCCTTCATTGCCAGCGCTCTCACGAGCACGGGCGTACCGACCGCGCAGCCCAACTACACCGTATCAAACACGCAACTGGTGGGTGGCGCCCATCTCCGCTATCCGGATATTCTCACCACGGCGACCGGGCTTACCATCACGCCCAACGTCGTGTTCTTCGCGAATAACCTGGGAAACCCGATGATCCACCAGAGCGACGTGGTCTTCGAATATGAAGTGTTGAAGAACACGGTGATCTCCGCGTCCTACCTCAACAGTATGGGACGGGGTTTGATCAACTTCCTGGACACCAACCTGCCCGCTACCTACCAGGCAACGAACACATTCAATCTGCCGGGCGGTGGCTCATTCACCATCCCAACCTATGGCACACTTGCGCGTCCGAATACTTCGTTCAACCAGATCACCAGAGTCACGAACTCGGTGGATTCGGACTACAACGCGGTCGTGATCCAGGTCAATCGCCGCATGTATAAGGGCTTGCAGTTCCAATCCAGCTACACCTATTCCAAGGCGACGGACAACGGTCAGATCTCCACGTCGTTCTCCACCGCCAACAATGCCCTGGATCCAGCCAATCCCAAGGGAGAGTTCGGGCGTTCCAACTTCGACGTGCCGCACAAGTTTGTTTTCGCGGGCGTGTGGCAGCCGAATTACTTCACGGGAAGCAAGAACTTCGCCCATTACTTGCTGGATGACTGGACCCTGGCGCCCATCGTCAGCCTTTCCTCCGGCGCCACGTTTACCGGCACGATCAGCGGCAATCTTCCCGCCGGGAACTGCGCGGTCTCGCACAGCACCGGCATCAACTGCGCGAATCCCGGTGTCAACCGCCCGGCCAACCTGGAAAAGAATGAATTCCGCGCGCCTTCCCGCGACACGGTGGACTTCCGCATCTCACGCAACTTCCGCCTCTCGGAAAAGCTGGGGTTCGAGTTCATCGCGGAAGCATTCAACCTCTTCAACCACCCGAACGTTTCCAGCATGAACACGTTGCAGTACACGCTGGGCACCTGCACCGGCTCTACGGCGGCGAATACCCTGAATTGCAACTTGAACGACGTGGCCAGTTTCAATACTCCGCTAACCAGAGACGGTGGCACCAACCTCCGCGAACGCCAGATCCAGTTCGGAGTGCGCTTCAAGTTCTAAATCTCTACTTGGAATCTCCACGGCGGCCCTTCGGGGCTGCCGTTCTTTTTGCACTAAAATAGAAGTGTTCCCGGACATCCCATGAAGCAGACGTATGACATCCTTGTGGTCGGCGGCGGCCACGTTGAGCCGCTTTCCGGGCGTGAGCGAAGCGGGAGCCCGGAGGCGAAATCCTGAGCGCAGCGAAGGACCCCTTGATGCAGTGAAAACAGAGCGCCAATTCGACATCCTTGTGGTCGGCGGCGGTCATGCCGGTTGTGAAGCCGCGATGGCGGCGGCCCGTCTGGGGCTGCGCACCGCGCTGGTCACGCTGCGCAAGGACCTGATCGCGCAGATGTCCTGCAATCCCGCGGTGGGCGGCATCGCCAAGGGTCACCTTGTCCGCGAGATCGACGCCTTGGGCGGCATCATGGGCGAGGTCACGGACGCGGTCGGCATCCAGTTCCGCCTGCTGAACACTTCACGCGGCCCGGCGGTATGGTCGCCGCGCGCGCAGTGCGACAAGACGCAATATCGCGAGCAGATGCGCCGTGTGCTCGAGTCGCAGCCGGGACTGGAGACCCTCGAAGCGGAAGCGGCGGGCTTGATCGCCGCGGGCCCTGAGATCCACGGTGTCATGCTGCGCGATGGCCGCGAACTGCGCGCCCGCGCCACCATCATCACCACGGGAACGTTCCTCAATGGATTGATCCACTGCGGCGAGCAGACATTTCCCGCAGGACGCAGCGGCGAGCCGCCCGCGGTGATGCTGGGCGAGGCGCTCAAGCAGCTCGGCCTGCGCGGCACGCGCCTGAAGACGGGCACGCCGCCGCGTCTGGACGGACGCACCATCGACTGGGGCCGCTTCACCGTCCAGCCCGGCGACTCCGACCCCACGCCATTCAGCTTCCGCACCCGCGCGCTGCCCCAGGTACAGGTGCCGTGTTACATCGCCTTCACCACGCCGGAGACGCACCGCCTCATCGCGGAGAACGTGCATCGCTCGCCCATGTACAGCGGGCAGATCCAGTCGGTGGGCCCGCGCTACTGCCCCAGCATCGAGGACAAGATCGTCAAGTTCCCGGAAAAGATCCAGCACCAGCTCTTCCTTGAGCCCGAGGGACTGCACACGCACGAGATCTACGTGAACGGCATGTCCACCTCGCTGCCGGTGGAGGTGCAGAAGGCGGTCCTCAAGACCATCCCCGGACTCGAAGACGCGGTGATGCTGCGCCCGGGATATGCCATCGAGTATGACGCCATCGACCCGACCGAGCTCGATCGCACGCTGGCGGTGAAAAAGTTTCCCGGCCTGTTCCTCGCCGGGCAGATCAACGGCACCAGCGGCTACGAAGAGGCCGCGTGCCAGGGCCTGATGGCCGGCATTAACGCCGCGCTATGGGTGAAGGGCCAAGCGCCGCTGCTGCTCGACCGCACCGAGGCTTACATCGCCATCCTGATCGACGACCTGATCAGCAAGGGCACCAACGAGCCCTACCGCATGTTCACCTCGCGCGCCGAGTTCCGCCTGCACCTGCGCATCGACAACGCCGATCGCCGGCTCACGCCGCACGGACGCCGCATCGGCCTGATCGACGATGCCTCGTGGGCCGCCTTTGAAGAAAAACAGTCACGCAAGGAAATGCTGACCGAGTGCTTGAACAAGACTCGTGTGGCGACGTCGGATGTCCTGCCGGAGGAGTTGGCACAGAAACTGGGCGGCAACGTCGCCGGTTCAACCTACGCGCAACTGCTGAAGCGGCCCGCGATCGGCATCGAAGACCTTTTGCCGCTCTTGCGCGCGAAGCTGCCGGAGTTCTTCGCACGGAATGACGAACAGCAGGTTACCTTGTCACCTCGAGCGGAGCGGATTGCGCGGCAATCTTCGAAGCCGAGGGACCCCTTTTCTGCCGAGACCGGTTGTTCAGCGCCACTTCCGCCCGAGCTTTACGACTTTTCCCCGGAGGCGCACAGCCGCGTTTCCGGATCCGTGGCCACGGACGCGATGTTGCCGGCGGTGCTGCCCGCGTTCCGCGTTGCCGCCGGATCCGGCGCGGATGCCGCGTCGTCCCGCCACGGCCTGAGCGCGGAAGTGCGCAATGAATTGAAATCGGTGGAGACGGAAGTGAAGTTTGCCGGCTATCTTGACCAACAGCAGCGCGCCATCGAGCGGTTGAAGAAAGCGGAGCAGCGCTCGATCCCGGAGTGGTTCGACTATGCCTCGGTCAGCGGCCTCTCGCGCGAGATGCAGGAAAAACTCACGCGCGTGCGCCCGCGCACCATCGGCCAGGCCCTGGGCATCCCCGGCGTGACCCCGGCCGCGGCCACGCTAATCAACGTGTTCATTGAGATCCAAGGGCGGGCTGTTCCGAAAACAGAACAGATTTCAAGTTAACCGGGATTTCCCCCGTTTCCGGCTTACAGTCTGTCGCATGGGCCAGAAAGATCATTTTGACCGTAGCGCCGGCGTCCCGCCGGCTGTGGCGGGGGCGTCTCGCCCCCGCTTCGGTTCCGTCACCATCCGTGACCGCGGTCGCCTGCCGCATTGGGAGATGGAAAGGGGAACGTACTTTGTGACGTTTCGACTCGCCGACTCATTGCCACAGGCCTTATTGCAGACTTGGCTGGCCGAACGCGAGGATCTATCGCAACGAACGATGGCTGGGGGCCGCGCATTGTCCGCCGCGGAGATCAGCAGACTCGATCGTTTGCATCAGTCAAAGATCGAAAAATATCTCGATTCCGGTGTTGGAAATTGTGAACTTGCTCGAGCAGAAGCTGCGGAGATCGTCGCCGCGGCGCTGCAAAGATTTGATGAGGCCCGCTATCGCCTGTTTGCCTGGTGCATCATGCCGAATCACGTGCATGCGGTGTTCAAACTCCGCCCAGCCTGGGAACTGGCGACCATCATCCATTCATGGAAATCGTATAGCGCAAAGGCGATCAACCGACGACTGCATCGGCGTGGCACGCTTTGGCAGCGTGAATACTACGACCACCTCGTTCGTGATCAGGATGAGCTGTGGCAAACGATCCGCTACGTTTTGCGCAACCCTGAGAAGGCCGGGCTTCGGGATTGGAGGTGGACATTCTGGTGTGGGCAAGATGCCCACACCACAGCCGGCGAGACGCCGGCGCTACAAAAATAACATCTACGCCTTCTGCGTCTCGCGCTCGAACTGGTGTTTCGAGGCCAGATACGCGAGCGCGTCCTGGGTGTGGCCTTCGATCTCGCCGCTTTGCGCCATCAAGGCCGGCGTCGCCACCGCGTATTCGCCTTCCAGCTTGAGATGGCCCTGCGTCGCCAGTCGTTGCGCGGCCGCCAGCAGACGGTCCCTGGATACACCGAGATACAGTTGCTCCACCGGGTCCGTGATCCACGCTTTTTCCGCGCCGGTCTTTGCCATCCAATAGCACTTGTTGCGCAGAAAATCGATCAGGTGCTCATCATCCACCTTGTGGTAAGTGAACTCCTTGCTGATGACGCTGAACACACGGCTGGAAAGCTGGACCGGCTGGCGCTTGCTGGACTTGAGGAACTCGATGTCCAGCGAGTCCACCGTCTTGCGGATGGCGTTCAGGGTGACGGCCAGCGCGCCCGCTTCGTCCAGCGAGGGCAGCGCTTCGCGCACCGATTGCGACATCTGCACCGCCACCTCCGCATACAGGCCGCTGCCTTCGAGCAGCGTGGCATTGCCGTGCAACACGCACCAGTCCGAGCCAGCGGACGACGGATGATATGGGAACTGCATCTTGACGGTGAGCGGGACACTGCTCAGGGTTACGGTGTTGACGATGATTTCTGCCATGGGGACTTCCAGTCGGGTGAGGGTCGCTTCTTATGATAAATGCACTTCTCGCGCATGGATAGCGCGACCGTGCCGGCGCCGTAATAAGATGTTGCCCGGCACGCGTTATGAATTCCGCCCGCATCGCCGTATTGCTTGGACCCTTTCTTGAGGGCGCGGGTCTGTCCGCCGCGCAATTCTCGCAACTCTCCTCCTATCTTGAACTCCTGCTCAAGTGGAATGCGAAGATGAACCTCACCGCCGTGCGCTCGCCGGAGGAGATCGTCACCCGCCACTTCGGAGAATCACTCTTCGCGGCGAAGTCCCTGCAGACGCCGGCCACGCGCACCGTGGCGGATGTCGGCTCCGGGGCCGGATTCCCCGGCCTGCCACTTGCCATCTTTGCGCCGGATCTTCAAGTGACCCTGATCGAATCCCACAACAAGAAGGCGACGTTTCTTAAGGAAGTGGTCCGCGCCGCCGGGATCGCGAACGCACAAGTCTTCCTGGGACGCGCGGAAGACTGCCGGCAACAGTTCGACCTGGTCACACTGCGCGCAGTAGAGCGGTTCGAAGCCAGCGCGGCGATTGCCGCGTCTCTGGTCACATCGGGTGGGCGGCTCGCACTCCTGATCGGCGCATTGCAAGTCAAGACGGCCGCGGAGATATTGCCAGAACTGCATTGGGCGGACCCGCATCCCATCCCGCAGTCCGCCAATCGAGTGTTGTTCGTGGGAAAGAAGCCGTGAACTACGTGCGCCTGCGGTAGTAGATGGCAAATTCGTAGCCGGGGTTTGGCGGGAACAGCTCCTGCACCAGGCGCAACCGCTCGGCCAGCGCATTCGGCGCGAGCAATGGATACTCCCGCTCGCGCAAGTCCCAGTAATCCACATCCAGATAGAGCGAAAGCATGTAGATGGCCAGCGAGTCGGCGAAGGCCGCGTCCAGATAATTCGTGTTGGCCTTCTCGTCCGCCACGCGCAGGTTGGCGCCGTTCTCAGTGGACTTCACGAAGGCCTGGCGGCGGAAGTCGTGCGCGTCGAGGCTGGTCTCGCCCTTCACGCCGGCCTCCACCTGGCGCATGGCCAGGCTGCTGAACGCGGCGGAGACGCCGGCCTGGTCCACGAACGCGTGCCCGATGTTGATGAAGAACTCGAAGGCCACGCTGAATTTGTCATCCATCAGCCGGGTGGAGATGAACACGCACTCGGAATCGCCCAGGGTGAGGTTGCGATGGCAGATGGCGCGGTCGCTCAAGGCCACGTCATAGCGTTCGCTGATGATGGTCTCGTCATTCTCGCTGACAGTGAGCGGCACGAAGTAATAGGCCTTGCGCGCAAGCGCGGCCGCCATCGTCGCCGGGACCGTGCCCACCATCCGTTCAAGATCAGAGCTGTTGATGGCCGTCTCGCCGGCCGCGGCATAGCAGATCCCGTTCACCGCCTGGGTCACGGCTACGCTGCGAATGATCTCCGCCGCGGTCTTGGTGCCGGATGGCAATGTGGAGGGCGATGACATCGAGGCCATTGTAGCGCATGACTTCGACGGCGGGACCGGCCCTTGCGCCTCGGATTCCCACCGCGCCGGGTATTCATTTATCCTGAATGCGTTCTTTCGCTCCCATCCTGCCTCGCCGAGGAACCTGCTTGAAACCAACTCGCTTTGCATCCTTGCTCGCGCTCATCGCGATCGTCTTTTCATTGATACCGGCGTTACCGGCCCAGACATCGAAAGCCAGACCCGCACCGGCTGCCGTTCCCGCTAAAGACCCGGACGCCGTTGACCTGGAGATGATCTCTGTCATCCGCCGCGAAGGCCTGAAAAACTCCAAGGTGATGGACTGGATCAGCGGGCTTACGGACGGCATTGGGCCGCGGCTCACCAACTCACCCAATCAGAAACGCGCCAACCAGTGGGTGAAAGAACAGTTGGAGAAGATGGGCCTGGAGAACGTGCACTTCGAGGCCTGGGGCCCGTTCGGCCGGGGCTGGAGTTATGAGGTCTCGCATCTGCGCATGGTCTCGCCCGACACTTCCGAACTTATCGCACTGCCCAAGGCCTGGAGCAGCGGCACGAACGGCGCAGTGCGGGGCAAGGTGGTGCACACCATCATCAAGACGAAGGACGACTTCGAGAAATACCGCGGCAAGCTGAAGGGAGCCATCGTCCTCAACGGTGAGATGCGAGCGCTCAAGCCGTGGACGGAGGCGAAATCCGAGCGTTATGACGAAAAATCGCTGCAGGAGTTGACGCAATATCCGATGGATGGCGACCGCTACGCCTTCTATACTCCTCAGCTTCGCGCGCAACTGGCGGCGATGGCGCGCGCCACCGGCAAGTTTTTTGAAGAGGAAGGCGCTCTGGCGGTGATCGATCCCAGCCGCACCTTCGACGGCGGCACCATCGCGGTGCAAGGCAACGGTTTCGCGTACAAGAAGGATGAACCGGTGGGTGTGCCGGCGCTGGTCATGTCCATAGAGCAATTCGGCCGCATCACCCGTCTGGTGGACGCCAAGAAGGACGTGGAACTCGAACTCGACGTGAAGACCACGTTCTACGACAACAATGGCGATATGTTCGGCTACAACGTGGTCGGGGAGATCCCGGGCACGGACCTGAAAGATGAGGTCGTCGTGCTCGGCGGGCATCTCGACTCCTGGCATGGCGCTACCGGGGCCACGGACGATGCCGCCGGCGTTGGCGCGGTGATGGAAGCCATGCGCATCCTCAAGGCCGTGGGCGCCAAACCCCGCCGCACCGTGCGTGTGATCGCGTGGACAGGCGAAGAACAAGGATTGTTCGGTTCGCGCGGCTACGTTGCCGAACACTATGCCGAGCGTCCCAAAGACCCGAACGCCAAGCCGGACGACAAGCCCCTGCCCTGGGACCTCAAGCCCGATTGGGCCAAGATCTCCGTCTATTTCAATCTTGATAACGGCACCGGCAAGATCCGCGGCGTGTTCCTGCAGGACAACCTCACCGTTGCCCCGATCTTTGAGAAGTGGATGGCCCCGTTCAAGGACCTGGGCATGACCACACTGGTGGCGCGTGGCGATCCCGGCTCCGACCACGTTTCTTTCGACGATGCCGGCATTCCCGCGTTCCAGTTCGTGCAGGATGACATCGAGTACGACACCCGTACCCACCACACCAACATGGACACCCTGGAGCGCGTCCAGAAGGACGACATGATCCAGGCCTCCACCATCATTGCGGCGTTTGCGTATCAGGCCGCGATGCGGGATGAGAGGATGCCGCGCCGTCCGCTGCCGCCGCAGGATGTGGCGCCCAAGCCGGAACCCAAGCCGGCCGAGGCCAAGAAGAAATGACCGGCATGGGGCGCGGGTACTTGTCCCGCGCCTCGTGCGATACTCGATGGAAATGGACTTCAATCCCGTCAAAGCCTTCTTCAAGGCGCTGTTCTACGCCGCCGCCATCGGCGCTATGTTGTTCTTTGCCGGAACATTCTTCGGGATCATGGGCCTGCTGATGTACAGCGCCGTCAGCCCTATCCCGCCCAACTACGCCAACGCGTACATGCTGGTCGGACTGCCTTTGGGGTGCCTGGCGTTCCTCGGCGTGTTCGTGGGCAGCTTCCTCCGCGACTTCCGCGCCGCCGCCCGCGAATCCTGAGTTCCGTCCCAGCTCCTTTACGTTCCGTCCGCATCCCTGTGTTAGGCTTTTCTTCTATTCAGGGAGAAAAAACCACCCGACATGTCCGCCTCCGCCGCGCCGTTCTCAGATAACGTCTCCCAGGCCGCCGCCACCGCCACGACTAATGTCATCGACCGCAGCGCCCGGGTTGCCTCGGTGGACCTGCTGCGCGGCCTCATCATGGTCTTCATGGCGCTTGACCATGTGCGCGACTTTTTTACCGAACTGCGCATCCAGCCGGAAGATGTCACGCAATCTTTCCTCGGACTCTTCTTCACCCGCTGGATCACGCATTTCTCCGCGCCCGGATTTTTCTTTCTGGCCGGCACCGGCGCGTATCTCTATGCGCGCAAGCGGACGACCTCGGAAGTCTCGCGTTTTCTCTGGACCCGCGGCCTCTGGCTGGTCTTTCTGGAAGCCACCATTGTGTTCTGGGGATGGACCTTCATGTTCCCGCTGCCCGGCCTGGGCCTCTTGGTGATCTGGGCGCTGGGCATGAGCATGGTTTTCCTCAGTGTCATTGTCCGCCTGCCATTGAAATGGATCGCGGTCGTCGGGCTGACGATGATCTTCGGCCATAATCTGCTCGACTACCTGCGTCCGGAGATGTTCGGCAAACTGGCTTGGCTGTGGCAGGTTCTGCATCAGCAGGGCTTCATCTTCCTGGGGATGTATCAAGGCCAGCCCATCGGGTTCTTCGTGCTCTACCCGCTGGTGCCATGGATCGGAGTGATGGCGGCGGGTTATGCCTTCGGCGCCATCGTGGCGCGCCCGCCGGAAGAGCGGCAACACCTGATCTTCCAGATCGGCGCGGCGGCGTTCGCGCTGTTCGTGGTGTTGCGCGCCACCAACCTCTACGGCAATGCGATGATCGGCGCGGGATTCGTCTCCCCGGGGCCGTTCGTTGTCCAGCCGACCTGGGACAAGACCATCATCGCGTTCTTCAACGTGGAAAAATATCCGCCGTCCTTGCAATTCATCCTGATGACGCTCGGCCTCGAACTGATGGCGCTCTCCTGGTTCGACCGGCTCTCGCTCAAAGGCGCCGGCGGCTGGCTGGCGGACAAGATCACCGTCTACGGACGCGTCCCCATGGCGTATTACCTGATGCACTTGTATCTCATCCACATCATGGCGATCGTCGTCGCCATCGTCTGCGGACAACCCTACAAGTGGCTGCTATGGGGCGGCTTCTTCGCAAGTGCCCCTCAGAGCGGCTACGGCCACGGCCTGCCCTTCATCTACGCGATGTGGCTGCTCGCCGTGGTGATCCTCTACTTCCCCTGCAAGGCCTACGCGGATTACAAGGCCCGCAGCAAGAAGTGGTGGCTGAGCTATCTGTAGATTTATATCGGTTTAGTCCCGGCGTTTGCGCTCTCCTTCCAATCGACCACACTCCCAGCCCCTTGGGGGCGAAACAGACTAGCCCAGGGCGGAAGCCCTGAACGGAAGAGTGACGGATTTGATTTGTGCGAACGTCTTGTCTTTTTGCCCATTTCCAATTCGCCCGAATCCAGCTAGATCCTTCCAATCGACCACACTCCCAGCCCCTTGGGGGCGAAACAATCTAGCCCAGGGCGGAAGCCCTGGGTAGATGGGCAAGTCAAACGGAGCCCCTCGGGGGCGACACGTTGTTCCGATTTCCGAACAAAATCACGAAAATTGCGCATGGCAGGCCTTCTGACCGTAGATTCGCGGGCAGGAGACCGCGCCCATGCCCCACTCATTCGTCTGTAATTGGCAACATTTTGTATTTAGCACCAAAGAGCGTCGACCGGCGATCACCGACGACATACAGGAACCCCTGTGGCGCTATATGGCAACGATCGCCAAGAACCATGACATGACGCCGCTCGCGGTCGGCGGAGTCGCCGATCACGCCCATCTATTGCTGGGACTTCCCGGAAAGATGTCCAATTCCGATGCCATTCGGACCATCAAGGCGAATTCCTCCAAATGGATCGGGGCGCATGGCAAGATTTTCGCCTGGCAAGAGGGCTTCGCCTCATTCTCCGTCAGCGTATCGAACCTGACGGCAGTGTCGCGTTACATCGGCAATCAGCCGGAGCACCATAAGAAGCGGACGTTTGAAGACGAGTTGGTGGCCATGTTGAGGAAACACAAGGTTCCCTACGATCCACGGTACTTGTTCGGCTAGTACGGCGTGTCGCCCCCTGGGGGCTTTGATGTTGCTTGCCCATGGCCCAGGGCTTGCGCCCTGGGCTAGTCTGTTCCGCGCCCAAGGCGCTTGGTTCGGGGTATTTTGAGCTGTCGTGGTCCCTTAGTTAGTATTCAAAGGGAATGTGAAGCAAGACCGTATTGATTTAGGAATGCTTGGCCTTATTCGCATTTCCAAATGCATTCGATCCGGCTCTAACAGAGAGGATTACACAAACAGAACTCTTCCCTGTCGCAAGAATTTCGCGTGTGACCGTTCTATCTGGGACAGGTTGACGGAAATAGACGACCTACTCCTGACAGAGCCCCGTTGGGGCGACATTGACTAGCCCAGGGCGGAAGCCCTGGGTAGATGGGAAAGACTCTACAGAGCCCCTCAGGGGCGACATGAATCTATGAAACGAATCCCTTTGATGTACATAGCATTGATTTTGGCTGGGTCTGTCCACGCCCAAGAAGCAACACAGCCAACAAAACACAAAATCGGCGTCAGCCAGTACGAACTTCCAAAATATCCGCCGATCGCTCGCGCGGCCCGAGTTCAAGGCGAAGTAAGATTGGCTCTTTCATTCTTGGGCGACGGATCGTTTGAAAAGGTCGAGGTTGTCAGTGGTCCACCGATGCTGAGACAGGCGGCGATTGACATGGTGCAAAAATGGAGGTTTGTTTGTATGGATTGCTCGTATGGCGAATCATTTCAACATTCTGTAATCGTAATGTTCGGGTTTCTTAACCCGAAAGAATGTGATCATGGAGGCACACGATACAAATTAGAATTCCCTGACAGAGTCGAACTGACTACTTCGGCGATGTGTGTACAAACCGTTTCTTCATTTTGATGACGATGGCTTTGCACGAACTCAAATCATTCCGGTACACTACCTTCTCCAACACCCCATGCGCGCAGGGCGGTCTGTGAACGCGTCCGCGCGTGGAGGCAACGATGTCAGACATGATCCAAGTGAAGCTTCCCGACGGCTCCGTCCGTCCTCTGCCCCGCGGCACCACGCCGCTCGAGGTCGCGCGCTCCATCTCGCCGCGCCTGGCCGAGGCCGCGCTGGCCGCGCAGATCCGGCCGACTTCGAACGGGCATGAGCCCAAGGTCGTGGACCTTACCCAGCCGCTGGAGCAGGATGCCGAAGTCCGCATCCTCACGGAGAAAGATCCCGAAGCGCTCGAGGTCTATCGTCATTCCTCGGCGCATGTGCTGGCCACCGCCGTGCTCGAGCTATTCCCCGA
>JACPNP010000013.1 GCA_016185365.1 Terriglobales bacterium
CCCGCCGCTGCGCTCCCGCCGTGAGGACATCCCATTGCTCACCCAGCACTTCCTGCAGCGTTATTGTGAGGAGAACGACAAGCCTCCGTTGGCGCTTTCGGCCGAGGCGATGCGCCCCCTTATGGACTACGCCTGGCCGGGCAATGTGCGCGAACTGGAAAATGTGATCGAGCGCGCTGTGGTGCTGTCTTCGGGGCCGCACATCGGCCTGGACCTGCTTCCCGACCACATCGCCGGACGCGCGCCGATCGCGGACCTGCTGGAAGAACGGCCGGACGCCTCCCTGTTCGACATCATGGAAGAATGCGAACGCCGCATCATCATCAACCAGCTGGAAAAATGCAATTGGAACCAGACCGAGGCCGCGGAGAAGTTCCACATCCCGCTTTCCACGCTGAACCAGAAGATCAAACGGCTCAACATCGAGATCAAGAAAAAGGGGAAGGAATAAATAGCGAACTCTCTGTTCAGAACTGTGAGATTGAATGTGCGGCCCAGGAGGGCCCACGCCCTCGCTTCAGGCGCCTGAAGCTGAGCTAGGGGTGTCATCCTGGGAAGTGGTCTCCACTTCCGCAGGGGCAGCTTCTTCCACGGGCGCCGGCGCCGCCTCAGGTACGATGTTGAAGACAATCTGTCTCAGGCGTTCGACATCCACCAACACCGGTGACGGTTGTGTGATCTCTTCCAAGACACCGGGTCGAATTTCCCTGTAATTCTTCATAAGGCGTTTTCCCACTGTTTTGCCGATGCTAGCACGGAATTAGATGATTAAGACATTACCTTGGATACTACCTCTCGGAAGTCCTTGAAAAGACTGTCCAAACCCGGGTTGCTCCTGAGCTTGGCATAAGCCCCGGTCGTGGCGGAGTCCACATTGACAACGCCCAGCACTCGGCTGGTGGTGCGATTGGAACGGTTCAATTCAAAAACCGGTAGGGACCAAATTACGGTGAACGCGGGAAAACGGGCGGCTTCCTTGGCAGAAAAACCCATATGGCGGTTTTCCGGCAAGGTCATGTCCACCAGCAACGACTTGCCGCTTTTCCGGACTTGGCCACTAACGCCTTTTCTGATGTGGAAGCGCATGTCGTTGTCCGCCTGCTGATGCATATTCATGCTCCAACAGACATGAAAGTAGCGCCGGAGGCAAAGCGTCCAAACAGGCCGGTAGATACGCAGGATACTGAGGCGCAATTCGAGTCCTTCACTCTTGCCGGCCTCCAAGATGCGCTGGCCCACGCCCTCCAGAAACAATTGGATCAGAGGGGTCATGTCACGAACCGGTTTGATATGCGTGAAATAGGCGATTGCGCCGGCGAGCAGAAAAGAGACGGCGCCGAACCCGATCAGAATCCACCAATTGAGGGTCTGCGCGTAGAGTTTGAAATAGATGCTGACAATGAGGGTGATGAGCGGGACGACCGCAGACAATATCACCAGCGTCCATCTTCGCCCGGTCCTGAACATGGGGTGCGATTCTAGCGGAAAATCATCGTCCTGGAGGAAAAAGCGATCTTTGTTCCGAATTTCCCTGGCTAAAGGCACATTCCCCTGTGACCGACATCTTGATGGTTTTGCCTGACGACCGGTGATTGCCTCTGCTACCATCGGCCTTAGCAAATGGAACTCCTTTCTCCCATCGAGATCGTCAAGTCGAACGTCAGCGCGGTACAGGACTACTGGCTGCTGGCGATGCGCAGCCTCTCCAACCTTTGGCGGAAACCGCGCTACCTTGCGGATTTCCTCATCCAGGCGGATTCGATCGGCGTGGGTTCGCTGCCCATCGTGGTCCTCACCGGATTCTTCACCGGCGCGGTGCTGGCGCTGCAATCCTCGGCCACCCTGGCCAAGTTCGGTTCCCTGGCGTTGACCGGCCAACTGGTCTCGCTCAGCATGGTGCGCGAGCTAGGGCCGGTGCTCACCAGCCTGATGGTCACCGGACGCAACTCCAGCGGCATGGCCAGCGAGCTCGGCTCCATGAAAGTGACCGAGCAGATCGACGCCATGCGCGCCCTGGGCACCGACCCCACCAAGAAGCTGGTCACGCCGCGCGTGGTCGCCACGGTGATCATGATGTTCTTCCTCACCATCATCTCCAACCTGGTGGGACTCACGGGGGGATGGGTGGTCAGCCGCGTGATGCTGGGGCTGGACTCGAACCAATACTGGAGCCAGGCGTATCAGAACCTGCATGCGGAAGATGTGACCATGGGCCTGGTGAAACCGGTGATCTTCGGCTTCATCATCGCCACGATCGGCTGCTACTACGGACTGTCCACCAAGGGCGGGACGCAGGGCGTGGGCCGCTCCACCACGCAGGCCGTGGTCGCCGCCAGCGTGATCATCCTGGTGCTGGATTTCTTTGTCACACGCGCCATCATGCTTTGGTTCGGGAGCGCGATCTAGCATGAGCACTGCGGCGCCGGGCGCGGAGTTCACCGTCGTATTCGAAGACGTACACCTTGCCTTCGAGCGGAACCAGGTCCTGCGCGGGATCAGCTTCCGGCTGGAGCGGGGCGAGACCAAGATCCTGCTGGGCATCGCCGGAAGCGGCAAGAGCACAATCCTCAAACTGGCGCTGGGACTTCTCAAGCCTGACCAGGGCCGCATCACCGTGCTGGGCGAACCCGTCAGCGCGATGCGCGAAGAAGACCTGTTCGATCTGCGCCGGCGCGTGGGCATCGTCTTTCAAGAGAGCGCTCTGTTCGACTCCCTGACCGTGCGCGATAACGTAGCCTATCGATTGCGCGAGGAGAAAGTACCGGAACACGAGATCGAAGAAAAAGTGCGTGAAGCGTTACGCTTCGTGGAACTGGAACACACCCTCGACAAAGTGCCGAGCGAACTCAGCGGCGGCATGCGGCGGCGGGTGGGGATCGCCCGCGCCATCATCTCCCGGCCTGAAGTCTTGCTCTATGATTCGCCCACCGGGGGACTGGATCCGATCACATCCACGCGGATCATCGAGCTGGTGGTGAAGCAGCGCGACGTGCAAAAAACGTCGGCATTGCTGGTCACGCACCGCCTGCAGGATGCGTTCATGATGGCCAGCCATTACTTCGACGTTCACTCCAACGCCATGCTGCCGGTCACCTGCGGGAGCGGCATCGACACCCACACCAGTTTTCTGCTGATGCGTGACGGCAAGATCATCTTCGACGGTTCCGCGCCCGAGTTGGGCCAATCCACGGATGAATACATCCGCGAGTACTTCTCCTAGACCATGAGCTTCCCTTTCCTCAACGACCAGGTGATCCAGATGATGGCGGGCATGGTCTCGAAGTACATCGAAGACCAACGGGGCAAGTATGAAGCGTCAGCGCATCCGCTCTCCGCGGGGCAGGTACAGCATTTCTCCGCTTACTTCCCGGCGCCCACCCTGGATCGCGCGCGTTTCGCGCATGCTGTGCCGAAGCTGAAGAACCCGGATTTCTATCTCCAACTTCGGGTGATGGGGATCAAGAACCTGCCTTCGTTCGAGGACGTGGCGGCCATCACCTTCATCGATGTGGTGGTGCACAATGTGCCGCTCACGGATCCCATCCGTTTCCATGAACTGGTGCATGTGGAACAGTACCGGCAGATGGGGCTGGAGGAGTTTTCGCATCGCTACATCAAGGGGTTCCTCAAGGGCGGTTCCTATGCGCAGATCCCACTGGAAAAACACGCGCGCGAACTGGAAGAGCGCTATGCGGCGGAACCCGGAAGACCATTCTCCGTGGAGACAGAGGTCCGCGAAGCGATCGCCGCCGGTCTCGTATAGATCCAAATGACAAAAAACCCTGCCTAAAGCAGGGCTTTAAGTATTTCGTGGAACTGGTTATTTTGACGGATACCTAGTCTGCTGGGTCTCTGCCATCTTGGCGATGCGCGGCAACATCTTTTCCACACGCTCCTGGGCCACGCGATTGCGCTCGACAAATCGCTCGGTGTTCCCCAGGAAGCCGGGATTCAGCTTTTCCCGCAATTCCGGGAGCAGGGGCTTGAATTTGGCATAGAGGAAGAGGATCTCGCCGTTCCAGTCCGCGAACAGGTCGGAGTTGACCGCTCCGCTCAGGGGCAGCGTGGCGCACATCTCGCACCAAGTGGTGATCTGGCGGAAATAAGCGTTTTCTTCCGTTCGCCAGGCGTTGGACAGGTTGATGACATCGTCGGCCGTGCGCGGCCAGAAGTCCTGGGTCATGAAATCGCGCGCCTTGCGCATGGTGGGCTCGCGGCGAAGCTCGTACAGGCGAAGAACGATCTCAGCGTCGTGATGGGTCGCAGTTGACATGAATGATGGTTGCCTCCGGATAGTAGATGATCACGGGACTGTAACGGTCGCAGCTTGTACCAGTTTCTGATAGTCACAGACTCTGGCCGGCATTTCTTCGCTTTCCCCGGCCTTCTTTTTCCTGCCCCGGCGCGGCTTTTCTTCCTCGGCCCCGGTCTTTTTATTGTTGGGGCAGACCCAGAACACGCCGGCCTTCAGTTCTTTCTCCAACAGATAGGGGCTGCCGCAAGAGGGGCACGCCTCCGCCACCGGCTTATTGTTGGAGGTGAAGTCGCATTTTGGATATTCAGTGCAACCGTAGAAATAATTTCCCCGTCGGGCCTTCTTCTCCGCGATCTCACCCTTGCCGCATTGCGGACACTTCACGCCAATGGTGTTCTGCTTCACATAGTCTTGCCGGGCTTCTCCTTGGTGAAGTTGCAGGAATCTTTTTTCTTCTTGTCATAGGCGCTGCAGGCATAGAACCAGCCGTGGCGGCCCCAGCGCTCGATCAGGGGAGAGCCGCAGCGTTCGCACTTCTCGCCGGTAGGCTTCTTCAGGGTCTTGATGCTCTCCATTGTCTTCTCGGCCAGGCGGATATCCTTGTCGAGTTTCTTCCAGAAGTCCTCCATGGCCACGGTCCACTTCTCGCGGCCCTCTTCGATGTCATCGAGCTCGTCTTCGAGGCGGGCAGTGTACCCGGGGTCGAAAATGTCGTCGAAATGCTTGACCAGCAGGTCGGCGACGATCTCCCCGATCTCCGTTGGGTAAAAGCGCTTTTCGTGCTTGATCACATAGCCGCGGTCCTGGATATTGGCGATGACCGCCGCGTATGTGGACGGGCGACCTACGCCGCGCTCTTCCATCTCCTTCACCAGCGAGGCTTCGTTGTAGCGCGGCGGCGGCTCGGTGAAATGCTGTTCCGGCTTCAGTTCGGTCAGGCGCAGGGTCTCGCCGATCTCCAAGGGCGGCAGCTTATGCTCGAGCGCCTCATCGTCCTCGTCTTTGACTTCCTTGGATTCTTTGTAGACCTTGAGCCATCCCGCAAACTTCTCCACCGATCCGGTGACGCGGAACTGGTATTTGTCCGAGTTGCTGGCGGCATCGATCTGCACGGTGGTGCGGTCGAACACGGCCGGGGCCATCTGCGACGCGACGAAGCGCTGCCAGATCATCTGGTAGACGCGGAACTCGTTCGGTTGCAGGAATCGGCGCACGCTTTCCGGATCGCGCTCGACTGTCGTCGGGCGGATGGCCTCGTGCGCGTCCTGAGTGACCTCGCCCTTCTTCGACTTGAAGATGTGCGGCGACTCCGGAAGCATGGTCGGTCCGAATTCTTTGGCAACATAGTCGCGCGCCTCGGTGATGGCGTCCGGAGAAACACGGACCGAATCCGTGCGCATATAGGTGATAAGACCGACAGAACCTTCATTGCCAAGCTCCACGCCCATGTAAAGCTTTTGCGCGATTCCCATCGCGACTTTGACCGGCAGTCCGAGCTTGCGCGAGGCCTCCTGCTGGAATTTGCTGGTGGTGAACGGCGCAAGCGGCCGGCGTTGCTGCTCGCGGCGCTCGATGTCCGTGACTTTCCACGCCGCCTTTTCGATGGCGCTGGTGATGGCGCGGGCCTGTGCCTCATCGGTGACCTGCAGGCGGTCGTATTTCTCGCCGTTCTTACCTACGAATTGCGCCTCGAACACGGGCGGCTGTTTGGCTTCCAGCGACGCGAGGATCGACCAGTACTCCTGCTTCTGGAACGCGCGGACCTCTTTCTCGCGCTCCACGATGAAGCGCAGCGCCACGGTCTGGACACGACCGGCGGAAAGACCGCGCTTCACTTTGTCCCACAGAAGCGGCGAGATCTTATAGCCGACCAGGCGATCAAGCACGCGACGGGCCTGTTGCGCATCCACCAGGTTCCAATCGATGTCCCGGGCATGTTCGAAGGCGGCCTTCACGGCCTTCTGCGTGATCTCATTGAAAGTCACCCGGTAGACAGGTACCAGCGGCTTCTTCTTGCTACCGCGGACCACGCCCAGTTCCACAGCCAGATGCGCCGCGATGGCTTCGCCTTCACGGTCGGGGTCAGGCGCCAGATACACCGCGACGGCCTTGGCTGCCTTCTTCTTTAAGAGCGCGACCACCTTCTCTTTTCCCGGGATGATGGCGAGTTCGGTGGCGAAGTCGTTGTCCACGTCCACGGAAAGACCGCTCTTGGGCAGGTCCTTCACATGGCCGAGCGAGGCTTCGACGTCGAAGTCCTTGCCGAGATATTTGTTGATCGTCTTGGCCTTGGCCGGCGATTCTACGATGACGAGCGATTTAGGCAATTGGGTTTCTTCTTCCTTCCCTGTGCTTTGGTGACACTAACACGAATCTTTGAAATTACGCTATCGGCTGTCAGCTATCGGCAATCCGCTTTACTTCCTAAGTCGCTTGAGAAGGGACGCCAGCATTCGTTTGACGCCGGTGACTTCGTTGTCAAAATACTCATGCTCGTCGACTTTTAGCAAATCGAGATCGAGCGCAAGTATCAGATGATTCTCAAGTTCACTGGCTGAACCCAGCGCCATCTGAATGAACCTGGCGAAGTCAGAGTCGCTTCCGCGCCCGCAACCCTCCGCTATATTCGCGCCGATCGAACCCGCCGCTCTACGGATCTGCGCGGTGATCCCAAACAACTCTTCTCTTGGGAAGCTCCGCGTCCGGCGGTGTAATTCTGCTGTGAGCTTGTGGGCCCGATTCCAGACATCGAGTTTCTTGAAATCCTGCAATTGGATATGCCTTCTTAATCTCGATATGCAGCAAACTGCTTTAAGCCGACAGCCGTAAACCGATAGCGGTGTGCCTAAAAGCTACGAACGTAGTTTTTTCCCGGCAGCTGCTTCACTTTGCCGGACAGTTCCAGCTCGAATAGCGCGGTGAAGATCTCCGCGGAAGAAAGCTCGGTGTCGAGCTTTTCAATGATCTCGTCGATCTGGAGCGCCTCGTCCTGTTTGAGGATGCGGAAGACTTTCTTTTCGTGCGGACTCAGCTGGGCTCCGGAGAAGAGAGATGCAGTCTCCGGCGGTTTGGATGCAACGACGAAATCCTGTTCCAGCGTAAGTCGTAGAGAGGACGGCAGTTCTTCCCAGATGTCTTCCCAGGTCGCAACCAGCTTGGCGCCCTGCTTGATGAGTGTGTTCGGGCCCCATGAATTCTTGTTGGTCACGTTCCCAGGCACAGCAAAGACGTCGCGCCCTTGTTCCAAAGCATTGCGCGCGGTGATGCGCGTGCCGCTGTATTCTCCGGCTTCCACCACCAGGACGCCGATGGAAAGTCCGCTGATGATGCGGTTGCGGATGGGAAAGTTCTGCGGCGCCGCGAATGTTCCCACAGGAAATTCAGAGACAATGGCGCCGCCGGACGCGAGGATCTGGTCCGCAAGTTTCTTGTTCTCGCGCGGATAGGGCACGTCGACCCCGGTGCCCCAGACCGCGATCGTGCGTCCCTTCCCTTCCAGCGCACCTCGATGGGAAGCCGTGTCCACACCGCGGGCCATGCCGCTGATGACCACAAGCCCGCGCGTAGCCAGATCGCACGCTAGGCGGTGCGCCATGCCGATCCCGTACGGCGTGGGATGGCGCGTACCCACGATGGCAATCCCCGGCGCGGACAATCCGGCCGCGTCACCTCGCACGTAGAGAATCAGGGGCGGGTCGTAGATGTTTTTCAGGGCCGCGGGATAGGCATCATCGTCCAGGGTCACGATCTGGGCGCCGGCGGCGGTGGCACGGATCAACTCCTCTTCCGCCATTTCCATTGAGCGGCCCAAAGCGATCGACTGCGCGGATTCTGCCGGAAGGCCCGCGCTCTCCAACTCGGTGAGCGAGGCGCGGAAGACGTTGGCCACTCCGCTGAGGCGTTCCACCAGCTTGCGCGCGCGTGTGGGCCCGAGCGCGGGTGTGAGCATCAAGGCGAGCCACTGATTCCGGCGAAGGTCAGGGAAAGGCGCAGAGGACGGCGACGACATAGGCGACGCGGAGCGTACACGGGCCAGGATTCGAGTGTCAAGGGCGCGGAGATATCCGGGCCGTGCAGCAAGCGCGTTGGGGAACGATTTTGGCTGTGCTTTAATGAATCTCATGCCCCGCCTGCGTGTCTCGGCCATCAGCTTTTTGAACACCGCGCCACTGATGTGGGACTTTGAACACACGGCGTTGGGCCAGGCGTATGACATCTCCTACACGCTGCCTTCCCTGTGCGCGGAGCAGTTGCGCGCTGGCGCGGTCGACATCGGGATCATACCGGCGGCGGCCTACGCAACCATTCCCGATCTGCTCGTGATCCCCGATGTGGCCATCGCCGCGCGCGGCCCGGTACGCTCGATCTTCTTGATCGGCAAGACGCCGGCGGAGCAAGTCCGGTCGGTCGCACTCGATACCTCCTCGCAGACCAGCGTGGCGCTCTTGCGCGTACTGTTCAAACGCCATTGGCGGAACCAGCCGAGTCTTGTGCCGATGGCGCCCGATCTGGAGCCCATGCTGGCCAAGTGCGATGCCGCGCTTCTGATCGGCGATCCCGCGCTGCTGGCGTACGCAAGACTGAGGAAGGGCGAATATCACGTTTTCGACCTGGCGGAAGAGTGGCAGAAGCTGACCGGCAAGAATTTCGTGTTCGCTTTTTGGGCTGTGCGGGCGGGCGCCGGCGCTTCCGCCGGCACCGCTACTGACTTCCAACGCTCGCGCGACCACGGGTTGGAGCCAGCGAGCCTCGCGCAAATCGCCAGGGAGTGGTCCGGACGGATCGGGCTGACCGAGGCACAAATCGTTGCTTACCTGACGGAGGCCATTCATTACAGGCTGGATGCAGAGTGTCTGCAGGGACTTCACCTTTTTTATACGCTGGCAGCAGAGTGCGATGTGTGGCCGGAGGCGCCAGAATTGAGATTTCTGGAATAGACCCAACCGTTCCCGGGTACAAAGGGGTCCTTCGACTCGGCCGCCAAAAGCGGGCGGCCTCGCTCAGGATGGCAATGATGGAAAGTAGTTGGCTGTATGACGACGTTACACGAGTTCGTTTGGTTACAATGGAAATTGCATGTCCATGACCCGCGAACAGTGCGTGGCGATGTTCCAATCCGATGACCTGATCGGCATCGGCATGGAGGCCGATGCGGCGCGGCGCAAACTGCATCCGGAGGGCGTGGTCACCTACGTCATCGACCGCAACATCAATTACACGAATTTCTGCACGGAATATTGCACTTTTTGCGCGTTCTACCGTCCGCTCAAGGGCAAGATGGCGGCGGAGGGTTACATCCTCGACTTCGACACCATCTTCGAGAAGATCCGCGAGACGGTCGAGGTCGGCGGCACGGGCGTACTGATGCAAGGCGGGCTGCACCCGGACCTGAAGATCGACTGGTTCGAGAAGCTCTTTCGCGGGATCAAAGAGCGTTTCCCGGAAGTGCATCTGCATTGCCTGTCGGCGTCCGAGATCCTGGCGATCGCGGAATACAGCGAACTCGACCTGCGGGACACCATCGCGCGGTTGCGTGACGCCGGTCTCGACTCCATCCCCGGAGGCGGCGCGGAGATCCTCGACGATGAGGTGCGCCATCGCATCGCGCGATTGAAGTGCGGCACGCAGGACTGGCTGGCGGTGCACCGCACCGCGCACCAGCTCGGGATGCGCACCACCGCCACTATGATGTTCGGGGTGGGCGAGACCTTCGAGCACCGCTACAACCACTTCAAGCACATCTACGACCTGCAGGAAGAGACAGGCGGCTTCACTGCTTTCATCCCCTGGACCTTCCAGCCGAAACATACGGCCCTTGGCGGACGCGGATGGGACGAGGCCACGTCCGTCGAGTATCTGAAGACGTTAGCCATCGCGCGCATCTTCCTCAAGAATTTCCAGAATGTTCAGGCGAGTTGGGTCACGCAGGGACTGAAGGTCTTGCAGATGGGCCTTCGTTTTGGCGGGAATGATGTTGGGTCCGTGATGCTGGAAGAGAACGTGGTGCGGGCGGCGGGCACTTCGAACCACACCACCGAGGAAGAACTGCGGCACATCATCCGTGATGCCGGCTTCCGCCCCGCGCAACGCGATACGCTTTATCGCCAGTATTTCCTGAACTAGGCGGCTGGCCGCGGTCCGGCGCGCTTGCCGCATCATTTACAATCGTCTATTCCCTACTTCTAACCTCAGGAAGCATGATTCTGTTGAGCCTCGGCACAATCGGGACGTTCCTGTTCGCCTTCGCCCAGCAGCGCGGACTTTCCAGGTTCATCCAGCAGCAATTTCTGGACAGGACTTTCAAGGGCATCTACTCGCCCAATGCGTTCGACCTCCTCATCCTGATCCCTTACTTCGTGGTGCTGGTGTTTCTGGCTTCCTATGGCATCCACAGGTACGTGCTGGTCTACCTTTATTACCGCCACCGGAAGAATGCCGCGCGATCGGATGCGCCGCCTCGGTCCTATAAGCCGGAAGAGTTGCCGACCGTCACCATCCAATTGCCGATATTCAATGAACAATTTGTGATCGACCGGCTGGTGGATGCGGTGTGCAAGATCGAGTATCCGCGGGAGAAGCTGGAGATCCAGGTGCTTGACGACTCGACCGACGAGACCGTGGAGGTGGCGAGCGCCGTGGTGCAACGTTACGCCGCGCTCGGACATCCGGTGACCTATCACCACCGCACCAACCGGCATGGCTATAAAGCGGGCGCACTCGAAGAGGGCATGAAGAAATGTACAGGCCAACTGATCGCGATCTTCGATGCCGACTTTGTTCCTCCACAGGACTGGCTCATGCGGGTGGTGCATCACTTCACGGACGATGAAGTGGGCATGGTGCAGACCCGGTGGACGCATCTGAACCGCGACTATTCTTTTCTTACCCAAGTCGAAGCCATCCTGCTGGACGGACACTTTGTACTGGAACATGGTGGACGGTCACGCGCCCGGGTGTTCTTTAACTTCAATGGCACGGCCGGCATGTGGCGGCGGCAGGCCATCGACGAGGCCGGAGGCTGGGAGCATGACACCCTCACCGAGGACACCGACCTCAGCTACCGTTCGCAATTAAAAGGATGGAAGTTCAAGTATCTGCAAGACGTGGAGTGCCCGGCGGAGCTGCCCATCGAGATGACCGCGTTCAAGACCCAACAGGCGCGCTGGGCCAAAGGGTTGATCCAGGTGGCCAAGAAAACATTGCCCTCGGTCTTCCGCAGCGATGTGCCGCGCCGGGTCAAGACCGAGGCCTGGTATCACCTGACAGCCAATATCAGTTACCCGTTGATGATCGTCTTAAGTACGCTGCTGTTACCGGCCATGGTCATCCGTTTCTACCAAGGCTGGTTCCAGATGCTGTTCATCGACCTGCCGCTGTTCATGGCGTCGACCTTCTCGATCTCATCCTTTTATCTGGTGAGCCAGAAGGAACTGCACCCCAGGACCTGGTACAAGACGTTCCTGTATCTGCCCTTCCTGATGGCTCTGGGGATCGGGTTGACCATCACCAACACGAAGGCGGTGCTCGAGGCCCTGGTGGGGCACCAGTCAGCGTTCGCGCGCACCCCGAAGTACCGGGTGGAGAAGAAAAAGGACAAGGCGATCGCCGCCAAATACCGCAAGCGCCTGGGTATCATTCCCTGGATCGAGCTGGCGGTGGGCACGTATTTCGCGCTTACGGTCTGGTATGCCATGGCCAACCAGAATTACATCACTGTGCCCTTCCTGTTGTTGTTCGTGCTGGGCTACTGGTACACCGGGTTGATGAGTCTTTTGCAAGGCCGTTTCGAGCGGCTCGGGTTCGGTCGGGCCCCCGCCGAGGACCACTCCAAGCCCTTCCCCGTCGGCGTGTAAACAACCGTCCCTACTGAAACTTCCTCTCTGTTCTCGAATCCAATGTTTAGGGCCGGGTCCAGCCATGAGGCACAACCGCCCAGAGGTACTGGTCCGTAGTTCCATGCCCTGCCGACACTTCGGTAATGCACCGAAATGCCGGTTTTAAGGTTCTATAGGTAGTAGGGCCATGAAACAACAAAAGGGTAAGCCCATGTTGCACAAGCAGAACACACAGCCTGATGCCGCTGCTTTGCCGCAGTATGAGAGCGGTCCGTCGCTTTTCCTGCCGGAGACGAAATCGGTGATCGATGAGGTCATCGAGCTGGCGGAAAAAGTGCTGGGACAAGCGCGCAAGAAGGTCTCCGGCAAGCGCTGACCTTGGCGGCTGCGTGGTAGAATCCGGACTTCACACACCCCGATCGCGAGGTGATGATTGCTCCGGGTCACACGACTTCTTGTCAGTATCCTCATCATCCTGTCCTCTTTTGCTGCCGCTATGGAGCGGCAGCCCAACACCGTTTATCGTGCCCGCCGGGAAGCGCTCGCGGCCAAGACAAAAGATGCCGTGATCCTGTTCGCGCCCACAGAGTCAGAAGGTCCGAACGCGATCTACGGATTCCGCCAAGAGGACGATTTTTATTATTTGACCGGCCTCACGGAGCCGGGCGCCGGGCTCCTGATCTCCGCGGCCGGCGGTAAGCACGGCTATGTGGAAGTCCTGTTCCTGCCGGGCCGGAATGTATCCCAGGAAAAGTGGACCGGGCCGAAACTGACCTCCGACTCCGCGGACGCAAAAGAACGCACCGGCTTCGACGCGGTCATGCCGCTGGACGCGATGCGGAATGAACTGGCGCGGGTACTGCCAACGCCGCGGGCCGTGGTCTATACCGATACGGATGAGAAATCCGCGTCCGCCGGCCCGGTGGAGTGGCTGCGTCGCGCCAACGCCTTCCCGAATTACGTCGGCTTCCCGGACGTGAAGCAACTGATCCACCAGCAGCGCGCCTTCAAGGACAAGGGTGAGATCGAACTGGTGCGCAAAGCCACCGATGCTTCCGTCGCCGGCCATCTGGCGGTCATGCGCGCCATGAAGCCCGGCCTTTCCGAGCAGGAGATCTCCGCGTTGTTCCAGTATGAGTTCCTGCGCCGCGGCTGCGAGCGCCCGGCCTATGCGCCCATCGTTGGATCGGGGTTCAATGGCACCGTGCTGCACTATTCGCAGAACTCCGGCAAGATCCAGGACGGCGATCTGGTGGTGATGGATGTGGCCGGCGAGTATTCGATGTATGCGTCTGACATCACGCGCACACTGCCCGCCAACGGTAAATTCACGGCCCGGCAGCGTGAGATCTATGAGATCGTGCTGGGCGCGCAGCAGGCCGCTATCGACGCGTTCAAGAGCGGCGTGAGCAATCTGCGCCGCGGCATTGCGAATTCGCTGCATGAGATCGCGGCGAACTACATCAACTCCCATGGCAAAGACTTGCATGGACAATCCCTGGGGCAATATTTCATCCACGGTTTGAGCCATCATGTGGGCCTGAGCGTCCATGACCCGGCGGGTGGCGCGGATGATGTCCTGCGGCCGGGAATGATCTTCACCATCGAGCCCGGCATCTATCTGCCCGAGGAAAAGCTGGGAGTACGCATCGAAGACGTATTCCTCGTCGGCGAGGACGGGAGCCTGATCAACCTGAGTGGCGCCTTGCCGCGCACGGTCGCCGACGTGGAAAAGGCCATGGCGGAGGGCCGGAAGTAGACCCACTTCCACCGGGCCTCACCGTCCAATCTGTTATTCTTGAATCGAGAGCCGAGTGACTCATGTGGATGACCGCGCTCTTTGCTATTCTGGCTCTGTCCGTGGCTGCCATTGTCTGGGTGGCCGTGGCAGTCTGGCTGCGGGTACGCCGGGGCGCAAAGTCGGCGCCTGTGGATGAGCCGGCGAGCGGTATTGACGAGATTGATAAGCCTTGAAGAGAAAGATCACGACCATGGCAAAGATCCAAACCCCGAGTGCATTGCCTGTACCAGCGAGCGCCAAGATCCCGGCTGCCGTGACGGACCCCGCATTCGTCGTGACGGCAAGCTTGTTCGTGGCGCTCTGCGCCAAGGTCTCCCTGCCATTGCTATGGAGTCCGGTACCGTTGTCGTTGCAGAACTTTGCGGTATTGCTGGTCGGCTACGCGCTGGGGCCGAATCGTGCCATGGCGGCCTTGGCGCTTTATCTGATGGAAGGCGCATCCGGCCTTCCCGTTTTCGCTACTGGAGGACCCGGTGGCGTGGCCCAGTTGCTTGGACCGAGCGGTGGATTTCTGATGTCCTACCCGGCCGTGGCCTATTGCGCGGGCGTTCTGTTCCGCCGCATGCCGACCTTGCGTGGCGCTGTGCTGGCCGGAGTGGCCGCGGAATCAGTCCTATTCCTGGGTGGAGTGAGCTGGTTCCTGGTAGTGACTCAGACGACCCTGGCCCAGGCATTCCTGATGGCCGTGGCGCCGTTCCTGCCCGGTGAAGCGCTCAAGGTCGCGGCCGCTGCGGGCATCGCCTCCCAGTGGAAGCGATTCCGCGACCCCCGGGCCTGAACCGCATCCAATCGAAAGAGAACGAACGAGAACCCAAGATCGTCATGTCTTCGAGTAAGACCCTCAAAACCAGGGAGATCACCGTGGCCCACAGCCCGGACTCCGACGATGCCTTCATGTTCTATGGGCTGGCCACAAACAAGGTGCGCACGCCAGGACTGAAATTCAAGCACACCCTTTGTGATATCGAGACCTTGAACCGCGCGGCCATGGATGGCGACGGCCAGTATGACGTAAGCGCGATCTCCTTCCATGCCTACCCCTACGTGCAGGACAAATACGCGCTGATGCCCTGCGGCGGCAGCGTGGGCGATGGCTACGGGCCGATGATCGTTTCCAGCTACGCCTTCACGCTGGAAGAGGTGAAGCAGGAAGAGATCGCGGTGCCGGGCACGCTGACCACGGCCTACCTGGCGCTCAAACTGTTCGCGCCATACGCAAAAACGACGGTTGTTCCTTTCGACCAGATCATCCTGCAGATCCTGGCGGGAAAATCCCGCGCCGGGCTGATCATCCACGAAGGCCAGCTTTCCTATGGAGAGGCCGGGCTCAAGAAGGTGCTGGACCTGGGCCGCTGGTGGCTGGACATGACCGGGTTGCCGCTTCCATTGGGCGGGAACGCCATCCGCCGCTCGCTCGGGCCGGAGTTGCACACCAAGATCAATCAGGTGTTGCGGGACAGCATCCAGTACGCTCTGGACCACCGCGAGGAAGCGTTGGAATACGCCATGCAATTCGCGCGTGATCTGGACAAACACAATGCCAACCAGTTCGTGGGCATGTATGTGAATGAACGGACGCTGGACTACGGCAAGGACGGGCGCGAAGCCATCAAGCGCCTGCTGGACATGGGACACCGCGCCGGGGTGATCACCAAAAAACCGAAAGTCGAGTTTGTAGGCTAAGGATATTCGACTAATCGTGGTCGTGGGCAGCTTTGTAGTACTTGCCGATGATCACGCCGATCTCCACCGCGGCATCCACACCCAGGTCATCGAATTCAAAGCCGACCAATCCACCCGAAGCAATATTCCGGACAGTGGCGCGGACGTCCCGATGGATGCCTTCACTCTCATCCAGGATGGCAAAGTTTTCCGTCTGGCCCATCTCATAGGTCTCACCGGTCGAGATCTGGAACCCCCCGCGGCCCAGCATGGTGATCTGGCACTCATCCCCGCCCTGGCGGCGAGCTTTCACGCCGGAAATGCCCGGCATGCTCAGACGCTCGAATTTTCTGCGTTCACTGCCCATAAGTGCTCCTTAAAAGCAAAGTGTAGCAGAGGCGGTGGAGTCCTGTTTTTCCACAATGGGCGGAACCGGGCCGAGTCGGCGATATCATCTATAACATCAGCATGCAGCCCGCGATCAAGCCCAACGGCGCTCAGACGCTGCTCATCGACCTGGATGACACGCTCTGGGAGAACAACGTCTACTTTGAGCGCGCCATCGCCGCGTTCATGGACTACTTGAACCACCGGCATATGTCGGTTGCGGAAGTCCGAGAAGTCCTCAACCGCGTGGAAAAAGAGTCCATCCTCGAACACGGCTATGGGTTGCACAGTTTCACGCACTCACTCGTGACCACATTCGAGCGGCTCAGCGAGCGAGCGGTCACGGACGAGGTCCACCAGACCATCGTGGGTTTCGCGCATCAGATCGCGGACCATCCGATGGAGATCATAACGGGAGTGGCGGAGACGCTCGACTACCTGTCGGGCCGGCATCATCTCATTGTGATGACCAAGGGAAAATTCACGGAACAGACCAGCAAGGTCGAGCGCTCGGGATTGAAGGAGTATTTCGCCGCGGTCGAGGTTGTTCCCGAAAAAAATGCCGCCGCCTACAACGAAATCACCGGGAAATATGCGCTGGCACTGGAAACGACCTGGATGGTGGGCAACAGCCCGAAGTCAGACATCAATCCCGCGCTGGCCGCCGGCCTGCACGCGGTGTTTGTGCCGCATGACATGACCTGGGTGCTGGAGCACGAGGAGCTCGCCCCTGTGCCGAGCCCCTCGCAAACACTGCTCCAGTTGGAACGGTTCGCGCAACTGCAAGACCACTTCTAGTCGTGCAGGTGGTCGCGAACCGTCAAGACCGGACAAGGCGCATTCTGCACCACCTTGGAGGCCGTGGCCCAGAGCGTGTGGCTGGACATCGGCTCGGCGTGCTTCACGCCCATCACGATCAGACCGGCTTCCCGGTCGCGGGCCGTTTGCACGATCCGCTCCGAGGCGTTGCCGAACTCCACCACATATTCCGGGGAGCACCATGCGGCCGCGTCCTGGCTTACCAGCATGTGGAGCCGCTCCAGGGCGTCTTCGCGGGTGTTGACCACCGTCTGCGGCGATGAGTCGCCGAGCTTGTTCACCACATGCAGCAGCGTGATGCGGGAGTCGTGTTCCTCGGCGATGGAGATGGCATACTGCGCGGCGCGCAGGGACTGCGGGCTGAAGTCGGTGGCAAAGACGATCCGCTTGAACACGTCTTTCCCGTCCCGGCGGGCCTTGGGGCCCACGGTCAGCACCGGGCAGCGCACGGACCGGAAGATCTCCTCGGCCACCGATCCAAGAATGACCTTCTCCAGTCCATGCGCGCCATGGGTGCCCACGACCACAAGGTCGATGGACAGCTCGTCGATCAGGTCGTGGACCACGTCCGCGACCAGGCCTTCCCGCAGAAGTTCCTGGTGGCGCACGCCCTCCAGGACCTTCGTATCGCGAAGTACTTTCATCTTCTCCTGCGCTAATTGACGGGCCAGCGCAAAGGTATCGGGAATCCCGACAGGAGTATCGAGCGGATAAACGACCGGCTCGATCACATTCACCAGATGCAAAGTGGCATCAAAGGCCCGCGCCAGACTTGCGGAATAGGTCAAAGACGGCTCGGATGCGGGCGTGAAATCGGTGGCCGCCAGGATGTTCTTGATCGCGACCCGGGTTGTAGCGAGTGTCGGTAGCATGGCTTTCCTCCTCGGTCTCGCGTTACGCAAGACGGTTGACTCAGTCCCCGGCGATGCGGATGTTGTCCTCCACTTCCCGCACCCCAGGGGTGTTCCAAACCAGTTCCATCAAGCGGGCCCACAGGTGGCGCGTGCCCACCGTGCCGGAGATCTCCACCCGGCCCTCATGGGTGCGGATGTTGATGCCTTCGAAACGGGCGTTCTCCAAACGGGTCCGCACCGCCGAATAAAGCGCTTCATCCGGGACCGGCGTGGGATGAAGGTGCACGAGATCCAATACCCGGCTTACGTGAGTGATGCGGCGCAAACGAGCGGCCAGCGCTTCCTTTTCGCTCAGCAGTTCCACCGGGCCGGTCACGGTGATCACATGGTCTTCCACGGCATAGCGGATGTTCTTGAATTGCGGCCGGCTGGCCAGAAACTTTGCGACCGCGGCGTCGATCTGCGTGTCGTAACGCCCACCCCGGCGCGTGCCGGTCTGCGAAAACGCCGATGTTGCGGCCAACATGGTGAAGATCAGCAGTGGGACCCAAATGACGCGAATGTGTCTCATGTGCACTCCCTCTCCAGAGTCTTCAATGTCTTTCGTATCCATGCCGCCACGGCGTTTTCCACTTCTCGCTGTGAGCCGGTCGCCATCTCATGCGCGGTGCGGCCCTTGTCATCCAGCGGGATGAAGTGGCACGGGACCGCTTCCCCGCGCCGCTCGGGCGGCACGAATGAATGCAGGATACATCCAGAACAGTCGCCGTGTTCAGTGCCGCGATTGGGACACAAGGGCGACAGCTTGAAGACCGGGGTCGGCAGATCCGGAGTACGTGGATGGGAGTGATAGCCGCCGCTCTCGAGAAAGGCGAGTTCGGCTTCCAGCGCCCGCCTGACTCTCTTGGAGTCTATCGAATCAGGGGCTGCGCGGCGGTCCCCCGCGCGACGGTCCACGGACTCCGGAACGCCGGCACCGCCTCTTTCGGCGCCTGCATCAAGCGTGCCACTGGGAGTGGCATGCGGTCCGGGTGTGATACCGATCGGCGATTTCTCGGTGGGGAGCATCGCGCAGCCTCATTTCAAACTGTATGAAGTCTAGGATCCAGGCCTGCAAGGAGCAGTGACCGCCATCACAAATCCCGGTGACCGGCGACACACCCTTTCCACCATGTTCGGAACAAGATGGACATACTTCCGAAAGGGAGGAGGCCCATGGTCCATTTTTGCGCCAATCCGAATTGCAAGACCCCCTTCCGGTATCTGCACGAAGGACGTCTTTTCCATCTGAAGATGGAGACCCGGCCGACGGCCAATATCGTGGATGCGCTGATGCGGCCGGCCCATCCCTCGCATTCGGTGGAACACTATTGGCTTTGCAACAACTGCTGCCGCCGCTTCAAGCTGGTGCTGCGCGAAGACCTGGAGCCGATGGTGCAACTGGTGCCGCTGGAAACACTCGAGACCTTCGTGGCCTAGGCGGGAGCTGAGGTATGATGCCAATCATCGCCATGGCCGCCCGCAAGTCAAAAGCTCCCGCTTCCCGTCCGCCGCTTAACCGGCGCAGCCGGCGCGGGCTGGTGCTCTCCCTGAAGCACGTGATGGCGGCTGTGGACGTTGAGAACCCTTCGACGCAGGCGCTCGAAGCCGCCGCAAGACTGGCCGAACGGTTCGGAGCGACATTGCATGTGGTCCATGTAGTGCCGCATGAGAAATGGATCCTCACAGAGGCGTCCAAACGGGATGCCTTGCGCGAATCGGCCATGGCAAAGGCCGCGATCGTACTCGAGAAACGGGTCGCTCCTCTGCGGGCGACGAACAAGAAACTCGTGATCCACCTGGTCGGTGGAGACGTCATCACCGAGGTCGAGGAACTCGTGCGGGCGGAAACTATCGATCTTCTGGCCTTGGAAAGCTCTGGCCGCACGGGCGTCGATCAGTTCCTACTGGGCTCCGTCGCCGAGGAATTATTCCGTTCTGTCGCGTGCGCGGTGATGACATTCGGACCAAAGGCCAAACCATTACCGGAAAAGATCCAGGCCATTCTCTGTCCGACCGACCTCAGTGCAGCTTCGCGCCTGGCCGGCGACCTCGCCGTATCATTTGCCGTGACCAAGAAAGCGCGGTTGGTCTTTTTGCATGTGCGGCCTGGGCGAAGTGAATCACCGAAAAACCGAGCGGAGCGGTCGGAAAGGTTGGAAAAACGACTACTTCTTGAGCTTCCGCTCGAACAGAAGTGTTGCCCAGCGGAGTTTGCGGTGGAGTATGGTTCGCCCTCGGCTCGTATCATGCAGACCGCGATCGGACGGCGCATGGACCTGATCATCATGGGGGTGAAGCAAGCCGGCCCGTTCGGACGGGCGACCACCCACATCCCCTGGGCCACGGCCTATCACGTGGTGACCGAAGCTCCCTGCCCTGTCATCACCGTCCGCGCCCACTGAGCACGCTCAGGGCGAAAGCTTGCCGGTTTTTAGATACCCCATCGACTCCACGCCGAATGCATCCGCCACCCGGTTGAAAAAAGCGAACATGGCGGTGATATAGACGGCCTCGCCGATCTGCTCGTCGGTCCAATTCGCAGCACGCAGAAGTTGCACGTCGTCGTGAGTGGTTTTTGCGGCGTGGCGCGTCACTTTTTCGACGTACTCCAGTAAAACGACATCGGCGGGTTCAAGCCCCGCGCCGGCCAGATCCGCCCAGGTGAGCGCTTGTACCGTTGTCTCATTCGCTCCCTGAACACGCAGGAAGTAGGCATGGCTGTCCACTCAATAGTCACAAAGATTGAGCGCGGAAACAAAGGTGGCGATCATTTCCTTGCGGCGGCGGTCCAAGTGGCCGGGCGAGAAATGAACATTGTCCGAGAATGCGATCACCTGACGCAGGAAGTCAGGCCGCAAGCTGAAGCACTTGAGGATCCCCGGGACGATCTGCCGGCCTGTTCTCTTCCGCCATTCTTCGTACACTTCCGCGATGGCGCCTGTGGCCTCCCCATCCTCGATGACGCGGATCTTGGTCATGCCTGCCAGTATACTGACAGCCAATGTCTGACATGCGGCTCTATGTACAGCCGAAAGGCAATCCTGCGGTCCGGATCATGGTGGCCTTAGGCGCCATCGCGGTGATCGGGGCTGCCGTGGCGGGGGTTTATTGGTATACGGCCGAGCCGCAAGCCGCGAAGGGTGCGATCACAAAGACATTTGCCGTGGAACAGGCAGGGGGTCGGCGAATCATTGTCGGGGTGGAAGTCGATCTCGAAAACCTTCTGTCGCGCGAGATCGTCGTGCAGGAGATCGAGGTCAAGCTGACCTCCGGCGGGACATCGTACTCGGACATGGCGGCGCCCTCGTTCGAGCAGTCCCGGTATCTGACCGCCTTACCCGCGTTACAGCAGAGTGCCGCCCCACCCCTGGCCGCTGAAAGCCGGCTGCCCGACCACGCGAAAGTGACGGGACTGGTGATCGTCGGCTTCCCGGTCTCGGCGCAACGGTTCCAAGAGCGCGGATCCGTGGAGGTCACGATCCGTTTCTTTGGCCATAAGCCATTGACCCTGCGGGCCAAATAGCAATCTTCAGTAACGGACACGGGATTACTTCGGGAACCTTGGGTGCACCGTTTTCCTCAACAGCCCATTTTGGAACCGATGCTACTATGGGACACATCTTACGAGGCCGTCCGTTGGGCCTCTATTGCAAAGATACCAATACGAATCTCAGGAGAGGGCGTTACCCATGCACAGTTCACATCGTATGACCAGCGTGGTGGTCCTTTTGCTTGCGTGCACGGTATGTCTCAGCGCGCAGACCCGGCTTCCGCGGGATATGCAGGACCGCGAGGCACTGACCAAGGTCGCCCCGGCAACTCCGGGCGAGACCGGCAGTGTGGCCACGGCGGAAGCGGCGGCCAGCAGCCGGGTGATCCGCTATAGCGGTGTGATCGTAGACGCGCCGGCGGGAGTCTCCTCGGCGACCGTGACCTTCTCCTTCTACGCGGACGCCGGCAGCAACGCGCCCATCTGGAGTGAGACCCAGGCGGTGGCGGTGCGGGACGGCAAGTACTCGGCCCTGCTGGGGGCCTCGGACGCGGCCGGATTACCGGTCGAACTGTTCTCGAATGACAGTGCCCGCTGGCTGGGGGTCGCGGTGAACGGGGCGGCGGAGACCGGACGGGCCCTGCTGGTGAGCGTGCCCTACGCGATGAAGGCGCTGGAGGCGGAGCGGCTGGCGGGACGCGCGGGGAGCGAGTTCATCACCCGGAAAGACCTGCAGCAGGCGGTGAAGAACGCCCTGAGCAAGACGGCGGAGAAGACGGCGGCGGCGCGGGGGCAGGACCCGACCTCGGGGGGCACCCCGGCCGGACCCACCGACTTCACCGGCAGCAACGCCAGTGAGGTGATCGTCGTCACCCAGAACGGGACCGGGTATGCCATCAACGCGGTGGCCTCGTCGAACATCGCCATCCGGGGGGTCTCGCACGCGGCCGGCCTGGCCGCCATCCAGGGGGAGAACGACAATGCCAGCGGCATCGGCTTGGCGGGCGTGGCCTCGGGGCTGACGGGGCTGACCATCGGCCTGCTGGGGCAGGCGTCCTCGGATTCCGGACGCGGGTTGCGGGGCGTGGCGTTATCCACCACCGGCCCGAACGTGGGTGTGCAAGGCGTGACCAACTCGGGGGATGGGGCGGCCATCCAGGGCGACAACCTGGCCACGACCGGCATCGGGCTGGGGGTGCGCGGGGTGAGCAAATCG
>JACPNP010000015.1 GCA_016185365.1 Terriglobales bacterium
GGCTCTGCCTTTCAATCACAAATCGCAGATCACAAATCGCAAATCGTACCTCGTAAGTCGTACCTCGTCCCGCGCCCTTGGCTCTGCCTTTCAATCACAAATCGCAGATCACAAATCGCAAATCGTACCTCGTAAGTCGTACCTCGTCCCGCGCCCTTGGCTCTGCCTTTCAATCACAAATCGCAAATCGTACCTCGTAAGTCGTACCTCGTCCCGTGCCCTTGGCTCTGCCTTTCAATCACAAATCGCAGATCACAAATCGCAGATCGTACCTCGTAAGTCGTACCTCGTCCCGTGCCCTTGGCTCTGCCTTTCAATCACAAATCGCAGATCGTACTTCACAATTGCCTTTACAATCGGCGGATGGACTACCTCTGGACCCCGTGGCGCTATGCCTATATCAAGGACGCCGCCGGCAAGGAAGAGAACGGCTGTATCTTCTGCGACTTCCCCAAGTCCGGCGATGACGCCCGCCATTACATCGTCCACCGGGGCAGGTCCTGCTTCCTCATCCTCAATACCTTCCCCTATACCAGCGGCCACGTCATGATCGTGCCCTATGAGCATGTGGCCGAGCTGGGCAAGCTGCCCGCCGAGGCCGCCCGGGAGATGATGGCCCTCAGCCAGCGCACCGAGCAGGTGCTGCGCGAGGTCTATAACCCCGAGGGCATCAATCTGGGGATGAACATCGGCAAGGCCGCCGGCGCCGGCATCGCCGGCCACATCCACATGCACGCCCTGCCCCGCTGGGTCGCCGACTCCAACTTCATGACCGTGGTGGGCGAGACCCGCGTCCTGCCCGAAGACCTGGCCACCACCTACAAGCGGCTGAAGGAGAAGTTCTGAGCAGCTTTCCGGCTTAGTCGCCAAAAAGCATCACTTCGCTCCCGGCACCGCATGCTTTAACTCTTCGAACCAATTGAGTACGACATTGTAATGAGTAGGGGATGGATACTGCGGGCTGAGCAGCACCACAAAATGTTCTCCGTCCGGCATGACGTCATAGAACGGCGAGTCTGCCTGAAACTGGAGCCCGCCGGACCTGGGCGCATCCAGGACCACCCGTTCGCCACCGGCGGGATTGCTGTCCGCGTCCAGCGTGACGGCGACGAGTCTGTCACCCTTCAGAAAGAAAAGTTCCCGGCCGCTGCGGGCCCAGGCCGGCCAGCTTCCGCCCTCGGTCGAGACCCGTTTTCTTCCACCCGGTGACCCGATCGGACGGACGTAGATCTCATCGCGCCCGCTCTCGTTGGAGACGTAGGCGAGCCAACGGCCGTTGGGAGAGAACTTCGGCCCCCACTCATCCGCATCGGTCGTCTGGAACGCTTGCGCTTTACGATCACCCTCGAGCGGCATCAGCCAGATATCGCGCTGTCTGGATGGATGGATCTCCACAAAGGCCAGCCTCTTGCCGTCGGGTGAGAAGGAACCCGGATACCGCGGGAACTCGCTGCGGGAGAGCTCCTCACGCTCCCCGGTGCCGTCCGCGGATTTCCAAAAGATCTTTCCCGCGCGCGTGCCGAACGCGATGCGCTTTCCATCCGGTGTCCACTGGGGAAAGATCTCATCGCCGGCCTCGAAGGTCAGACGCAGCGGTGTTCCATGGGCCACGTCATACGTCCAGACATCGTTGTTGACGGCCACCACGTCGGCCGCGACCTGGCGGCCGTCCGGGGAGAGAGAAAACTCCAGCGGATAACTATTTCCATCCGTGATCGGCCGGCCATTACCTTTGCGGTCCATCACCACCAGCCTTGACCCGCCATTGAGCCCCGCATCGGGCTCGTACAACAAGGTCCCGTTTTCCGAGACCGAGAAGAGGGAAGCGCCCACCGGATTCCTCTCGAAACCGGCGAGCACAGTCACCGGTGTTCCGGTCACGGCCAGCCGGGCAAGGTCGAAGGGAACGGCCAGCAGGTCGCCACCCCGGCCATAGAGGAGATGTCCGGTCCGCACGTATTGCGGTCGGCTTCCCCCGCGGACCAAAATACGGGGTTCCAGCGCGCCCGGCTCCAGCACCGCGATGTTGCCTTCATCCGTGGTCACGGCGCGGCCGGGCACGATCGTGAACAGAATGCCCTTGTTGTCCGGCAGTACCTGCAGGTAAATGTATGCGATGCGGTCCTTTTCCTCGTCCGTCTTCAGCAGGACCTGGGGTGTCCCTCCATTGGCGGACACCGTCCAGATGCCGGCATTGAACTGAGGCACGAACACGATATTGTTGTCCGGGCCCCAGGCCCCGCCGATGAATCCTGTCCCGCCCCCGGCGAAACTGCTCGGCAAAGTGCAGATCGCGATCGGGGCGCCGCCACTGACCGGTATCTTTTTCAGCGTGTTACCGGAATGGAAGCCGATCCATAAGCTGTCCGGGGAGATAAAAGGGTAGTCGGCATCGTCCGTCCCCTGGATCGGTCTCCCCTCAGGCTCGCGGATCGCGCGAAAGAACAGTTGCTGTTTCCCGCCCTGCGCCACCACGTACACCATCCAGCTTCCGTCGGGTGAGATGGCAAACTGGTCGGTAAAATGACCCGCGGTGGGGATGGCGCCTGGCGCCAGGGCGATACTCAGATGCATCGGCGCCGGCTTCAGATTCGATGAGCGGCCGCTGATCAGCCAAATCGCGCTGGCCATCACCGCTCCGGCCAGCAACGCCACGCCCCACTCGCGCCGGCGTTTCCACGGCGCCGCCGTGATCGCCGGCCCGGTCGCGGCTGGCGCTTCCGCGATCCATTTCAGCTCCAGCTTCACGTCATGCGCGGTGGAAAAACGCTCCTCCGGGTCTTTCGCCAGGCAAGTCTTCACCACCCGGTCGAGCGCCGAGGGGGTCAGGGGTTGTAAGGACGAGATGGGCGGAGGGTCGGCGGTAAGGATGGCCGCGATCACGCTGGCCTTGGTCCTGCCGGTGAACGCCGGACGCCCCGTCGCCATCTCGTAGAGCAGCATCCCCAGCGCGAAGATGTCGGTGCGCGCGTCGGCGTCCTTGCCCTCCAGTTGCTCCGGGGCCATGTATTGGAAGGTGCCCACGATCACGCCTTCCTCCGTAAGCGCTTTCTCCCGGGGTGCGGCCGTGGGTGCGTCCGCCAGCTCGGAAAGCGCGACCGCCATCGGCGCCGGCTGTTCGGCCAGCTTGGCCAGGCCGAAATCCATCAGCTTGGCCCCGCCCTTGGTCAGCATCACGTTGCCGGGCTTGAGGTCGCGATGGATGATCCCCTGACGGTGCGCCGCTTCCAGCGCCTCGGCGATCTCCATGCCGTGCTTCCGTGTCTGCTCCGGCGGCAGCGGGCCGCGCAGCAGCCGGTGGCCCAGGGTCTCGCCTTCCAGGTACTCCATCACCAGGAAATCCACGCCCTCCTGCCGGCCCACGTCGTAGATCGCGCAGATGTGCGGGTGCGACAGCTTGGAGATGGTGCGCGCCTCGCGCTCGAAGCGCTTGTGCAGGTCGGGGCGGCCGGCCATCTGGGTGGAGAGGACCTTGATGGCCACGGTGCGGTCCAGGCGGGTGTCGCGGGCGCGGTACACCTCGCCCATCCCCCCGGCGCCGGCCGGGGCAAGGATCTCATACGGCCCGAGTCTGGTGCCGGAGGCGAGGGCCATCCGCGCCATTATAGGGCCCAGGGAAAGGATGGGAATCTTTTGTTCTCGGAACAAGAGTCAGTTTTGTTCGCGACACCGGGACTGACTCGATAGAATCAACCGAAGAAACTCCCAACCTTAGTTCCGCAAAGGGCGGAGCACCCGAATGGGTTGAGGGTGCGGAATGTTGTCTATGATTTAGGCGAAAGAGAACAAGGTGTGCCACCCGCCCACCAGCAAATTTGATTGTCGTGACGTGGCGATTTGCATTACTCTAATGGCAACATAGCTCCCTTGACTGGCCACTCGCTGCGAAGTCATTGACATCAAACCCAGACTGTCTATAGGCTGGCAGCTCTTAATCTCCTGAGGTGGCATGGCGCGCCTAAAGATTCCCGAACGACACAGAGAAGGAATCGCACGTATCGCGAAATTAAGCGCCGATGAGGCGCAGAGCATACGGTCCGCCCTCGACAGTAGTGTGGGGCGGAAGCACGAAGAAGAAACCCAAGGAACCCCGGCCGATGTCGCCACCGCGGCTCTTGGTAAGATGGCGGGAGTCGAACGGGTAGAGCTACGCCAAGTGTCAGAAGCACTCGCTTCAATGTATCTCGAAAAGCAGCGGCGCGATGTAAGCACCGAAGAGTTTGTCTCCGAGGTTGCCGATGCCCTAGAAGATGTTCATGAACTCACACCTAACGACCGCCCTGTTCTACTTAAGAATCTGGATACACTTCTCACCTCCGATCTTTTCACTATCACGACAAAGGTATTCGATCTCAAAACTGAGTCCGATAAGATTTATTGCGAATCGCGAATACTGACGGATTTGCGCCCCGTGTTTGGCATAGATGTGAACGAGGGTCCGACGGCAATGGTGGTGATGCACCAATTGAAACTTTCATTTCACCAAGGCGGTCCACGACATCAAGACGTATATATCGCGCTAGATGCCGACGATTTGGAAGAGCTTAAGAAGGTTTTAGAGCGTGCTGAGCAAAAAGCCGCAACCTTAAGGGCAATCGTTAAAGACGTTAGATTGTTTGGTATTAAGGATGGGAAATAGATATGCCTGAACATGCGTATGCCGAGGACTGCTACACGGGCACACATCAGTCGGAAGATGTGCGTTCATGGAAAGATATTGGGTCGCCCGTTCGCGATGTGTGGGGCCGTGAGAGAGACCTCGCAAGCAATATAGTCGCGCACTTGCAGTTAGAGTGGCAGGAGAACCCGTATGAATTGGGCTCGCTGACCGAGCGATTTCGCGAGCAGGCCGAGAAGTGGGATAGGGAGACCGCGCACATGTCGTCCCCTCTTCAGCGGATGATTCATCCGAGCTATCAAGCCATAATCGGCATGAGCGCTGGTAGCCAAGAGCAAAAGCGGGACGTTATTCGCCTTATGTTGCTTGATCTAAGGCAAAAACGCCGCGATTGGTTCTTGGCTCTCAGTTACTTGACCGAAGCAAACCCTATTCCGAAAAAGGACTATGGTCGAGTCGATCGCATGATTGATGCCTGGTTGCGCTGGGGAGCGAAACGGAACCTAATCTAATCCAGCATGATTATCTTCCGACATGCAACCGAAACGGAAGGTCATCTATTCCAGGAATTCCCTCGCCTTAGAAATGCAAAGTGGCGAATCAATAGCCCATACGATGATTCCTACCAGTGCATTGCCCTAGCTGCGAGTCGTACTGATCGCATATGGTGGCCGTGGGAGAGCCCGGCATATTATTGGCCGGAAGGTTTTTTGCGATTTCCTGTCACTTCACCTGTTCCCGCCAGTTGTTTTGTAGAAGTTTTTTCAAAAAAGTTTGGATACAGAGAATGTGATTCCGGAGACTATGAGTTTGGTTATCAGAAGATAGTCATCTATGCAAATGCTCTTGGTGTCACCCACATGGCGAGGCAGCATTTATGGGGTATAGGGTGGCTTAGTAAACTTGGGGCGCTGGAAGACATCATTCATGAGAGCGTCGCTGATGTAAATGGTGATATGGATCCGATGGCTCAACAATATGGTGAACCAGTTCAGTACATGAAGCGAAGTTGGTGGATAGCCTTAATTAGGTTCTGTCTGCTCAAGTCAAGCTTCGCGGCGTTTAAGTTTGCCTTATATCGCCTAGTGATTCCATGGCACCATAAGCGGTTGGACGAATTATGAAATATTGAGAAAAACGCGACCTCGAAAACTTTAAGCGATTCTCTGAATTGACCACAAAGATTCTCTCCGGGGGCTGGGCGGGTAGCCCACCTGGTCTGCTGCCCGAAACTCAATTTCACTGTGCGGTGCCCCATCCTCTCCCACAGGGAAAGGGCGCGAAGCCGCCACCCGATTTCCCTTGACAAGACCTTAACAATAATGGTACTATTTGTTTTTATACATTAACTCAAAGTTAATACAGGATTCAGCTCCGACTAACTCATTTAGTTTCCAATATTTACTTCTAAGCCGTTTAGAATCCAATATTTACCGGGAATTTTTCCGTAAACCTAATGGAATCCAATATTTACGCAAATTGCAAAAAAAATTCGGAGGTCCCCGAACGAGTCATTGATTCACATACTGATCGGCTAGTCCCCGGCTAGGCACTTTCACGGCTTCATGGCCTGCGCTATGCTTCGCCCAGAACCATCATGCCCACGCCGGCGCAGCAGGCTGAGCTCAAAAAGGAGCGCGCGGCTTTTCGCCAGACGCTCCCGCACGATGTCGAGACCCTCTGGGCGCAATATCCCGGACGCATCGCCGTGGTCCTCTCCTGCGGCGGCGCGCGCGGCGCCTACGAGGCCGGCGTGCTGCTGGCCTTTCAGGACGCCAAGCTGCCCACGCACATCATCGCCGCCACTTCGGTGGGCAGCATCAACGCCGCGTCCTACGCCGCGCACTCGGACACCAGCGTCGGCAACGCGGAGCATCTGGTGAAGTCGTGGTCCGACCTTTCGCCGCCCGCCGTGGGCATCGACTGGTTCCGCTACATCCTGGTGCTCGGCGGACTCACCGCCATGACGGCGGGCTTCGGCAACCTGCTGCGCGAGTGGATGAACGAACAAGACGTATTCATCCACTTGACCAGTCCCAAGCTCACCTGGTTCGCGCTGGGCGTCACTGGCCTGGCCTTCCTGTACTTCCACGATCACGCCTCCTACTGCGCCTGGGCGTTTCTCAACTGGCGCAAGCACCGCGACTGGCGTCCTGACCGCGCCAAGCTGATGAAGTCCGTGGTCGGCAACCTCATCGTGTGGACCTGTTTCGGCTTCGTGCTGGGTCTGAGCCAAATCCAGCTGGCCGCGAAGGAGATCCTCTATGTCGACTCCTTCACCGGATACATGATCGCCGCCGCGCTGGTCCTGACGCTGGCGCTCGGGTTCTTCTTCCGCGCGCCTATCAGCCGCTACAGCCAGCGCTTCCTGCGATTGCCGCTGCGCACCGGCCTGTTCCCGAACTTCGAGCGCACGCGCTACTTGCGCGAGCGTATCCCCACGGACCGCTTGCGCCACTCGCCCATTCGGTTGGTGATGACCGCCGCCGACGTGGTCAGCGGTTCGGAGCAGTGTTTCACCAATGCGCCGGTGAAGGATTTGCTCCGTGATCCCGGCGCGGAGCCATTGTTCATACAGAAAGAGTTGAAGACGGTCGAAGACATGATGATGGCCGTGATCGCCAGCTCGGCCTTTCCCATCGTCTATGAGACGGTGCCGCTCGATGGCGGCGTCTGGACCGATGGCGGCATCGTGAGCAATCAACCCATCCGTCCGGCCATCCGCCTGGGCGCGGACCTGCTGTTCCTGGTGCTGGTGGAGCCGCGCACCCAGAAAGGCCGCGAGATCGCCACGTTCCTCGACCTGGGTGTGCGCGCCATTGACATCCTCATGTCACAGAACCTGAAGACGGACTTGCGCATCCTGAGTAACGTGAACAGCCTGTGCAGTCACTTTGCGGCGGAGCTTGGATTGCGCCCGGAGCAGGTGGAGCTGGATGTGGGCACGCGCAAATATCGCTACATGAAGGCCATCACCGTGGAGCCCAGCGCGCCCATGACCGCCACTGTTCTGGACTTCGACGGTGACATCACCTTTCCCGCCATCACGCTCGGCTACAGCGACGGCATGCGCGCGGTGCAGGAGTTCGCGGCGTATGTGCGGGAGTTGCCGCAGGGCATGTCGCGGCTGCCAGTGAAACTCGAAGCTTCTAGAGTCCGATCATCCGCTTGAGCGCGGCCTCGTCGATCACTTCGACCTTGAGCTCGCGGGCCTTGTCCAGTTTGGAGCCGGGGTCGCTTCCAGCGAGCACATAGTCCGTCTTCTTGCTCACCGAACCACTGACCTTGCCGCCCGCATCCTCGATCAGCCGCTTGGCCTCGTCGCGCGAGTAACTTGGCAGCGTTCCGGTGATGACGAACGTCTTGTCGGCAAGCTTGGTGCCCCGTTTGCGCGCTTCGCCCTTCATGGTAAGCCCGGCTTTGCGCAACCGCTCCACCAGCTTCACGTTCTTGGGTTCGTCAAAAAACTCGCGCACGCCGGCGGCCACGTTCGGCCCCACGCCCTCCACCTCCATCAACTGCTCCGTGCCGGCCGCCATCAGTTTGTCCATGGAGCCAAAATGCTCGGCCAGCAGTTGCGCGGTGCGCTCGCCCACCATGCGGATGCCCAGGCCGAAGATCACCCGCTCCAGCGGCGCGGACTTGGCCTTCGCTATCTGTTCCAGCAGGTTCTGCGCGGACTTCTTGCCCATGCGCTCCAGCGTGAGCAACTTGTCTTCGCTGATGTCGAAGATGTCGGCGATGTCTTTCACCAGCCCGGTCGCGGCGAATTGTTCCACCAGAGCGTCACCCATGCCCTCGATGTTCATCACGCCGCGCGAAGCAAAGTGCAGTACACTCAACCGCGCCTTGGCGGGGCAGGCCGCGTTCACGCAGCGGTGATCGGCCTCACCCTCCACGCGGACCACATGTCCGCCGCACTCGGGACACTTGGCCGGCATGTGGAACTTCTTTGTGCCGCGCGGATGTTTTTTGTCGTCGAGCACGCGCACGACCTTGGGAATGACGTCGCCGCCGCGCTCCACCACCACCCAGTCGCCGATCTTCACGCCCAGCCGCTCGATCTCATCCATGTTGTGCAACGTGGCCCGCGACACGGTGGTCCCGCCGATGTGCACCGGCTTGAGCGCCGCCACCGGCGTGAGCTTGCCGGTGCGGCCCACCTGCACCAGAATGTCCTCGATCACGGTCTCACCCGCACGCGCGGCGTATTTGTACGCGATGGCCCAGCGCGGGGCCTTGCCGGTGAATCCCAGCTCGCGCTGCAGGCGCGTGGCGTTCACCTTGATCACGATTCCGTCGATCTCATAGGGCAGCGCGTCGCGTTCCTCCTCCCACTGCTGGATCACCGCCCACACCTGGTCCACGGTCTTGCACAATTTGCGGTTGGGATTGACCTTGAACCCGGCCCCGGCCAGAGCTTCGAGCGCGTCCCAGTGCTTGTCGAATAGATCGGCGCCATCAGCGGTATAGGCAAAATAGGAAAAGAACATCAACGGACGCTGGGCCACGATGTTCGGCTCCAGCGTGCGGATGGTGCCTGCCGCGGAATTGCGCGGATTGGCAAAGCGCGCCAGCCCCTGCTCCTCGCGCTCGTCATTCATCTTCTGGAAGGCGGCGATGGGCATGACGACCTCGCCGCGCACCTCAAAATCCGCCGGCAGACCGTTCTTCTTGATGGAAAGCGGTACGGAGCGGATGGTGCGAACGTTGGTGGTCACATCCTCCCCGATGGCGCCATCCCCGCGGGTGAGGCCGCGCGCCAGCATGCGTTTGCGATACCAGAGCGCCAGCGAGAGCCCGTCAAGCTTCAACTCACAGACATATTCCACTTTGCCCGCGCCGTCGCCGGCCAGCTCATGTACGCGGCGGTCCCAGTCGCGCAGTTCCGCTTCACTGTACGCGTTGTCCAACGAGAGCATGGACCGCGAGTGCGGCACTTTCTGGAACCCTTCCGCCGGACGCCCGCCCACGCGCTGCGTGGGGGAGTCCGGCGTGACCATCTCCGGGTGTTCGTTCTCCAGCGCCTTTAACCGGTTGACCAGCTCGTCGAATTCCGCGTCCGAGATCTGCGGCGCGTCCAGCACGTAATAGAGGTGCTCGTGGTGGCGGATCTTCTCCCGCAACGCCTCGGCCTGCTGTTGGAAGTTCTTCGACATCGCGAGTATTATATGGCGGCCGCGAAAGGAGACACGTATGAAGAAGGCCGCACTGCTCGGAGTCCTGCTGATCGTCGGTTCCGTGGCGATCTCGCAGACCACATCGAAATCAGACAAGGCCGCCGCCCCCAAGAAGGCCGCATCCGCCGCCGCGGACGCCATGGCGCCGCCACCGGTCTCGCCGGAGATGCTCAAGGTCAGCAAAGCGATGGTGGGAGTCTGGTCCGTGGATGAGATCTACCAAGCGAGTCCGATGATGCCCACGGGTGGAAAAGGCAAAGGGCGGGACGTGATCTCCACCGGCCCCGGAGGATACTCCATCATTTATGACTACCGCTCGCAGGGGCCGATGGGCCCTATCACCGGCCATGGGCTCATGTCGTGGTCGCCGACCGAAAAAGTGTTCACATCGGTCTGGATGGACAGTGGGGCCCCGGGAGCGGCTGTGGCCACGGGCAAATGGGAGGGTGAGACTATCGTCTTATCCGGCCCAGTGGATATCAACGGCCAAAAGATGGACTTCCGGCAGGTCATCTCCGACTTCAAGCCTGATTCGTTCCGCATGACATTTGCGATGGGCGCAAAGGGAGCGAAGCCGGCGCCGGATATGGAGTTCCTGTTCCATCGCCTGCCAGGTGGCGCGATGCGCAAGGTGGAACCGGCAGCCAGCAAGAAATAGCGCGGCCCTGGCCTCTTGAAAACGCCCGGAGACGCTCCGGGCGTTTTTGTTTACCATCTATGCCGATGATGCGCCGCGCCGCGATCCTCTACAACCCGTCCGCGGGTAGCCAGCGCCACAAGCGCCTCGCGATCGTGGAGGCTGCGGCCGGCATCCTGCGCGAGCGCGGCATCGAGGCTTCTCTGATCCCTACCTCGGAACGCGGCAGCGCGGGCGGCCAGGCCGCCGAAGCCATCCGCGCCGGGCATGACACGATCTTCGCCGCCGGCGGCGACGGCACGCTGCATGAAGTCCTGCAAGGGGTCATGACTGACGAGCAGACCCGCGCAGCCACCCTTGGCGTGCTACCGCTCGGTACCGGCAACGTGCTGGCCAACGACCTGAAGCTGCCGCGCGACCCTCTGGCCGCGCTGCGCGCGCAACTCGAGTTCGCGCCGAGGCGGATCGCCGTGGGACGGTTGGAATTTGCGACTCATACCGGCGTTGCGTCGCGCTACTGCATCGTCACATGCGGCATCGGATGGGACGCGGTGATGCTCTATCGCGCCAATGCCGAGAAAAAGGGAAAGTGGGGCCAGGCCGCCTATGTGATCGAGGGCCTCAAGCTGGCCCTGCAATGGGACCTACCACTTTTTCCGGTGGAATGGGTGGATCCAAGCGGCGAAAGGCACTCGTCCGCAGTGACTCAGGCCCTGGCGGTGCGCGTCACCGATTTTGGCGGGTTCATGCGCCGCTTTGCTCCGGGCGCGGCGCTGGTGCGGGATGATTTCCAGATCGTACTCTTCCGTACCCCCAACACCCTGCGCCACGCCTGGTACATGATCGGCGCATTGCTTGGCAAGAGCTGGCCGGTCAAGGGCATTGACCGCGTCCACGCCACGGAGATCGTCTGCCGTCCGCCGGAGCGACCCCACCCCAAGGCACACTTTCTCAGCGTGGAAGCCGACGGCGAATATCTGGGCAAGTTGCCGGTGAGACTCAGCATTGTGCGCGAAGGTGTGAACCTCCTGATGCCGAAAACAGGAGTGACAAGTGGTTAGTGGATGGTGGCCAGTGAGACAAATGAGGCCCGGGCAACGTCTTACGACCGAGGAATGCCGCGCCCGGGTGGTGCGGGTGACGATATGATGCCGGCTAAGCAACTTCGTGCCGAGACTGACCACTAAACACTAACGACTGACCTTGGATCCCGTCACCCATCTTCTTTTCGGTGCCAACATGGGCCGCGCCGGACTCAACCGCAAAAGCGGCCTGGCCACGCTGACCCTGGTGTTGGCCTCGGAAGCGCCGGATATCGACATCTTCTTCCATCCCTTCGACCGCGTGGAGGCCTTCGGCGTGCATCGCGGGTTCACGCACTCCTTTCTCTACGCCCCGCTGATCGCCGCTATGGCGCTGGCTGCGGTCTATGGGATCCATCGCTGGCGCCTCAAGCGGGGGAAGAGCACCACCGTCCCAGTGGACTGGAAATGGCTCTACGGACTGGCGCTGCTTTCGGTGCTCTCCCACCTGCTTCTCGATTTCACCAATAACTACGGCCTGCGACCTTTCGCGCCCTTCGATCGCCAATGGTATGCCTGTGACACGGTTTCCATCATCGAGCCAGCGATCACGGGCGCTTTGGTCATGGCGCTGATCGCCTCCGGGTTCGGACGATTGATCGGCGGCGAGATCGGGGTGAAGAGGGCCAAGCTTCCCGGCCGCGTCGCTGCCATGACCGCCCTGGTGTTCGTAATTCTGGTCTGGGGTGTTCGTGATTACAATCATCGCCGCGCGGTCACATTGCTGGAGCATGAGCTGTACCAAGGCGCCGAGCCGGTCAAGCTTTCCGCAAATCCCTATCCGCTCGATCCCTTCCGCTGGCATGGCGTGGTGGAGACAGAAAACGCATTCGTCATCGTCACGGTGAACACATGGAAGGAAGAGGTCGACCCGCAGCGCGATGCCGTGTATCGCAATATGCGGGAAGAGACACCCATGGCGCACGCGGCCAAGCAGTCGCGGCTGGGCCAGATCTATCTCGACTGGGCCCGGCATCCCTATATCGAGACCGAACCCCTCCCGGATGAACGGGGCTGGGTCGTCTATTTCAACGACCTGCGCTACGCCTATCCCGGCCGTTCGAACCGCTGCGGCTTCCCGGTGATGTCCGTGGAATTGGACAAGCAGCTGAATGTGATCCGCCAGTCCACCGGCCCGCGGCTGGAGGACTGCGAGGATTAGCGCGTATAATCCTCAGTGTGGAAGCGGTCTATCCCATCCTGTTCCTGCTGTTCAAGGCGCTGTTCATCCTTGGCGCGCTGGGATGCCTGATCGTGATCCCTTGCACGGCCTGGGTCTGGATCAAGGACATCCTGCAAGGCGACGCGGAAGACGAACACATGGTCGCCGGCGATCCGGGAAAGACCTTCTGATCCGTGCTTGACCGGGCCGCGGCTGTGGCGCAACAATGAAAGTTCCATCATCCTGTTCCTGAGGTGCTCATGCTGGCTTACGCGTTCGTCATTCTGGCGGTCCTGATCCGCCTCATGCCCCATCCCTGGCACTTCACACCGGTCGCCGCCGCGCTGCTGTTCTTCGGCGCGCGCATGCCCCGGCGGCAGATGTGGGTCCCTCTGGCGCTGCTGTTCGGCTCGGACGTGCTGCTCAATTCTCTGAATGCCTATCCGCTGCTCGACGTGCAGTCCTGGGCCAGCCTGGCGTTCTACGCTGTCGCGATCGTGCTGGGTGGCACCCTGCGCGACACCCGCAACCTGGCGCGCGTGGGCCTGACCTCGATCGCCGCCTCCACCGTCTTCTTCTTGACCAGCAACTTCATGGTCTGGGCCGCCTATACCATGTATCCGCACACCCTGAGCGGCCTGGCGACCTGCTACTGGATGGCGATCCCGTTCTTCCGAAATACCTTTGTAGGAGACTTCGTGTGGTCCCTGGCTATGTTCGGCTTGCCCATGGCGATCGCCGCCTTCCAGCGGCGGAAAGCGGTCGCAGTGGCCCACTGATTGTCAGATGATTTAGGCCAACAACGGCGCGAGTGATCGCGCCGTTTTCGTTTATCGGAGGTTGATGTGTCCCGGCCGGTTCGATGCCGGGTGTGAAGCTTCCTCGCCATTTTTGGCCTTCATCCATTTTCGGATGCCAATTAACGCGAGAATGCCAAGGAGAAGCACGACCGTGATGAGAGTGGCCTGACGGTGTTCCGCGATGATGGCCGCAACTAGATGCACCACCTGTGGGCCAAAGAACATGACCAAAAAGGCGACCAGAAGGAATCGGAGTAGACGTCCGGAGAAGATTGCCAGTAAGAACAACGGGAAGCGCATTTCAAATGCACCCGCGGCGAGCAGGAAGATTTTTAGTGGGAAGCCAGGAGGCATCAAGCAGGGAACGAATGTAAACCAGAATTCTTGCTTCTCGTACCGTTGCCTCATTTTTTCTAATTTCCGGCGATCCACCCGCTTCAGCAGCACCAGTTCCCCGCTGGCATACCCTATCCAGTACCAAACGATGCATCCCAATGTGGAACCCACCGCTGCTAGCAATGCATATAGCCAAAAATTCGGTCGGTCCTTATAGACAAAGCCCGCCAAAAAAACATCAGGAGAGACGACCGGTATCAGTGAGTCAACGAACGCAATGACAAAGATGCCCCAAATGCCAGCTGCGCCGGCCACGCCGATAAAAAAAGCAGAATATTTCTTGAAAAGAGTTCTCAGGAATTCCAAGGGGTATTCCAAGCAGACAAGGATTAGTTCCTAGTGTAACAGCCTAGTGGTGCTCCGTCTTGCCCGCCAATAGGTCAAGCGCGTGGGGCAACAGCCCCAGCACCGCGTCCAGCGATTCCACCGCACCCTTGGGACTTCCCGGCAGATTCACGATCAGGGACGTTCCCCGCGTGCCGCAGATACCACGGCTCAACGCGGCGAATGGCGTGTGCGTCAGGCCCGCGGCGCGCATCACTTCCGGCAATCCCGGCACGATCCGGTCACAGACCGCTTGCGTGGCTTCCGGGGTGACATCGCGTGGGCCGAGGCCCGTGCCTCCCGTGGTCACCACCAGGCGCGCGACAGCACACAGACGGACCAGCGCCTGTTCGATCTGCGGTTTCTCATCGGGTACGGTCTCCGTCACGACCACTTGGAATGACTTGGCGTTCAGGGCCGAAACCACCGCCGGCCCGGAACGGTCTTGGCGCGCGCCTTGCGTGGCGGAATCACTGACGGTGAGGACTGCGGCGGTAAGGCTCATCCTTCCAGCACATTCTCTTCGGCGTCGCGGTTGGCTTCATCAAGGAGGCGCAATCCCTCCATCAACAGGCCCTGGGTGCTGCGTGTGCAGGTCTGCTGCTGCGAGTTCTCCGTGAAGTTGATGGCGAAAGTCCCATCGGTCCAGGCCATGGTCTTATACACGGCATCGTCGCCGGTCAAGGGGCCGTAGGTGGCGTGATTGATCTGGCCGTCGTTGAAATACATCAGGCACTTTTCGCCGTCGCGGGTCAGCGTGAGCGAGCAGGTCTTATGGCCCATCTCCAGCGACTGGAACAGGTCCATGATGTTCATCTGCTGCAACGAGCCGCGCACCACGCTGTCGCCGGGCGCTTCGCGCGCCATCTTCTCCAGCGTGATCTTGTCGATGACCTTCTTGATCTGTTTGGTCGCTTCCCTTACGTAGAACGGCTTTTCGATGAAGTCTTCCACCGAATCCTGCAGCATCTTGAGCTTTTCCGTGAGGTCATTCTTGCCGGCCAGAAGGATGACCGGGATCTTCGCGGTCTGGGCCCGCATCTTGATCTTGTCCACCAGTTGCCGCCCGTCGAGTCCGGGGATGGTGTAATCGGTGATCAACAGATCGGGAGGCGACTCCACGATCTTGATGAACGCGTCGGCGCCGTCCGTGGCGGTCACGATGGTGGCGAACGGGCTCAGGGCACTGCGCAACATCTCCAAGACCATGGAGTTGTCATCCACCAGCATGACTGTGACGTTGGACGGCATCAGCGTTTGCCCTTCGACGACTGCCGCAGCCGCACGTAGTCGCCGGACTTTCCTCCGGTCTTGCTCTCCAGCACCACGTCCTCGATGGTGATGCCCTTGTCCAGGGCCTTGCACATGTCGTAGACCGTGAGCGCGGCCACGGAGGCCGCCACCAGCGCTTCCATCTCCACGCCGGTCCGGGACGTGGTCGCGGCCCGCGTGGTGATCCGGACGCCATTCTCGCACACGCTCGCCTGCACATCAACGAAGGAGAGCGGCACCGGATGACACATCGGGATGAGCTCTGAAGTGCGTTTGGCGGCGGTGATCCCGGCGATCCGCGCCACCTCCAGCGGGTCGCCTTTCCTGTTGCCAGGCAAGGCTTTAACCACCTTTTTCGACATGCGGACGAAGGCCGTCGCCACCGCCTCCCGCCGGGTCTCCACCTTGGCGGAGACATCCACCATCGAGGCGCGTCCATGCTTGTCGTAATGGGAAAGCTTGCCCATGGAATCTGCCATTAGAACACATGCCCGCAAGTGACTGTGCGGCGACCCGCCTATCGCAACAGGACGGTCACAAGGCTGCCGGAGGGAAGCACGTCCTTGTCCGTAGGCGTCACAAGATAGCAATCGGTGCGCGCATTGGCGAAGACATCGCCCGATCCCTGCCAGGCAACCCGCTCGACTTCCGGTTGCTCCGGCCCGCCGGACAGTGTCGCGGGAAGAAAACGTGTGAGTCCGGGTCGGACTTTCACCTCTTTACGCAATCGCGCTTGCGCGAAACGAGGCGAGGTCGGCGCCGCGCCGGACAGTCCTTCGATCAAGGGCCGCGCGAACAACTCGAACGTCACCATGGTGGAAAGCGGATTTCCCGGCAACCCGACAAAATAATGTGGATGTGTCTTGTTGTCAGCCGATGCCGGGTGCCGGTCGGCGTGGCAGACGTGCATGCTGTTCACGCAACCAAAAACCACCGGCTTACCCGGCTGGATATGTGCGCCGGTGAAGTGGAACTCCGCGCCAAAATCCGTGAGGATCTCCTCCACCAGATCGAACTTGCCCATGCTGACCCCGCCGCTCAACAACAGCAGGTCGGCGGCAAAGCCTTCGGACATGAGTTCACGCAACTGTCCGTGGTCGTCGGGTGCTATCGGCAATCGCATCGGTTCGGCGCCTGCGTCCGTCACCTGCGCTGCCAGAGAATAAGAATTCGAATTGCGGATCTGGCTCGGCCCCGGCGGCGCATCGACCTCCACCACCTCATCGCCCGTGGGGAGGATGGCGACCCGCGGCCGGCGAAAGACCTCTACATGGGAGCGTCCGACCGTGGTTGCTACCGCCACCTGGCGATATCCGATGCGCTCCCTGCATGACAGCACCACCGCATCCGCTACCGATTCACTGCCCATGGGGACGATGTTGTCGCCGGCTGCCTGTGTTCGCCGGATCTCAGCGTATCCATTCTCCGCTCGCGTATGTTCCACCATCACGATGGCATCGGCGCCGAGCGGAACCGGCGCCCCGGTCATGATCTCCACGCACTCACCCGGATGTACCTCGACCGGCAGGTGCGAACCGGCTTTGACCTGGCCGATGATCTTCAGTCGCGCGGGGACATCCCGAATGTCTGCTGCGCATACCGCGAATCCATCGCGGGTGGCGCGCGGGAAGGGTGGATAGGGTCGGTCCGCATGCAGGCTCTCCGCCAGCACGCGTCCCAGCGCGTTTCCGATGGGCATGTATTCGGTGCCGGGCGCGGGGATCCGGCGCGCATGGTCGAGGACGCAGGCCATGGCCTCGGTGTAACTGAGAATGCGCTCCGGTCGAGTCATATCCCGGATTGTACAAAACAAAAGGCACAGCCATTGGCCGTGCCTTAGGTCATCCGAAATCGGATCAGTTCTTTTTCTTTCCGGACTTGAACGTCGTTTCCACTTTGGCGCCGATGGCTGCCAACATTTCCTTGGCTTGCTGTGCGTACGGACCCTCCGGCATCAGCTCAAGATACTTGTTCAAGGATTCTGCCGTACCAGGAGGTGCTTGAACACTACCATCCTTGCCGAGCGTGGCCTTGCCGACGAGGGAAATCCCCTTCTGGTAATATGCGTCTGCCTTGTCTGGATCGGCAGCAATCGCCTTGTCATAGGCCTTGATCGCGTCATCCACGCGGAAATTGTTGGAATACATGGCGCCGGCGTTGAAGTAGTACTGCGCCGACTCCTTGGGGTTTGTGGCTCCCGCAGCCGCCGCGGCGAATGCGGTCCCGGCTTCTTCGACCTTCCCCGCGCCTTCCAGCGCCTTCCCTAGATTGTTCTGGAAGCTAGGAACATATTTTTTCTCGTTCTGGTCAGACGATACCGAGGCCAGGTCCACTGCTTTTTGATAGGACTGGCTGGCCTGGGTGAAATAGTCCGCACGGCTGGCGCGGTCCGTCTGCTGTTTGGCGGCGGCGGATTGGGATTCTCCCATGTGGAACCAGATCAGCGCTTTGGTGCTGTCAAGATCCAAAGCCTTCTTGAGGATGCCGATCGCTGACTCCGTGTTGCCCGCATTGCGTGCCGCTCGGGCGGCCGATATCATCTCATTCAAATTGCGCACGGAGGCGTTTTCTTTCTCCGCTTCCGCGATCATCTTCTTTTGTTCTTCGGTCAACTGCGGGACTTTGCCTTCTTTGACCGCAGTCGCCCTTTCCTTCTTAAGGTCGAAGTCCACTACGTTGACTTCTTCGGCAAGCGAGATGGGGTACTTATTGAGGAAGAAAAGTTCCTTGCCTTCTTTCACCAAGGCAATGCGATATTGGTCGCTCTGGATGCCGATCGCATAGTACTCACCCTTGCCGTTCACTTTGATGTTATATTTGCGGCCGTTCTCCACCCCCACCATCTGGATCTCTGCGTTCGCGATGATCTGCCCGTTCTCGTCCGTACATTTCCCTTTGATGGCGGTATACCCGCCCTGCGCATAGGACGCCACGGTCGATAGCAACAACAATGTGGCTGCCAGTATCTTCGATCTCATCTCGTGCCTCCGAATTGCAATGATTGCCGGGCCCTACAGGCGCGCCAGAACGCTGCGCCGAACCTTATTACGTTATACCCTCGCCCCGGCCCTATCAAGCCCACCGTCCGCCTGCATCAAGGATAGATGGCATCCTGTCTGGTTTGGCTGTATGACCAGAGTCACCGGGGTAACCTGAACCGCATTCAGACCCCTTTTTGCTGGGCCGGCCAAACGAACTTATGGATCTGCAGCCCCAGGCGCACGTTCAGCCCGTCACCCAGGATCCACTCCACCAAGATTCGCGGGTCGAGCAGGCAATTGTCTGCAGAACGCTCCGCCCCGGCGTCCTTGCGGAATGCCGGCGAGAACAGCACCGAGTGAGCACGCCACTCCAGCTCATGTCTGCGCGTGAACTCGCGGGCGAATTCATAGTCCCCCCGGTCCGCGATCACGAATTTCACCTCATCACGTGCGGTCAACGACTGCAGGTTCGGCTCATGGAATGTCCCGCCTTCGCCTGACCCCGGACACTTCACATCCACGATCTTGTGCACTTCCTTGGGCACGTTCGTCAGCGGGCGCTCGCCGCTCGTTTCCAATAACAGCGTGTGCCCCAACCCCATCAACCGCTCCATCAGCGGCAATAACTCTTTCTCTTGCAGCATCGGTTCGCCGCCGGTGATCTCCACTAATCTGACCGGCGCCAGGGCCTCCACCGCGGCGACGACCTCATCCTCGGTCATCTTTTTCCCACCGGTAAAGGTGTACTCGCTGTCGCACCAGGTGCAGCGCAGATTGCACCCCGCGAGGCGCACAAAGATGCACGGCAGCCCGGCGAACGACGACTCGCCCTGGATCGACTTGTAGATCTCGATAAGGTGCATCGCGGAAAGGAACGGCTATTCGTAATATGTGGCGTTGGTGGTATCGGTCTCGTACATGGTGACGGCCTTCACCCAGACACGGCCTTTGGTCGCATCCTTCAGACGCAGGTTGGTCTGTTCATAGAAATACTTGGCCAGGTTCTCGGCCGAAGGATTCACCACGGTGAACGGTTCGATCTCATTGATCATCTGGTGGTCCAGCCGCTCGATCACGCCCTTGATGGCGTACTTCAGGTCCTTGAAGTCCAGCAGCAGCCCGGCGCGGTCCAGTTCCTTGCCCTGCAAGGTGACCAGGACCTTGTAATTGTGGCCGTGCGGGTTCTCGCACTTGCCTTTGTACTCGCGCAGGAAGTGCCCCGCGGCGAACGAATCTTCGACAGTGACTTCGAACATGAAGGATCAGCTTTCAGCCGCCAGCGACCAGAGAAGAGAGGGACGCAATGGCGCTTTTCTATTCTATCGAATGTGACGATGAAGTGCCGGGTCCAAGGTCAACCGATTGCTCCGCCGAAAAACCTCTCCACATCCTCGAACTCCGTCGTCCGCCGGTAGTTCGGCAGTGATTCCAGGAACACACGCCCGTATCGCTGCGTGCGGATGCGGTTGTCCAGCAGCACCACCACGCCGCGGTCTTTCAGTGACCGGATGAGCCGGCCGAAGCCTTGCTTGAGTGTGATCACCGCCGCCGGCACCTGGTACTCGAAGAAGGCATTGCCGCCATCCTCGGTGATGGCCTCGATCCGGGCCGCCATCACCGGATCATTCGGCGCTGTGAAGGGCAGCTTGTCGATGATCACGCAACTCAACTGCTCGCCCTGCACGTCCACACCCTGCCAAAAACTGGAGGTCCCGAACAGGACCGCGTTCGGCGTCTCGCGGAATTCATCGAGCAACGCGCTTTTTGGCGCGGAGCCCTGCAGCAACATGGGGAAATCCAATTCGCCCAGCAGCCGCTCATAGATGTCATTCATTTGCGCATAGCTAGTGAACAGGCAGAACGCGCGTCCCTGCGAGGCTTCGAGGATCAGTCGTATGCGCTCGGTCGCCCGGCCGGCAAAGCCTTCATGCCGGGGGTCCGGCAACTCCGGCGGGACATAGAACAGAGCCTGCTGCGCGTAATCGAAATGAGACGGCACCACCAGTTCGCGCGTGTGTTCCAGCCCAACGCGCTTGCGGATGTACTCAAACCTTCCACTCACTGCCAGTGTGGCCGAGGTCAGCACCGCCGTCTCCACGTTCTCGAACAGCGACTTGCGCAGGATCTGGGAGACATCGATAGGCGTGGCCTGCAGGAACACGTTCTGTCTTCCGCCGCGCCCGCCTCTGCGCTCCACCCAGAACACCGTGTTCCGGTCGCGTGATTCCAGGATGAAGCCCAGCGCCGCGCGCACCTCATGCACCCGGCGGACCAGGTTGAACGCCTCTTCCGGTTTTTGCGGTATCCCTTCCAGTTCCGTCGCTACGCGACCCAGCGCATTCATCACGCCCAGGAATTCATCGCCATTCTCTTCCAGGAACTCCACGCGGTTGGTGAATGCGAATCGGCTCTCGTTGCCCTGCGCCGGGATCAGCGCGAAGAAGAAATTCGAGCGCTCGCGCAGATGGGCGCATGCCGTGACCACACCCGCGCTCAGCGCTTCCTTCTGGCGCAGGGTCCACTCGATGTCGCGGCACAGGTCGTCCATCCGCAGATTGCTGACGGTGACGCCGAAATAGCTTCCGGCCACGTCTTCCAGTTCATGCGCTTCGTCGAAGATCACCGCCTGGAACTCGGGCAGGATGCCGGCCATGCCGCCATCGGTGGAAGTGCGGATCGCCAGGTCGGCAAAGAACAGGTGATGGTTCACGATGATGATGTCACTCTCCACCGCCCGCCGGTGCATCTCCGTGATGAAGCAGTGGTCAAACTGCGCGCATTTCTGGCCGGTGCAGGACTCTGAGCGCGCGTCCAGCTTGTGCCACAAGGGGCTGTTCTCCGGCAGTCGCGAAAGCTCGGCCTTGTCACCGGTCTCGGTCTCGGGTTCCCAGGCCGCGATCTGCCGGTATTGCTCGATCTCCTCCAGCCCGGTCAGCACCGGCTGGTTGGTAAGGTCGTAGAGCTTTTGCCGGCACAGATAGTTGTTGCGCCCCTTCATGTATGTGACACGCAACGGCCCCAGCACGGACTCCAAAAAGGGAACATCCTTGTAGAAAAGTTGTTCCTGCAGATTTTTCGTGCCGGTGGAGATGATCACCCGCTTGCCGGAGCGGATCACCGGCATCAGGTAAGCCAATGTCTTTCCCGTTCCCGTTCCCGCTTCCACGATCAGGTGGCGGCGCTCGGTGAGAGCTTGCTCGATAGCCTCCGCCATCTGCAATTGCCCGCGGCGGAACTCGTAGTTCGGGTGTTTCCGCGCCAGCAGTCCTTCCGGCGCGAAGAACCGGTGCAACGTGGGCCGGGAGGCGGATTCCGCGGAGAGTGCGCTCTTTGTGGGTGAGGACATGAGGCCGGACGACTGCACTCACTATAATAGGAGTTGCGCCCAGAAAGCCTGAGACCGACCGTTTTGAGCAGATCCACAAAGTCCAAGATGCCCACCCTGGCCATCGTCGGCCGGCCCAACGTGGGCAAATCCACGCTGTTCAACCGGCTGGTGGGGCAGCGCCGTTCCATCGTCGGGGACGAGCCCGGCATCACCCGCGACCGCATCTACGGTACTTCCGAGTGGAATGGCCGCACCATCCGCGTGGTGGACACCGGCGGCATCCTGCCTGATGACAAGGAACTCATCCCCACGGAGATCTACCGGCAGGCGCGGACCGGGATCGGCGAGGCCGATGCCATCGTCATGGTGGTGGATGGCCGCGCCGCCATCACCGCGCCGGACATGGAACTCGCGCGCATCCTGCTGCGCTCGGGCAAGCCCGTCTTCCTTGCCGTCAACAAGATGGAGACCGACCAGGTCGCCACCGAGGGTGAGGAGTTCCGCCGCCTCGCCATCCGCGATGTATTCTTCATCTCCGCCGAGCACGGACGCAACATCATGGATCTTCTTGAAGCGGCCATGGCCGTGATGCCGCCCGGGAAAACGGCCATCGAAGAAGCAGCCACGGCGCCACAGGAAGTAGAAGTTGCTGCCGACGGCATCGAAGCCCGTTCCGCTCAGCCCGACGAGATCAAGATCGCCATCATCGGCCGGCCCAACGTGGGCAAGAGCACGCTGCTCAACCGGCTGACCGGCTCCGACCGCGCCATCGTATCCCCCGTGGCCGGCACCACGCGCGACGCCGTGGATGAACTCATGGTCCGCGACGGCCGCAAGTACCGCTTCATCGATACCGCCGGTATTCGCCGCAAGGGCAAGACCCATCTGATGGCGGAAAAGCTGAGCGTGGTCATGGCGCGCAAACATCTTGAGGCCGCGGACATCGCGCTGCTGATGATCGATGCGCCCGAGGGTGTGACCTCGCTCGACGCGAACATCGGCGGCTACGCGCATGACTCCGGGCGCTCCGTCATCATCGTGGTGAACAAGTGGGACCTGGTCACCACCCACCGCACCGATGGCCGCCCGCCCGCCGACCGCGTCCTCTATGAGGAGCAGGTGCGGCGCGTGCTCAAGTATCTGGATTACGCGCCGGTCTTGTTCGTCTCCGCCGCGGAAGGAAAGAACGTCGACAAGATCTTCAAGGCTCTGGAGAAGGTCGCGGCCGAACGCTACAAGCGCATCACCACCGGCCAGATGAACCGTTTCCTCAAGTCAGTGGATTTTGAGCGCGCCTCCGTTCCGGCGAACAAGCGTGTCCGCATCTATTACATGACCCAGGCCCATGTCGCTCCGCCCACCTTCATCCTGTTCACCGACCGTGAAGTGAAGTTGCATTTCTCGTACGAGCGTTTCCTCATGAACCAGATCCGCGCCGCGTTCGGATTCAACGGCACGCCGATCTGGATCAAGACCCGTATCAGTGGCAAAGACCGAAAGAAGAAATAGGACACTCCCAGCCATTGCCCGTTCGGACAGCAGCGGCTTGTCCTTTTTCCTGCAATATTTCGACAGGTAACCCTGGGAGGTTTTGCATCCTAACCTTAGCGATGGCACAGACCCATCGGTCGGGCATATTCTTGATCCCTGTGCTTGGAGGACTTCCCCCCATGTCTTTTCATGCTCGTTCCATCTCACTCTTCTTGTTTGTCTCGCTGGTGGCGTCCATCGTGTTCCTGAGTTCCTGCGGCGGAGGCAATGACCAGGTCACGCCCCGGATGGGGACCGTCTCCGTCACCATGAGCGATCCGCCCTCTTGCAGCGCGCCCCAGGGCCCTTTCACCCACGTTTTTGTCACGGTCCGTTCCGTGAAGATCCACCAGAGTGATTCCGCGGATGCGAACGCTGCCGGCTGGATCGAACTCGCGCCCGGACTGGCCGCCAATCCCATGCAGATCGATCTGTTCGGGCAGGCCAACGCGCAATGTTTCCTCGCGACTTTGACCGGAGGCACGCAGATCCAGGCCGGCACCTACCAGCAGATACGGCTGATCCTTGCGGACAACGCCACGAATGTGCCCAACAATGCCTGTGGCAATGCGGGCGCGAACTGCGTGGTGCTGGCAGCGGACCCATTGAATCCCCGGCGCCTCAATCTCAGCAGTGAATCGCAGACCGGCATCAAGATCCCCAGCGGGCAGTTGGCGGGTGGACGATTCACCGTGGCCGCGGGTGAGGCCAAAGACCTCAACATTGATTTCAATGCCTGCGCCTCCATCGTTCTGCAAGGCAATGGGCAATATCGCTTGAAGCCCGTCTTGCATGCCGGGGAAGCATCGTTGCAGAACTCCGCCGCCGTCAGCGGCAAGGTGGTGGATTCGGTGACGGGCCTCCCCATTCCCGGCAGCACGGTCATGGTGGCGCTGGAGCAACGCGATACGAACGGCGTGGACCGGGTGGTGATGGAGACCAAGGCGGACGCGCAGGGCAACTTCTCCTTCTGTCCGGTCCCCGCAGGCACATTTGACCTCGTGGCGGTTGGCATAGATGGGACGGGCAAGGCGTATGCAGCAACTATCGTCGGAAGCGTGGCCGCCGGCAATGCGCTGGGCAATGTGCCTTTGAAGATCGAGGCCGCCGCGAATCCCGGATTTGCCACGATCAACGGTACGGTCACTTCCGTGAATGCCGCCAATGCTCCGTTGGCGGTGGATGTCTCGCTGTCCGCGCTGCAACAGGTCTCACTCGGCGGCGGCAATGTGCTGGTCACGATCCCGATGGTGCCGCAGACGGCTTCGTCGTTGTCGTTGGCGACGGCGGCGGGCGGGACCTGCCCGGCGAACACCGCATGCGCCACGTATGTTGCCGGCTTGCCGGCATCGAATTCCAATGTGGGGACGTTTGCCGGCGGCGGTACCACTTTCACACAGGCCGCGGGCAATGCCAGCTACACCATGGAGGGGCGCGCATTTATGGTCGGCTCCGGCGGCACAGCGGATTGCACACCGTCCATTCTGACCACCACGCAGGACAACGTCAGCCAGCCGCTGGCCGTAGTGGCTGCCGGCTCCGTAACGGCTGCGACCTTGGGTTTCACCGGCTGCCAATGAGCTAAAGCGCGGTGGACTGCGAATGGCCTCCGGCTGGGAACGGAGGCCATTCGAGTGTTGTCAGAAGGCCGGCGCTGTTCCTGGCGGAGGTCCCAGAGGCACGATCGGCGGCGGCGACGGTATCAGTTGCTGCAAGAGCGGATACCGCGGCGCATAGAAATGAAGCACGTAGGACTGGAAGAAGATCACGATCGGCGAGAACACCGTGGCCAGCGCGAATGAGACCACGATCAACAGCACGATCGCTGCCGTGATGATCAGCGCCAGCATGAAGGGGTTTGTGAGCAGGGTCGGCCAGGCCACTCCGGCAAATACGCCCCCGATCACCAGCGGCACGATCACCACGATCAGCAGCAGGAACGAAGCGATGCCCACCACGATGGCCGACCCGATCGAAAGCACGATCTTCATCAGGATATAGACCGCATAATCGCCCTTCGCCGACATCACTGCGTGCTTCACCCTGCCTAACGCTTCCCGGACCGTCACCGGTTCCAACGCCATGATGGGCAGCGCAAAGTCCTTGGCCAGCACCCAGAGCACCTGGGCGACGACCGCGACCACCAGCACAAAGGGGATCATCAGCAGGAACAGGGCAAGAAATGCGCCGAAGGACTTGGTGTCACCGCTGCCGCGGCTGAGTGCGAATCCTGCGCCCAGGAACACGCCTGCGATCAAGCCTATGATCAGGAACGCGATCAGTGAGAACAGCAAGTGAAAGCCGAAGAACCGGACACCGTGGCGATGCCAGGTGCGCCAGCCCTCGCGCAAACGGAATCGCTGCCGGGCCACCGCGTCGAACTGAACGAAGCGCATCACGCTGCCGATGTAGATATGCACCAGCAACAGCGTCAGGATGCCCACGACCAGCACCGTGATGATCAGCGCCCAAGTCGTCGCGTCGAACTGCGAGAACGGATTATCGGCCCCCGGCAGGAATTTCTGCGGCCCGGTCCGGTCACGCCTAAGACCGCTCAGGTCGGGGATATTGAAATTGAATCCACCGCTGCCGCCCAGTTCACCGGTGAAGATGGCGATCACCGCCACCCGCCACCAGCGCGAGAACCGGAAGGGGCGGAACATCAGCTGCTGCGTGGTGTGGATGGCGGAGGAGATCACATCCACGGCGGAAGGCGGCTTCGACGGCATGCTGCAAGTTGTATCGGCCCGCGCGCCGCGCCGTCAACCTTATTCCGCGTGCGCCGGTTCGGCGGATATCGCAGCCTGCGATGCCGTCCGCCATGCGTCGAACGCGGCCAGCGCCTGGTCGCAGACCATCTTGTGGCGCAGCTTTTTGTCCCGCACCCGGCGGCGCGTGGTTTCGTCGAGAGCGGGCAGAAGGTCGAAGGTGATGTTCGCCGGTTGAAAGTGCTTGGGATCGGCGCGGGTTATGTAGTGCACCAGGGAACCGAGCGCGGTCTCGCGCGGTACCGGCGCCATCTCCGCGCCGAGTGCACGCGCCGCAACGTATTGCCCCACGATCTGGCCCGTGGCGATGGATTCCGTGTAACCCTCCACACCGGAGATCTGTCCGGCGAAATAAACGCTGCTGTGCCGCTTCATCGCCAGCCGCTCGTTGAGCAGCGCGGGTCCGTTGATGTAGGTGTTGCGGTGGATCTGTCCGTAGCGCAGGAACTTCGCATTCTCCAGCCCGGGGACCAGCCGCAGCACGCGCGCCTGCTCGCCGAATTTCAAGTGGTTCTGGAATCCCACCAGGTTGTAGCTGTCCGCGCGCAGGTTCTCGCGGCGCAGTTGGACCACGGCGTAAGGCAACTGCCCGGTGCGCGGATCGCGCAGCCCCACGGGTTTCATCGGGCCGAAGCGCAGGGTGTCCCGTCCGCGCCGCCCGATCTCCTCGATGGGCAGGCAGCCCTCGAAGTAATCAAGCTTCTCCCAGTCCTTGGCCTCGACCGGCTGCGCCGCCGCCAGCGCGTCATAAAAGCGGTCGTACTCTTCCTTGGTGAACGGACAATTGATGTAATCCGCCGTGCCTTTGTCATAGCGCGCCGCGAAGTAACAGCGTGACATGTCGATCGAGTCCGCCTCGACGATCGGACTGATGGAATCGTAGAAATAAAGATGCGATGAACCCGACAACCGCGCGACCTCTTGTGACAGTGCGTCCGAGGTGAGCGGGCCGGTGGCGACGATTGTGATCACGCCAGCATCGTCTTCCGCTATGCATGTGACCTCCTCACGACGAATCGTGATGAGCGGCTCGGATGAGATCGCTTCCGTCACCCGCTTGGCGAACACCTCGCGGTCCACCGCGAGAGCGTGACCCGCGGGAACGGACGCGTCTCTGGCGATGCGCAGCAGCAGGGAATCGCCGCGTCGCATCTCCTCTTTCAGCAGCCAGGGCGCGGTGTTCTCGCTTTCAGATTTCAACGAGTTGGAGCAGACCAGCTCGGCGAAGTCAGCGGTCTGGTGTGCCGGCGTAGTACGCACCGGACGCATCTCAAACAACTCGACAGCCACACCACGCCGCGCACACTGCCACGCAGCCTCACAACCCGCGAGTCCGGCGCCGATGATGCGGATGGTCAGTTTTGAGTGCTGAGTTTTGAGTTGTGAGTCAGACACAGGACTAGTCTATGCGCTTTAAGGCTCGGAGCTGCTAGCCAGCGCGTTCAGCGGCTCTCCCATCAACCTTACCGTCAACCACTCCTTCAACACCTTTCCGCCGAGCGAATCATAGAACTCCAGCGCCGGCGTGTTCCAGTCCAGCACCTGCCAGCGCATGCCGTAGCACTTCTGCTCCACGGCTATCTTCGCCAAGGTGGCCAGCAGCGCCTTGCCAATGCCTTTTCCGCGATACACGGGATCCACGAACAGGTCCTCCAGATAGAGCCCCGGTTTCCCCAGCCAGGTCGAGTAGTTGAAGAAATAAAACGCAAATGCCGCCGGTTTGCCGTCCCATTCGGCGATCAACACGTGAAACTTGGGGTCGCCCTGCGCGGGAAAACCATCGCGCAACAGGTCGGATTCGGTGGCGACCACCGCGTCCGGATCGCGCTCATACTCCGCCAGGTCGCGGATGAACTGCAGGATCAATCCAGCATCTTGTTTTGTCGCCGATCGGATGTGGAGCATACCGCCATTATAGGCAGCGCACTGAGGCTAGAGGATCACGCGCACGTCGCCGTCGCGCCGCGTGACTCGCTCGCGGTCCAGATGTTCCAGCAATGGGATCGCGTATTTGCGCGTGATGCCCGCCAGGTCTTTGAAGGTGGCGACATCGATGCGGTTCTTCCCGCTGGACGTCTTGTAGTCCGCCAGCATCTTGCGCAACCCGGCAAGGGCGTCTTTATGGAACACCAGATCGTCCGCCAGCTTGATGAGCACGCGGTCGCGCAGCAGAAGCGTCATGATCTTGGTGGCGCGCGCTTTGTCCACCGGCAGGGATGCCAGCACATCTTTGAGGGCAGGCACTTTCAGGCCGGCCTTGAGAAATGCCTGCTCGATGATCTGTTTGGCCTCTGCTTCCTCATCTTTCATAACGATAGCGCGCCCGGCCAGCCGCAATTGCTCGTGCATTACTTCGATCTCGTTGGCGGACACCAGCCGCTCCAGCAAGGCGGAGAAAACCTCCGGCCACAGTCCCAGCCGCTCCCGCAATTCTTCCTTGTTAATGCCCGCGACCAAAGGATTGTTTTTGTGGAACTCCTCGATCAACCTCCGAACCTCCGCTTTGGCCCGATCGAAGTGCGCGGTCGCGATCAGGATGTTCCCGCACCGCAACATCTTTTCTCCCGCTTCGCGCGCGATCGCCTCGATCCGTTCCTGCCGCCATCCCGTTTCCGCAACCGCGTCCTTCAGCGAGAGGCCTTCCGTATGCCGGCGATCCACCCGCGCGATCAGGATCTCGACCGCGCTTCCTGTCTCCATCGTCCGCAAGAATCCCTCGCGTATCTCCGGCGCCGCGCCTTTGCCGGCGGGCGCGGCGTCGAGTACCACGCCGCCGCCGATGGTAACCACCGGCGAGAACTGGCGCAGGATGAACCGGTCGCCGGGCAACAACAAGATCGGCTCAGGGAAGCGTAGCTGCGCGAAGGCCTTCGTACCCGGCTCCAGTTGTTTGGCATTGTTCAGCACCACCTCGGCCACCATCTCATTGGCATAGGCATGGAAGTGGACATCCGCACGGTCCTTCAGGGGTTTGGCGCCGGCCAGAAGCTCCAGCCGGACATCCGCGCGACGGGTGGTGCGGAAGGTGTCGGGCGGCGCCAGCGTCATGCCTCGCCTCAAGTCTTCTTTGGCGATGTTGGCCAGGTTCAGAGCGGTTCGTTCTCCCGCCACGGCCTGCTCCATCGGATGGCCGTGCACCTGTACGCCGCGCACCCGAAGCCGCGTCCGCTGGGGAAAGACTTCCACCTCGTCATCTTTGTGAATGGTGCCGGAGACCAGCGTGCCGGTGATCACTGTGCCAAAACCCTTCATGGTGAACACCCGGTCGATGGGCAGACGCAAAAGAGCAGCCGCGTCTTTCGGTTGCGTCGAGAGTGCCGCTTGCGCTAACGCTCGTTTCAGCGCCTCGATCCCTTCGCCGGACCGCGCGCTGGCGGCCACGATGGCGGAATTCTTCGCGTCAAGGAACGATCCGCGGGTGAACTCTTCCACCTCGCGGCGCACCACGCCGAGGGTCTCGGCATCCACCATGTCGGATTTTGTCAGGACGGTGATGCCGCGCGCGATACCGAGCAACCGGCAGATCTCGAAGTGTTCGCGGGTCTGCGGCTTGATGCCTTCTTCGGCGGAGACGACCAGTAATGCCAGGTCGATCCCGCCCACGCCGGCCAGCATGTTGCGCACGAACTTCTCATGCCCGGGGACGTCCACGAAGCCGAAGCGGTAACCCTCCTGCTCCAGGTGGGCGAATCCCAGGTCGATGGTGATGCCGCGGCGCTTTTCTTCCTCAAGGCGGTCGGCATCGATCCCGGTCAGGGCTTTGACCAGGCTGGTCTTACCGTGGTCGATATGCCCCGCGGTGCCGACGATAATGGATTTCTCCGGCATGGGCCACCAGTGTATCTGCCGGCGGGCCCGTGCCGCACTACCACCATAGTCACGGCAGGACTATTGGCAGGGCACCTCCGGCTGCCCTTTCTTGCTGGTGATGGTCATGGTGAGCACCGGATGGATCTCCCAGATGGTGGCGGCATTCTGGTTGCAACCGCCCTTGCCCCGGCCGCCTCCGGGTTTGTCGGGAGACGCCTTGTGGGTCGCGTCGTAGAACAATTGCCCGGTGAGTGTGACTTCCACAGGGTGCTTCAGGCATGCGCCCTTGGCGCTGGAGCTAGGCTCCTTCCCGCCAAAGAACTTGTCCCGGATGGTCGAGCGGACCGTTGCGTACTTCTTGCCCAGGGTCTGGTTCGGGGCAAAGTCTTCGAACGGTACCTCGACAATCACGCACTCGTCCCGGTCCGTGCGGTCCTCATTGATCTGGATGTGATAATCGCCGTCCACGCCCTTGGAGCTTTTTTCCAGTGCGACAAGCTGGACCCAGGCATGCTCCACCTTCACGATGTCGCCTTCCTGCAGGCCGGGCTCGTTCGGGCTTCGCATCCGTTTGGTCTTGTAGTCTTTCGGATCGAATGCCGGCGCGTCCAATCCCTTGAATTGCTTCACCGTGAGCGGCTTGGGTGTCTTAGACGCCGATCCCGACAGCACGCTGACCTTGATGTTCCACCGGGCCACGCCCGGTTTCAACTCCTGGGCCAGGATCACCGCGCCAAGTAAGAGGAATGAGAGAGCGAATAACAGGTCACGCTTTTTCATGATGCACCTCCAAGACGGCAGCTTAACCCTGTAGCGGTTTTGCGCGCATTTTTCGGATTTCTGTTCGGTTTTCGGAACACGCCGCCGCCATGCGAAAATAGAAGTATCCCCGCCATGTCCACCGCCACCCGCATCGAGCCTACGATCACTCCCGAGATCATTGCTGAGCACGGCCTCACGCCCGGTGAGTACCGGAAGATCCTCGACACTCTCGGCCGCACGCCCACGATCACGGAGCTGGGCATCTACAGTGTGATGTGGAGCGAGCACTGCTCGTATAAATCCTCCAAAGTCCATCTCAAACGACTGCCTACGCGCTCGAAGCTGGTGTTGCAAGGCCCAGGGGAGAATGCGGGCATCATTGACATCGGTGACGGCTGGGCCTGTGCCTTCAAGATCGAATCGCATAACCACCCTTCGTTCATCGAGCCGTTCCAGGGCGCGGCCACCGGCGTAGGCGGCATCCTGCGCGACATCTTTACCATGGGCGCTCGCCCGCTGGCGGTGATGGACTCCTTGCGTTTCGGCCCGATCACCAAGTCGAAGGATTCCGGCCAAGCCACCGTCCACCGTAATCACTCCATCGTGGAGGGCGTGGTCAGCGGCATCGCCGGCTATGGCAATTGCTTCGGCGTGCCCAACCTCGGTGGTGAAACCAAGTTCGAAGACAGCTACTCGCAGAATCCGCTGGTCAATGCTTTCGCTCTCGGCCTGATGCGCAAGGAAGATATCTTCTACGCGAAAGCCGCAGGGGTCGGCAACCCTGTGATCTATGTCGGCGCCAAGACCGGCCGCGACGGCATCCACGGGGCCACCATGGCCAGCGAAGAGTTTAAGGAAGGGTCAGAGCAGAAGCGGCCCAACGTGCAGGTGGGCGACCCCTTCCTGGAAAAACTCTTGCTCGAAGCCTGTCTCGAGGCGATGCAGACAGGCGCCATCGTCGGCATCCAGGACATGGGCGCCGCAGGTCTCACCTGCTCCACCTGCGAGATGGGCGCGCGCGGCGGCGTGGGCATCCGGATCGAGCTGGACCGCGTCCCCCAGCGCGAGACCGGCATGAACGCTTACGAGATCATGCTCAGCGAGTCGCAGGAGCGCATGCTGCTGGTCGCGGAGAAGGGCCGCGAACACGAAGTCTTCCGTGTCTTCGAGAAGTGGGGCCTGGATGCCGTGACCGTCGGCGTTGTGATCGCCGAACCGCGCCTGCGCGTCTTCGAACACGGCCAGTTAGTTGCAGACATTCCCAACACTTCGCTCACAGACGATGCCCCGCTCTATCACCGGCCGCTCGCCGCCTGGACGCCGCCCGTACCGCGTGAAATGCCGGCAACCGTGACGCTCAAGCGCCGCGGCGACTTCACCGCGGAGCTCAAGCAGCTGCTGGCCTCGCCCAACATCTGTTCCAAGCGCTGGATCTTCGAGCAGTACGAATCCATGGTGCAGACCAACACGGTCGAGGGCCCGGGCGCGGATGCAGGCGTGATGCGCATCAAAGGCACTCGGCGCGGGCTGGCGATGTCGCTCGACTGCAATGGCCGCTGGTGCTATCTCGACCCTAAGCTGGGCGCCATGCATGCCGTAGCCGAAGCCGCGCGCAACGTGGTCTGTGCGGGTGGGCGGCCTGTGGCAGCCACCAATTGCCTGAATTTCGGCAACCCGGAGAAGCCGCCCATCATGGGCCAGTTCTCCGCGACGGTGGACGGTCTCGCCGAAGCCTGTACCGCTCTCGGTACGCCCATCACCGGAGGCAACGTTTCTCTCTATAACGAGACCCTTGGGGAAGGGATCTATCCTACGCCGGTGGTCGGCGTGGTCGGTATCATTGACGACATCGACAAGGTCACCCGATTCCACTTCGCAGCGCCCGGCCGCGATATCCTGGTCCTGCGCACGGCCTGCTCCGGCGATGAGGCGGAACGCCTGGTTCGCTTCGGCTCCAGCGAGTACGCCAAAGAGGTCCTCGGGACGCTCTGGGGCCTGCCGCCCGCGCTTGACCTCGCCGCGGAGGCAGATCTGCAAAAGACCCTGCTCGGCCTGATCAGCCAGGGGCTCATCGAGTCCGCCCACGACTGCTCCGAAGGCGGCCTGGCGGTGGCCCTCGCCGAAGGCTGCTTCGTGAAAGGCGTCGGCGCGCGGGTCGAGGTCAAATCCCACGGCATGGCCGCGGAACTTGGCCTGTTCGCCGAGACCGCCAGCCGAGTGATCCTTAGTTGCGACCCGAAAAACACGACCCGCATCCAAGAACTAGCGGTACAATCCGGCCTAAGGGCAGACCGGTTCGGGGCAACGATACAAGAAAGACTTGAGATCCTGGTAGACGGCGCCACCGCCGTCAGCGCAGCGGTGTCAGAGCTGAAGGCCGCCTGGGCGGGAGCGCTCGAGAATGCTTTGCATGGATGACCTAACGAGCTTCCGTACCTTGATCGTTGACGATGGTCTGAATGAAAGTTAGGGACGTTATCAAGTTGATTGAAAAAGATGGATGGAGTCTGGCGCGGACGCGTGGCAGCCATCGGCAGTTTAGGCACACAGCAAAACCCGGAACGGTGACCATCGCGGGGCACCCTTCCGACGATTTGTTACCCAAGACGTTAGGCAGCATTTTGCGCCAGGCGGGGCTAAAGAAATGAAATATGTTGTGATCTACGAGAAGGGGCCGCGCAACTTTAGCGCCTATGTTCCCGACCTTCCGGGCTGCGTCGCGACCGGCAAGACGCTTGTCGAGACGGAAAGACTGATGCGGGAAGCCATTGAGCTTCACATTGAATCGTTGCGCGAGCATGGGGAAAAAGTGCCGCGCCCAACGAGTATTGCCAGGGAATTGCTGGTAAGCGCTTAGCCCAATATGTTCTCTTCCGAAGACAAATTCCGCGAAGAATGTGGCGTAGTCGCCGTCTACGCCAATCCGGAGGCGTCGAAGCTCGCTTATCTCGGCCTGCACGCCTTGCAGCACCGCGGACAAGAGTCGGCGGGCATCGCCTCCTCCGACGGCAACACCGTTTTCGTGCACAAGGCCATGGGCCTGGTGATGGACATCTTCGACGAAGAGACGCTCCTCCGCCTGCCCGGCTCGATCGCCATCGGACACAATCGCTACTCCACCACCGGAGACAGCGCCCTGCTTAACGCCCAGCCCATCCGCGTGGATTGCAACAAGGGCATGATCGCCCTCGCCCACAACGGCAACCTGGTGAATGCCAATGAGATCCGCAGCCGCCTGGAAAAGGCCGGTTCGATATTCCAGACCACCAGTGACACCGAGGTCATCGTCCACCTGATCGCGCAATCGCGCGAGCAGACGCTGCCAGACGCGATCGCCGACGCGCTGCGCCGCATCGAAGGCGCGTTCTCCCTGGTGATGATGACCCGCGACCGCATCTTCGCCGCGCGCGACCCGCGCGGTTTCCGCCCGCTGGCTATGGGCCGCATCCCCGCGCCGGACTCCACCCGCGCCGATACCATCGTGTTTGCCAGCGAGTCCTGCGCCTTTGATCTGATCGGCGCGACCTTCGAGCGCGATGTGAAGCCCGGTGAGATGGTCATCGTCGGCCCGGAAGGCGTGCACTCCCGGTACTTCGCGGAACAGAAGAAGCAGTCGGCCTGCATCTTCGAGCATGTCTATTTCTCGCGGCCGGATTCGCGCATCTTCGGCCGCTCGGTGCAACTCAGCCGCGACCTGCTGGGCCGACAGCTGGCCCGGGAAGCGCCCGTGAATGCCGATATCGTGGTGCCCGTGCCTGATTCCGGCGTCACCGCCGCGCTCGGCTTTGCCTCGGAGAGCGGCATCGAGTTCCGCTTCGGCCTGATCCGCAACCACTACGTGGGCCGCACCTTCATCGAGCCGGAGCAGCGGGTGCGCGACTTCGGCGTGAAGCTCAAGCTCAATCCCGTGCGCAGCCTGCTGGATGGGCAGCGCGTGGTGCTGATCGACGATTCCATCGTGCGCGGCACCACCAGCCGCAAGATCGTGCGTATGGTGCGCGATGCCGGTGCGCGCGAGGTGCACCTGCGCATCTCCTGCCCGCCCACTATCTCCCCCTGTTACTACGGCGTGGATATACCGACCAAGGACCAGCTCATCGGCGCCAACAAGTCCGTGGAGCAGATCCGCGAGTACATCGGGGCGGACTCGCTCGCTTATCTATCGCTGGATGGTATGCGCGTGGCCTGCGGCGAAGGTGAGACCACGGCCTACTGCACCGCGTGCTACACCGGCCACTATCCCACCGAATTCGTGGACGTGAAGGACATCAAACCCGCAGCCGGGCTCGTAGTGAAATAATAATAGACGATTAATAAACAATTAAGTGTATAATAATTAGCGGAAAGGTACGCTAATGAACTTGGATAATGAATTGTGGGTCTCGGCAGCACTCTTGCTCAAAAATGAGCCGGCACAGCCCGAGCTGGAGATACGCGCGATCCGCGAGAAATTGTATGAGCTCAATCCCAGCCGCCGTGGTCAAAGGGCGGTTTTTGCATATCTTTCCGATCATTGCGTCGCCAACAAGAAGCGGGGGAAGCACAGCATCGGTGCGCGCATCTTTGTCGATGTAGGTCACCGCATGCGCCGTCTTTATCGCGACGGGGACGATGTTCACCCTGATCGGGTGCGTGGCAAGAGCAGACCGGAAAAGCGCGAACTGCCGAGAAAATTCTGGCACCTGATCGACTGGTATGACACGGAATATAACCGCATTGCCGATCCCGCGGCCGCACCGGCACCCGCGGACCAACCGGACGGCAGCGGCAAGAACTGGCTACAGTTCGTGGGCTACATCAATGCCCACGATCTGCGATTGATGCGGCAGTCGATCGAATCCGACTTCGAACAGGTGTTCCCGGATGAATGATCGCTATCTGTTGGATACAAACATTGTGATTGGCTTGTTCGAAGGGGATCCGGAGATCAGCGAAGCATTCGGGCACGTGGCGTATGCCGCCCTCAATGTGGTTGTTTATGCCGAGCTTCTGGCCGGGGCGTTGCGATCCACGCGGGTGACCGAGAATGTCGGGCGGCTGGAGCGGTTCAGCCGCAGTGTTCCTCTGCTGGATTGCGACCGGGAGACCGCGGCGGCATTCGCCGGACTCAGCGTCGACCTTCGTCGCAAAGGCACTCCGATTCCTGAAAATGATATCTGGATCGCGGCTACGGCGCGCCAGCATCGTCTGGTGCTGGCGACGCGTGACCGACATTTCGACCATGTCGAAGGCCTTGAATTAGCGCGTTGGTAGTGCGATGGTCCTGATACCACGCCACTACCCGCCGCTCGAACTCCTGCGGTTGCGCGCTCCATGCGCCACAGTGCGCTGCTTTCGGCACCAACCATAATTCCGTACTGTTTGGGCGTGCAGCATACGCCAAGGCTGAATTCCTCGGCCGGATATTCACATCTTCGATTCCATGAATCAGTAGGACCGGGGTCATCGAACCGGCCACGGCGGCTCGCGGCGACGCGCTTCCCAGGTCCACCCCATAGCGGAGTTTTGCATACGCGATCCCGGCCTCGACCGAGGGGCGAAACAAAGTTCGGGTTATTCCGACAGAGACGTTCACTTTTTCGCTCACCCGGTCATAGGCACCCTCGCGGAACTCCGCGAATGCCGACTCCGCGATCACCGCGCAAAACCTCGTTTCGTATTTGAGCGATTGCAACAAGATGGCCGCACCCATGGATTCGCCGAATCCATACACGCACTTTGGCGATCGGTCCTTGCGCAGCCAGTCCACCCAGGCGTGTATGTCCTGTGCTTCAAGAACGCCGTACGTCATCAGCTCGCCGCCGCTCTCGCCGTGTCCCCGCGCATCGGGGAGGAGGATCGTGTATCCGCGCGAAAGGAACAGCTCGCCGTATCCAGCCACACCTGCGCGAGTATCGGTCACGCCGTGAAGAAGGATCACGGCATCGCCGGTCGGATTTGAAGGAGTGATGAGCCAAGCGGCCAGGATGGTCGAATCATCGCGGGTCAAAGTGACGTCGCGCAGCGTGGCGCGCATGTACGCCACACCACGGGTTCGGACAGCATGAACTCTCTTTGCCCTTCCGCCAGGTCTCGGATCTGCACGTTATGGCGTCCGCCTTCGGAGACCACACCGATCAACTTGCCGTTCTCGGCCTTCAGGTCGATCTGCCGATAGAACGTGGGTGTCCAGCGATACGTCGCCTTTTGCGCCTCTTCGACCTGTTTGCGCTCCTTATCCGTCAACTGAATGCCGCCGGGGATGGTGATCTCCAGTTGCAAGCTCGCGTAGCGACCGCGGATGGGCAGGTCCGGGTCATAGGACATCGTTTTCACCCAGACCCTAGGCAAGCGTGCGCGGTCCATCAGCAACACCGCGCCCAGGGAACTCACCAGCAAAAGGTGCAGCAGAGTCAGCAGTAATCCTTTTTGCAGAGGAGTGAGCCGGTTCATTGTCCACCTCCTGCGATGCGCGCCACCAACCTACGCCGAGTCTTTTCCAGGAACCATCCGCCCACCAGGAACAGCAGTCCCATGGAGATCAGCGCGGACGACCGCCCCAGCTTGTCAAGGAAGCTGGAGAAGTAGAAGCCCAGCAAGGTCAGTCCGAAACACGCCATGCCCAGGTTGATGCGTTCGCGCCGGGCTTCGTGGACCCCCCACGCCACCAGCGCCGCCGATCCGATCAGCGCCCACAAGTAGAACCAGGGGTTGTCCTCGGGATCATGCCAGCGCGAGACCATGACCAGGCCGATGGTCCAGGCCGCGGCAAGTGCGTTGTACACCGCCGCGCGTCCACGCAGCCAATATGCGATCGCCAGCGGCAGTCCTATAGCCACCACCCAGCCGATCGCCCAGGTGGACATCGCCAACTCCGGCGGCTTGCCCCGCCACCAGTACGAACGGCCGATGGCATCCTCATGCGCGGCAAACATGGTGATGATGGCGAAGGGCACGAAGCCCAGCGCGCCGATGGCCCGCAACGCCCGCCGCACCGGCCCGCGTTCCTCGCGGGTCACAGCCGTCAGATAGCTCACAGCCAACAGGAAAGCGCCGGCAGCGAAGACGCTGTAGCCGCGGTGGTAGAAATCGCCCACGCGCACATCCCACTCGCCGCTCAACCAGATCGGAACGAGCAGGGCCAGGAGCGTGGCTTGCACCCAGTCGCGCAAAATCAACCAGCCCAGAAGCGCGCCGATCGCCCACAGCAGGAATCCGCCCGGCCAGTGTTCGGCCAGATTGAAGATCTGTCCGGCGAGGAAGATGCCCGCGCCCAGCGCGATGGTCCCTACGCCGTGCAGCCCGGTGGAGAGTTGCGGGAACTTATCCGCAAGTAATGCGCCTGCCAAGTGGAACACCGCCACCATGCCCAGTGTCACCGTGAAGCGTTGCGTGGGAGAGAGGTCGTCCCAGTGCGCGGCCACGAACAGCAACACGCCCGCACCCAGCATGGTGCATCCGAACACCAGCGCCACGATCACCGGCCAGCGCAGCTTGCCGGTCGACTCCTCGTGCCGGGCCTCGAACTCGCGGATACGGTCCGCCGTGGCCGCGTCCACCAGCCCGGCTTCGGTCCAGCGCTTGAGAAATGTCTCCAGATGGCTCATAAAGACTCCGCGCGCACTTTACGCCGACACGCCGCGCTTCACAATCCAGAACGTGGGCCGGCAAGCTTCTTGCAGACTCACACCCACTCCGGCCACCATACCAAAACGTCGAGTTCGCCGGCGAAGTGCAGCACTGGCTTGCCTTCGAGCGGCACGCCGAGAGACGCGGTCATCGTATTTGCGGCGATCTCCGCCTGCGCGGATTGCAACGGCCAGGGCCGGTGATGGATGTGGGCCCGCAATAGCTTGTCTTCCGGCGTCGCCGAATAGAGGCAATAACGCTCCACCAGAAAATGCTCCAGGCTTCCCGGTTGTGCCGTCTTGGCCTCACCCACGCCGCGATACCGCGCCCGGAACTCCGCCGGGGGCGCATCCAGGCGATTGGAAAAATATCCGACCTCGCCGCTTTCCAGCGGCACCGTCGCCGGCGGGACATCACCGATCACCCCGAACGACCGCACCGCGCTCATCTCCGCGTATTTGTAGGGCAGATGGTATGAAGCCCGCGCGCCCCACACCGCAGGCAGGCTGGCCGCATCGAGCGAGAAAAAATACACACCTGCGATGTCTCCTACGCGTACATACGTGCGCACATTCAACTCGGGAAAGAGAGAGAGTCCAGGGATCGCCGGCGTCCAACGGAAACGTACGCCGCTCATCCAGAACGGCACCACCCCGATCCATGCGCGTCCTTCGTACAGATCCAGATACGGACGCAAGGGCGGGGGCATTGCGGCCCGAATTGTCTCCGGGTCCACGGGCCAGTGGGCAAACAACAATTCATGCCAGCGCTGGCGCATGATCCATGGCCGCTTAGGTGGCGGATAGGCCCGATGCGCAGCCTGGGAGAGCAGGTCCATCGAGCGCAAGCGTAATCCTCGCCCGACTGCGCCGCAAGCGGCCTGTCATTTCCACAAGCCCGTGATTTAGACTGGCGGCTCATGCCCGATCCCGCCTCCACCACCGCGACGACTCCTTCCGCCGAAAAAGAGAAGGCCGCCGCCAAGCCGACCAACGTCTTCGCCGTGCACGGCGCCGACCCCGAGGTCCAGGCTTACGCCATGGCCAAGTACTCGCGCTCGTCGCTTTCCATGAAAGAGTCGCTCAAGGAGCTGAACGAACAGAAGGCGGAGCAGTTCCTCAATACTTTTTATTTCCAGTATGGCCACCGCTCCATCGCTGACCTGGCCCATCTGGCCTTCGCCATCGAACGGCTCAGCATGATCGCGGCCATCGCGCTGGTGGACGAGCAGCGCTGGGACGGACAGGAGCGCAGCACCCGCTACCAGAACTTCAAGAAGAGCGGCTTCCACTCGCCGGACTTTTCCGCCGACCCCGCCGCCGGCCAGCTCCATGAGGAGACCTGCCGATATCTCTTCCAGGAATACGAGATCTGCTCCGAAGGCATGTTCCGCTACCTCGAAGAGCGCACCCCCAAGCCCAAGGACATGGACCAGGGCCAGTACGACCGCACGCTCAAGGCCCGCGCCTTCGACATCTCACGCTATCTTCTGCCCCTGGCCACCAACACCTCGCTCGGGCAGATCGTGAACGCGCGCACGCTGGAGACGCAGATCGCGCGCCTGCTCACGTCGTCCTATGCCGAGGTGCGCACGTTGGGCGAACTGCTCAAACAGGCCGCGCGCGAGCCCGCGTTCGACGTGAACCGCGCCCGCATGACCGATGTGCTGGACAAGGTCCGCGCCATCAGCCCTGATCTTGCCGACCAGCTCCAGCCCGAGCTGCTGCGCGAGGTGCGCGTGGCGCCCACGCTGGTGAAATACGCGGAGAGCAACGCCTACGAGTACAAGTCCCGCGCCGAGTTGCGCTTCGCGGCGCGCGAGTTGATGAAAGGCGCCGCCATCGCCAAAGCGCCCGTCGTGGAGCTGCTCGAGCCAGATCCGCTGGAGATCGAGTTGGCCGCCACGCTGCTCTATGGCCATTGCCAGTATCCGTACAAGCAGTTACGCGAGGCGGTCAGCGGACTCAGCGAGCCCCAGCGTCGCGAGATCATCGACCTTGGACTGAAGCACCGGGGCAAGCATGATGAGTTATTACGGCCGTTCTGCGCCGGGCAGCAGTTCCGCTTCGACGTGCTCATGGACGTGGGCGGATTCCGCGACATGCACCGCCACCGCCGCTGCATCCAGATCGAGCAGGATTTCACCCACCTGCACGGATTCGACGCGCCCGACGAGCTGCGTCCCGCGGGCATGCAGCAGCGGTTCGTCGAGAACATGGATCGTTGCGCGAAGGCCTCCGGGCAGATCGCCGTATCCACATTGTTAGGAGATGACGCCGAGCCGCACTCCCGCTACGTGCTGCCGCTGGCCTTCCGCAAGCGCTGTCTGTTCGCCATGGACTTCGCCGAAGCCGTCTACATCAGCGAACTCCGCTCCACCGAGGCCGGCCACTGGAGCTATCGTCGCGTGGCCTGGGAGATGTTCCAGGCGGTGAAGCGTAAGCATCCCTCGCTCGCGCACTACTTCCGCGTGACCGACATCAATAAAGCTGTGGATCTGCTAAAACGATAGTCGCCAGCTACCAGCCACCAGCTGCCAGAGAACGGTTATCGTTTTACAGTTGTCGGCTGTTTGAAATCGGCTGTCAGTTATCAGCCCTCATCTGCCAGTCAAGAACTAAACCCCAGACTTAAAACGCAAAACTCAATACTCACAACTCAAGACTCACAACTCAAAACTCAAAACTCAATACGCAACACTTTCTGTCCGCGTGATCCGTGGCTGGTTGTTGTCTCTCACTTCACGATCAGACCTGTCGCCACCGCGCACACCAGCAGCCGCGCCAGCCAGCCCAGCGAGTGCGAGACCAGCAGCGCCGGGTGCAGCTTGATGAACAGGTAGTTGGTCACCACCATGGGCAGCGCGATGATCGTCCAGACCGCCACGGCCAGTTTGAGGGCATGGTTCATGTCGGTCACATAAAGTCGCTGCGCGGAAAAGACGAACGCCGCCGAAGTCACAAAGCAGAGCAGTGAGGAGAGGATGATCGCTTTCCGCTCCTTGCCTTCCTGGATCTCCGGCCGCCAGACTTCGGGATGGACCTTGTTCTTGTCGTGGAAGAGCACACCGAAGAAGAACCAGTCCGTGAAGGTGGAAACGAATCCCCCGGCCAGAGCGGCAAGGGCGAAGCGTGTCATATCCATGGGGCGTCTCCTGACGGGGATTGTATGCCCTCATGGTGCGATCGGTACCGTGGAAGTTACTTCGCTTTTTCTTCGCTATTCCCGGATTTCTGGTATAGAATGACCCTGTTCCGGATTCAGAACAGGATTACGGTTTCCCGGTGCGGGCGGTGATTCCGGGCTAGAATCCCTTTTCAGCCCACCTTTTCGCTACGCGAAAGGGGTGGGCACTCAGATCAAGGAAATCTCAATACCTTCAAGGACGGACTCATGGCAGACGAGAGGAATGAGCGGGTAAAGGCGGTCGATCTGGCGATGTCGCAGATCGAGAAGCAGTTCGGCAAGGGCTCGATCATGCGGCTGGGCACCAAAGAAGTGCTGCCTATCTCGGTGATCTCCACCGGTGCGATCAGTTTCGACGCTGCCCTCGGCGCCGGCGGCTTCCCCCGCGGCCGTGTGGTCGAGGTCTTCGGGCCGGAGAGCTCGGGCAAGACCACCATCGCCTTGCAAGTCGTGGCTGAGGCGCAGCGCGCCGGCGGCCTGGCGGCCTTCATCGACGCCGAGCATGCCATGGACCCGAATTACGCGCGCAAGCTGGGCGTGGACGTGGACAACCTGCTGGTCTCGCAGCCGGATTACGGCGAGCAGGCGCTTGAGATCGCCGAGACCCTGGTCCGCTCCGGGGCGATCGACGTACTCGTCGTGGATTCCGTGGCCGCCCTGGTGCCGCGCGCCGAGCTCGAAGGCGAGATGGGTGACAGCCACATGGGCCTGCAGGCCCGGCTGATGAGCCAGGCGCTGCGCAAACTGACCGGCATCGTAAGCAAGTCACGCACCTGCCTGATCTTTATCAACCAGATCCGCGAGAAGATCGGCGTGATGTTCGGCAACCCGGAGACCACCACCGGCGGCCGCGCGCTCAAGTTCTACAGCTCGGTGCGGGTGGACATCCGCCGCATCGCGGCCATCAAGGACGGCGATGTCGTTGTGGGTTCGCGCACCAAGATCAAGGTGGTGAAGAACAAGACGGCCGCGCCCTTCAAAGAGGCCGAGTTCGACATCATGTACGGCGAAGGTATCTCCCGTGAAGGCGACATGATCGACCTGGGCGTGCTGCACGGCATCGTGGAGAAGTCCGGCGCCTGGTACAGCTACGGCGGCGAGCGCATCGGGCAGGGTCGCGAGAACGCCAAGCAATTCCTCAAGGAGCATAAAGATGCTTCCTCCAAGCTGGAGGCCCAACTGCGCAAGACCATGAACCTGCCCGCGCCGGGGGAGCGTCCTCAGCCGGTGAACGGCGGCGCGGTGAATGAGGTCCCCGCCAAGCCTGGCGCGAAACGGTAATTCTTTTTTGCGGGTGTTCTGGATGCGGCATTAGGTCACTAGGGGAGTGAGACACGCGCCTCCCCCGAATTGTCATCCCGAGCGAAGGTGAGCCTGTTTTGGCTCACCGGAGCCGAGGGACCTTGGTTTTTGAGATGCGAGTGCATTGTTATTTTGTTTACATCCTCACGAATTGCTCTCGCAGACCGCTCTATACCGGTGTGACCAATGCTTTAATCCAGCGGTATGGACAACACTTGGATCCTGAGCCTGCGTCGACTGCCTATACAGCACGGTACAAGCTCACTCGTGTGGTGCATTTTGAGCGCTATAAATATGTCATTAATGCGATCGCCCGCGAGAAACAGCTGAAGGGATGGAGCAGACCGAAGAAAGCCGCGCTGATCGAAAGTGGCAATCCCAACTGGGATGACCTCAGTCGGACGTGGAGGGAACCGGTCGATTTTGAGGAGCTTGGACGGAGGCTTCTGAAAAACCAAGGTCCCTCGACTGCGGCGCTTCGCGCCTCCACTCGGGATGACAATTCATAGGTGATTGCTTCACACCCAAGAACGACGACAAAAATCATTTGTGGCCCCTGATGTGAAAGGGTTTGCGCAAAGCCGGGAGTCGCATACAATCGTCTTTCGCCCGCGTATGAAGCGCATCAAAGCCATCTACCCCGGTTCCTTCGATCCGTTGACCAACGGGCACCTCGATCTCATCGAGCGGGGCTCGAAGATCTTTGACGAACTGGTCGTCGCCATCCTGAGCAACGCGGAGAAAGACCCGCTCTTCACCGAGGCCGAGCGCGTGGCCATGCTGCGCGCCACCACCAGAAAATACAGGAACGTGACCATCGCCACCTTTGACGGCCTGCTGGTGGATTTCGTGCGCAAACACAAGGCCAAGGCCGTGCTGCGCGGCATCCGCGCCATCAGTGACTACGAGTTCGAGCTGCAGATGGCGCTCATGAACCGCAAGCTCGCGCCCGAGGTCGAGACCGTATTCATGATGCCGGCGGTCAGCTACAGCTACCTGAGCTCGCGCCTGGTGAAGCAGGTGTTCCGCCTGGGCGCATCCGTAAAAGGCCTGGTGCCGGAGTTGGTGGAGCAGCGGCTGTACGAAAAGGTGAATGGACGATCGCCAAGGAGAAAGCGCTGATGCCGACAGCAGCCACAAGCAAGCTGGTGAGCGACCGCATCAACCGCATCGAGCTATCGGCCACGCTGGCTGTGGTGAATGAAGCCTCCGCGCTCAAGGCCAAGGGCATCGACCTGGTGGATTTCGGCGCCGGCGAGCCCCACTTCTCCACGCCGCGGCACATCAAGGATGCGGCCATCGACGCGCTCCACAAGGATTGCACCAAGTACACCAACGTGGCCGGGATCTTGGAACTGCGCGAAGGCATCGTCAAGCGCCACGCCGCCGATCTCGGTTCTGATTACGCCGCGAATGAGTGCATGGCCTCCACCGGCGGCAAATTAGCGCTGTTCAACGCCATTCAGGCCCTGGTGGACCACGGCGACGAAGTCATCATCCCCGTACCGTACTGGGTGTCGTTCAAGGACATCGTGCAATACGCCGGGGGCACGCCGGTGTATGTCGAGACCGACGAAGAGCAGGGCTTCCGCCTGACCGCGGACATGATCGCGCGCGCCATCACGCCGCGTACACGCGCCATCATCCTCAACACGCCCAACAATCCCAGCGGCGCGGTGATGAGCACGGACGACCTGCGCGCCGTGATCAAACTGGCCCACGCGCGCGGCGTGTATGTGATCGCGGACGAGTGCTATGTGTACCTGAACTATGCGGGTACGCCCGTCTCCGCCGCGAGTTTTCCCGAATGCAAGGAACACGTGGTCGTGATCGGTTCGCTCTCGAAGACGTATGCCATGACCGGATGGCGCATGGGTTATGCCCTGGCGCCGCAGCCGCTGATCACCGCCATGACCAAGCTGCAAAGCCAATCCACCTCCAGCTCAAACCACTTCGTGCAAAAGGCGGCGGTGGCCGCGGTCACCGGGCCGCAGGCCTGCGTGGAGGCGATGCGCGCCGAATACATCACCCTGCGTGACCGCATGGTCGCCGGCCTGTGCCAGATCCCCGGATTGAAGTGCCAGGTCCCCTACGGTGCGTTCTATGTGTATCCGAATGTGACCGCATACTTCGGCAAGGGCGGGATCACCGGCGCGGCGGACATCGCCAAGCGTTTGCTGCACGAGGCGCACGTGGTGGCCGTGCCCGGGCCCGGTTTCGGGACGCAGGACCACATCCGGCTTTCGTATGCGGTCTCAGAGCACGATCTCGAACGCGGTCTGGAGCGCATGACCAAGTGGTTCGCGGCGCTGTAAATAGTTGAGATTGTCATTCCGAGCGAGGCCCAGCGCGCCGAGTCGAGGAATCCCTTTGATCACCACGTCCGCTTGAGTCAACGATGCCCGAACTCTACCCACTCCTTCTCCTACCCGAGTTCAAAGAACGCGTTTGGGGCTCGCGCGATCTATCGTTGCTCTATCCGCACAAGACCGCGCGCAAGGGCGGCGAGTTCGAGCAACCCATCGGCGAAGTCTGGCTCACCGGCGATGAGTGTCGTGTCTCCAACGGCGATCTCGCCGGGCAAACATTGGCGGAGGTCACGCAACGCTTCGGCCGGGGGCTGATCGGCGAAACAGCGCCGGACCCATCTCGCTTTCCGCTCCTGATCAAGTTCTTGTTTCCCAAAGAAAAGCTGTCCGTGCAGGTACATCCGGACGACGCCGCCGCGCGTGCCGCGGGCCTCTCCAACGGCAAGACCGAATGCTGGTATGTTCTAGCCGCCGAGCCGAGCGCGCAAGTCGCACTGGGGCTGAAACCAGGTGTGTCCAAGTCCGAAGTAGAACGCGCGATCGCGGAGACCCGGCTCGAGCCGCTGCTGGATTGGATAGGCCTGAAGCCCGGCGAAATGATCTATGTGGATGCGGGCACCATTCACGCCATCGGACCGGGATCGGTGTTGGTGGAGACCCAGCAGAACTCAGACACGACGTATCGTCTTTACGATTACGGGCGTCCGCGTGAGCTTCATGTGCGACAGGGCCTGGCCGCGATGAAAGAGAAGACCCGCGCCGGGAAGGTTTCGCGGCAAGGAAGCGGCAGCGTGTGCAATCTTATCTCCACGCCGGATTTCATCGTGGACAAGTTTGTGGTGAAAGAGTTAATGGACGTGAAGCCGCGTGCGGGCAAGTCATCCGCGCAGGTGTTGGTCGCGCTCGATGGCTGCGGCATTGTCGAGGCCGATGGCATGCGCCCGGTCACCTTCGCCAAAGGCGAGTGCGTGGTGCTGCCGGCGGCGTTGCGCGAGTACCGGCTGCGTCCCCAGTGGGCGCTGGAGTGCCTGCGCGCCATGCTGCCCGGAGAAACTGTGCCGGAACCGGAGACCACGCGGTAGACTGACACTTTGCGCCCTGTCCCCAAGAGGCAACCGTGGCGAAGAAGACGACGAAGAAAGCAAGACCCGCCAAGCCGAAGAAGATCGCCAAGCCGGTCGCACGCGTCCGCGCCGCAAAGTTCGCAAAGCCGGTGAAACTGACCAAGGCGCAAAAGAAACTGGTCGCACTCAAACTTAAGGTCACCAAGCCGGAAAAACCCCGCATCCTGCCCAAGCCAACGGCGATGTTCGTGCCGGTGATCCTGGCAGGCGGCAGCGGCACACGCTTCTGGCCGCGCAGTCGCAAGGCCAATCCCAAACAAGTGCTGGCCCTCAATTCGTCGAAGAGCATGATCCAGGAAACGGTGGACCGCCTGTCGCCACTGGCCGCGCACGATCGGTTTTGGATCATCACGAATGATGTGGTCGCGCCGGTCATCCGCAAGCAGCTGCCGAAGCTGAAAAAAGCGCAGATCCTGGCGGAGCCCGCGGCGCGCAACACCGCGCCCGCCATCGGCCTGGCCGCATTCATCCTGGCGCGCAAGTTCCCGGACGCCGTTCTCGGCTTGTTCCCGTCCGACCACGTGATCAAAGACGCGGCCCGCTTTCGCGAGGACCTGAAGCGCGGCATTGAGATCGCCGCTTCGGGCGAAAAGATCGTGGTGATGGGCGTGCTGCCCACGCGCCCGGAGACCGGCTATGGCTACATCGAATGCGGCGCGCCGCTGGTGCCGCAACTATTCCGGGTGAAGCGTTTCACCGAAAAGCCCAGCGCGGACAAGGCGCGCGAGTTCCTGGCCGAAGGCAACTACTACTGGAACAGCGGCATGTTCCTGTGGAGCCCGCGCTCTACGAACATCGGGCGGCGGAGGTCGGCGTCGAGGCCAACGTGCTTGAGGCCGCTGACTCCTACACCGAGAACGCAGCGCTGAATTACGTCTTCGCGCCCAAGCGCTTCGTGGCCGCCATCGGCGTGCGCAACGTGGTGGTGGTCGAGACCGACGATGCACTGCTCATCACCACGCGCCAGCACGCGCAGGACGTAGGCAAAGTCGTGCGCTGGCTGCAGGAGAAAGGCAAGAAAGCTCTGCTGTAACGATTTGCGACTGCGATCACCCCGGGACCTATGGCGACTGAGATCAAGTTTGGCACGGACGGCTGGCGCGGCATCATCGCCGATGACTTCACCTTTGAGAACGTGCGCCGCGTGGCCACGGCCATCGCCGCGCATGTGTGGAAGCACGAGCATCCGGAGAAAGGCATAGTCATCGGTTATGACACCCGCTTCGGCTCGCGCCGCTTCGCCGAGGCTGCCGCGCAAGTCATCGCCGCCACCGGCATCCACGTGACCATCGCCGACGACTATGTCCCTACGCCCGCCGTCTCCTATGCGGTGAAGAACTGGGACGCCTCCGGCGGTGTGGTCATCACCAGCAGCCATAATCCTTGGAACTGGAACGGCGTGAAGTACAAGGCCTATTACGGCGGGTCCGCCAAACCTTCCATCATCCGATCCATCGAGATGGAGTTGAATGCGAACACGCAGCCTGAGAAAAAGCCCGCTAGGATCACGCCGCGTGACTTCAAGACAGAGTACATCGCGGAGATCACCCGGCTGGCGGACCTCAAGAAGATCTCGCAATGCGGCTTCAAGTTCGGCATCGATTGCATGTACGGCTCCGGCCGCGGCATCCTGGCCGGTATCTTCCGCGAGTATGGCATCCCGCACGTGGAGATCCGCGCCGAGGTCGATCCGCTTTTTCCCGGCATCAATCCCGAACCCATCCTGCCCCATGTGGCCGCTTTGCAGGAGATGGTGGTGCGGGAAAAGTGCGCCGCCGGCTTCGTCACCGATGGCGACGCTGACCGCATCGGCGCCGTGGACGAGAACGGCAATTTCGTGGACGCGCATAAGGTCTTTTCCGTGCTGCTGAAGTGGCTGCTCGATCACAAAAAATGGCCGGGCATCGTCACACGGGCTTACAACACCACAAAGATGATCGACCGTATCTGCAAGAAATACGGCCGGGAGATGGTGGAACACGGTATCGGTTTCAAGTACGCGTGTGACATCATGCTGGAGCGCGAGGTGCTGATCGGAGGCGAGGAGTCGGGAGGCATCGGCCTGCCGCGGCACTTGCCTGAGCGCGACGGCATCCTCAATGCGCTGTTGCTGGCCAACGTGATGGCGGATGAGGGCAAAACCCTTGGCCAGCTTGTGGCCGCGTTACAGGCCGAGTTCGGCGAGCATCACTACGCCCGCCTGGACATGACCATCTCCAATGAATTGAAGCGCAGCGCCATCGAGCGGGCCGCGACGGTGGAAAGGGTCGGCCGATTCAAAGTGCTGGATCGCGGCGACCTCGATGGCATCAAGCTGTTCCTGCAGAACGATACTTATCCCCAAGACGCCGACGCCTGGTTGCTCATCCGCGCCTCCGGCACGGAGCCGTTGCTGCGCGTGTACGCCGAAGCCGGATCGCCCAAGATCGTGCAGGAAATGCTCACCGCCGCGGACAAGTTCGTGCATCGGAAGGCATGACGCAGCCGGACACCGATCGTCGGAACAGCACGAACCGGCTGGGAAAATATCCGTGCCATCCGTGCGAACCGTGGCTACGTCTTGTTTTTTTCCGCGATGCGCTCGGCGACCGCTTTCGCCTCGCGTACGCAATCCGGGATACCGATCCCGCGCAACGCATTTCCGATCAGATGCAGTCCTCGGTGCCGGGCGGCAAGCGCATCGATCTGCGCCACGCGGTCCAGATGTCCCACTTCGTACTGCGCCATCGCCTGCGGCCAGCGGGCAACATGAGTCGATTTAGGTTTGATCGCGACTCCAAGAATGGCGCTTAGTTCCTCGACCACCGCGGAGGCCACCTCCGCATCCGGCCGGTCGAATCCGCGTGTCAAGAACACTCGCAACAGCCCATGCCCTTCCGGCGCGCGTCCGCTGAATTTGTTGTGGACATAGGTGCAGGCCAATATCTGTTTTTGCTCCGCGCGCGGCACCAAAAAGCCGAACCCGGCGGGCAGCCCTTCGAGCGGGACATCGATCAGCGCGACCGTGCACGAGGAGTTGTATCGGATCTTGTTCAGTTGCGCTGCCAGCGCCGGATCAAGCTCCCATAGCAGCCGCGCCGAATGATGCGTCGGTAACGCGAGCACAACATGATCAAAGGCTTCGTCGCGGTCCGTGCGCACGATCCATCCGCCATTCCCGCGGGCCACGGACCGGACTTCACGATAGAGCCGCACGGAGCCCGGCGGCAGTGCCGCAGCGATCGCGTCAATGAATTGCTGCAGGCCGTTGCGGAAGGTGGTGAAGATCGCGCCGCCCCCGGGCCGCTTCATCTTGCGCAATCCGCGCGCCAGGCTGCGGTGGGATTTCTCCAGCGCCACAAAGTTGGCCAGCACCGCGCGGGCGCTCATCGCGGAAGAATCGCCGCCGAACACGCCGCCCAGCAGCGGGTCCGCCAGCCGCTCCACCGCTTCTTGTCCGAAGTGGCGGCGGGTGAAATCTGCCACGGATTCATCCTTACCCTCAGGCAGCGGCTCCGGCGGGAACAGGAACTCGCGCGCCATGCGCCACTTGGTGGCCCAGGAAAAAAGTGGCGTGGCCAGCATGGCCCATGGGTCGGTGGGCACCATGAGTTGCAGGCCTCCGGGCATCTCCAGCATCCGCCCGCTCACCAGGATGTGCGTCTTGCGCAGGTGATCATTCGAGCCAATGAGCGCATCACCCAGTCCGAGCTCGCGCGCCAACTCCGCGGCCCACGGTTTTGCGCTGACGAAGGAATCCGGCCCGCACTCCACAAGGAAATCTCCGACTCGCTCCGTGCGGATCACACCGCCGACCCGGGCAGACGCCTCAAACAGCGTGACCTCCGCATCGGCTTTCGCGAGGTAGTACGCGGCGCTCAGCCCGCTGATGCCGCCGCCGATGATCGCCGTCCGGCTCAAGCGCGCTCCATCCGGCGCCGCGCCACCGCGGCCAGTGCAGCGATGAACCCCGCCGAATCATTGAGCGAAGCGGCGCGCCACAACTGCATCCCGCGCTCCTTGGCGAACTGTTTGAAGGCGATGTCAATGTCATACAGGACTTCCACGTGGTCGCAAACGAACCCGATCGGCTGCACGAACACGGATGTTGCCCCGGCGTCACACAGGCCGGTGATGGTGTCCTCCACCGTAGGCCCGATCCACGGTCCGCCGCTCATGCCCTGGCTCTGGAACGCGAAGAACCACTCACCGGGAACAAGTCCCGCGAGCTTCGCCACCTCAGCCGCGGTCTCTTTGCACTGGTTGCCGTACGGGTCGCCCGCGCCGCTCGCGCTCGCCTGGATGGTGCGGCAAGGGACACTGTGCGCGGTGAACAGCACCGGAACACGCGCGCCGCTCCGCGCGCACGCTTGCTTCCATGGTGCGGTCAACTTTGCCGCAAACGCCTTGGCCAACAGCGGTTCATCGTGCCACTCGTCCACAAAATCGATGGCGAGCGATTCGCCGGCCGCGGCCAGGGTCGCGCGCTTGTACAGGCCGACGCTGGTGCGCGAATTCTGCGGCGCCAGGCAGATCGCGACCACACGCTTCACGCCATCCGCGATCATCCGCTTCACTGTGTCAGTGATGTACGGACGCCAGTTGCGCATGCCCACATACACCGGCACGCCCAACAGGTCTTGCAGCGCTTTCCCCTGGGCCAACGAGATGTCCGTGAGCGGGGACCGGCCTATCAACCCATAGCGGCGCTTCACTTCTTCGATCACCGCCTCCGGCACATTGCGCCCGCTGGTGACCAGGCGCATGTACTCCGGCACCTCGTCCGGCGAATCGGGTGTGCCATGGGCGAGCAAGAGGACGGCAGTGTCAGGCATGGGCAAGTGCATTCATAGTATCTGAGGGGTAGGGGAGTGGTTGTGATGGGCAACACATGTCACTGGGTCAACATTGGCAGCATTCAGTGGTCCTACGTCTTGGCGGCCAGCATCCGCTCCGAGGTCTCGTGCACGAACTGCACCAGGTCGATCACATTCTCCACCGGAGTCTCCGGCAGGATGCCGTGACCAAGATTGAAGATGTGTCACGGACGGCAATCGGCCGATGTCAGGATCGCCTCCGCGCGCCGGCGGATATCCTTCTTGTCGGCAAAGAGCGCGACCGGATCCAGGTTGCCCTGCACGGCCACGTCATGCCCCACTCGTTGCCAGCCCTCGTCGAGCGGGATGCGCCAATCGAGTCCGATCACGTCCGCACCGGTCTGGCGCATCGCCGGCAGCAGCGTGGCTGTGTCCGTGCCGAAATAGATCACCGGCACGCCGGTCTTCTGGATGCGCTCGATCAGGTCCGTGGTATGGGGCAGGGCAAAATCGCGGTAGTCGTTCGGGCTGAGACATCCCACCCAGCTGTCGAACACCTGGATCACGTCCGCGCCGGCGCGTACCTGCTCGATGGTGTATGCGGCCAGCACCTCCACCAGTTTGGCCATCAGGTCGCGCCACGCTTCCGGATGGTGGTACATCATCTTCTTGGCCTGCACATAGTTGCGCGATCCGCCCCCCTCGATCATGTAACTGGCCAGCGTGAACGGCGCGCCGCAGAATCCGATCACCGGCAGCGACTCGCCAAAATGCTTCACCACGCCCCGGATGGAATCGGCCACATAATTCAGGTCGCCGGCGCGGTCGGTGCGCAGCCGTTTGATGTCTTTGGGAGTGCGCAGCGGCTTTTCCACCACCGGTCCTTCCCCGGCCTCGAACCGGAACGGCAGGCCCATGACCTCCAGCGGGAGAAGGAGATCGGCGAAGATGATGGCCGCATCCACCTTGAGCCGTTCGGCAGCGGTGACGGTCACCTCGGCCGCGATCTCAGGTTTTTTGCAGATCTCCAGCAGGGAATACTGCTTGCGCACGGCGCGATACTCCGCCATATAGCGCCCCGCCTGGCGCATCAGCCAGATGGGAGTGCGGGGCACAGGCCGGCGTCGGCAGGCTTTGACGAACAGGGAACCGGGAGCAGACATGCCCCTCGAATGTAGCATTTTTGCCGCGCGCCCGGCGGCGACTAGGGTGGGAGTGCCGCTAAAAGCACGAAGGCCACGGTCCCCCCGAACCGTGGCCTTCGCTTGATGTGTCCCAATTTCTGAAGCGAGAATACGTCGGATCTCCGGACCGCGCAAATTACCGAGGTAACCCGAGGTAACTTGAGCCGTTATGCGGGCGTGAGAACCCTGAACGAAGTGAAGGGGACGGGAGCCCGCAGGCGAAATCTTGATCGAGCGCAGCGAGTCGAAGGACCCGGAATCCCGAAGACAGGTGGGAGGAAACTGGCGGAGAGAGAGGGATTCGAACTTGAGCCGCAATGCTGGCGTGAGCGAAGCGGGAGCCAGCAGGCGAAATCCTGAGTGAGGCCGCAGGCCGAATTGAAGGATCCCTTTAGCGCCTACTCGTTGACGGGGGAAACTGGCGGAGAGAGAGGGATTCGAACCCTCGATGCAGGTTTTGCCCGCATACTCCCTTAGCAGGGGAGCGCCTTCGACCACTCGGCCATCTCTCCAAAACAAAGTTTCAGTGCAAGCAAACCTGCGCGGCAGGTTAAGCCAGAACTAAAAGGCTGGCGATGATACCTTTTTCGCCTAAACCGGTCAAACTCAGGCGCTTACCTTGTTGCGAGTTCGTGATCTGT
>JACPNP010000044.1 GCA_016185365.1 Terriglobales bacterium
AGCAGCAGGTGATTGTCACCGGTGTTCTCATACTGGCAGACACGCGACTCGACCAGGGGCGCGCCGCGCATCGCCGGGAAGCGGAACTCCATATAACGGCGGACGGCGTCCAAGGACTCGGCTTTCGGCAGCCGGTCCTCGGAATCAGGATCGAAGGCGGGGCCGCGGGTGTCGTCGGCGATCTTGAAACCGCGCCACTTGTTGTTCGGCAGTCCGTAATGGAAGCGCTGGCCGTGGTCGCCCCAGACTGGAAACGTGCCTTCGTCGAACACGTTGGAGCCGCGCGGCGTGCCGAAGTAAAAGACTTCCTGGCGGGTGGCGCGGATGCGGTCGCCGACCGCGTCGGGAAAAAGTTTGCCCAGCCAGGGGCCACAGGCAAAGACGAAGGCGTCGGCCTCGAGGCGCGAACCGTCAGCCAGCAGGATGGAAGCGAGGCGGCCGGCGCGCACTTCCGTACGCAAGGCCTCGGCGGGACGGGCTTCGCTCTGCACGTAGCGTCCGCCCTCGGCGAGGAAGGCGCTGAACACGGCCTCACAGGAGCGGCGGGCGAGCAGGTATCCGGCGGAGGACTCGAAGATGGCGGAGTGGATGCCCTCCATGTTGATCTGGGGATAACGGCGGGCGGCCTCGGCGATGGACATCTCCTCGTACGCGATGCCGGCTTCGCGCATATGCGGGAGTGAAGCGCGCTCGAAGGTGTTGTCGGCGCCGGTCATCCACAGGACGCCGGTGGGATGAAAGAGCTGGATGCGCCAGCGCGCTTCGTGTTCCTTCCACAGCGCGAGGGCGCGGGCGGCCATGTGGGTGTAAATGCCGTCGGGACCGTAGGCGCCGCGGAGGATGCGGGTCTCGTCGCCGGAGCTGGAGCGGGCGTTGCCCGGGCCCCAGAGGTCCACCAGCGTGACCTTGGCCCCGGCGCGGCGCAGATGGAGAGCGCTCCATCCGCCGAAGGCGCCGGCGCCGATGACGCAGATGTGCTGGGATTGGGCGGCGGGTGATGGGGTCATGGATCGAAAAATCAGTGAGTCCGTTTTGGGACGCGTGAATCTTTGACAGTAGAGGCCGAAGAGCGGCGGCGTCAAGTGTGCAAAACTTACCACTTGCGCCGGGGGCGGGATTGGGCTAGGATGCAATTTGATTCTTAGCGAGCCGCACGCTCAGGTGCTGGCGTCTTTTCTGTCTCGCGCGCAAGAAATAGTGGCGCATGCCGGGACGCAAAAGGCCGATCATACTTAGGAAGAATTCAGGAAAAGAAATTGCCCCTTTATCCCTGTGGCCGATCCACAGGTCGAGGACGAACAGAGACACCCTGTTCCAATACTTGCGGGAGACCCGCTGCATGGCCGAGCGCCGCTTGGCTTGGCCGGAGGCGTGAGCCGGCCCGCATTCAGGACGTTACAAAAAAGCATGGACAATGAACTGACTCCTCCGCCGCAACCGGAGGCCACCGCTCCGCAAGCTCAGCCGGGAGGCGCGAAATTCAACCGCCGCCGCAGACGCAAACGCGGCAAGAAGCCGATGCAGGGCCCGCAAGCCCAGCATGGACAAAGCGGCCAGCACTACGGCCAACATCGTCCGCAGCCGAATGGCGGGCAGAACCGTCCCCAGGGCGCGAAGCGGAAGAACCGCAACCAGCGCGGCTCGCGTCCGCCACGGACGTTTGTGGGGCCGATGGACCACAGCTATCGTGCCGGCCAGGAGGTGAACGGCAATCTGGCCGATCATCGCCGGACGACCAATGGCTATGAAGCGCAGTATCGGCAGCCGGACATGACACCGGTGACGAAATCCGCCGAGCCCGGCCCGGCCCGCATCTTCTGCTTCATCGAAGACCTGTTCTTCCTGGCGAAGATCAATGAAGTCGCGAAGAAGCTCAACCTGAAAGTGGAGTTCGTCAAGACCGCGGAGCAGGTGCTGGAACGCGCGGGCGACGATATTCCGGAGAATGAACGCCCGCAGCTGGTGGCGATCGACCTCAACAACCCCGGCATCAAGCCGCTGGCGCTGATCCCCAAACTACGCGCGAAGCTGAAAAAGTCGGCGTCGATCATCGGGTTCCTGCCACACGTGCAGGGCGACCTGAAGGTGAAGGCCCAGGAAGCGGGATGCGACATGGTGATGCCGCGCTCGGCCTTCAGCCAGAACCTGCCTAACCTTTTGCGGCGTCACGGCAGCGACGAAGAAGTGGTGGATACACGGCAGCCGTTCTAGGTCTCGCTTTCGACAAAATCGAACGCCCCGCGATGCGGGGCGTTTGTGCTTGGCAAATCAAGAGAGGCCGGGAAAGAAGACCGCGCTTTAGCCGGGAGGCCAGGAGAGCTTGCGTCCGCCGAGCAGATGCAGATGAAGGTGGAAGACGCTCTGTCCGGAGCCGGGGCCGACATTAAAGACCGTGCGATAACTATTTTCGATCTTGCGCTCGCGACCGATCCGTGCGGCGGTCAACTGCAGATGGCCAAGGATAGCGGCGTCTTCGGGCAGCGCTTCTTTCAATCCCACAACATGTTTTTTGGGCACGATGAGCACGTGGGTGGGAGCCTGCGGATTGATGTCCTCAAAGGCGTAGCAGAGGTCGTCTTCGTAGACTTTTTTTGCCGGGATCTGGCCGGCGATGATCTTGCAGAACAAGCAGTCTGACATGCTGGTCTCTCGTTGCTGTCTCTGGTTTCGCGAAATGCCGGAGGAAGGAATGGTAGTCCGGCGGAGGATGAGAATCAATCCAGACGAACGAGGAACACGCCGACCTCGCCGGCGCGGTTCTCGCGGGCGACTTCCTGAGCACGGGCGCGGTCATCATTCAAGGGGCGGATGCGCACCCATTCTCCGGTAGGGCCGGTGAATTGAATGACCTTGGCGCTGGAGTAACGGCGCAGGAGCCGGGCTTTGTACTGCGCGGCTTCGTCATAGTCAGAGAAGGCGCCGACCTGCACGCACCAGCGGCCGCCGGAGTCGATCGGCTTGGGCGCTTCAAGCACTTCGACGCGGACCCGGGCCAGGCCGGCGCGCCATACGCCGATCTCCTTGGCGGCGCCGAGCGAAAGATCGAGGATGCGGTCGCCGACGAACGGGCCGCGGTCATTGATGCGCACGATCACGGACTTCCCGGTGCCGAGCGCCGTGACCCGAACGATGGAGTTCATGGGCAAGGTTTTGTGGGCGGCGGTCAGGTCATGCATGTCGAAGACTTCGCCGCTGGCAGACTTGCGATTGTGATACGGCGGACCGTACCAACTGGCCAGGCCGGTCTCCACATAGAGAGGTTTACCGCTGTATTGCGGCTGGCCCGAAGGGGACGAGGGGTGCTGGATCTCCGGTGGCGGCGCGACCCGGGCGCGCGGCTTCTTGTTACCGCCGCAGCCCGCCAAGAAGATGGAGGCCAGCGCCAGGGAGATGAAACAAGACCGGGTTAGGAGGTTGGCGGACAATCCAGAGCAGGACCGGCCGCGGAGAATCGCCATGCAAAGTATGACGCGGAACCGCGGGAAAAGGTAGGCCGGGAACCAAGGTGGGAACGTGCCCTCCGCCTGTTCGGCCTGACCCTTGCCTGCCCCGCATTCGCCGCCGACCCGCCGTACATCGTGACCTACAGCCATCACATGGAAGAGCCGGACAATCTGGAGATCAGCTACCGCAACACGGTGGGAACGCAGCGCGGAGGCAACGGGTTTTCCAGCAGCCTGCTGGAATTCGAATACGGGGCGCGGCGCTGGTGGACCACCTCCCTCTACCTTGCGGGCCAAACCACATTCAACGAAAGCACCGTGTTCACCGGATTCAGATGGGAGAACCGCTTCCGGGCCCTTCCGGGCGAGCATTGGATCAATCCGGTGATTTATGTGGAGTACATGCAGGGCAACGAGGCGGACAAGTCATTCCGGGAGATCGCCGGAAACGACATGGAATCCGACACGGGTGAGCCAGCAAAAATCACGCACGGCGAGAAAGAAAAGGAACTCGAGTTAAAGCTGATCCTCTCCAGCAACGTCAAAGGGTGGAACATCTCTGAGAACTTCATTGCGGAGAAGAACCTGGCGAACGAGCCGTGGGGGTTCGGATACGCCTGGGGCGCCAGCCGGCCCCTCTCCTTGCAGGCAGCGGCGAAGGACTGCCGGTTGTGCGCGGAGAATTTCCAGACCGGGGTGGAGATGTTCGGGGGGCTGGGAACGCGCGCGTCGTTCGGCCTGAAGAACACTTCCCATTACCTGGCGCCTGTGGTCGCCTGGCAGGCGACGGACCACATGTGGATGAAGTTTTCCCCGGCATTCGGGCTGAACGGGAACAGCCACCGCGCGCTCTTCCGCATGAGCGTCACCTATGAGATCGACGGGATCGGCAGCAAGATCGGCAACCTGTTCCGGGGGAAGAATTGAGGCGGCAAAGTAAATGAACCACAGAGTTGGAATCGGGTTGACGGGTCTGGCCATGGCGATGGCGCTCCTAGTACCTGTGGTGGCGGAAGAGGCTTCCCTGCTGCGCAAGGCGAAAGGCAAGGACTTGAAGCGCGAGAATCCGCTGGCGCAGGACCCGGAAGCGGCCGCCGGGGGAAAGCGTCTATACGAGCGCTACTGCGCGAAATGCCACGGCGGCAATGCGAAGGCAGCCGAAAGGGGGCCGGCGCTGGATCGCGGCGAAGTACGGGAGGCCCCGGCCGGCGCTCTCTACTGGGTGATCCGAAATGGCGGGGGAAAGATGCCATCCTGGGGAGAGCTCCCGGAGCCTCAGCGCTGGCAGATCATCACCTATCTGAAGTCGCAACGGTGAACACGCTACATTGGACCATCCGTCATCCGTTTGCATGAGGATCATTGCGCCGTCAGCAAGCGCTCACTTCGTGAGTACGAGCCCAGTCCAACGACCAAGCTCGCAATGCGCTCATTGATTGCACACATCCAGGTGCATTCCACCGTCCTTTCCAGGACAACAACCAAAATCACACTGAACGTCATTTTGTAGGGAATTGCTTGGAAAAAAATTTCCTTGTGGTATCCTGCGTCGGGCAATTCCGGTCTCAAGCTCATAACCGTTCGCAGGGATGAGTGGCGGAATCCCGGGTATACCAAGAAGTCCGAAGCGGCCACGGTCCGAGTGGAATGAGGATGCAAATGATGCGAAACATGCACCCCTTGACCGCAATTCATACGTCCATTGAATCCTTAACCCCTTTTCCCAGAACAAGGAGCTGCGCATGAACAGAACAGGAAGAATCGCTGTGCTATGCATGTTCGCCCTGATGGCGACCGGTGCGTTCGGCCAATCGCAGATCACCACCGGCGCGATGCAAGGGACTGTGACCGACAGTTCCGGCGCGGTCGTGGCCGGCGCCACGGTGGACATCCTGAATCTCGATAACAACCTGACGAAATCATTGACCACGGATTCGGACGGTCGTTATGTGGCCCTGCTGTTGCAACCGGGCCGGTATAAAGTCACCGCCAAGCGAAGCGGCTTCGGCACGACCGTGCGCGACGGCGTGGAATTGACGGTCGGCCAGACGCTGAACCTTCCGTTCTCGCTGAAGGCGGCGGGGGGCACGGAGACTGTGGTCGTGACCGGAACACCGGACGTGGACCCGACAAAGACGGAATCCAGCTCCACGCTGAATGACCGCACGATCTCAACGACCCCAGTGCTGGGACGCAAGTTCGAAGACCTGCTGACGCTTACGCCGGGCGTGAGCGTGACGCAGGGCCCGGACGGAGATGAGATCAATTTCAACGGCCAGCGCGGGATCTTCAACAACATCAGCCTGGATGGCGGCGACTACCAGAACGGGTTCTTCGGCGAGCAGGCCGGCGGCCAGCGGGCGGCGGTTGATATCCCCATTGATGCCATCAAGGAATTCCAAGTCATTGCGAGCGGCAGCAGCGCGGAGTTTGGGCGTACCGCCAGTGGCGTAGTCAACGTGATCACGAAATCCGGGACCAACGCTTTTCACGGCAGCATCTTCCATTACCAGCGTCACGAAGCTTTGAGTTCCAACACCAGCACGGGCGAGCCGCTCACCGGGTTCCACCGGGAGCAATGGGGCACGACCCTGGGAGGCCCCATCCGAAAGGACAAGGCGTTCTTCTTCCTGTCCTATGAGGGCATCGCCGCCAATCTACAAAGAGCGAATCTGAGCGCGCAGCAGGGACCCACTGCATGCCCGGTGGCGGCGCCGACGGTTCAGCTAAACGAGGCATTGATCAATACCAACGCCGATTGTCAGCGACTGGCTTTGCTGAACTTCTACCAGACCACGTTCGGTCAGAACGAAGGTTTGCCGATCCGCCGGCCCAAACATGTCACGGCCGTGATCGGAAAGCTGGATTTCAACGTGAACCCCTCCAACCAGTTGGCGGTCTCCTACAACTTCACAGCCACGAGGGCGGTGAATGAGACGTTTGATGTGCCCACGTACGGCTCCTCGGCGAACGGGACCGAAGGCACTGGCTATATCAATGGGATACGGGTCAACCTGAACAGCTCGTTGCGTTCGAACCTTCTCAATGAGCTGCGCTTTGCCTACACGCGGGAGGGGCGGCCGCGGCAAGCGTCACCGTCCAGCGTGGCTGCCGACGCTGCCATCGGGCCGTTTGGAGTCCTTCCCTTCCGGTTTGGCAACCCGTTCTTCCTGCAGCCCAATGTGGACGAGACCTTTTGGCGCACACAGATCTCTGACAGCATCTCCTGGGTCAAAGGCAAGCACACCGTAAAGTTCGGCGGAGAGTGGCTGCATAGCGTGAACAGCCAGGTATTCCGTGGGTTCTTCTCGGGCAGGTACATATTCGGCAGCGTGGTCAATCCAGCGACCGCGGTCAGCGGATTCCTGCGTTATGCCTCTCCGGCAGCCCCGGGCGGCTTCGGTCCCGGCACCGGTCAATGCGCGGATGGCACGTATGTGACGGCGCCCACGGCATGCGCGGACGCCAGCTTCCCCTTGACTCCCCTACTCCTTTATCTGCAAGGAGCGAATGGGGATCTGAGTCCGGCGACCGATGCCGCCGGAGCGTCTGATATCTCCAATGAGAATATCGCGCTTTTTATTCAGGACAAGTGGCAGATCCATCCGCGGTTCACCCTGAACCTGGGCTTCCGCTGGGAGGCACAGACGTTCCCGGACCCGGTCACGCCGCCTTCGCAGACCGTGTATGGGCCGTTCCTGAACGATCCTACGTTCCCGTCTGACGGAACGCTGCCCAGCCAATGGAAGCAATTCCAACCTCGGTTGGGCTTTGCCTGGGACATCATGGGCAATGCCAAGTCAACACTTCGGGCCAGCTGGGGCATCTACAATGCCCAGCAGAACATGCTGAGCCAGGTGGGGTCGATCACAGCCAATGGCGTGCAGCAAGCCACCATTGCCGGCGGATTGTTCGCGAATCCAACGGTATTGCCAACGTTCCCGGGTACGTTCGTCGCGGCGCCCTTGCCGCCGGGCACATTCCCGTCATTCAGCGGGATCCGCATCTTCGACCGGAACTATCACAATCCGCGGATCTACGTCACCAACGTAGCCTATGAGCAGCAGCTCGCGAATTCGCTTGTGGCCTATGCGGACTTTACCTGGTCGAAGGGAGTGTTCCTGACGAACTTCCTGAACTATGGACGCGCGGACCGGATACCGTTTTTCCCGTTCTTCGGGGCGACCTACCCGGTGAACGTTCCATTTCAGCAACTGGGTGAAACTATGGTCACCAGCAGCCGGGCGAACTCGCTGTATCGCGGGATCACGTTCGGTGTGCGCAAGAGCTACAGCCATAACTTCCAGATGGACATGAATTACACCTACGCACGCGACTACGATAACGACTCGAACGAGCGTGACCCGTTCACCGACCGGAGCGGCCCGGCATCAGCGACCGATCCGTTCCCGCTGCGGAATGACTATTCCCCGTCCGACCGCGACATCCGTCACAAGTTCAACTTTGTGATCACGGGCGACCTGCCCTGGGGCTTCAAGGGCAATATGAGGACCCAGGCACGGTCGGCGCAGCCGCAGACGTTCATCACCCGGAATGACGGGCGCAAGGACAACGTATACGCCTCCGTGGATTGGCGCTTGAGCCGGCCGATCAAATTCGGCGAACGTTATGCCTTGATCCCGACGTTCGAGATGTTCAACACCTTCAACGCGGACAACAACATCATCCCCGAGCCGTCGGACCCCTTGTTCAACTTCCAGGGGTTCGTGCGGCAGGGCGTTGGCGATCCGCGACAGGTACAACTGTCGATCAAGTTCACTTTCTAACTTTCAACACGACCACTGTTACGAGGCGGGCGGCCGAGAGGCCGCCCGTTTTTGCCTGGCCTTTGGCAAACAGAACTAATCCGTTCCCTGCCCTGAATCACCATTCACTGGCTTTTTTACCCCGTTCGCACAATACCTGTTCCGGGTTCGGGCGAGGGGTCAATATTCTAGTGTGGACGCACTGTATCTACTTGGAAAGCAAGAAGATTGCGACTTTTATCCCCCCGCGGCCCCGAGCCGCGACCAGGAGAAGCGACCCGGATGCATAAGCCCATCAAGTATGTGGAAAAAGCCGTTACCCTCGCCGCGCGTGGCGCGTGGACCGTGTTTGACACATTCAACTCGATCAAACCGAATCCGTCGTTCACGCCGAAGTGGTCGGAGAAACCACTGCTGAAGTCATACCAGAAACAAAAACCGCCGCTGGGCTGGCCGCGGACCACGGACTCACTGTGTCCGCGCTGCGTGCCGGAGATCCGCCAGCAGATCCTGGACGGCAAGCTGCCGCAGGAAGTCCTGCTGAATGAAAAAGCGGGCGAGATCAAGGCGCAGATCGTGGAGCGCGACGGCCGCATCCTGATGGTGAAGGAATGCCCGGTGCACGGCCAGTTCGAGGACGTGATGTCCATCGATCCGGCGTTCTCGAAGCACCTGGAGGACGTGTTCCCGGGACGTGACATCCGCGCGCACGCGGACGAGAAGCTGCACAACCACGGCACTTCGACCATCAAGCATGGCCGCGGATCGGTGCTGACCATCGACCTGACCAATCGCTGCAACATGATGTGCGACCCCTGCTTCATGGACGCCAACCAGGTGGGCTTTGTGCATGAGCTGACCTGGGCGGAGATCCAGAAGATGCTGGATGACGCCATCACCATCAAGCCGCGCCGGCAGATGAGCGTGCAGTTCTCCGGCGGCGAGCCGACGCTGTCCCCGTACTTCCTGGATGCGGTGCGTCACTCGCGCAAGGTGGGCTACAACTCGGTGCAGGCGGCTTCGAATGGCATTGAATTCGCCAAGAGCAAAGAGTTCTGCAAACAGGCTGCGGAAGCGGGCCTGCGCTATGTCTATCTTCAGTTCGACGGCATCGGCAACGCCGCCAATGCGCACCGCAAGGTCGGCAACATGTTCGACGTAAAGGTGCGTGCCATTGAGAACCTGTGGGAAGCGGGTGTGGACATCGTGCCGGTGACCACCATCGTCAACGGCATCAACAACGAGCAGGTGGGCAAGATCATCCAGTTCGCGCTGGACAATCCCAGGGTCATCAGCTTCCTGAGCTTCCAGCCGGTCAGCTTCACTGGCCGCGATGAGGAAGTGACGGACGAACGCCGCCAGGCGCAGCGCTACACGCTGAGCCATCTGGCGCATGACGTGAAGAACCAGACCGGCCTGGGCGAGCCGGTACGCGACTGGTTCCCCATCAGTTTCATGAGCACGTTCAGCGACTGGGCCGACCTGGTGCACGGTCCGGACGCGGAATGGGGCCAACTGAGCTGCGGCTGCCACCCGAATTGCGGTATCGGCATGGCCGTGATGATCGATAAAGAGACCAAGGAGTCGCGTCCGGTCACCGCGTTCCTGAACGCCGAGCAACTGGCCAAGGACGTGGCCCGCATCAACGACGCAGCCCGGGGCAAATTCCTCTCGATGGTCGGCGTGAGCCTGGCGCTATTGCGCAACTACCGGCCATTCGAATCCCCCACACATTTCACCCTGATGGACATGCTGAAGAAGTTCGACAAGTGCTTCGGCGCCACCGGCCGCAACTACGGCAAGGTGACCGGCGACCGCACCATGGCGGACATCAACATGCGCCGCCAGGACCGCTGGAACTTCCTGTTCGTCGCGGGGATGTGGTTCCAGGACCTGTTCAACTACGACTTCCGGCGCACGGAGCAGTGCATCATCCCCTACGCCACGCAGGAAGGCGAGATCAGCTTCTGCGCGTACAACACGGGCGTGGGCTGGCGCAACATCGTGGAGAAGATGCACATGACCGCCACCCTCACCAAGTGGTACGAGGAGCACGGACGGCATGAGATCTTCGCCGGCGGCAAGAAAGTCGGCATCCACGCGGATGCGGTGCGCCTCACGCTGAACCAGGAGCATGTGAACGCGGAAGAACAGCATGACCTGGACAAGCTGGGAATCGCCAAGAACGCGCGCGAAGAAAAAATGCGCGCCCGCGAGACCAAGCTGCAACAGGAAGCCGAGAACGCGCGGATGACCAAGCTCTACCGCGAGCACATCCTGGGCGAGAAGCCGCAGGAAGGCTTCGTATCCCTTGACCAGCTGGGCGGGATCAAGCCGGCAGTGAAAAAGGAAGAACCGGTGATGGGGGACTAAGAGACAGCCGCCAGAAATCAGCTTCCCGCTACCGGAAAAAGCATGGAGAACCGCCGCAGCGATGCGGCGGTTTTGCTTTGTCCGCAAGAAGTCGACCTTGGGATCGCTGCCTAGAAAACGCAAGGGACAAAAAAGTCAGTCAATTCCCGACGGTCGAGAGGCTTACTGTGTGCTAGGATTTGTGCGGTTACTTTCTCAACCCCCGTCGGGGCCAGGGGCGGTTCGGGTCAACGTTCGAGGGACCGAATCGCATGACTTCGGCGATGAAATCCAAAGGAGCACGCGAATGAAGAACGGTAAGCGCTTGGCTGTCTGGATGCTTTTTGTGATTGCGATTTGTGCTTCGGCCCAGACGTATCAAGGCCGCCTCCTGGGCACGATCACAGACCCTTCGGGCGCGGTGGTCGCGAACGCGAAGGTGACGATCGTCAATACCGAGACGGGGTTGAGCCGCGTGACGGAGACGACGGATTCGGGGACCTACGTCGCTCCCAACCTTCCGCCCGGAGTGTATGACATCCGCGCCGAATCAAGGAATTTCAAGAGCAGCGAACGCAAGAGCGTGCGCATCGAGGTCGCCAAGGACGTGCGGATCGACTTTGCGCTCCAAGCCGGCGCCGCGACGGAAACGGTGACCGTCACAGCGGATGCGCCCCTCATTGAGACAACTTCGACGGTCCTGGGCGGCACGTTCTCGAACAAGACCATCAATGATCTGCCGCTGAACGGGCGTGACTTTCAGAATCTTGTGGTACTTCGGCCCGGGGTGCAGCGCGCACCCGGAGGCGGATTCCTTTCCATCAGCTCGAACGGGAACCGACCGGAAGACAACAATTTTATTGTGGACGGCACCGACAACAATGACCCTTACTATGCCACCACGGTGATCAACGCCGAGGGCGTGCAAGGCACACCCGGAACTATTTTGCCCATCGACGCCATCCAGGAATTCAACGCGCAAGAGCAGCCCCCGGCCGAATATGGCTGGAAGCCCGGGGCCATCGTGAATCTGGGATTGAAATCAGGCACCAATGACCTGCATGGCACCGCGTATTTGTTCGAGCGGAACAATGCATTTGACGCGCGCAATTGGACCAACCCGAAACCGGACCCCCAGCGGGCATTACGCCAACACCAATTCGGCGGATCGATCGGCGGACCGATCATTAAGAAACGTACGTTCTTCTTCGGGGCCTATGAGGGGATCCGGGCGCTGGTGAGTAACTCGAATAACGTCACAACGCCTTCGACGGTCGCCTCACCGACGATCACAAATACGTTGGCGACGGATTACTGTCAATTCACAGGTACCGGCAACTGCGCGGTCAGCATCCCGGACGCTATCGCCGAACTCACGGCACGGGGTATTCCGGTCAATTCGCTCAGCGCCAATCTGATCGGTACGGGCGCCTTCACCGGCAATGGCGCCTTTCCGGGACTCTTCGCGCCGAACACGACCGGGACGGACACCTTCAACGTGGGTTTCCCGAACACGAACCGGATGGACAACTTCATCATCAAGATCGACCACAAGATCAGTGACAATAACCAGCTCACGGGGCGCTATTTCATGGGCGACAGCCTGCAGAACGAGCAGGACATCACCGTCACCCGTCCCGAGTGGGTCTCGTCCTCGGACTTGAACGCCCAAGTGGTGGGCGCCAACTGGGTATGGACGCCGTCGGCGCGATGGTCGAATGAGTTGAAATTCGGCTGGAACCG
>JACPNP010000045.1 GCA_016185365.1 Terriglobales bacterium
GATACGCAAGCGGTCACCGGCCTTACGGACGCTGCCTTCGAGCACCATGTGCGCATTCAACTCCGTGCCGATCTTGCGGATGTCTTCCGATTTACCTTTAAAACGGAAAACCGACGTGCGCGCCACCACACGCAAGCCCTTTACATTACTGAGGGTGCTGATCAGCTCCTCGGTTAGTCCGTCGCTGAAATACTCATTCTCCGGATCAGAACTCATATTGACGAACGGCAGGACAGCAATGGATACCGGGCTGGCAGCAGCGTCCACGGCTGCCCTGTCCAATTCCGCCCGGTAGCGAAACACCGGCGCGTAGCTTCCTCTGGCGTCCTCAATAAGTACCGGATCGTTGCGGCCGCCGGCGGCGTAATACTCCTTGAGCCGCAACTGAAGGGCTGCCGCTTGCACGCGTACGATGGGATCGGTTCGCGGATTGAAGGAGTCCTCGCGCGCAAACACCGCCTGCGTGACGGTATACTCTTCCAGTCTGTCTGCCCGTCCCGCCAACGTCTCTCCTACCGAGAACTCAAGCAGGCGCGCGAGCTGATCAGCATGGGCGAAGAACCGGCTGGCGAGAATCTTCGCAAGTTCCGCCTCGACGGCATCCGGAGCAACACGGGAAGGCGCAATCTCGCTCCGGGCAACGGCAGAGCCGCCCGAAACACCCGTTCCGGCCGCTTCCACGTCCCGTTTTAAGCGCCGTAAGGAAGCCCACGCCTCCGAAGCCGTTTGGCAGCGAAGGTCTCTGTCCTTTTCCAGCGTTTTGCGAATGATGGAGTCCAGTTGCTGCGGCAAGTCAGCCCGCATGCGAAGGGCCGAGGGGGGCGTTTTGTTCAGAATCGCATCAAACGTGATGGCCGTGGTTTCGCCTTGAAAGGGGCGCTGGCCGGTGACCATTTCATACAGCACCAGGCCGAGCGAAAATAAATCTGAGCGCACATCGAGCTTTTCGCCGCGTGCCTGTTCCGGCGACATATAGGCGACGGTGCCGACAGCCGTGCCCGGCTCGGTCAGAAGTCCCTCAGTCATGGCGGCCGTCTCGGCACTCGACCCATGCGCGCCGCGCCGTTTCATCTGCTTGGCCAGACCGAAGTCCATCACTCGCACCTGTCCGCGCTCGGTGACAAAAATGTTCGCCGGCTTGATATCGCGATGAACGATGCCTTTGGTGTGCGCTGCATCCAGCGCATCCGAAATCTGGATTCCAATCTCAATCAACTCTGCGAGCCGCAGCGGTCCAGCCGCAATCTGCTGGCGAAGCGTTTGTCCCTGCAGATATTCCATGGCGATGTAAGGCTGCCCGGCATGTTCCCCGACATCGTAGATGGTGCAGATGTTGGGGTGATTCAACGCCGAGACGGCACGCGCCTCCCGCTGGAAGCGCTCACGCAGACGCGGCTTATCGGACAGATGCTCGGCCAGCACCTTGATCGCAACAATTCGCGCCAGGCGCGTATCGCGAGCGCGATATACCTCGCCCATGCCGCCGGCGCCTATGGGAGCGAGGATCTCGTAAGGACCTAGACGCATCCCGGTCGACAGGGACATGGTGCGTTGATTGTAGCTCACCCGCGCCTTAGCAACGGCGCTGGCGCCCTTATACCTTCTCCGGCACCACGAACGGCGCGCGGTACTGCCGCGTGAACATCTGCGTGGCTTCGCGATCGCCGGGGCAGCTCAGGGTTTCCGCGTCGAAATTCAGCGAGCGGCCCAGGCGGTACGAAATGTTCGCCAAATGCACCAGCAGCGCCGAGCGATGCCCTTCTTCGATATCGGCATTCAGATCCGATTGCTTGCGGCTGCGCACAGCCTTGATGAAATTCTCCCAGTTGCTGCCCCCTTCATTGCGCGCCGGACCCGGTTCCTGCTCTTTGCCGAGAAACGTCTTGTACATCCCATAGCCGTCGATGGCCATGTAGCCCTTGGAGCCGTAGAACAGGTTGCCGATGGTGTTGGGATATTTCTTGCCGTCACCATACTCGCCGATCCCGGCTTCGTGATTGCTCATCCAATGGCGCACTTCGAAGACCAGAAACTTCTTCTTGCCCTGCTCGTCGAATTCGAATGTGGCGACGATAGTGTTGGGCGTTTCCTGATCGTCGTCGAACATGAAGTGGCCGCCCATGGCGCTAACCTTCGTCGGATATTTCACGCCCAGGCCCCAGCGCGCGATGTCCATTTCGTGGATGCCCTGGTTGCCCATATCGCCATTGCCGGTGTCCCAGAACCAATGCCAGTTGTAGTGGAAGCGATTGCGCGTGAACTCCCGTTTCGGAGCAGGGCCGGTCCACAGATCGTAATCTACGCCCGCAGGCACAGCTTCTACAGGCGTCCGTCCGATAGTGTCTCGCCACTTGAAGCACAGGCCGCGCGCCATGTAGACATCGCCCAGCAAGCCTTCGTTGATTTTGTCCATGGCCTCGCGCAGGGCAACCGTGGAACGGGAATTGGTCCCGTGCTGCACGATGCGGTTGTACTTGCGCGCCGCCAGCACCAACTGGCGGCCTTCGAAAATATTGTGCGAGCAGGGCTTTTCCAGATACACGTCCTTGCCGGCCTGGCATGCCCAAATGCCCATCAGCGAGTGCCAGTGATTGGGCGTGGCGATCGAGACGACGTCAATAGACTTGTCGGCCAGCACTTTGCGGATATCGGTGAAGGCCGCCGGGCGCTTCTTGCCGGAATCCTCAACCTGCTTCAGGCGCTTGTCCAACACGCTCTGATCGACATCGCACAGCGCGGCGATCTCGACGTTGGGCATGGCGGAATATGCCTGGATGTGGGCGTTGCCTTGCCCGCGTATGCCCACGCAAGCTACGCGAATGGTGTCATTGGCGCTGGCGCGCGCACTGCGTGAAAACGCGCTGGCGGCGGCTGCCGAACTCAGCAAGAAATGGCGTCTATGCATTAGCCTGGCTCCGTATCGATTCTACTACCGCGTGGACCGGCCGTGTAGAATAACCCCCCGGCGCACGTTATGATGAAGGACTTGCCCACTACTGCAATCAAAGAGCGCTACAGCCAGTGGATGTACGCCTGGGAAAACCGGCTATGCTTCCGCTCGACCGATCGCGTCGTCCGCCCCTTCGAATGGGGCCTGGACTGGACCGCCGGCTGGCCGGGCGCGATGCCGCTCAACGGCCACACGCCGCAGCAGTATCTCTCCGACTTGAATCGCGCCGCGATTGAGTCGAGTGAAGAATTTTTCGGCTACGATACGCCGCGCGATTTCACGCTGCGCGACAATCACCTGCGCTTCACGTCCGCTGTCCCCACGCCTTATCCGGAGAACAACACCGTCAACGGGCTCTGGTTTCCCGGCAAGCCCAGCCCGTGGCAGGGTCGATCGGCGCGCAGCGCAGTGGTCGTGCTGCCGCATTGGAACGCCCACATCCAGCAGCATCAGGCGCTGTGCAACGCCATCAGCCAGCTAGGCATTGGTGCGTTGCGTTTGAGCCTTCCTTATCACGATCTGCGTCTTCCCAAAGAAACCGCGCGCGCCGATTACGCCGTTTCCGCCAACGTAGCCCGCACTCTCCACGCCACGCGCCAGGCCGTGATCGACGTACGCAGTTGTCTCGATTGGCTTCAGTCGCAGGGCTACGAAAAATTCGGCATTGTCGGCACCAGCCTGGGCTCCTGCTATGCGTTTCTGGCCAGCGCGCATGACCCGCGTCTGGAAGTCAACGCATTCAACCACTGCTCTACCTATTTCGCCGATGTGGTTTGGACCGGCCTTTCCACCCAGCACATCCGCCAGGGAATGGAAGAGAAGATCGACATCGATACGCTGCGTGAAAGCTGGATGGCCATCAGCCCGGTGAGCTACATGGCCAAGTTCGCGCAGAAGCCCAAGAAGTCGCTCTTCATCTACACGCGTTTCGATACCACGTTCCTGCCCGAATTCTCGCGGGACGTGGTCGAGCATCTTGGCCGCCACGATCTCGATCATCGCGTGGTGGTGCTGCCCTGCGGCCACTACACGCTGGGCGAGACGCCGTTCAAGTTTCTGGACGGCTATCACATCTGTTCGTTCCTCAAGAAAAATATGTAAGCGCGAAAGGATCTCCATGAATCGCCGCGAATTCCTCGCTCTCTCCGGCACCGCAGCTTTCGCGGCGCAGTTCGATCCGCGGAAACGCAGACGCGTGGGATTGATCGGCTGCGGCTGGTATGGCAAAGGCGATTTGTTGCGCCTCATCCAGGTGGCTCCGGTCGAAGTTGTCTCGCTGTGCGATGTCGATAAGCAGATGCTGGCCGAAGCCGCGCAAATCGTGTCATCGCGGCAGGCTTCGCACAAAACGCCGCGCACCTACGCCGACTATCGCGAGATGCTCAAGGAGAAAGACCTCGACATCGTGCTCATCGGCACGCCGGATCACTGGCACGCCTTGCCCATGATTGCCGCCGTGCAAGCGGGCGCGGACGTCTACGTGCAGAAACCGATCAGCGTCGACATCGTCGAAGGCCAGGCCATGCTCGCTGCCGCGCGCAAGCACAATCGCGTGGTGCAGGTGGGCACGCAGCGCCGCAGCACGCCCCACCTGGCCGAAGCCCGCGATCGCATTGTTCGCGAAGGCAAGCTGGGCAAAGTTCATTTCGCTGAAATTTATTGCTACTACCACATGCGCGCTACCGAGAATCCGCCCGATACCGCGCCGCCCAGTTATCTCGATTACGAAATGTGGACCGGACCCGCGCCTATGCGTCCGTACAATTCGCTGGTGCATCCGCGAAGCTGGCGCGCCTTTATGGAATACGGCAACGGCATCGTCGGCGACATGTGCATCCACATGTTCGACATGACCCGCTGGATGCTCGATCTCGGCTGGCCAATCCGCGTGTCCTCATCCGGCGGCATTCTGGTCGACAAGAAAAGCAGAGCCAATATTTCCGACACGCAAAACGCCACGTTCGATTACGGCGACATGCAAATCGTCTGGCAGCATCGCACCTGGGGCGACACGCCCGATCCTAATTACCCGTGGGGCGCGACGCTCTACGGCGACAAGGGCACGCTGAGGCTCAGCGTAAACAGCTACGATTTCACGCCGTCCGCAAAAGGCGCGACGCCGATTCACCGCGACGTGACGTACGAGCTCGATCAGTATCCGGAAGACAGAACCGAAAAGGATCTCGAGCGCCATGTCGCGCCCGCCATTCGCTATCACATGAAGGATCTGCTGACCTCGATCGACGCGCGCAGCAAGCCGGTGGCGGATATCGAGCAGGGTTACATTTCAACGACGAGTTGCATCCTCGCCAATCTGTCGCTGCAGACCGGCCGCACGCTCACCTGGGATGCGCGCGCACAACGTATCGCCAACGACGAGGAAGCCAACCGCCTGCTGCGGCGCCCATATCGTAAACCGTGGACCCATCCCGAACCTGGCAACGTGTAACGAAAGAGGGCGGGTTTGAAGCCCGCCCCTACATCGGCGGCCTCGGCGAACCATCACGGGCTATATGACGTTTTGGGGCGGCGGGCGTCGACGAATCGCCGTGGGCCACTTGACGTTGGGCATCTGCAAAATCGGTGTAGGGCGGGTTTGAAACTGTTTCAAACCCGCCCTCCGCACTTTTTAGTAAAATCGCTATCTCACTCGTGATTTCTCAACCAATGCCGCGTCTGGTAATTGCCGCGCTGTTCGCCATGCCCGCAGCGCTGTGGGCGCAGGCGCCCGCCTACGTCGGCTCCACAGCCTGCAAAACCTGCCACGCGGCCACCTACGAACGCTGGAGCAAGACCCGCATGGCCAACGTGGTCACCGATCCCAAGGGGCGCCCCGAAGTCATCCTGCCGGATCTCAGCAAACCAAACCCGCTCGTCACGTTCAAAAAAGAAGACATTGCGTTTGTCTACGGAACCAAATGGAAGCAGCGCTATTTTCAAAAAGTGGCCGACGACTATTTCCCGCTGGGCGCGCAATGGGACGTCACGCATCAGGTCTGGCGCGCGTATCACACCGCTAATGGCACCGACTGGTGGACTAAGTTTTACCCCGATGCAAACTCGGCGCGCCCGACCGGCCCGCTCTGCGATGGCTGCCATTCAGTCAACTACAACATTCAGACCAAGGCCGTTACCGAATGGAATGTGGGCTGCGAAAAATGCCACGGGCCCGGCAGCGAGCACGCGCGCCGGCCGTCACGCGCCAACATTGCGAATCCGGCGCGCCTCAATTACGTGCAAGCCAACGACGTCTGCATTCAGTGCCATTCCCAAGGCCAGCCGCTCAACAATCCGATAGAGGGCAAGTATTATGACTGGCCGGTAGGCTTCCACGTCGGTTTGGCGCTAAAGGATTACTGGGAATTAGAGCCGCACAAACCCGGCGAGACTACGTTCACCCATTTTCCGGATGGCACCGGCCACAAGAACCGGATGCAAGGCAACGATTTCGTGCAGAGCGTCATGTATACGCGCGGCATCACCTGCTTCAGTTGTCACGATGTCCACGGCACCGCCAACAATGCCGATTTGCTCAAGCCGGCAAGCGTAATGTGCCTGCAGTGTCACAGCCCGCAATCTCCGAATGGACCGCACACGGCTTCGATAGAAGCCCACACGCATCACAAGGCCGGCTCGGCCGGCAGCGAATGCATCGGCTGCCACATGCCCAAAATCGAGCAGACCATCGCGGACGTAAACGTTCGCAGCCACACGTTCAAATTCATTCCGCCATCGGCGCTTCCGAATTCCTGCAACTCCTGTCACGCGGATAAGACGCTGCAATGGGCCAAAGATGCGCTGAAGTCGTGGCCCGAATTTTCACCGTGGCGCGTAGCCCAGTGAACTCAGAATGTGAACCGGACTGAGACTTGCAGTCGTCTGGTTGGCAATGCCGCGACTGCTTTTCCAAAGAAAGGCGATGTTAGCGTTCCGACGTAGCTGACATAATTCACATGATTCAGCAGGTTGAATGAATCGAGGCCCAGCGTTACGGTGGGTCCTTTGTCTTTCCGGGCCGGTTGCAAAAAAAAGTCTCGCGACAAACGGAGGTCCACGTCTGCGTAGCCGGGCCCTTGCAGGCTGTTTCGGGCGACGCCGGCGGGACGGTCGTTGGCTAAGCCATCGTTGTTAACGTCGCGTCCGGTGGTCATCGTATAAGGCATGCCGGAATAAAAGGCAAGCCCGAGGCCCAGCTTGAAGTATTTGCCCGGGTTGAGCGAACCAAGCAGATTGAAACGGTTCCGCTGGTCATAGTCAGCACGCGACCATTCTCCGGAAAGATCGTAGTTATTGGCCGGGAAACTGTTGATGCCGCTGGTCCGGCTGCCCCCCGTCGTCGTGCCTCCCACATCGTTATAGGCGCGTGAGAGCGTGTACTGCATCATCCCGGTAAAGTAGCGGGTGACATTGCCGCGCAGCGCAATCTCGAGCGAATGTCTCTGCAAACTCCCCGAGGATTCGATCTGACGCCACACGTTCAAATTGGGGTCGGGCCGCGTTGCGTAAAGCGGCGGAGCGGGGGCGTTCACATCGCGGGAGCGAAACAGGTCGACGCCGCGTGTGGCGAAGTAGTTCACGCTGAGAGTAGTCGATTTCCCCAACTGCCGTTCTAGTCCGGCGCCGTATTGCAGGACATAAGGCAGCCTCACGCTGGGATCCAGGCGCACCACGCTGGTCGGTCCGCTAACGGCGGGGGCAGGATACGGCGGCTCCGAGATCAAATACCGGAGAAGGCGCTCGCCGTCATAGCGGATGAGATCGAAGATGGGTTGCGGCCCGGACCGGTCATAGAAAATTCCAGCGCCGCCGCGAATGACCACTCTCCGGCCCTTGCCGGGCGCGTAGGCGAACGAAACACGCGGGGCGAAGTTGTTATTGTCGTGAAAATAGTTTTGCCAGTCGTACCGCAGCCCGGTCGTGATGGACAGGTTGGGCCGGAAACGAAATTCATCCTGCACAAATCCGCCCAGAACCTTCTCCATGAAGACGACATGTCCGTTCCCTGATTGCCGCAACAGGGAAAACGGACGGTCCTGCTGGTAGTCCTGGATCGTCGAGAAGGAATAGGTGCCGGCGGTGTTGGTGTTGTCGTCCAGGCCGCGGCGGCTGATGTCTGGCACATTAATTCCCATCCGGATCACGTGTTTGCTCCCGGTCCAGGACACAATTTCATTGAATGCGATATGGTTCTCGGTTTGCAGCCGGTTGGCTTGCGCGCCTCCGCCGGTGAATGCGTCGAGCACCACGATCTTCGGACCCGGATTCACGCTATTGGTGGGAGTGTGCTGCCTGGCCACCAGGAAGCGAAATTGGTTGAAGAGTTTGCCGCTGATTGGCCCGCGATGATTGAAATAGATAATGTCTTCGCGATCCTCGAAGTTGGTGGCAACCTCGGGCAGGTTGAACCCTCCCACGCCCTGATTGTCAATCGTCTGGCGCGTGTACAGCCCCCGGATGGAGATAAGCTGATTCTGGCCAATCTGGCGCGTAACGCTGCCCGAGATTTCGGTATTGCGCTGCGGAGCCGGCAGCGTTTCCTGAATGTTCCCCGACGGCCCGAGCGCGAATATGACAGCCTGTTGATCCTCTTCTTCCCGGTTCACCGAAATCAGAAACGATGTTTTCTTGCCGCTGCCGAGCGGCCCGGTGACGTTGCCCTCGAAGATGCGGCGTTGCTCCGCTGGGCGGGTTAGGGCGAACGGGTCGCGAGCATTCAGAAAGGAGTCCCGAAATAGAAAATTGAATGTGCCGTGAAATTGAGCCGAAGCCGGCTTGGTGATGATCTCGATTCGTCCCCGGCCGGGACGCGGATATTCCGCCGAATACGGATCCTGGTTTAACCTGACCTCCTGAATCGCGGAAGCAGACACGCTGGCCCTGGTGCCTTCCAACCCATCCACGATCAGCGTGACCCCGGATGTGGCCACCGATCCGGCGTCGAGGAATCGCGACATGGTCCCGATGTAGTCCTGATCGAAGACCGGCAGGTTGTCCAACATCTGGCGGTCCAGAGCGACCGAATCAAGATTTTCTGAAGTGCTGGTGCTGACTTGTGTTGCATCTCCCCTAACCGACAGCTCCTGTTTTACGTCCGCTAATACGAGCACGAGCACAAGAGGCGCCGGGGAACGGGATCCCACCCTAAGTCGAGCGATAGTGGGCTTGAATCCGTCGTGCTCGGCTTCGGCAATGTATACTCCGGGTGCGACACTGTCAACGCGAAAGGCGCCAGTCACATCGGATGTAGCGGAGTACTGAACCGCGCCGTTCCGCTGGAGAGTCACTCTCGCCTCAGGAACGGTTGCGTTGGAGGAATCCAATACCACGCCGGTAACCGTGACACCTGCGGTCTGGCCCGCTCCGGTCCCAGCCACGCACAGCAGCACGAGCACGCCACAGACTGGGAAACAAACCTTCACTGCTGGAGATCGTAGCAGCGGAACCTGAAGATTCCATGAAAAAAAGCCACGTGCTTTTGCCGCTCACGCCATGAGTCGCTTGACTGCAAACAACGGCTCTACTGTGCGCCCATCCAGCAAGTGTCCCGCCATGCGTTCTCCCACCGCCGGGCCGTGCTTATAGCCGTGGCCCGATCCGCCGCCCAGCAGCCAAACATTCGCGGCGCGCGGATGGCGATCCATAATGAAATGCTCATCGGGCGTATTCTCGTACTGGCAAACTCGCGATTCGATCAGCGGCGCCCCGGCCATCGCCGGGAAACGCATCGCCAGATAATCGCGCGCCGTTTGAATTTTTCCGGCGTCCTGCGTGCGGTCGCCGTTGGTGGGATCGATATCGGCGCCGCGCACGTCGTCGGCGATCTTGAAGCCCCTGTGCTCATTCGCCGGAATGCCGTAAAAACGCGTTTGCCCCTGCCGCCGCTCGATCCACGACGGAATCCAATCGTCCATGAACCGGCGATCGCCTCCCGGTGTTCCAAAAAAGAAAACGTCCTGGCGCGTCACTTTGAGCCGATCGCCAATCACGTCCGGAAAAAGCCGCCCCAGCCAGGGGCCACACGCAAACACATACTGATCGGCCTCGAGCGTTGAGCCGTCGGAGAGCCGCAGCGACCGGATGTCTCCCGCAATCTCGCCAGGAGCGGCCGTGAGCTGACGATAGTCGCCGCCTTCGTCGATGAATGCCTCCACCACCAATTGGCAATTGCGCCGCGCCAGCAGCGCTCCGGCGTCTCTTTCCAGCACTGTCCACTCGACCTGGTCAAAATTAATTTGTGGATAGCGATCCTTCACCTTCGCCGGGGCAATCTCTTCATAGACCACACCGGCTTCGCGCAGCAGCGGCAGGGCGGCGGCCATAAACGCATCGTCGCGATCGACCATCCAGAGCAGTCCGGTGCGCGCATAAAGCTGGCGATCCCAGAGCTGCTCGTTCTCCCGCCAGAGCTCGCCTGCGCGCACAGCCATCTGCGTGTAGATGCGGTTCGCGCCGTACAGTGCGCGGATCAGGCGCGTTTCACCGCCGGAGCTGGCGCGCGAATTGCCAGGACCCCAGGCATCGAGCAGCGTCACCTGGGCCTTGCGGCGAAGCAACATTAATGCCGTCCAGCCGCCGAATGCGCCTGCGCCGATTACGACGACGTGAGGATTGCGATGGTTCACGGGAATTTGGGAATGGACCGCGCTACGGTTCGATGGTGACCTTGACGGGTTGCTCCATGAGCTTGGGATCTTTACCCGCCGTCAGCACCATTAGCGCGTAGCGGCCGGCCGGGGTGCCAGGCGGAACTTTGAATTTGATGGAAGTGCCGGTCTGCTCCGTCATGACACCTTTGTAATCCTTGCTGCCGTCGGTCAAATAAATTTCCGACACGCTGGCTTTGTCCAGATTTTCTCCGGTGACGGTCAGAACGTCGCCCACTTTCGCGTTGCCCGGCTCGACCGTCGTCATCTTCGGCGATGCCTGTTGAGCTTGAACAACCAGAGCGGCAAGTAGCAGCGCCGCGATGACAAACAGTTTCATTCGATGTCCGTCCTTTGCACACTACATCCTATGCCCGGAGAGCGGCAATATCAACCTGGTCCGGACTGGACCGCGTGATATCGTATATGAAGTCCGTCAATTATGATTTCCCGCGATCAAGCGCTGGATCTGTTTCGCTCCGATGACCTGATCGGCATCGGCATGGAGGCCGACGCCGTGCGCCGCCGGCTTCATCCGGAAGGCGTGGTCTCCTACATCATCGATCGCAACATCAATTACACCAACTTCTGCACGGAATATTGCAGCTTCTGCGCCTTCTACCGGCCCATGGGGCACGCCGAAGGCTACGTGCTGCCGCACGAAGCCATCTTCGAAAAAATTCAGGAAACGATCGATCTGGGCGGCACCGGCATTCTCATGCAAGGCGGCCTGCATCCGGATCTCAAAATCGAGTGGTACGAAGATTTACTGCGCGCCATCAAGCGCCGCTTCACCATTCACTGTCATTGTTTCTCCGCGCCCGAGATCACCAACATCGCGGCGGTAAGCGGAATTTCCATTCGCGACACGCTGGCCCGGCTGCGCGACGCCGGCCTCGATTCCCTGCCCGGCGGCGGCGCCGAAATTCTGGACGACGGCGTGCGCCATCGCATCAGCCGGCTGAAATGTTCCACCAACGAATGGATTGAGACTCATCGCACCGCCCATGCGCTCGGCATGCGCACCACCGCCACCATGATGTTTGGCTGCGGCGAAACGCTCGAGCAGCGCATGAATCATTTCGAGATCGTCCGCCAGATTCAGGAAGATACCGGCGGCTTCACGGCGTTTATCCCGTGGACCTTTCAGCGGGAAAATACCTCGCTCGGCCGTTTCATTAAAGAGGAGGCCACTGCCGTCGAATACCTGCAAACACTGGCGATTTCGCGCATCTATCTCGATAACATTCTGAATATTCAATCGTCCTGGGTGACGCCGGGGCTTAAGACCTGCCAGCTCGGCCTGCGCTTCGGCGGCAACGACGTCGGCAGCATCATGATTGAAGAAAACGTCGTGTCGGCCGCCGGCGCGCATCATCGCGCCACCGAGGAAGAGCTGCGGCGCATGATCCGCGACGCCGGTTTCGTGCCCAAGCAGCGCGACACGCTGTACCGGACCTACTTCTTAAATTAAGAGGCGCTCGATGAAGTGCATCCTGCTGTTCTCCGCCTTGGCGGTTGCCAGTCTGACCGCGGCGGACTTCCCGCAAGCGGAGATTTCGAATGGACTGATTCACGCCAAGCTGTACCTGCCCGATCCGGAACATGGCTACTACCAGGCCACCCGCTTTGATTGGTCCGGAGTCATCGCCAGCCTGGAATATAAGAAACACAATTATTTCGGAGTGTGGTTTGAGCGCTACGACCCGAAGATTCACGATGCCATCACCGGGCCGGTCGAATCGTATGGGCCGCTAGGCTATGAAGAAGCCAAGCCGGGTGGCACGTTTGTCAGAATCGGCGTCGGTGTTCTGCGCAAGCCTGACGAAAAACAGATCAACGATTTCAATACGCAACCCATTGTCGATTCCGGTAAATGGACTGTGCGCACCGGCGCTGAATGGATCGAATTCGTGCAGGTAATCGACGATGCTTCGTCCGGCTACGCGTATATCTACCGGAAAACCGTGCGCCTGGCCAAGGACAAGCCGGAGATGGTGCTGGAACACAGTCTCAAGAACACCGGCAAGCGGCGCATCGAGACCGACGTCTACCAGCATAATTTTTTCGTCATCGACGGCCAGCCCTCCGGCCCCGATTTCGTAGTCAAGTTTCCCTTCGAGCCGCGCGCGACTCACGATCTAACCGGCCTCGCCGCCATTGACGGCAAGCAGCTTGTCTACTTAAAGGAGCTCGAGAAAGGCCAGTACATTTACACTCACCTGCAAGGCTACGGCGCGACCGCGAAAGACTACGACTTCCGCGTGGAGAACCGCAAGTCCGGCGCCGGCCTGCGGCAAGTGGGCGATCGCCCGATGTCGAAGCTGGCCTTCTGGTCGATCCGGACCACAGTCTGTCCCGAGGCGTTCATCGACGTGAAAGTCGAGCCCGGCAGCGAGATGAACTGGCAAACGCTGTACGAGTTCTACACGCTGCCCTGAAATTTATTTCGCAGCCGGCTTGTAGGTGAAATCCCAAATCTGCATGTTCATCTTGTTGGGCGTGTATTCGATCACGGCGTACTCGCCGGGCTCGAGCGGCTTGGTCGGCCAGATCTTGAAGAGCAAATTCTGATCCAGCTGGCGGCGGAAAATATCCACGTTGTCTAAGTGCTCCTCCACCTCATTGACGACCGGCACCACGGTAAGCTTGGCGACGATGCGCACGCCCTTCTGCGGCGTGAGGCGCACGATGCTGAACTGCTCTTCAGCCGCCAGCTGCATGTAGAATTCCGGACGGGGATCGGTCAACACGTGCGACGAGCTGAGGCCGTCAATTTCCAGCGCGGCTTTTCCGGTCACCGGGATAGGCGCCATCATTTTCAATATCGTGCGCCCCTTGCTGGTATGGACCTTGGATTCCGCCAGCTTGAAAGTGCTCAGCTTGCCATTTTCGAGCTGGTAAACGCCGGGATTCTGGGGAATCAACGAGATTTCGCGCGCCTGCTCGCGAACGGCTTTCTCTTCGGCGGCGTCTGCCTTGGTCTCTTCCGCAATGGTGGCCTGGCGGGCGACAGCTTCCTTCTCGGTCCGCGTCAGATCCACCAGGGCCAGCGGAATCTCCTCCCACTCGCCGCGCTCGTTGCTGTAGTAGCGGACGCGATCTTCCAGCACCTGGTACTCGCGCACCATGTGGAAGCCGCCTTCTTTGAGGTAGAGCTTGATGTTTGCCGCCAGAGCCGGCAGAGCGAGGGCGAAGAACAGCGCCGTCAGAATTCTCCGCATCACTACTAGTTTAATCTTTTCACTGCGCGTAGAGCGGCGCCACCGAGACCAGACCCAGGCCCACCACGAACAACAGCAGCATCACCGCGATCAGCATCTTCACGCGCGAATCGGCGCCGGCAAACTCTTTCCATACAAGCAGTCCCCAGAGCGCGCTCACCATCGTGGCTCCCTGCCCGATGGCGTAGCTGATCGCCGGGCCCACCTGCACGCTTTCCGGCGCGCTGGCCGCGGCGAAGTTGGCGATCGCGCCGGTAGCCCAGATCATGCCGCCCATGATGCCGAGAGCATGCTGGCCGGGCGTCCCTTTGAAGTACGCGCTCAGTCTCACCGGCGGACCTTCCACCGGAAGGTTCATGAAGATCAGGTTGAAAATGAACGTGGAAAAAAACACGCCAATGGCAAAAACAAATCCGATGGCATACGGCCCCAGGCCAAACGGGCCGGCCTTTCCGATCTCGACCAACGGAAAGAACGACCCCATCAACACACCGCTCACCAGGCTCAGCAGGATGCCTTTTGCGCTCGCTTTGCGCGCGCCGCCCTGCGATCCTCGCGCCGCATGGGCGCGGTACGCGAGCGCATCCACAATAATCGCGCCCACGATAATTGCGGCGCCGGAAAAAAGCAGCGTCGGGTTGCCTTGCGGCTTAAGCGCGTAGTTCCAGATGACGCCGATCACCAGCGCCATGCCGATGCCGACCGGAAATGCCACCGCCAGACCCGCCACCGAAATCGCGGCCACCAGCAGCATGTTGGCGAGATTGAATACGATGCCGCCCAACCCGCCAAAGCCGATCTGTGTTTTGCCGGCATGCGCCAGATCGTCGATGAATCCAAAGCCATCGGGCCCCAGGTCGCCAAACGTCAGTGCATAAAGCGTCGCTGCCAGAAGCACGCCGAACGAGTAGTCGAAATAGAATAGCTCGAAACGCCACTTGCCGGAAAGCTTGAACGTGTTGGCCCAGGAGCCCCAGCACAACATGCTCACCACAGTCAGCAGCAACGCGGCGGCGTAAGTGTGGGGCAGAATCATCGAATCACTCCGTGCGAGGGTATAACAGCAGGCCCCGAATCTGCAACTCGGTGGAATGCGCAGCGCAGTCGGGAATGGGCGTGAGCGAATAATAATTGAGGCCGTAGCGTAGGCTGCGATTGAGCTCAGCAATGCAGACGCGCTCGCGCACCGGCTCCACCTGGCGCCATAGCGGACGCGCCGTCGCCAGCGTATCGATGAGAGGAATTGCCTGGCGCTCCAGATACAGAATGCCCACGGCGACGGCCGCCACCGTCAGACCGAATGCCGCCGCGCGTTTGCCGATCCGCGCGAGTTGCCAGACAGCCGCCGCGGCAACCACGGGTGCAAGCCAAAGCCATTGATATTGGGATCCGTCCAACGCGACGCTGCTCAACCCGCCAGCCAATGCGCCGGGTAGAATCACCGCGACAAATGGGATGCACACCAGCAGGATCGCGGTCGACCCCAGCACCCATTTGGTGTCGCGCATTTCGGACAGAGCCCTTCCAAGCAGCGCCGCCACGGCAGGGGTCAGCGGCAAAACGTATCCCGGCAGTTTATTGACCGCCAGCGAGAAAAACAGCAGCCCGAAAAGCGCCCAGGCCAGCAAGAACCGCGAGCGACGGTCGCGATAAAGCTCTTTGTTAAACAGGCCTGCGAGCGCCGGAATCCATGGAAACAGCGCCGCAAGCAGCACCGGCAGATAAAACCAAAACGGCTGTTCATGTTGTAGCGCCGACGAGCCGAATCGCAACAATTGCTGTTCCCAAAACAACTTCTGCAAGAATGGCCAGCCATTCTTTACATAACAAAGCAGATACCAAGGCACGGCAACCAGCAAGAAAGCAGCCGCAACCGGCGGTCGAAGCCAGTCCATCCAGCGCTTGCGGCCCATCCAAATCAACGGCAGGGCCAACACCAGCGGGACCATGCCTTTCGCCAGAACCGCGATTCCCAGCAGCCCGGCGACAACCGGCAGCCGCTTGCGGTCGCCGGTTTCGAGCCAGCGCAGCGACATCAGCATAGCCGCCGAAAACGCCGCCGCCATCGGCAAATCGGTTACCGCCACACGGCTAAACGCCAACCACCCCGCGCAGGTTGCCAGAATCGCAGTCGCGTACGCCGCCGCGGTTTCGCCAAATTCACGGCGCAAAATCCAGAAGAAGAACACCAGAAACGCGACGCTAAACAAAGCCACAGGAACGCGCGGGGCTAGCTCCGCGCCTAGGCCTGCCATGAACCCAACACCGGTCATCCAGTAAAGCAGGGCCGGCTTTTCGAACCACGGCTCACCCCACAATCGCGGCGTTACCCAGTCGCCGGAGCGCGCCATTTCACGGCCAATCGCGGCATAGCGCGGCTCATCGGGACCCGCGACCCCCATGCCATCCAGGCGCCAGAAATACAGCGCACACAGGCACGGGACCGCGAGCCAATACGCGCGCGATGTGCTCCGTAACATTCGTCAATTATAATGAACGTGAGTGTTGCTCCCCCTCAGCTTGATTCTGGCGCTGGCCGCACTGGCCGAAACGCGCACCTGCGTCTGCGAGCTGAACAATGCGGAAAGCATGGCCGCCAAGCAATGCAGTTTGTGCACGGAAGCCGAAAAGCAGGCGCCCGATTCACCGGTTTTTTTCCTGAAAGACATCAACCCGCGCAAGCCCAATCGCTGGCTGGCGCTGCCGCGCGCGCATCAGCATCTGCTTTCGGAAATGCCGCCGGAGGCGCGCCTGGCCTACTGGAATGCCGCCATCGAAAAAGCCCGCGCGCTGTGGGGTGACGACTGGGGCCTGGCCATGAACGGCGACGAGCGCCGCACGCAATGCCACACCCATCTGCACATCGGCAAGCTTCTCGAAGGCACCGAAACATCACCGCCCGCCATTGTCGATTCGCCCGCCGGCATTGCCATCCCCACCGACGGCACCGGCTTCTGGGTGCATCCAGTGGCCGGCAAGCTGCACGTGCATTCCGGCGAGCAGGTTACTGAATTCGTTCTTATGAGGTAGGGTCAATACTATGGAACTTTTGGAAATCGCGAAACTCCCCACGGCTGAAAACTCCGCCATTCATTTGAATGCGATGGATAACATCGCCGTCGCCCGCGTGCCGTTATCGCCTGGGGCAGCGCTGCGCATCGACGGCACCGCCGTGACGGTGCGCGATAGCGTGCCCGCCGGCCATAAGATCGCCATCGCGCGCATTCAGCCGGGCGAGGTGATCCATCGCTACGGCCAATCGATCGGACGCGCCAAGCAACTGATCGAGCCCGGCTCCCACGTGCACACGCACAACGTCTCGTTTGAAGAGCAGACGTTCGATTACGAATATCCTGCCGGCGACATCGCCTACCCGGCGCCGGCAAAAGATATGCCGACTTTCCTCGGCTATCCGCGCGAAGACGGGCGCGCCGGCACGCGGAATTACGTGGCCGTGGTGGCCGCGAGCAACTGCGCCGCGCACACTGCGGAACTGATTGCCGCCAGCTTCGACAGCGAAACCCTGCCGCCCAACATCGATGGCGTCGTCGCCTTTCCGCACGGCGAAGGCTGCGGCCATACCATTGGCCCCGATACCGTACAACTGCAGCGCACGCTGGCCGGCGTGCTGGCTCATCCCAACGTAAGCGCCGCCATCATTCTGGGCTTGGGGTGCGAGGTCAATCAGATCGATCATTACCTTGGCCCCAATGCCCCGCGCTCGACACGTTTAGTCGGGATGACGTTGCAGAATAGCGGTGGCACGCGGGGCGCGCTCGACGCCGCCCGCCGCGAGATCCGCCAGCTCATGGACCAGGCTTCCGCCGAGCAACGTGTTCCCGTGCCCGCATCCAAAATTGTGCTGGGACTCAACTGCGGCGGCTCCGATTCCTTCTCCGGCATCACCGCCAACCCGGCGCTCGGCGTCTGCTCGGACATGCTGGCCGCCATTGGCGCGGCGGCGGTGCTGGCCGAAACCACGGAGATTTTCGGCGCTGAGCATTTATTGGTAAAGCGCGCGCGCAATCGCAAGGTCGCCGAAAAACTGCTGGGAATGGTCAAGGGATACAAGCAGTATTTGAATCGTTTCGGCGGCAGCTTCGACGACAATCCCTCCCCGGGCAACAAAGAAGGCGGGCTCACCAACATTTTGGAAAAATCGCTGGGCGCGGTAGCCAAAGCCGGCAAATCACCGCTCATGGATGTCGTCGATTACGCCGAGCGCGTCACCTCGCCCGGCTTCGTTTTCATGAATACGCCCGGCTACGACCCGGTCTCGCTCACCGGCCTCGCCGCCGGCGGCTGCAACCTGATCGCATTCACGACCGGACGCGGCAGTGCGATTGGATTTCCATCGATTCCCGTAATCAAGATCGCGACCAACGGCATCACCTACCGCCGCATGATCGACAACATGGACATCAACGCGGGCACCATCGCCGATGGCGACAAGAGCATCGAGCAAGTGGGCCGTGAGATTTTCGACATGGTGCTGAAAACCGCTTCCGGCCAGAAGACCTGCGCGGAGCGTTTGGGGCACAAGGAATTCGTGCCCTGGCGCGTCGGCCCGGTGCTGTAAGGCGCGATTACAATGGGAATGATGCCTCGAATTCTTCGCGCTGCTTGCATAATTGGCGTACTGGCGGGAGTGATGCCGGCCGCCGATACCAAGCCTGCCGGCAAGACTGCCTTCGACAAGGCCGCGATGGAAACTTACGTGCGCCACTTGTTCGTCTGGTCCAACAAAATCAAAGTGGAGATTGGCGATCCCAAGCCGTCGTCTGTGCCTGGCCTGCAGGAAGTGAAGGTAACCGCCTCCGCCGAGGGCGCGCGGCACGAGGAGATTTTCTACGCTTCCAAAGACGGCCAGAAAATTATTCGCGGCCTGGCTTTCGACGTCAACCAGAATCCGTTCAAACCGCAGCTCGACAAGCTGCACACTCAGAACGAGCCGAGCTTCGGAACGCCGGGCGCGCCCGTGGTTCTGGTAGTCTTCAGCGATTTCGAGTGTCCCTACTGCAAGGAAGAAGCCAAGGTGCTGCGCACCAACCTGTTGAGCACCTATCCCAAGGAAGTGCGCCTGTACTTCAAGAATTTCCCGCTGACCCAGCTTCATCCCTGGGCCAAGCCCGCCGCCATCGCCGGCCGCTGCGTCTACCAGCAGAAACCGGACGCCTTCTGGCTGTATCACGATTGGATTTTCGAGCATCAGGGCGAAATCACCCAGCAGAATCTTTCCGCCAAAATCGCCGACTTCATCAAGGGCAAGGAAATCGACGAGCTGCAGCTCAATCGCTGCATGGAAACGAAAGCTACCGAAGCCGATGTCGACCGCTCCATGAAGGAAGGCCAGGCGCTCGCAGTCACTGCCACGCCAACCGTGTTCGTCAACGGCCGCCAGCTGCCGGGCCAGCAGGCCTCCTGGCCGAATCTGCGGGCCATCATCGATTTTGAAATCGAATATCAGAAGACCGCGAAAAATGCCGGCGAAGACTGCGGCTGCGAAGTGACCCTGCCCTCGCCACTCAACTAAATGAAACTTTTCCCCCATTGGATTAGGCTTTCTCCGCGTTCTCTGCGTCTCTACGCGGTACTACTTGTAGCCTTTCTAGCCCTCAGCGCCGGGCCGCCGACGATGTCGGTTGACCGCTATCTGGACGAAGTGAAATTTCTCGCCTCGCCCGACATGCGCGGCCGCGCCACCGGCTCACGCGAGCTCGAAAAAGCCGCCGAGTATATTGCCGGCAACTTCAAAGCCATCGGCCTTCAGCCCGTGGGCGGCTCCGGATACCTGCAGCCGTTTTCGGTGACGACCAACGCCCGCTTGGGCGGCGCCAATCATTTTGAATACACCGAGAGCGGCCACCCAACCGCCCTCAAGCTGAGCGATGATTTTCTGCCCTTCAATTTTTCGGCGCGCGGCAAAGTATCCGGCCGCGTAGTGTTCGCCGGCTACGGCATCACCGCCCCGGAATATGGCTACGACGACTACGCCGGCTTGGACGTGCGCGACAAGCTGGTGCTGATTCTGCGCCACGAACCGCAAGAGTACGACGAGAAAAGCGTGTTCGACGGCCGGGTCTACACCGAGCACTCGCAATTCTTCAGTAAGGCCGTCAACGCCAAGATGCATGGCGCGCGCGGCGTGATCCTGATCAACGACCAGGCCAACCACCGCGGCGACGGCGATGACATGGAGAAATTCGGCAAGACCGTCGGACCGAATGACGCCGGAATCCCGTTCGTGCAAATCCGCTTCGACCTTGCCTCACGCTGGATTAAAGCATCCGGCAAGGATCTGGACGAAGAAGCCGCCGCCATCGACCGCGATCTGAAGCCGCACTCTTTCCCGCTCGCCGGCTCACTCGAAGTGCGCGCCAACGTCGATGTGGAGCGCGTCATCAAAACCGTGCATAACGTGGCCGGCTATCTGGCGGGTTTGACGGATGAATACATCGTGATCGGCGCGCATTTCGACCACCTCGGCCTGGGCGAGCAATTTTCCATGGCGCCCTCGCTCGCCGGAACTACCGTGCATCCCGGCGCCGACGACAACGCGTCCGGAACCGCCGGCGTCATCGAGCTGGCGCGCTGGTTCGCCGCCCAGCCCAAGCAAGCCCGCGGCATTCTGTTCATGACTTTCGCCGGCGAAGAACTCGGCCTGCTGGGCTCGAGCTTTTACGTCAATCATCCCTCCCTGCCCTTGGGGAAAGCCGTAGCCATGATCAATATGGACATGATCGGGCGCGTGCGCGACGGCAAAGTGTACATCGGCGGCACCGCCACCGGGTCGACGCTCAAAGCCATCGTAGAGCCGGTGATTCAGCATCATAAAGAGCTGCGTTTCGATTACTCCGATACCAGCGGCTATGGCTCGAGCGATCACACCTCGTTCACCACCAAACAGGTGCCGGTGCTGTTTTTCTTTTCCGGATTGCATGGCGATTACCATAAGCCGAGCGATACCTGGGACAAGATCGAGGGTCCGGAAACGGTGGGGCTGCTCGGAGTCATCGGAGAAATCGGCGCGAAACTGCGCGAAGCGGGCGAGCGGCCGCAGTTTGTGCGGGTGAAAGAAGTGGCGTCGCCGCATGGCGATGTGGCAGTGGCCGGAACATCGGCTTCGTCGTCTGCAAGCTCCGGCTATGGCCCCGATTTCGGCAGTATTCCGGACTTCGCCGAAGTTCCGACCGGCGTGCGCTTTGCCGACGTGCGCGACGGGTCGCCGGCGGCCGAAGCCGGCCTGCGCGGCGGAGACATTCTGGTGGAATTCGACGGCAAACCCATCGCCAACCTCTACGACTTCACCTACGCGCTGCGCAGCAAGAAACCGGGCGACCTGGTCACGGTGAAAGTGCTGCGCGACGGCAAGCCCACCACGGCCAAGGTTCTTTTGCGCAAAAGGAAGTGAATTGTTCGCCCGGCCAGCCGATGTGTGCATAGAGACCCTCTATGCCACAACCCGCCGAAGGACCCCCTGATACCGAACCACCAGCCGTTGCCGGTCAGCAGGTATGGCCGCTGCCTCCGCTGATCCTGCATCCGTTCAGCGGGCAAGCCGGGCCCGGCAAACTGCTCGAAGGGTCGAAAGCCGCGCTGATGCTCGCCGGCGTGCTGCCGCGCGGCGGCGCCGACACCGAAGAACTTACCCGCAAACTCCTCGAAGGCCGCTATTGCGAAGTCCGCATGATCTATTACATGGGGCGCGACCTGCAGCGCTGGGTGAGCCAATGCGTGGAAGTGATCGCCCACATTCCGGAGCTGGACGGAAAGCGCATCGGGCCCTCCAGCTTTTGCCGGCTGCTGGTTGACGATCCTCCCGCCTCGGTGCGCCTGAAGCTGGAGGGATGGGGCGTCAGCGACTACAAGCTGGTTTTCTCGCGGGCTCTCGGACTGAGCGCGGTTTTTCGCAAAGTGCCTCTGGCGGAAAGCCTCAGCGACGATTTTCTGCGCAACTATCACCGCTTTGCCGACCACCTGTTTGCGTGCACCGAGCGCCTGGAGCCATTTGCCGTCATTCACGCCGTCAATTTCCAGTTCGATCTCTACGGCTCCGGCGAATTCTCCCGCATTCTGGCCGAGCAGTGGGGAGAATGAGCACTCGATCTCGACGTTTGAAATTTTCGATCACGAAAGAGGAACGAAATGACGGGCAGCAAATACGCCAATGAACTGAAGCGAAAAGCTTTCCGCGACTCGATCAGCAAAACAGGTACAGGATAAACCACAAAATGGCGGGCCGAGCCCATGGCAGTCAAAGGGCAGGTCCCCGACCTGCCAAAGCAGTGGCCCACGTGCCCGCATTGCTATAATTCCGTCATGCCGTTTCCCCGCCTGTTGATTGCGCGCCAGAAATTCCCGGATCGCCATATTCCCGATATCCCCGCCGCGGTCGCGCGCGAGCTGGGTCAATCGCCATTTGCCACCGCGCTCGCGCCCGGATCGCGCGTAGCCATCGGCGTCGGCAGCCGCGGCATCGCCAATATCGCGACGATCGCACGCGCGGTCGTCGATTTCTGGAAAAGCAAGGGCATGCAGCCATTCATCTTTCCGGCGATGGGCAGCCACGGCGCCGCCACCGCGCAGGGGCAGGCGGACGTACTGGCGCATTACGGCATCATCCAGGAAACCACGGGCTGCCCCATCGTCAGTTCGCTCGAGGTGGTATCGCTCGGCAAGACCGCCGAAGGCATTGAAGCCTTTATGGACCGCAATGCCCATGAGAGTGACGGCGTGATGCTGCTGGGCCGGGTGAAATGGCACACCGATTTTGCCGGCCAGATCGAAAGCGGCCTCTTCAAGATGATGGCCATCGGCTTGGGCAAGTTTGCCGGAGCGCAGCGCTATCATACCTACGCCCACAAACTGGGCCTGGCGCAAGTCGTGCGCAGCATTGGGCGGCAGGTGCTGGCGTCGGGGAAAATTCTCGGCGGGCTAGCGATTCTGGAAGATGCTTACCATCAGACGGCGCAGGTAAGCGCCGTGCCGGTCGGAGAGATGGAGCAGCGCGAGGAGGAATTATTGCGCCTGGTGAAATCGTGGATGGGCCGTATTCCAGTCGATCTCGACGTTTTGATTCTGGATGAGATTGGCAAAAACATCAGCGGCGCCGGCATGGATACGAAGGTCGTGAACCGCAGCGTTTACGGCCAATACAACTTATGGCCGGATGCGCCTCGCATTGAGCGCATCTTCATTCGCGATTTGAGTGAGTTGAGTTACGGCAACGCGGTAGGAATCGGAATGGCGGACATCGTTTGCGACCGGCTGCTCGAGAAAGTGGACTGGAAGCCGACCTCGATCAACGCCATTACCGCCTCCACGCCGCAAGCCATGCGGATACCGGCGCATTTCCCCACCGACCGCGAATGCCTGGAGCGGATTTCACCCACCGCCGGCAAAGTCGATCTCAACGACGTTACCTACGGCTGGATTCGCAATACCCTCGAGCTCGACCGCATCGCGCTCAGCGAAAACCTGCTGCCGGCGCTCCGCAACAACCCGCTCATCGAGATCGTGGGAACCCGCGAAATGGAATTCGACGCCGCCGGCAATTTGCACGGGGTGCCGGTTCCTGCCGCCGAGCCGGTGGGAACTCACTAATCTGGCTGCGTCAGCGCTGCCATCGCCACCACCGGGTAGTACGCGCAGGCCAGGCCCCGACAGCGCCCTTGCGACCCGCAAGCCTAACGTCTAGCTAGCCGCTGCGGCCGTCATCACCGAGCTGATCTTCGAAAACACGGTGCTGATGCTGCTCGAAACCGAAGGCATCAGAGCGCCCGCGGCCACCGCCACGAAACCCGCCATCAGAGCATACTCGATCAAGTCCTGACCGCGTGTGTCCGTAACGATCTTCAGACGCATGATCTTGCCGATAAGATTTTTCATTCGTTTTTGTCCTCGTCCACTCCAGAATTCTGGAATGGTTCTAACTAGATATTGCCAGCGTTGCGGCTGGTTTGAAATGAGGTCTAGCGCTTAGAAACGGCCGGAAACCGCCGTAAGCGCTCGCCCCCCGCACGGGCATATACCCTGTACCGCGCATCGCCGCCTTCATAAACCTGCGTCAACAGACCCGGGTCGGCAGCTACCACTTCCGCATACAAGCGCCGCAGGTACGGCGCCTCCTTGTAAAACGTGTCCGGCGTCAAAACCACGTAATCGACCGCTTGCTCGGCCGCGCTCGCCATCCACTCCGGCGCGTCTCCCAGCGGACGCGCCGCCGGATCCAAGCTGTAGTGCAGCAGGTACGGGTCCTGGCGGAATCCGCGCAAGGCGTGCCGCCCGGTAAACAGGTAGACGATCGGATCGATGTTGCCCATCACCACGGCCGCGGCCGGCGTATGCTCGTCAATCCAGGCGAGCAGGCGCCCGGTCTCCGCCCAATCGTCCAGATCGAGATTGGGCACACCGACGCGGCCTTTGCCGGCAACTTCGCCCACGCTGTGAGCGAGCGCCCGGCCGGATTGCGCCGCCAGCAGCAGCGCGAGCGCCGCCATTACGAGGGCCCCCGCACGCGGCGTGAGCCCCGGCCACCGGCAGGCCTGCCGCGCGCCCAGATACGCGTACAGCAGCATGGCCGGCAGCAGCGGGGCCAGAAAACGCGTGGGCGGCCACGCCCACAGCATCAACATACTGCCGTAAATCACCACCAGCCATTCGAGCGCGCCCCAAGCCGTGCGCAGCCGGTGAGCCAGGCCGATCAGCGCCAACACGCCAAGAACAATCGCTCCCAGCGCGCCGGCAGTTCTGGCCGGAAATCCCATCAGAATTCCCGGCGCAACCAGAAAAGACGCCAGATTCACGCCCACAATCACCGGCTTCTGACTCCAGGTAAACCCTCCAATCACGTTCCAGGTTTCGTAATTCCTGACCGTGTCGAACGCGCTCACCCCCGCCACTGCCGGCTTCTGCGCCGCTTGCCACGCGAGCCACGGCGCGCACAGCGCTGCGCACACAGCCAGGTACAATGCGGATTTTCTGACTCCCACCCGGCACCCGAGCGTCAACGCCCCGGCTGTAAACACCGCCACGCCCGCCGTGCGCGTCAGGAAGGCCGCGCTCGCCAGTATCGCCGCGCCCGGCACCAGCATTCGGGCATGCCGGCCGGCGCTGCACGCCCGCTCAACGGCCATCACGGCGCCGGTCGTGAACGCCGCAAACACCGTCTCCGAAAGCAGCGCCGTGCTCAGGAATAACGTCCATGGCGACAACGCCGCGAGCCCCACCAGAATGCCCGCGATTGGACCGCTGCCCGTTTCGCGCTTCAACAGGCAGAACGAAAGGCCCAGCCAAATGACGCCCGCCAGCAGAGGAACGCATTTGAGCCACATCACATTGCCGGGAAACGGCGGAGCGATTCTCCACACCGCCGCCAGCAAGGCGGGAAACAGGATCGGGTACTTGGTTTCGGGCGTCGCGCGCGGCAGGCTCACGATGTTGTATCCGCGCCCGGTGGCCAGAGACTTGGCCGTGACGAGGTAGACGCCATCGTCGTGAAACACGCCGACGGCGGGAGCGGTGAGCGCAATCGCGTACGCGCCAATGAGGGCCGCGACCGCCAGTCCGCTGACGAGCGCGGCCAGCTTACGCCAGGCGGGCATGGCGGAATTCGGCGGGCAGCTCGAAACGGGTTTGTACCGATGCCAGTGTTTCACCGCGCTGGTCGATTTCCCCGGCCGCGCTGTGCCCCAGCATCCCGGCCAGGCGCAGATACTCGATTCGATTCGGGTCGATGCCCATGATGCGGCAGCAGGTGGCATCGACCGCGACCAGGTCGCCGCCCATCACCACCACCCCGGCCGATCTCGGGGAGCCTTGAATGGGCCCATTGCCCTCCATGCCGGTGATGCCATCGACGATGGCGAAACTGCGCGGGAAGAGCCGGTACAATTCCCGCACCGCGCGGTCGATGCCGATGTAATGCAGGCGGTTCTTGGGCCATCCGTAAATTGCGCCCGGAACCAGGCCGAAAAAATTCTTCATGGCGAGCGTGGCCCCGGCCCAATGATGGGTCTTCATTTTGGCGAGCGACACGATCACATCGGCGCCGAGCGCGGCACGAGGCAGATAGAACCGGGCTTCATCGGCGAAGCCGTCCACTGCAGCCACGTCATCGCGGTTGAGATCGATGAACCGGCGATCGAAATCCGCAACGCCGCGCCGGTAGCCCGCCTCTTCGGCCAGAAAAATGGTGTCGCGCCGGTGTCCGGGGCCCTCGCCGATGCGCACTTCGGAGGCGCCTAATTTGGTGAACACCTCGACGGCGGCAGCCACAATCGCGGCGTGGGTGTTGACGGCGGTCGATGAATCGAACTCGACCAGGTTGGGTTTGAGCAGAATGCGCCGGCCGCGAACGACCAGCCCGCAAGCGGTTACGCCGCGCAGCAGAATGTCAGCCAAATCGGCGGTGTAGGATGCCGCCCGCACGATGGTTACCGCCGCGCGGCCCTTGGGGCCGGCCAGGCGAGGAGCGGGAGCGCATCCGGTGAGCAGCGCCGCCCCGGCCAGCAGTCTGCGCCGGGAAAACCGCTCCCTTTGGTCGCGGCTCTGTAAGGCGCTGTGATCATCGTGGATCATATTCGCACCGCTCTCGCGTCATCCAGCATTTCGAAAAACCCGCTGTCACGATCGTGCGCTGATTCAGAGCCGCGACCAAAGGGAGCGGTTTCCGAGATCATGCCGATACCAGCGCCTCGATCGCCGTCGTCATCACGTCCATTTCGCCGGCACCGAGCGCTGGCAGCGCTTCCGTCTTAGCCCCCAACCGGCGCAGGCACAGCGACAGCCAGGCGCGCGCCAGCCGGCTGCGCGTAGCCTGCCATTGCTCTAGCGCCAGAACCTCAGCCGCCGGGCCATCTAACGCCGGATTTCCGGCCAGCGCCATCAGCGCCAGCGCCGTAGATTCCGGGTACGACGGCAAATCCACGCCCAATACGCGCCGGTTGCCGTAATTCCATCCGCCATCCCGGCAGCGGCGGTCAAGCAGCATACGCTCGCCCATGCGGATACGCGGCGCCAGCCTGGAATCCTGAATATGACCAGCCGCGCGATGCAAAGCCGTCAGCGTGTGCGCGGTCGGCTCCACCCAGGACGACGTGCCCGGCTGCCACGGCCAGCCGCCGTAGCGGGAATCGAATTCGACCAGCGATGGCCGCAGAAAATGCGCCGCGCGAACCAAAATTCCGCGCTCCCCGCCGGTAGTTGCCAGCAACCATCCGACTCCGCGGCGAAAAGCCTCGTCCCATACGCCAGCCGCCGCGTGCAGCGTGATCGCGAGCGCCGTCACCCAATGCCCTTCCCTCATTCCCGGCGCAGCCGGCCAGGCGCCTGAAGGCAGTTGCGCGGCCCGCATGCGCTCCCACCCGCTGGCGAAAGCGCGCCCGTTGCGCGCAGACAACGCGAGCAGCGCGTAACAGGTCGGCTCCAGCCACGACTGCCGGCCCGGCGCATACCCCCACGCCCCATCGGCGTTTTGCGCACTTTCGAGAAAATCCAGCCGCGACATCGAGTTGCCGGAGATGGACACAGTCTGCTGCCTTTTTGCTACCATCCAATTTCCATAGAAACATCGACAGCAATGAATGATTCCAGCACCCCCTCCACTTTGCTCGAGCTTCTGCACGCAGCCCCGGCCAGCCACACAGCCCTCCTGGTGCCGGAGACCGGCGTCCGCATCACCTACGCCACCCTGCGCCAGCAAGTGGCCGCGCTGGCCGACGCCTTCACCGCTGCCGGTGCGACTCGCGGCGACCGCATCGCGCTGGTCTTTCCCAACGGGGTGGCCGCGATTGCAAGTTTCCTGGCGGCCGCGGCAGCCGGAACCGCTGCGCCGCTCAACCCCGGCTATCGCCACGACGAGTTCGCGTTTTATCTCGAAGACACAGCGGCGAAGCTACTGGTCGTGCCGCCGGAAGGCGCCGAAGAAGCGCAACGCGCCGCCGCCGGCCGTATTCCCATCCTGACCCTCGAAACCAGCGCGCATGGCGCAGTCCACGTGAAAGACGCAGCCGCCGCGGCATCGCGCACAACACCCGCGCCTTCGCCCGACGATGTAGCCCTGGTTCTTCACACCAGCGGCAGCACCGGACGCCCCAAACGCGTGCCCCTGCAGCATCGCCATCTGGCAACATCGGCACGCAATATCGCCGACACCTACCGGCTCACCTCGAGCGACGTGTCTCTCTGCTTGATGCCGCTGTTTCACGTACACGGCTTAGTGGCCTCGGTGCTCTCCACGCTGCTTACCGGCGGAACCGTGGTGGTCCCGGCGAAATTCAACGCGCTCTCGTTCTGGCGCACGGTCCGCGATTGCGGCGTCACCTGGTACTCCGCCGTGCCCACGATTCATCAACTGGTGCTGGCGCGATCAAGCGGCAAGGAACGGCCCGCCGGCGCGGAGAAGCTGCGCTTTATCCGTTCCTGCAGCGCGGCGCTGCCGGTGGAAGTCGCACAGAAGATGGAAGCCGCCTTCGGCGCCCCGGTGCTGGAGGCCTACGGCATGACCGAAGCCGCGCATCAGATGGCCTCCAACCCCTTGCCGCCCGGGCCGCGCAAACCGGGATTCGTCGGCCAGGGGACCGGCGTGGGCATCGCCATCCTCGACGATCAGGGCCAGATTCTGCCGGCCGGCAAGCAGGGGGAGGTGAGTATCCGCGGCACCAATGTCATGCATGGCTACCTCAACTGCAGCTCACCGGACGCCTCAAGGAAATGATCAACCGCGGCGGCGAGAAAATCGCCCCGCGCGAAATCGATGAAGTGCTCCTCGCTCATCCCGCCGTCTCTGAAGCCGTGGCGTTCGGCATCCCGCACGCCACATGGGGCGAGGAAGTAGCCGCGGCCGTAGTTCTCAGCGACCCCGTTGCCGAAGCCGAGCTGATCGCGCACTGCCGCGAGCGCCTGGCCGATTTCAAAACTCCCAAAAAACTGTACGTGGTCACCGCCATTCCGCGTACGGCCACCGGCAAGATACAGCGTCTGAACGTCGCGGCTCAGTTGGGAAAGCAGGGATGAAATCGGCCATCGTGGGCGCGGGCGCAGTCGGCGCTTACCTCGCTGCGCTGATGACCCGTGCCGGCGAAGACGTCACGCTCATCGCGCGCGGCCGCACACTTGCCGCTATCACGCAGCGCGGCGTGCGCGTGGAGAGTGCGGATGGCGGCTTCGCAGCGCGCCCGGTAGTTGTCGAAAGCTACTCCGCCGCGGGCCCGGTGGACGTAGTTTTCCTGGCGGTGAAAGCTCATTCCCTGCCCGCGATTGCTCCGAATCTGGCTCCGCTGCTGGGTCCCGAAACCACCGTCGTCAGCATGCAGAACGGCATTCCGTGGTGGTACTTCACAGGCGCCGAACGGATGCAATGCCTCGATCCCACCGGCGCCATTGCGGCGGCGATTGAACCCGGCCGCATTTTGGGATCGATCGTCTACTTCTCGACGGAAGCGCTCGAGCCGGGCGTGATCCGCCACACCGCCGGCAACCGTCTTTCATTGGGCGAGCCCACCGGCGAACGCAGCGAGCGCGCGCGCCAGATTTCCGCCATGCTGGTCCACGCCGGGCTGCGCTGCCCCGTGACTACTCACCTGCGCCAGGAAATCTGGGTGAAGCTGCTGGGCAACGCGTCGTTCAACCCGATCAGCGCGCTCACGGGCGCGACCATCGTCGAGATGGTGCGCCATCCGGAAGTCTCGGCGCTCGTTCGCGGCATCATGGCGGAAGTGGAATCCGTCGCCACACGCCTGGGCATGGAGCTGCCGGTTTCGATGGAACAGCGCGTGGCCGGCGCGGAAAAAGTCGGCGAGCACAAAACTTCCATGCTGCAGGACCTCGAAGCCGGCCGCGAGCTCGAGCTCGACGCCCTGGTAGGAGCGGTTCTCGAAATCGGCCAGCGCCTTGCCATACCGATGCCGCACACACAAACCGTCTACGCCTGCACCAAGCTGCTGGTGGCGCACAGGGCCGGATGAAGAATCGCTGGGCACAACTGGCGGCATCGCTGCTGGCGATGATCATGATCGCCAACCTGCAATATGCATGGACCCTGTTTGTCGCCCCGCTGCGCGACGCGCACTCCTGGAAGCTCTCCGACATTCAATGGGCCTTTACGCTATTCATCATTTTCGAAACCTGGATCATGCCGGTGGAAGGCTGGCTGATCGATCGCGCCGGGCCCCGCCTGTTCACCTCAATCGCCGGCGTGCTGTGCGGTTTCGGCTGGGCCGGGCTGGCCTACGCCGATGCGCTCTGGCAGTTGTACGCGTTCTACGCCGTGGCAGGGACCGGAGCAGCTTTCGTTTATAGCGGCGCCATCGCCGGCGCCATCAAATGGTTCCCCGACCGCCGTGGACTGGCCAGCGGCATCATAGCCGGCGGCTTCGGCGCAGGCTCGGCGGTCTTCATTCCGGTGTTCACGTGGATGATTCGCAGCTACGGCTATCGCACGGCATTCATAGCCAGCGGCATTGTGCAGGGGCTGGTGATTCTGTCGGTGGCGCAAGTGCTACGGCATCCGCCGGCAGCGGTCAAGGCAGCCGGCTCAAAGCCCGCGGCCGGCCAATTCTCCACTTTGCAAATGCTGCGAACACCCAAGTTTTACGTCTTGTACGCCATGTTCGTGATGATGGCTACCGGCGGCCTGCTGGTGGTGGCGCAATCGGCGCCGGTGGCGCGCGAGTGGGGCATTTCGGCAGCGGCGTTGACCGCGGCGTTGTCGCTCGACCGCATCGCCAACGGGCTGAGCCGGGTGTCGTGGGGATGGCTTTCGGACCGCGTGGGCCGCGAGCAAACCATGTTCATCGCCTTCACGCTGCATGCGGGCTGCCTGCTGAGCATTCTGTGGGTCGGGCGGCAGTCCGGATTTTTGTTCACCGTGACGCTGGTGCTGACATTCTTCACTTGGGGCGAAGCGTTCTCGCTGTTTCCTTCCATCCTCGGCGATTATTTCGGCGGCGCCAACGCTGCGTCGAATTACAGCTTCCTCTATACCGCCAAAGGTGTGGCAGCGATCATCGGCGGGGGCCTGGCCGCGTTGTTGTTCGAGAAATTCGGCAGCTGGTCGGCGGCGTTTTATGGCAGCGCGGCGCTGGCGCTGACCTCGGCGCTGATGGCGCTGGGGCTCAAAATTGCCCGGTCTGCCCGTTAAACCCCGCCCATTGCCGTTAAATCGGACCCAATTTCGGTAATTATTCTCGACCCCCCGGTAAGAACTGCATATACATGGCTGGCTCGCCAGGCCAAAGCTCACACGTAACTCGTACAAACAAAGGCTTTCCGGAAGTGGTCCCCTCATTGCGGGAGTTTTTTTTCTGTGACCGGAGGCGCCATGTGGTCCAAGACGGGTCTGGCCGACTTGATCGGCGCCAAGCTGCGGGATTACCGCTTCATTCTCGTCTCCAACCGGGAGCCTTACATTCACCACTACACCGGCAAGGGGATTAAGCGGCGGCAAATTCATTGTTTTCAGCCAGCGAGCGGTCTGACCATCGCGCTTGAACCACTGCTGCGCGCTTGCCAGGGCACTTGGGTCGCTCACGGCTCCGGCGACGCCGATCGTGCCGTAGTAGATGCCCACGATCGCGTGGCTGTGCCGCCGGAGAATCCCAGCTTTACCCTGCGGCGCGTCTGGCTGGACGATCAGCAGGAGCAGCGCTACTACTACGGCCTCTCCAACCAATGCTTATGGCCGCTGTGCCATATCGCGTTCACGCGGCCGGTCTTCAATCCGGAAGACTGGCAGTCGTATCGCGAAGTGAATGCGCTCTTCGCGCGCGCCGTGCTCGAAGAGGCCGATGGTAAACCGGCATTCGTATTCATTCAGGACTACCATTTCGCCCTGCTGCCGCGGCTGCTGAAGGACGCCAACCCCAACCTGATCGTGGCCCAGTTCTGGCACATTCCCTGGCCCAACCCGGAAGTATTCCGCGGATTTCCCTGGAAGGAAGAGCTGCTGGATGGCATGCTGGCCAACGATTTGTTTGGCTTCCACCTGCGCCTGCATTGCCAGAATTTCCTGGAAACGATCGACCGCACGATGGAAGCCAAAGTCGACTATGAGCGTTTCGAAGTAAGACGCGGCGGCAAGACCACGCTGGTCCGCCCGTTTCCGATCAGCATCGATTTCGCCGATCACGACGCTGCCGCCCGCACCTACAAGACCAAGGAAGAAATGTACGCCTGGCGCAAACAGCTGGGTCTCACCGACGAGCTGGTGGGAATCGGCATCGACCGCCTGGACTACACCAAGGGCATTTGCGAACGCCTGCGCGCGCTCGATCGCTTCCTGACGCAGAATCCGGAATACCAGCGGCGGCTGGTGTTTGTCCAGGTGGCTGTGCCCACGCGCAGCCGCATTTCCCAGTACAGCGCGCTGGAACAAGAAGTCACCGAGCTGGCGAGCTCGATCAACCGCAAATGGGCGGCGCGCCGCTGGGAGCCCATCATTCTATTGAAACAACACGTGCCGCAGGACCGGCTGATGGCGCTCCACCGGCTGGCCGAGTTCTGCATCGTGAGTTCCCTGCACGATGGCATGAACCTGGTGGCGAAAGAATACGTCGCCAGCCGCGTGGATGAAGACGGCGTGCTGATTTTGAGCGATTTCGCGGGCGCTTCGCGCGAGCTGACCGATGCGCTGGTAGTGAATCCGTTCAACGAGGAAGAAACCGCCCAAGCCATCCGGCAAGCCCTGCAAATGCCGGAGGAGGAGCGGCGCCGGCGCATGCGGAAAATGCGCGCCGTGGTCGAGGAAAACAATATCTACCGCTGGGCTGGGAAGCTGTTGTCGGCCCTTCTCAAATTCGAGTTCACCGCTCATGAGCAGACAACAACCGCAGCCTTTGGCTGATTGCTTTCCCGAGATTGAACGGCGAATTCGCGCGCGCGAGGCCGTCTCGCTGTTCCTGGATTTCGATGGCACGCTTACGCCGCTCGTCGGCGACCCGGCGGAGGCGCGCTTAGATGCCGCCGTGCAACGGGCGATCGACCGGCTCTCCCGCAAGCGAAACCTGAACGTTACCGTGATCAGCGGGCGCTCGCTCCATGACCTGCACGCGCGCATCGGCTTGCCGTATGTGATTTACGCCGGCAATCACGGTTTCGAAATCAAAGGACCTGGATTGCGGTTCATGCAGCCCATCGCCGGCGCGCTTCGCCCGGAGCTGCAGGATCTCTGTTCCCGCTTGGCGGTGAGTTTGAGCAGCATCCCTGGCGCCAAGGTGGAAAACAAGGTGTTGACCGCCAGCGTGCATTACCGCCAGGCTGATCCTGCCGATGTCGCCCAAATTGAAGAGGTCATACTGGCATCTGTCAAGCAAAACGCGGCGCGATTTCGCGTGAGCCTCGGCCATCAAGTCTTCGAGATTCTGCCGGTAGCCGGCTGGAATAAAGGGGCCGCGGTGAACTGGATCCATGATCAACTGGGCGGCCCTACGCCGATCACGATCTATCTGGGCGACGACAGCACCGATGAAGCCGCCTTCCGGATGCTGACGGGCTCGATCACAGTGAAGGTCGGCCCCCTCGACCCCACCAGCGCGCGGTATCACTCGCCGGGTCCGGCCCAGGTGCGCGAGTTTCTGCTGTGGCTGGAATCGATTGCATTCGCCCGCGCCAAGGCGGCCACACGCTAGGACGATGCCGGCCAGCGAACCCTTCATCTTTTACACCGAACGCCGCCTGGTGGTCCTCACCGGGCGCAAGGCCGGCAACCTTTGCGAGCTGCTGCAGCACCTTTGCGAGGTGTCGGGCGCGTCGGTTTTCTATCACACGCACTACCTGTTCCTGATTCATCATTTCGAGAAACCGCGCTTCTATAACGACTTTGCCAACTGGGTCTCGGCCGCGCTGCAGGAAGAGGGGCTGGCGGAGCGGCTGGCTGCGATCGATCTGCTGGCCATGACGTCCATCCGCGAGGTCCGCGAGGCCATGCTGGCGGCTCTTCGCAATCACTTGGACGAGGGCGGCGCTCGGCGCCAGTGCCCGCCGGGCAGCGAGTTTCATTTTTGCGAGGCCAAGAGTTTCGTCATGCCCACTGGCGTAGTGGCGCGCGACGCGGCGGAGTTCTTCGAGCAGGTCGGGCGCGTCTCGAACGCCTGTCTTCATTTCCACCTGTTCGAGTCGCGGCTGCGCCTGGAGCAGCCGGCCAATGATTTCTCCCAATGGCTGAAAAGCCTGGGCGAGACCCGTGCGGCCAAGAAGATCGACAAGCTCGATCCTTATGTCATGACCCTCGACGAGCTGAAAGGCGAGATCGTGAAACTGGGCCGGAAATACCGGAGAAAATGACATGCCGGCAACCCTTGCGGATTATCAGGAAATCGTCGGCCAAGGCGTGATCGATGAATTGCGCGTGCTGGCGGATCGCGTGCGCGGCCGTAGCATGCAGCATATTAATTCGACCGCGGTAGGCGGCGGCGTGGCGGAAATTCTCACCCGCCTGGTCCCGCTGATGAATGAGCTGGGCATCCACACCAGCTGGGACGTCATCAAAGGCGACCAGGCATTTTTCAACGTGACCAAGGCCTTCCACAACGCGCTCCATGGCAAGCACGAAGAGATCACGGAAAACATGTTCGAGATCTTCCGCGCCACTACCGAAGCCAACCTGCGCGATGTCAACCTTACCGGCGATGTGCTGCTAGTTCACGATCCGCAGCCGGCGGGATTGATTCTCAAGAAAAAGGAGATCGGGCGCCACTGGGTCTGGCGCTGCCATATCGATGTATCCACGCCGCAACCGGAGGTTTGGAATTTCCTGCGGCCGTATGTCGATCAATACGGGGCGGCGATTTTTTCCATGCCCGATTTCGCCCAGCGGCTCGCGGTGCCCCAGTTTCGCATTGCGCCGTCGATCGATCCGCTGAGCGACAAGAACCGCCCACTGGACGACGCGGCGGTGTCGCAGGTTCTGGAAAAATATCACATCGATCCGGACCGGCCCGTGCTCACCCAGGTGTCGCGCTTCGATCGTCTCAAGGACCCGCTCGGAGTTATCGCGGCCTACCGCATCGTCAAGAAGCGTCACGATTGCCAGTTGGTTCTGGCGGGCGGCGGAGCGCCCGACGATCCGGAGGGTGAGGCCGTGCTGGCCGAAGTGCGCGCAGCCGCTGACGGCGATCCGGATATTCACGTATTGATGCTCCCGCCCTTCAGCGATCTGGAAATCAATGCGCTGGTGCGCGGCTCGACCGTGGTTTTGCAGAAATCCATTCGCGAAGGCTTTGGGCTCACCGTGACTGAAGCGCTGTGGAAGCGTAAGCCGGTGGTGGGCGGCGCCGTGGGTGGCATCAAGCTGCAGATCATCGACGGCGTAACGGGCTTTCTGGTTCACTCCCCCGAAGGCGCGGCTACGCGCGTTGCGCAGTTGCTGCGGGACCGCAAACTGCGCGAGCGCATGGGGGAAAACGGCTACCAGCATGTTAAGCAGAACTTCCTCATCACCCGCCACGTGAAGGATTACATCCTGATTATGCTGGCGCTCGAGCATCCCGGCGAAAGCGTGGTGCATCTAAACGCCTGTTATCCTTCGATCTACGACACAAGCAGTCTTAATTTAAGTGCTTGACCTGTATAGGAATTCAGAGCTATACTGATAGTGGACTGAATCGGTCCACGATACCATGTTGAAGTTGACCAAAAAGGCCGATTACGGCTTGATCGCGCTGAAGCACCTGGCGGCCGCCGATGGCGCCGGAACGGCCAGCGCCAAGGAAATCGCCGACGCGTACGGCGTTCCGCTGCCCATGCTGGCCAAGATACTGCAGAAGCTGACCAAGACCGGCCTGCTGCATTCGGTGGCGGGGACCAACGGCGGCTACAAGCTGGCGCGGCCGGCCCAGCGGATCACCGCGCTCGAAGTGATTCACGCGATCGACGGCCCGATTATTCTGACCAATTGCTTCACCGAACACGGGCGCTGCGATCAATCCGAGCGCTGCACGGTGCGGGAGCCGCTGCGCAAAGTGCATGAAGCGATTCTGCACCTGCTGGGCAGCATCACGATTGCGGATATGTCGGCCACGGCCAGTGAAACGCCGGGGCCGCTGCAATCCGGATGCGACAGCGGCGCACGCGAGCTAGTTCACGTTTTATAAGGAAATGCGATGAAGACGCCAATTTATTTCGATAATCACGCCACGACGCCGGTTGACCCGCGCGTTCTGCAGGCCATGCTGCCTTATTTCACCGAGAAGTTCGGCAACGCCGCCAGCCGCAATCACAGCTTCGGCTGGGAAGCCGAAGAAGCTGTCGATAAAGCCCGCAAGCAAATCGCCGATCTGATCGGGGCTACCGCCAAGGAAATCATTTTCACCAGCGGCGCCACGGAATCCAACAATCTGGCGATTAAAGGCGTGGCCGAAATGTATGCCGAAAAAGGCAATCACATCATCACCGCCGCCACCGAGCACAAAGCGGTGCTCGACACCTGCAAGAAGCTGGAAAAGCACGGCGCCAAGGTCACGTATCTGCCGATGCTGTCGAACGGGCTGATCGATCTCGACGTCCTGCGCAAAGCCATCACTGACAAAACGATTCTGATTAGCATCATGTACGCCAACAACGAAATCGGCGTGATCCAGAACGTCGCCGAAATCGGCAAAATCGCGCACGAGCGTGGCGTGCTGTTCCATACCGATGGCGTGCAGGCTTGCGGCAAAGTTCCGGTCAACGTGCTGCGCGACAATATCGACCTGATGTCGATCACGGCGCACAAGATTTACGGGCCCAAGGGGGTCGGCGCGCTGTATGTCCGCCGCCGGAATCCCCGCGTCCAGATCACCGCGCAAATGGATGGCGGCGGTCACGAGCGCGGCATGCGCTCGGGCACGCTAAACGTTCCCAGCATCGTTGGACTGGGCGAAGCCTGCGCCATCTGCCAGGCGGAAATGCCGGAAGAGTCGCGCCGCATGAGCTATCTGCGCGACAAATTGAAAGCCAAACTCGAGAGCGAGCTGGACGAAGTATTCATCAACGGCACGATGGAACACCGCCTGCCCAACAATCTCAACATGAGCTTTGCGTATGTGGAAGGCGAATCGCTGCTGATGGGCATCAACGATATCGCGGTATCGAGCGGCTCAGCCTGCACTTCGGCCACTCTCGAACCGAGCTACGTGCTGAAGGCTCTGGGCGTGGGCGACGATCTGGCGCACACTTCCATCCGCTTCGGACTGGGCCGCTTCAACACGGAAGAAGAAGTGGATTACGTGGCCGCGCGCATCATCGAAGTGGTCCGGCGGCTGCGCGAGCTATCACCGCTCTACGAGATGGCCAAGGAAGGCGTCGATTTGAGCACGGTACAGTGGGCAGCGGAGTAATTCCCCGCCCTGACGGAAATTTTACGTAAGGAGATTTTATGGCATATTCGGACAAAGTTCTCGATCATTACAGTCACCCGCGCAACGTCGGGTCGATGGATAAGAACGATCCCAACGTGGGCACCGGCATGGTAGGCGCGCCGGAGTGCGGCGACGTCATGAAGCTGCAAGTCAAGGTCGACGAAGCCACCGGCATCATCGCCGATGCCAAGTTCAAGACCTTCGGCTGTGGCAGCGCCATTGCCAGCTCGTCGCTGGCCACGGAATGGCTGAAGGGCAAGACTGTCGACGAAGCCCTGGCCATCAAGAACACCGACATCGTCAATGAGCTGAGCCTGCCGCCCGTGAAGATTCACTGCTCGGTGCTGGCGGAGGACGCCATCAAAGCCGCCATTGGCGATTACAAGAAGAAGCAGGGCGCGCACAAGCCTGCCGGGGAAACGGTCGCATCGTAATATGACGGAGCAAGCCCCAGTTACGGAAATTCAGGTCACGCCGAAGGCGATCCAAAAGATCAAACAGGCCTTTGCCAAGGAAGGCGTGAGCGGAGGACTGCGTCTGGGCGTGTTGGGCGGCGGCTGCTCGGGGTTGAGCTATCAGTTCAAGTTCGATACGCGCGAACGGCCCACCGACAAGATCTTCGAATTCGATGGCGTCAAAGTTCTGGTCGATCCCAAGAGCCTGCTTTATCTGCACGGCATGACGCTCGATTACAAGGAATCGCTGATGCAGTCGGGCTTCGTGTTCGAAAATCCCAACGCGCAGAAGAGCTGCGGCTGCGGCACGTCGTTTTCGGCGTGAACTACTTCGACTTTTTCAGTTTGCCGCATAAGTTGGACGTCGACCTGCAGGACCTCGAGC
>JACPNP010000016.1 GCA_016185365.1 Terriglobales bacterium
CGCCTGTTCGAACAGGGTCAGCTTCGCCAGACACTTTTCCACGTCGAAGACCAGGATGATCCGGTCTTCGAGGGAATGCATCCGGTAGTGCGTCACCTGGGTGCGGAAGAATTCCCGCCCCAGGATCGACGGCAGCCGCCCCGCCTCCAGCGACACGCGGAAATACCTTCGCAGCATCCCGATGGTCAGGCCGCGATAGAGAGAGATCTCGGCTCGGGTCTCGATCATGACTGCACGCTCCCCGGCCGCTGGGTATGGGCGTGTGAGGGTCGCGCCCCGGTGGCGGTCTGCGCCACGGCCATCTCCTGCATCGCGCCGTGGCAGGTCACGCAATACACCCACCCGGTTCCCGACGGCCGCATCCACAACCGGCCGCACCGCTCGCAGATCTTCAGTTCCACTCGCATCATTCCTCCAAACAAAAAGGGCCCTGCGCCGGATCATGTCCGGCACAGGGCTCGTTTCAGTCACGAAGCACCTGGGGTGCTATTCAGTTGTTTCTATGATCGCGCTTGGCCCTTCGCCTTGCCCCCAACACCGTACGCCCGATGACCAGCGGCCTGTCGGCCCCTAGCCACTGCTTTTACGGAAATACCCCTCCTCGTACCCGGATTTCAGCACGTGTCCGTTCTGCACCACCACGCTGAGCTTCCCGCTGAAGCGCAACTCCCGCAGCAATCGCTCGACCGCTGCCGAAAGCACCTCCGCGTTCCGCACCTTGCGGCGGAGTTCCACGAACGCCTGCTCCGGGTCCCGTACTGCGACTTCCGACATGGCACGCTCCTGCTATAGCTGATTGATATAGCATGCAGGATATCCTAATCGCCGCCGGGATTCGCTGTCAAGGAGTTTATTTCCTTTCCGTGTAACGAGTTGCAGCGCCTATAGCACAGTGTTATGATGGGCCCATGAAATTCCGCCAATTGCAGGAGAATCTTCGCAAATCCTTGCGCGCCCGCATCGACGCCGGCCACCTCACCGGCCTCCGCCTGGCCCAGCAGACCGGCTTCCAGCAGGCCCATATCTCCAATTTTCTGAACTCCAAACGCTCCCTCTCGCTCGAAGGCATGGACAAGGTGCTCACCGTGCAGCGCATCTCCGTGCTCGATCTGCTCGACCCGGCGGAGATCAACAAGCGCGCCAGCATCATCCCGCCGTCGCCCGACGAGTTCGAGGACGTGATCCTCACCGAGGGCGCGGTGGCCGCGGGCGAGCCGCGCATCATCGCGGAGAACGTCAAGGAGATCCTCAAATTCAAGAAGTCTTTTCTCCGCCGTCTGCGTCCCAACCTGGCCGCGGTCCGCGACGACTGGAAGCGCTTCGTCATGATCAAGGTGGACGCCCACGAAGGCATGAGCATGTACCCGCGCCTGCTGCCCGGCGCCACCTTGCTCATCGACCGGCACTACAACTCGCTCGACCCTTACCGCAAGAACGAACAGAACATGTATGCGGTGCGCAAGGATGGCGGCTGCACGGTTAAATATGTGGAGAAGGCGGACAACACGCTGGTCCTCCGCCCCCATAACCAGGCCTACCCGGTCTCGGTCATCAATGTGGAAGAGGACAAGACCTACGCGGATTACATCGTCGGCCGCGTCTGCCACGTCTCCATCGAAGCTTAGTCTGGTCTATTGCCACAAACACCAAAGGCACAGCCTTCGCGCTGTGCCTTTTGTGATTGAGGCAACGTCACCCGCCCGTTTCACTGGTCTCGGCTGTTGTCAGGAAGATCGGCGATACCGGCTCCGCTGGTCAGACCACCTGCATCAAGCCGGCCACAGTCTCGGATGTTCGCGTTTGGTCCATTCTTCCAGTCTGGACCTTAATGCAATCGCCAATCTCAGCATCGCGTCCGCTTCAGAATCCGTGATGTCGGAATCGCCTTCATAGAGATTCCGGCTTCGTTTCTTCCGGAATCGGTTCAGTAAGTCTCGCTGGTCATTTGCGACCTGCAGAGTGAATTCTGTGGATTCGAACGCCCGTACATGGTGCGAGTCGCGCCGGTCGGGCCGGTACCCGGCCGCGCCGAGTGCGGCAGTGGCGGCGATCAAGGCCGCATCATAGGCGAACCGGAACCTCCCCGCTGCGCTCAACCCTGACACCTGGCTGTCAAGAATTGAACGGTCGAGCTGGGCCAGCCAGCCGTGAAACTCCTCCGGAGTCGCGGCGTGCGCCTGCAACCAGCTGTTCTCAAGCCATTGCGCCAAGCTCATCTTGGTCCCCGATCAACCATACTTTGGGCCCGCGAACGATCTCCCTCGCGAACGGGTTGTTCGCGCGTAGTTTCTCACGAATTTCCGTCTCGGAATATGCGACCGGATTGACTTCACGCCCCAGGATTCGTTCGGCTGACCGGAGAAGGATCACTGACTCCTCGAAACTTGCGTCGCCCACGATGCAAACATCCACATCGCTGCTGCTGGATTCTTTCGCGCGCGCCATGGAGCCAAAGACGAATGCGAATCGGATCTTGGCGGCAAGTGGCTGCAAGGCCTCCCGCAACACGTCCCCAAGACCGAAGGTCTTCCTCACGATCGACTGTAGCTCACTATAGATGGGCGATTTCAGGTTGGCAGTGTAAAACACCTGATTCCCGCGGCGCTGGCTGGTGACCAATCCCGCTTGCTCCAAAATAGTTAATTCCCGTTTTGCATTCCCGGGCAACACTTGCGCACGTCGCGCGATTTCCCGGATGTAAAAACTCTCGTCTTGATGGAGAAAAAGATAGGACAGGACCGCGCCGCGATCTCGTCCAAACAGGATTCTAGGTAGAGTATTCATGTTCTAATAATTAGAACTATTGTTCTATATATTAGAACAAAAATCAACTACAAAAAATTTGGCGGCCTTACGCTGTGACCAGCGTCCCCACCGCTTCCCCCGCCACCACCCGCCGGATGTTCCCGTGTTTGTTCAGGTTGAAGACGATGATGGGCATCTTGTTGTCCTTGGAGAGCGAGATGGATGTGGTGTCCATCACCTTCAGCCCCTTCTGGATGATGTCGAAGTAGCTGATCTGCTCGAACTTCACCGCTTCTTTCACCAGCACGGGGTCGGCGTCATAAATGCCGTCGACTTTTGTGGCTTTTAGGATGGCGTCTGCTTTGATCTCCATGGCGCGGAGCGAAGCGGCGGTGTCGGTGGAGAAGTAGGGGTTGCCGGTGCCGCCGGCGAAGACGACCACGCGGCCTTTTTCCAGGTGGCGCATGGCCCGGCGCCGGATGTACGGTTCCGCCACCTGGTTCATCTCGATGGCGGTCATCACCCGGGTCTTGACGCCCTGTTTTTCCAGCGCGTCCTGCAAGGCCAGGGCGTTGATCACCGTGGCCAGCATGCCCATCTGGTCGGCGCTGACCCTGTCCATGTCCTTGGCCTGCACGGCCACGCCGCGGAAGAAGTTGCCGCCCCCCACCACGATGGCGATCTCCGCGCCCAGCTCGTGCACCTCGCGCAATTCCGCCGCGATCTCATGCACCCGCACCGGGTCCACGCCAAAGCCTTGTTTCGCCGCCAGCGCCTCGCCGGAGAGTTTCAGCAGGATACGTTTGTACTTGGGCTGCATACCTTTTCAGTATACAGCCCGCGTGCGGCGTTATTTGGCGCTCTTCAGCTTCTCCAGTCTCTCGTTCGCCGCATCGGTGATCGATTTCTTGCGGGCCGCGGGCATGGCTCCGTCTGCCGCGACAAGTTCCAGTTCCTTGTTGGTCGCATGGCGCGCATCGGCGACCCGGCCGGCCTCCGTATACGCATCCGCCAACGAGTCAAAGGCATTGGCGGAGGTCGGATACTCCCGCGTCACCAGCTCGAATACCGCGATGGATTCGGTCGTCTTCTTGTTGCTCAACAGCGCGTAGCCCAGCGAGTTCAAGGCGCCCTCGGTCAGCAGTGATTCCGGATGCTTCGCCTTGTCCTCGCGATAGGCGGCCTCGGCGGCGGCCCAACCTCTTTCCGTCACCACTTTGCTCCAGCGGTGCGCATTCAGGGGCACGCTGATGCCCTTCTTGATCGTTCCCTTTTCGATGGCCACGTCCAGCAGGGCCGGGTAGAACTGAGTGAAGGAATGTTCCACCGCCGCGTTGGCGTCATGGCACGCGAAGCAACCCGCCGCTTTGGGCAGCGGCGCGGTCGCTGGTTCGGTGAGGCTCATGTCGTAATAGCGCCAGAGGTCCGGCTTCGATGAATCCTTCACCTCCATCTCCAGCGCCTCCAGGGTGTCCTGGAAATTCCCGCGCTTGTTCGGCGGGCTGTTCACGGCCGAGGTATAGATCTCCAGAGCGAACATCGTCTTGTCCGGCCACTGGCCGGTCTTGAGGAACTCGCGGTACGACTCCGGATTCACGAACACATTGGTGAATGCAGGCGGCGCGCTGCCGCCGTTCTGCGTCGGTCCGTAGTTCATCCCCAGCCCGGAGGAGAGGAAGACCCACTCCCGGTAGTTGTCCGGCCGCTGCAGCTTTCCGTCCGCCGTATAGTGCGGTTGGTTGGCCGATGGGGAGGGCTCAGGAAGTGGACTGTCCAGGCTGTATGCCGCTATGAACAGCGCCAGAATCGAACTGCCTATGATTTTCATGGTCATTCCTGGAGACGCCGCTCCGTCGGATTTGTTACATGGGACGTTTCATTCGTCCCGGGACGGGTGACGGAATGTGATCCTGGAAGAGCGTACACCCCCTGCGGCGACCGGCAACAGAAAAAGCGGCCGGGAGGTCCCGGCCGCATGATCCAACGCTGGATCGTTACTCTTCTTTCGCCTGCTGCTCGCCCAGCTTGCTGATGGCGACGGTCTCGCCGGCATCGCCCACCTTGAAGCGCGCGTAGCGGCGCACGGTGATGTTCTCGCCCAGCTTGCCGATCTTGCTGGCGATCAACTGGCCCACGGAGATGGTCTGTTCCTTGATGAAGGGCTGGTCCAGCAGACAGGCCTCTTCATAGAACTTTTCCATCTTGCCTTCCACGATCTTCTCCACCACATTGGCGGGCTTGCCTGTGGCCGCGGCCTGGGCGCGGTAGATCTCGCGCTCGCGGTCGAGGTCCGCCGCCGTCACGTCCTCGCGGCGCACGAACTTCGGGTCGGTGGCGGCGATGTGCATGGCGATGTCGCGGCCCAGTTCCTTGAAGTCGTCGGTGCGGGCCACGAAGTCGCTCTCGCAGTTCACTTCCACCATCACGCCGATCTTGCCTCCGGCATGGATGTAGCTGATGACGGCGCCTTCACTGGTCACGCGGGTCGCCTTCTTGGCCGCCGAAGCCAGACCCTTCTTGCGCAACACGACCACGGCCTGTTCCAGATCGCCCTTGGATTCCACCAGCGCGGATTTGCAGTCGCCCATGGGGGCGCCGGTCTTTTCGCGCAATTCTTTGACTTGTGTGGCTGTGATGTTCATAGCGGTTGTGCTCATGAGTCCGTTCTTTCCTGAAAATGGATTCCTTCACGCAACGACCCGCGCTCAGCGCGGGTCGCTCTAGCAACGAGGAACGAAAAACTAGATACCCGGTCTACTCGGCGGCGGCCGCTTCGGCCTCCACGTCTTCCTTGGCCGCGGCCGGCGCCTTGCGCACGCCTTCGACCACTTCCTCCATGTTGACTTCGCCGGTCTCTTCCGCCGGCGCCGCTTCCGCGACTGCGCCCGCCAGTTCCGCCGCCTGCTTGTCGGTGGCGGCGGTCACGCCTTCCACGATGCTGTCGGCGACCTTCGAGGCGAACAGCCGGATGGCGCGCAGCGCGTCATCGTTGCCCGGGATCACATGGTCTACTTCGCTGGGATCGCAGTTCGTGTCCACCACCGCGACCACCGGGATGCCCAGGCGCCGCGCTTCCTTCACCGCGATCGCTTCCTTGTTGGAATCGATCACGAAGAGCACGTCCGGCAGCCGGTTCATGTTCTTGATGCCCGCCAGGTTGGCCTGCAGGTGCTTGCGCTCCCGCTCCAGCTTGATGACTTCCTTCTTCGGCAGCAGCTCGTACCGGCCGTCGGTGGACATCTCGTCCAGCTCCTTCAGCCGCTTCACCGATTTCTGCACCGTCACCCAGTTGGTCAGCAATCCGCCCAGCCAGCGGTTGTTCACGTAGAACATGCCCGAGCGGGTGGCTTCTTCGGCGATCGCGTCCTGCGCCTGCCGCTTGGTGCCGACGAACAGCACCGTCTTGCCCTGCGACGCCATCTCCTGCACGAACTTGCTCGCGTCCTTGAACATCTTCAGCGTCTTCTGCAGGTCGATGATGTAAATGCCGTTGCGCTCCCCGAAGATGTATTCCTTCATCTTGGGGTTCCAGCGCTTGGTCTGGTGCCCGAAGTGGACGCCCGCTTCGAGCAGCTCTTTCATGGTGATGGTGGCCAAGGTAGTTCTCCTTTTTAGATCTGCATCCGGCGATTGTTTCCGGGGGCCGGATTGATTCCCGTCGCCCGCCCTACCTTGTTAGCAGGAGCGGGAAGATTTGGCCGCACTGTCCACTTCCTTCGTACGGGACGGGCCATGCGCCCCCGCCGAAGCACCGCAAAGATTACAAACTTGTCATCCCGAGCTATTACAACTTGTCATCCCGAGCCATTACAAACTTGTCATCCCCGAGCGGAGCGCCGCGTTCTTTGCGGCGCGAAGCCGAGGGACCCTGGTCTTGACCGACTGCCGACAGCCAAAAACCGAAAGCCTGAAGCGCGTTAGCGCTTCGAGAACTGGAACCGCTTGCGGGCGCCCTTCTGCCCGTACTTCTTGCGTTCCTTGCCGCGGCTGTCGCGCTCCATCAGGCCTTCGGCCTTCAGCTTCTTGCGCAGCTCGGTGTTGAACTCCACCAGCGCGCGGGCCACACCCAGCTTCACCGCGTCCGCCTGGCCGTTGATGCCCCCGCCGGAAGTCGTGGCCAGCACGTCGAACTGGCTAAGCGCTTCCGCCATTTCCAACGAATACTTGGCCGCGCGGCGCTGCGCCGGCGTCACGAAGAACTCTTCGAACGACTTGTCATTGACCGTGAACTTGCCGTTGCCCGGACGAAGGAACACGCGGGCCACCGCGCTCTTGCGGCGTCCTGTCCCGTAATATTGCACCAGTTCTGCCATCTTCTCGCTCTCGGCTGTCGGCCTTTGACTTCCGCTCGGACAGCGTGGGTGTTGCTCTTCCTCTTGCTGTTGTTCTTGCTCTTGCTGTTGCTCTTGCTCTTGCTGACGACTGACTACTGACTACCGACGACTGACGACTAGAACTTCAACGGCTCCGGCTTCTGCGCTTCGTGCGGATGCTTGTCATCCTTGTAGACCTTCAGCTTCTTGGCCATGGCGCGGCCCAGCTTGCTGTGCGGCAACATGCCCACGATGGCCTCTTCCAGGATCTTCTCCGGACGCCGCTCCAGCAGCTTCTTGAACTCTTCCTCGCGCAACCCGCCCGGATACCCGGTGTAGCGGCGGTACATCTTGGTGTCCGCCTTCATGCCGGTCAGCTTCACGCCCTTGGCGTTGATCACGATCACGTGGTCGCCGGTGTCGATGTAGGGCGTGTACTTGGCCGTGTGCTTGCCCGCCAGCACGCTGGCGACCTGTGTAGCCAGGCGGCCCAGGGTCTTGCCCGAGGCATCCACCACAAACCATTTGCGGCTGATATCGCCGGCGCTGGGAACGTATGTTGACATGACTCTAAACTCCCGTAACTTGAACTCGTCCGCGACGGACAACCTGCCGCCGCGCATACCGCTTTTGTCGCCGCGCCATTCGGCGCTCCGCCGCTCCCGGGTCGCGAACACATTTCGACCGGAGTCAACGTTAAGGATGCAAAGATCGTGAAGTGACCCGAAATCCCGCCTCGAACCGAGACAGGCCCACCCACCTGTACCGCGGAGTAGTTCCCCCTAGGATTCCAGGCCGGACGGCCTACGCGGGGATGCCACCGGACGGGCACTTGCAGGATGACGCAATTATTAAGTTTACAGGCGTTTCCGCCGGACTGTCAACGCCGGCGCCTCTCCGGTGGAAGCCCCGGACTTTAGTCCGGGGTGAGCCGCAGGCGAATTAGAAGGACCTGCTTTTGCTCTTCCTGACCACTACGCCCTTCCTGACTACTACCCACTAACCACTGCACTTTGTCATTCTGAGCGACGGTTCTATCGTCGCGAAGAATCTGCTTTTGCTTTTCTGACGACTATCCACTAACCACTGATCTTTGTCATTCTGAGCGACGGTTCCATCGTCGCGAAGAATCTGCTTCTGCTTTTCCTGCCGACTACCGACCGCCGCCTGCCCTCACACATCCCGGTCCATACGAAGCGTGTCCCGGTAGTACGTTTTCCTCGCGTCCTATTCGTAGGCCAGCGCGTCGATCGGGTCTTTTTCCGCCGCCCGATACGCCGGATACACCGCGCCCAGCAGCGCGCCCGTCAGGGCGATGGCCGTGGCCCGCGCGATCCAGCCCCACTCGATCATCACCCGCACCGTGGGGAACTTGCTGACGATCCCGTAGCGCGCGAGTTCGCTCAGTAGAATGCCGACGATGACCCCCGCCGTGGCGATCATCAGGCTCTCCCGCAGGATCAGCCGCACCACGTAGGTCTTCGACGCGCCCATGGACTTCAGGATCCCGATCTCCCGCGTCCGCTCCATCACCGCCGTGTACATGGACTGGAAGATCACGATGAACCCGATGCACACCGCCACCCCCACCACCACCTTGATGAAGGCGGAGAATCCGGGGATGTTGTCCGGCGTCATCAGGCTCAGCCACTCTTTCATCGACTGGATGCCGTAGCTGCCCATGCCCGGCACCTGTTTGAGCTGCGCGATCACTTCATCGGTCTTCGCCGCATCGTCCAGTTTCACATAGAAGATGCTGGCCTTGTTCTCCGCGCCCAGCAGCTCCTGCACCGTCCTGATGGGCATGAACTTGCGCGCGCCCTTGCCGTTGGCCACGATGCCGCAGATGCGGAACGCGTGATTCATCGCTTCCATCGAGTCGCCCACGTGCAGGTTCTTGGAAGAGGCGATGTACTCGTCCACCAGGATGTCATCCGGCCCGGTGAACGGCCCGCCTTCCAGATAGACGAACGGCGAACCCACCGCTTCAAAGCTGGGGATATCGATCCCGTACAGGATCTCCACCGCGCCTGACGTGTTGAATTGCGTGATCACCGGCGCCACGGCCTTCACGTGCGGCTGCTTGGCGATCACATCCGCAACCTTGATCGACACCGGGGCGCTGCTCAGGTTGCCGACCATGGACGAGCCCGGCGGCTTCACCATCAGGTCCGCGCCGATGCCGGCCTGCCGGCTCTTGGCGTCATTCAGGATGCCCATGCTCAAGCCCACGATCACCAGGATCAGCGTGACCTCCACCGCCACCGCGGTGACGCTGATGATGCTCCGGATGGGCCGGTGCGCCAGGTTCGAGTAGATGACTTTATTCATGCTCACCATGGGCGCTCCTCAGCGCTGCCCCTGTTTGGGCTGTTCGGGCGGCGCCGGCTTGGACTCGGGCTCCTTGTCCACATCCACCAGTTGCGATCCATCGGGCTGCGCCAGCACGAACTGTTCGTCTTTCAGTGCATCATTCAATTTCAGTTTCACGACGCCGATCTGGATCGAGTACTCCTCCTGCGGGCGGTCCACCTGGATGATGTTCGGGAACTGGAGGCCATCATACTCGCTGAAGTTGTCATACGTGGCCACCGTGGCCACGATGCCGTGTGCGTCATACAGGATCTGCCGCAACGGCTGCAGGTTCACGCGGCTGAATACGATCTTGCGTGCCAGGAACCACGTGCCTCCCGGCCCGCGCTTCACCACATCCACGATGTAATTCGGCTGCGACATCTCCCGGTCGGTCTTGGTGTCGCGCACGTTCTCGCTGCCGTTCTCCAGCACCGCGATCTCGTCCGCCGGATCGATCTCTTTCACCAGGATCGCGTCCAGGATGTGCTGCGGACGCAGGTTTTCCAGGCTGTTCGGGCGGGGCCGCACCACGTCCTTGGAGCCGATGAAGTACTTGTTGCGCGGCGGCACCGAGAGCTTGAAGTGGTCGCCGTCACTCACCATGTCGAACGCGCGGTTGCGCAGCACCGGGAACAGTCCGATCATGCGCAGGTCCTGCGGCTTGCGCAGCAGGATGTAGCCACGGATCTCCTGGTACTCGGTGATCTTGCCCTTTTTCTCGCCGCCCACCGAAGTCGCGATGTCCACCGTGGCATTCAGCGTGCGGATGCGCGTGGCTTCGTCGTTGATCTTCGCCACCAGGTCGCTCAGCGTGGCGGTCATGAGCGGCCCCTCCCACAGCCGCCGCTCCACCTTGTGGGTGCGCAGGATGCAGCCGCCCAGCGGCAGCAACAGCACGGCGGATATCAGGAATGTACGGGCAAAGGGTCGCAAAATCAGGTTGTTCCTGCCGATGGTTCGGAAGCTTTAAGTATAAATGAGAGGGCTCAGCGGCGGCCTTTGGAGAGGCCCGTCCGATAGGCATTTACGTTGCGGTTGTGCTCGTCCAGCGTCCGGGAAAAATTGTGCCCGCCGTGGTTGTTGGCCACAAAGTAAAGGAAGTCGGTCTTGGCCGGATGCATGGCGGCATCCAGCGCCGCGCGTCCCGGATTCGCGATCGGTCCCGGCGGTAGCCCGGGATAGCGGTACGTGTTGTAAGCCGAATCCCGCTCCAGATCGGATTGGTGAATGACTCCGTCATACTTTCCCGCCAGCAGCGCCGCGTAGATCACTGACGGATCGGTGGCCAGTGCGATGCCCTTCGACAGGCGGTTCTCGAACACGCCGGCCACCAGGGCGCGCTCGTCGGGAGCGCTGGTTTCCTTTTCCACGATCGAAGCCAGGACCACCAAACGCCGCAACTCCGGATTGCCGGTCAGGCCGAGGCTGGTTGCCTCCTTGCGGAATCGTTGCACCATGGTGGCGGCAATATCCTTCGCGGATTGCGAATGCATCAGGTGATAGGTGTCAGGAAAAAGGTATCCCTCGAGCGACTTGGCCCCGGGATCCATGTCTGTGACCAGTGCCGCCTCATCGCGCGCCACGCGGAGGAACTCGTCCCGGCTGCACAGGTGCGCTTGCTCCAGCGCCGACGCGATCTCCCATACGTTGTAGCCTTCCGGGATCACCACCGCGACCGAGATCACGTCGCCTCGCGCCAGCCGGTCATAGACCTCTAAGGCGTTTGCCGGCCGATCGAAGAGATAATCTCCCGCCTTAAGCGTGCGCCGGCCCTCCAGCACATTCAGCGCCCGGAAGGCGAATGCGCTGCGGATGACGCCCGCCGACTCCAGCTCCTTTGCCATCTGCCGCGTGGTGGTCCCCGGTTTGATCGTGACCATCGTCTGTGGCGGCGATACCTGCATGAATAACATCGTCGCCATCCAGATTGCCCCGAGACACCCCGCGAGCACGAGGATGGCAAACAATCGCTTCATGATTTCAGTATATCCAGCCTCGCATGTAGCTGTGGAGGTCTGGCTTTTCGTAGCGCCGGCGCCGGGCATTTCGTAGCGCCGGCATTTCGCCCTCGCAACGACACCGCAATTCCGATTGCCGCCGAGGCGATTGCTTTTCCGGTGGAAGCCCCGGCCTTCAGGCCGGGGAATAGCGGTAACCAGGAGATGGGGGCTTTAGCCCGGGGTTGATCCCTGCCATTGCTTTTCCAATTTTCAATTACCCGATTTTCAAATTTGCAATTGACCTGTCCGTCCGGGCATCTTGCCCTCGCAACTATCGATTCATTTCCGGGACGCCAGGAACGACTCCAGGATCAACACGGCCGCCACTTCATCTACTTTCATTTTCTTCTCCGCCGCCGTTTTGCCCGCGCGCTCCAGGATCTGCTCCGCCTCCCAGGAAGTAAGCCGCTCGTCGTGCAGATGGACCGGTAATCCGGATTTTTCTCGAAGGAGCGTGGCGAACTCCTCCGCTTTTTTGGCTTTTGTGCCGGCATCGCCGCTCATATGCAGCGGATGCCCCACCACGATCTCACGCACGCTATTTTTCTTGAGGTAGAACATGATGCGCCGCAGGTCCTGCGTCCGCCCCCGCCGCTCGATGGTGGGAAGTCCCTGGACCGTGACACCCAGCCCGTCCGTCACAGCCGCGCCGATGCGCTTGCTGCCGAGGTCCAGCGCCAGGATACGGTGGGGTTTGGTCTCCACGCTCCGATTATAGGAGGCGCGTATCCTTTCCGTGTCGTTGACATCTCCTCTTTATCCCACTGGGCTAGACTGGAGTGGCCGTGGTCCTGGTCATCGACAACTACGATTCCGTCACCTACAACCTGGTCCAATATCTGGGAGTGTCGGGCGCGAAGGTCGAAGTCCGCCGTAACGATGAGATCGACGTCCCGGGGATAGAGAGATTGCGGCCGGAACGCATTCTGCTTTCTCCCGGTCCTTGCACGCCTAACGAAGCCGGCATTTGCTTGGAGCTGATCTGTCATTTTTCCGGCAAGCTGCCGATTTTCGGCGTTTGCCTTGGCCTGCAAGCCATCGGCCAGGCCTTCGGAGGCAAAGTCGTGCGCGCGGAAAAAGTGATGCACGGCAAGACCAGTCGGATTCAACACGACGGCAGAGGAGTCTTTCAGGGCATCCCCTCTCCCTTGACCGCTACCCGCTACCATTCACTCGTCGTGGAACCATCCAGCCTGCCCAAGGATCTCGCCATCACCGCGACCGCCCATGACACCGACGGACCACAGGTCATCATGGGTCTCCGCCATCGCGCGCATCCGGTCGAAGGTGTGCAATTCCATCCGGAAAGCATCCTTACCGAACATGGCATGAAGATGATCGAGAATTTTCTCGCAATGTGACCTATGTCCGTCCGCCCAATATTCTCGGAGTTTCAAAAGTTGGCGCGAACAGCAACGCTCGTGCCTGTTGTCAAAACGATTCCGGCAGACTTGCTGACACCAGTCTCTGCATTTTTAACGATTGCAAAGTCTGAGCCACACGCATTCCTTTTCGAGTCAGTGGAAGGTGGCGAAAATGTCGGCCGGTACACATTTCTCGGAGTAAAGCCGTACAACGTTTTGTCGTCACGTGGTGGCAAAATCCTCACGCAAACCGGACGGCGTTCGAATACATCTTCGACAGACCTACTCTCGAAACTCAGGCAGATCTTTTCCGAACACAAAGCCGCAACTCTCCCCGGCCTGCCGCCCTTCACCGGAGGCGCGGTCGGTTTCTTTGCCTATGATTTCGTCCGACAACTGGAAAAGCTCCCGTCCCGTGCCAAGGATGATCTGCACATGCCCGATTGTGTGTTGATGTTCTTTGATCGCATCCTCGCTTTCGACCACGTGCGCCATGAGATCCATCTGATCGCCACCGTGGACGTGCGCAAAGACGCGTTACGCCCGGCATACCAAAAAGCCTGCCGCGCTATCTCTGCCCTCGAACGAAGACTGCGATCCGCGTCCGCGCTGACTAAGACTCGCAAACAGGCAACAACGCGTACGCTCAAGATCAAACCCACCACGCCGAAGACGAAGTTCCTGCGCGATGTGGCCCGGGTGAAGGACTACATCTACGCCGGCGACGCCTTCCAGACCGTGCTCTCGCAGCGTTTCGAGTTGGAACCCGGGGTCGCACCATTCGAGATCTATCGCGCCCTGCGCACCGTGAACCCATCGCCGTACATGTATTTTCTCCGCGTCGGGAACACCGGCATCGTCGGTTCATCCCCGGAGATGCTTATCAAGATCTCCGGCAACGACCTGCAGTATCGTCCCATCGCCGGCACGCGTCCACGCGGCGTCACCGAGACTGGCGACCTCGCGCTCGAGGCCGAGCTCCGCGCCGACGAGAAAGAGCGCGCGGAACACGTCATGCTCGTGGATCTTGGACGCAACGACTTGGGCCGCGTCAGCCAGACCGGTAGTGTCCTGGTCAAGGACTTCATGTTCGTGGAGCGTTACTCCCACGTCATGCACTTGGTCTCGGCGTTGGAAGGGAAACTGCGTCCTGGACTCACGCCGCTCGACGCCTTCGCCGCCTGCTTCCCCGCGGGAACACTGACCGGCGCGCCAAAAGTGCGCTCCATGCAGATCATCGAAGAACTGGAGCCGGTGCGCCGTGGCGTCTACGGCGGCTCGGTGCTCTACGCCGACTTCGCCGGGCACCTCGACTCCTGCATCGCCATCCGTACCCTGGTCATGCAAGGAAAGAAGGCTTACATCCAGGCCGGCGCCGGGATCGTCGCGGACTCTGTCCCAGAACGCGAACACGAAGAATGTTTGAACAAGGCCCGCGCCGTGGTCCGCGCCGTGGAAAAGGCCCGCGGACAGTCCTAGTGCCCGGCCGGCACCACCACCATCAGATTGTCCGGCTTTCCGGGTGATGTCAGGTACGGTGCGCCTTTCCCGTCCCCCACATCCTTGGCTGTGAGATACGGCGCATAAAACATAAGGTGTCCGGGAAAAGAGATGACCTTGCCCTGGCTCGGGTCGAACACCCGGTTGTACCGCGACATCATGTAGACGATTCCCGGCCGTCGCGGTGCCAGGAACCGCTTGCTCTTATAGCCCGTTTCGACCTGCTTCGCGATATCAGCTTCGCTCACGTCTTTGGCACGCTGCTCTTCCACGAACATGTCGGCCTTGAGCGTGGTCGCACTGCCCTCGGCGTCATAGCATTCCGGCTCCAGCGTGTCCGGACGCTGCCGCAAAACCATGCAGGTGAATCCATTAGCACCCTTGCGGGCCACCTCATATCCCTTCTTGCCCAGCACCAGGATGGTCGCGGCGCCTGATACCTCTTTCGGCGCGGCGCTCTCCGCCAGCGCGATTTGGACTTCGCGTGGCGTGGAGGCATCCACGCGTTCCGGCATCTTCTTGGTCTGGGCGAAACCGGCGGCGGCCAGCGCGAGAAGTAAAGCAGCGGTTCTCATGACCAGCATGATGCCCCAAGTCCTTCTGCCGCAGCCGTATTTGTCACCGGTACACCGGCTCCGGGGACGAGACGCAGTCCCTCTTCTGTTGACGAACCGGGTTCCCCTGAACACGGGTTGCTACTGCCAGGACTTCCGTTGATTCAGGCACTATGATGGGTCTAGTAGGGAAAAACCCCTTTCCTGTCGTATACTTCTGCAACTTTCCGGAAGTAGGCAGGAAACGTTGGTCATGGAGTGGACCCGATGCTCGTGAAATTCTGGGGAGTACGTGGCTCTACGCCCACGCCCCAGGCGGAAAACCTGCGCTATGGAGGCAATACCTCCTGCGTCGAGGTCCGCGTGAACGGGCAGATCTTCGTCTTCGATTGCGGCACCGGGTTCCGCAACCTGGGCAAGCAGTTGCTCAAGGAGTATGGCGAACGCCCCATCCATGCGCACATCTTCCTCTCGCATTTCCACTGGGACCACATTCAGGGCATTCCCTTCTTCCTTCCGTTGTATGTGAATCCGGAGAACTATTTCTTCTTCCATTCCTCCAGCCGCAGCCGCGGCCTGCAGCGCGCCATCGAAGAGCAGATGAGCGACCCGTACTTCCCCGTGGACATGAATGAGATGCGGGCCCATCGCAACTTCTATGACATTGAGGAAGACAAGATCGCGTTCGACGACTGCACCATCCAGTCCATGTGGCTGAATCATCCCCAGGGCTGCCTCGGCTTCCGTCTGGAGACCGAGGACAAGGTCATCGTTTACGCCACCGACAACGAACCCGGCCATCCGGTCTTTGATAAGAACGTCCGCGCCCTGGCCGAAGGGGCCGACGTCCTGATCTACGATTCGCAATACCTTCCGGAAGAATATGCGGCCAACAAACGCGGCTGGGGACACTCCCACTGGCGCGAAGGCGTGGACATCATTATGGAATCCGGCGCCAAAGAACTCATCCTCTTCCACCACGATCCCGATCACGTCGATTCCTGCATCGACTCCATCGTGAACAAGGCCCGGGAGTACTACTCCAAGGTCCGCGCCGCCAGCGAGGGCATGGAGATCCAGCTCTAATCTTCTTCCTGCGTTTGTTCCGAAAACAGAACAAGATGCGCTTTTCTTGGAGACCGTTTCTGTTTCCCACTACAATTTCGCTCACAAGTCACACGCATTTTCAAATGCGCGAAATGACCCTTGGGGGCTGTTTGGCAAACGCGAATCAAGCGCTTACGAAGACTGTGGAATCCCGTATTTTTCTGGTTCGTGGCACAAAGGTCATCCTGGACCAGGATTTGGCAGCGATGTATGGAGTCAGCAGCAAGCGATTGAACGAGCAAGTCAAGCGCAACCGGAATCGATTCCCACCGGACTTCATGATCCGTCTCACGCCCCAAGAGGCCCGATCTTTGAGGTCGCAGATTGCGACCTCAAACGCGAGGCGTGGTGGCCGCCGCACTCTCCCCTACGCATTCACCGAACAAGGCGTCGCCATGCTCTCCAGTGTCCTCCGCAGTCCACGGGCAGTCCGTGTGAATATCGAGATCATGCGTGCCTTCGTACGCCTGCGCCAGATCATCGCCGCCAATGAAGAACTTGGGCGTAAACTGGCTGCCTTGGAGAAGCGCTATGATACGCAATTCAAAGTCGTCTTCGATGCGATTCGCCGCCTGATGGCCCCGCCGGAGTCACCCCGCAAACGGATCGGATTCCACCGCTGAGACCGAACTTGAGATCACAATCTGTGACCTCAAGTTTCGCTATGACTGTCGTAACCCCGGTCGAGGCAGGTCATTCTTGCCTCAGCCCTGCTCCCGCTCATATACTCGATATTTGGCTTTTGACCGACCAGCCGGTCTGTGCGCCGGCTGCTTCCGCCTCACCAGCCACGGCCCGGCATCTGGGTAATATCCTGCGACCATCGCCATCACACTTCCGGAGACACAATGAGCATCTCGACCGACAAAGAACTTAACCCTTGGGAATCTCAGGCTGCGCGTTTCGACTTCGCGGCCAGGAAACTGGGCCTGGATGAAGGCCTGTGGAAGATCCTGCGCTTCCCCGCCCGCGAGATCATCGTGCACATCCCCGTGCAGATGGACGACGGCCGCATCGAGATCTTCACCGGATTCCGCGTGCAGCACTCCATGGCCCGCGGCCCGGCCAAGGGCGGCGTGCGCTTCTCGCCGGACGTGAACCTGGACGAGGTCCGCGCTCTGGCCAGTTGGATGACCTGGAAGTGCGCCGTGGTCAACATCCCCTTCGGCGGCGCCAAGGGCGGCATCATCTGCGATCCCAAGAAGATGAGCATGGCCGAGCTCGAGCGCATGACCCGCCGCTACACCGCCGAGCTGGTGGAGTTCATCGGCCCGGAAAAGGACGTCCCCGCGCCGGACATGAACACCAACGAGCAGACCATGGCCTGGATGATGGACACCTATTCCATGCACATGCGCCAGACCGTGAACGCCGTGGTCACCGGCAAGCCGCTGAACATCGGTGGCTCCCGCGGACGCCGTGAAGCCACTGGCCGCGGCGTGATGATCGTCTGCAACGAAGCCATCAAGAAGCTGGGCATGGTGAAGGAGAACACCCGCGTGATCGTGCAGGGCTTCGGCAACGTCGGCTCCCACGCCGCGCAGCTCATGGCCAATGCCGGCTACAAGGTCATCGGCATCGGTGAGTATGATGGCGGCCTCTTCAACAAGGACGGCATCGACATCAACGCGCTGGTCGAGTACAAGCAGCGCAATAACACCATCCAGGGGTTCCCCGGCGCCGGCAAGGCCGACAACATGGAGCTGCTCGAGGCCGATTGTGACATCCTCGCGCCGTGCGCCACCGAGAACGTCATCACCAGCAAGAACGCGGACCGCATCAAGGCCCGCATCATCGCCGAAGGCGCCAACGGTCCCACCACCGCCGTCGCCGATGACATTCTGCAGAGGAAGAACATCTTCATCATCCCGGACATCCTGGCCAACGCCGGCGGCGTCACCGTCAGCTACTTCGAGTGGGTGCAGGACCGTCAGGGCTTCTTCTGGAAGGAGTCCGTGGTCAACGAGCAGCTCGAGCAGATCTTGGTGGATGCCTTCGACTCCGTCGTCCACTATGCGGAGACGCATGGCGTCAACAACCGCATCGCCGCGTATATGCTGGCCATCGATCGCGTCGCATACACCATCCGCCAACGTGGCATCTACGCGTAAGCGAAAGTGATTTGCGCATACAGGCCGTCCTTCGGGACGGCCTGATTTCTGGTTCGAAGTCTTGATTGTCGCGGCGGCTACGAGCCGAACTTCTCAGCACCGTCTGGATTCGACGTGATTGGCCGCGGACCCTCATCAGGGGAGAACGCCTCGATGTCCTGCCGGAAGGTGATGGCGATGACCACCACCGACCCCACCAGTCCGGCCAGGAACATCCACGTCAGGATCTGTGACAAAACTCTCATGGAAGAAGCGAACGGAACATTCTCCGATCCGCTCCTTCTACGTTAGCCGCCGGCACATTAGGAAATCATAAGGAAGTCCTCAGGATTTCGTTACGTCCGTGGTGGGTCCGGCCCTTATCCCACGCCGATCAGCGCGCTGCGGCGCTCCAGCAGGGTCACGTCCTTCCACCGGCCGTGCAACTCCGCCACGCGCTCGCGGATCCCCACCTCGCGGAAGCCAAAGCGTGTGTGCAGCCGGATGCTGGCCTGGTTCTCGGGAAAGATCCCGGCCTGCAGCATCCAGATGCCGTTCTTCTCCGCCGAGGAGATCAGCGTCCACAGCAGCGAGCGCCCTACGCCTTGCTGGCGGTGCGTGTCCGCCACATAGACACTCACTTCGGCCACGCCCGCGTAGGCCGCGCGTCCCGAGACCGGGGACAACGCGGCCCAACCGATCAGCGCGCCCTCATCGCGCACCACCCAGCGGCTGTGCCGGTGATGGATGGCGTCCCACTTGTCCCAACCCGGCGACTCGGTCTCAAAGGTCGCGATCCCGGTGGAGATCCCTTGCAGGTAAATGCGCTCCACTTCGGGCCAGTCTGCCGCCTGCATCGGTTCCGTACGCCAATCCATTCGCCCCCCGGCACTTCGGGGTGAAGCATAGCAATCAAGTTCCGGGACAAGCCGGGAATGTGACGTGGTGTCCAGCGGCTTCGCGCGCGGGACGAACCGTCTGGCCCGCTCTGTCGTTCTTCCCGCCGTGCCGGCGGAGCGGGCGGCTATAATCAAGGGTCAGCGCCCCCGCCGTGAACCTGCCGAACTACCTCACGTTGAGCCGCATCGCAGCCGTGCCGCTGCTCATCTTCCTGCTTTCCCCCAAACTGCCCTGGTTCGCCGAACACTGGCACATGCTCTGGCTGGAGGTGCCGGGCACGCGCGAGTTCCTGGCCGCGACCGTGTTCATCCTCGCCTCCATCACCGACGGACTGCTCATGGTCGCGGGCGCGTTCATCGCGCTGGTGCAGTTCAATCCCAGCGTGGTGCCCGCGTGGATCGCCGTGCTGGTCATCGCCCGCGAGTTCCTGGTGAGCGGCCTGCGCTCCATCGCCGCCCAACAGGGCTTCACCATCGAGGCCAGCGAGCTGGGAAAACTGAAGATGGTGGTGCAGATCGTGGCCATCGTCGCGGCCATATTGCACCGTCACTGGCTGTGGCTGGAGGTGCCGGTGGTGCGTTGGGACCTGGACGTGGAGCTGATCGCGCGCACCGCCATGTGGTTCATGGTGGGCATCTCGCTGATCTCGGCGTTCGATTACTTCGCCGGCTTCTGGCGCAAGATCGACCACAGCGTGCAACGCTCGCGCAAGCGCCGCACCTTCATCCTCTCGCGGCGGAAGAAAGCGGCCCAGGCGGAAGAGCCGAGTTCGGCGCCGGTGGAATGAAGTCGGCAGTCGTTAGTCGGTAGTCGTTAGTCGGTAGTCGCTAGTCGTTGGGAAAAGCAATCAACCCCTGCTGTCAGCTGCCGGCTTCCGGCTGCCAGCTGTCAGAAAACCCGGAGTCAAAACCGTTCACCACTGAGTCACAGAGGCGCGGAGAAAACCAAACCGTCCTGAACGCAACTATCGAGACTCAAAACAACTGCGTTTCAAGTCGCGCAGCGACGGCCTACAGGATGATCACGGTCTACCTCGGATCACATTTGCAAATGCGCCGCTAGGGGTGACCCATCAAGCTCCGGCTCGAGGGTCGAGCCCCGCAACGGGGCGGAATACATTAGCCCAGGGCGGAAGCCCTGGGTAGGCCACCCCAAAAATCCCGAGTCCGCTTTAGCGGACGGCACGAATTTTCAAAGAGCAGCCTAAGGACTTACCTCAGGGGCTAAATGTGGTGTCTCAACAGGTTGTTCCCCATCAGGCGGGAGCGGCTGATGGGTGGTGATTGGCCGAGACTAGCATGGGGACGGTGCCAGTTGTACTGGTGAAACCAGTCGTTAGTCGGTAGTCGTTGGGAAAAGCAATCGACCCCAGCTACCAGCTACCGGCTACCGGACCACAGAGAGGCGTGGATCAGGCAAGTTTCGCGCCCCGCGCCCCGCAATTCGCAAATCACAAATCGTACCTGGGGTACCCCCTCCCCCTCCTATCCAATGGAATCAACGATTTACGCCCCAATCGATTTGTAAAATATTGATCCTAAGCGGTTTATACGTAAAATCGGACTTCCAAAGGACTTAATGGATTATTGCTTATTGATATAGTATAGAATCACAATATTACCATGATGTGCGGGAGGCGTCAAGGGGAAAATAGCGCTAAGTCGTGAGTTTTGAGTGTTGAGTCATGAGGAGGAAGTCGTCCGGACCGGGGTAAGCTGGCCCGCCCTGTCGCGCAAGAACGGCGCGACAAGGACGGGGCAACCGCGTGAGTGGAGGTAGAGTAAGTAATAGGGTGGGCCAGCCCCCACCCGAGTTTATCGGGTCGATAGACTTCAATTCTTCAGGCTTACAGCTTGCGTCAGTAACACGCGAATTCACTACGAACCTTGCGCTCATAAGCTACTGGAGCACTTATTCAGGCGATCTGGAAAATGAAGCCGCAGTGGGAATCGTCACTAAACAATGAAGGAGTACAAGGTCTTGAGACTTCACTTTATTTCCAATTTGAATTTGTCGGGGCCTTCATCAAGGACAACGAATTGATATTCCCTTCTGATTCCCTTGTATTCACCCACTAATGTGTGCGGACCAAGCCCAAGTGACAACTTCAGTTTTCCAGGCGCAAAGCTGTCGCCGTCAAGCCACCCGGAAGCTTCTTTCGGCTTAAGCTCAAGCTGAACCACGCGTGAAAGTCTCTTCTCCTCCAGGGTAAGATTTCCTGCCGCAATCCGCTGTATGGTTTCAAGTCTTGCGGGATACCAACGAGTAAATTGCTGATAACGCTGCGTCGTTTGACGTTGTGGAAGTTCAAGCAGCTTTCGTGGCGGGCCATTTGCAACCGACCAAGCAGCCGCTTGCATTTTTGAGACGCGCAATAACAGTTGCGGATGATCTGAACAGAGACTCTCGGTCCAGCCTCCCGGAAAACTAGCTCCAGGAAATGCGGCTAGCCACTGCAAACTTCTGGCCATTGTATTGGGATCTCCCGTGACTCGATAAGCCAGCCATGCACCTAATTCATCTGCATCTGATTCATACTGCTGTTGGCGTTGAGATCCGAGCATGACCTCCGACCCAAGAAATGCTGCCGCCCTAAAAAACGCTGCAAACCGAGAGCCCTTTTTCCCTGTCGAGATTAGCTGCTCATATTCTTTGATTTCTCGAATGCCAGACTCAATGTAATCTTCACAGCCTAGAACAAGGGGGCTGACATCGGGATGGCCGAGAATATTGTGGGCCGTTTCATGGGCGAGAACCCCAACCAATCCATTCTCTCTTGGTGACGTAATGGTTAACGAACCTAGATAATACCTAGCTTGCTGACCCGAGATCCCCAATCGGGTAAGCAAGGATTCCGGATTCAAGTACCACTCAACCAATCCCACATGTAGGGTCACGTTTTGCCCGGTGGCAAACGCATTTAGATCCGAATTAGAAGACAGATGCACTTTCTGTTCAACACCAGTCATTCCAACCTGTGAAAGGATTTTGTCAGAGTTCGCTTTTAGAAACTGTTCAAGCCTTGGTGCAACAGTCATGGGAACGCTTCGTAATATCTCATCTTCGATCATTGCGTGGGCGGCGTTGAAATCTTCAGGACGTGCAGCCAGAGCTTGACATGCCGCTTCGTTTGTTTTGTAGCGGCGCTGGATTGCGAACCCAACCTTGGCTGCCCAATCACATTGCGGGATGGCAGCTGATTCAAGTATTAGGGCGAAAACAACCAACACCGTCACTTTGCGCAGGGTAGTCGGCCTACGAATCATTCTCTCTCCCACTTGTCCTTTGCTTTAGGGGGCTGGCCCAACCTTTTACTCGCTCTACCTCTACACTTGAGGTTGCCCCGCCCTTGTCGCGCGGGTCCATGGCGCGACAGGGTGGGGACGTCATAATCCTTCGTCCGCCATTCCGGAACAGACCCGTTCGTTTTTCCACGACCGATTCTAGCGAGATTGGGCGGGTGTCGCGGGAAATTCGACATCGTGTTCCGTTTTCGGAACAAGCGTGCCGCCCGCTAAAGCGGGCTCGGACTCTTCCGGAACCTGGGAACATCAGGCTGAAGCCTGGATGTACCCTGCGAGAGCGATCTTCGTGGACCGGAGTCTGCCATCGGCGGGTGTCGCGGAAAATCAACATCGTGCTCCGTTTTCGGAACAAGCGTGCCGCCCGCTAAAGCGGGCTCAGGTGGGCGGTGGATGATCCGAGCCCCGGCACTCACGTGCCGGGCTACTCAAGTGTCGTTGCTGCGCGACTCGAGATGTTTCATCGCATCACGATCCTCGGGGCCGATCGGGCGGGGTTTGAAGTCCTCCGCGACTCCGTGCCTCCGTGGTGAGAAAGACCAGTTTCACGTTTCGAGTTTCACGTTTCACGAAAGAACAGCAGCAGGTTCTTCGGCGCACAATTCGCGCTTCAGAATGACACCACAAAGGAAGAAAGGTCCCCTTGCGGGAGCCTTTGTTCGTCCTTGATGCGGCACAAGTTGGCCTCATGTCGTCTTCATGAACGCAAAAAGGAAAAGCCCCACGTTAGCTCTGCGAACGTGGGGCACCCAGAACGTGGAACACCAAACTACGATTTCGGTTTCGGCTTAGGCACCGTGGTCGGCGCGGGCGCTTTGGCCGCGGGCTTGGCGGCGGGTTTGGCCATCGGCTTCGCGGGCACGACCTTGGCCGGAGGCGCGGCCACCGGGGTGATCTTGGGCAGTGGCGCGCCGGCGGGGACGAACCAGAGATCGGCCTTGCGTCCGCCGAGCCCGGCGTCCGCGGTCTGCAGGCGTCCGGTGTCGATGCCCTTGTCCGTGGCCAGATAGCTGCGCGCGTTGTTGGCGCGGGCGGAGGCCAGGCGCGCGGACTCGCCTTCATTCACGTGGCCCACCAGCATCACGCTGCTGCCCGCGTTCTGCTGCAGGCGCAGGGCGATGCCGTCGAGCACGGCCTTGGCGCGGTTGTCCACATAGGCGCTGTTGTTCTTGAAGGCGATGTCGCCCGCGGGAGAGGCTTGCGCGACCGGGGCGCGCTCGATGCCCACCCGGGTCATGGCGCTGGCGGTCAGGTTGCGGTCATCGCTGACGGTGGTGGTGATGTTGGCGGCGCCGGGGCGGGCGTTGCGCGCGTCCAGCGTGGCCACATCGTTGCGCGAATTCACCGCGCCGTTATCAGCGGACCAGGTGAAGCTCAGCGGACGCCCATCCGGGCTATCCGCATTGCAGCGCACGGCCGCGGTCTCACCCACGCGGATGGTGGCCGGAGTGACGGCGCAGGTGATGGTCGGCTTGTTCATCACTGGCTCCGGCTCCGGAGGCAGCGGCGGAAGTTCATCCATCATCTCCACGCCGTCGCCGACCTGCACGCCTTCCCAGCTGCGGGTGACCAGCGCGGTGGCGGTGGTGGGCGTGGTGTAGAGCACCATCAATTCCGCGATGGACTTGCGCGGGAACTCGCCCACGCGCGCTTTGGGGAACTTCTGCGGGTCCTTCCGGGTCGGCTCGAGCACGGAGGCTTTGTAGGGCATGCCGGATGACGTGTCCTTGTAGAGCGAATCATAGGTCCTGGTGACGCGGAAATAATCGCCGGCCTTCACCCCCTGGTTGCTGCCCACGTTCAGATAGATCTTGTTGCTCTTATCGCCCGCGAGGACGTCGAAATCCTTGCCCATCAGGATCTTTCCGGTGGTGCGTCCGTTGGGAACGGCCCACAGGTCGAAGGGGACCTCGCGGCGATACTGCGGGGTCTCGCGCGAGCTGAACGATGTGGTGATGTCGCCGGGGAAGATGGCATCGCAACTGAACTCCACTTTGGCCACGGCGACCGCGCCGCGCACATCCACCACGGTGGCGCGCCCGACTTCCTGGTACGGCGTGCCCGCGGCCCGGGCGGCGGCGAATTCACCCTTGACGATCTCATACCGGGTCACGTTCTTCACCGGACGAAGGACGCTGAGCGTCTGCCCTTTCTCATAGGAGCCGCCGGTGAGATAGATGTGATCATTGGTCGAATACAAGGTCTGGAAGGGCGAGTCCCAGGCCCCGGCGACGTAAGACGTCTTGGCGATGGGCGCGGCTGAGATGAAGCCCGAGCAGTACATATCGTTCTCGGTCGGCGCGGTCACTCTGGCCTTGAGATTGGTGCGGGCGATCTCCGGCGCCGGGGCAGCCTGCTGCGCGGCCAGCGCCGCGGTCAGGACGAACATCAATAAAAGCGCAAAGCCCGATCTCTTCATGATTCCTCCAGTCACGCTCACATCCGGCCGCGATGTTGCACGCCGGATGGGGCCGGGCGCAAGCCGAGCTCCGGCCGAACGCCATCCCGTGACAATCACCCGATTGGAACGTAGCAAAGCCTTGGGGTCGGGTCAACATTCTAGCTGTTAACCAGTCTTATACGCGGGAAATCCGTAACCCCATGGCGGCAAAGGGAGATAACCAAAGTCCGTGTCCCTTTTCCGGAACGGTTGCATCTATTCCTTCAGGCTTGTATGATTCGCGGTCGAATCGTCCTATAGAAAATGAGCACATCCTCCAGCGCCATCAACGCCCGCATGCTGCGCATGCGCTTGCCCCGGGTGTGCGTGACCATCATCGGCAAGACCGCGGCGGAGATGATCGAGAAAGCCGAGCAGGTGGCCCGTGACGATAACTCCTTTATTGAGTTCAGGTTAGACTACCTCTCCGAGCCCGCCTCCCTGTTGCCCAAGCTCAAGGGGTTCTTCGAGTACAACCCGCACATGATCCTCATCGCCACCTGCCGGCGGAAGAAGACCGGCGGGCTGTTCCGCGGGTCGATCGCCAGCGAGGTGGACATCCTCACCCGGGCGGCCAGCGCCGGCTGCCAGCTGGTGGACGTGGAGCTGGACACGGCCTCCAAATTGAAGGACCGGGACTGGGACAAGCTCCGCAAACACGGGGCGGCGATTCTTTTGAGTCACCACGATTTTCGCGCCACCAAGAACCTGGAAAAGGTCTACGCGAAGATGTCGCAGTATCCCGCGGACTTCTTCAAGATCGTCACCACGGCCAAGGAACTGTATGACAACGTGGAGATGATGAAGTTCCTGGCGACGAAAAGCGATGAGCGTCCGATGATCGGGGTGTGCATGGGCGAACAGGGACTGATCAGCCGCCTGCTCAGCCTGCGCGCCGGCAGCATCTTCACGTTCGGGGCCGCGAATCCGGGCGAAGAGACCGCGCCCGGGCAGATCGCCGCGCGCCGGCTGCATGAGACGTATCGCATCGACCAGATCGATATCTCCACGCGGGTGTACGGCGTGGCCGGCGACCCCGTGGGCCACTCGCTCTCCCCGGCCATGATGAACACCGCGTTCCGCCGTGAGAACCTCAACGCCGTCTATCTCGGGCTGCACGCCAAGACCATGAAGGACCTGATGCACTGCGTGCGCGAGATCCCCATCCACGGGCTCAGCATCACCATGCCGTACAAAGAGTCGGTGATGCGGCACCTGGACAAGAGCGACCCGCTCTCCACCAAGATCGGCGCGTGCAATACGGTCATCCGCTCGCAAGAGGGCAAGCTCTACGGCTTCAATACGGATGTGGCCGGCGTGCTGCGTCCGCTGGAACAGCGCATGCCTATCCAGAATGCGAAGGTGCTGGTGATGGGCGCGGGCGGCGCGGCCCGGGCGGCGGTGTTCGGGCTGAAGGAGCGCGGCGCCGAGGTCTATGTGCTGAATCGCACCGCGGCCAAAGGCCAGCAGTTGGCGCGCCAGGCCCATGCGAAGTTCTTGCAGCGCGGGAACCTATCCAAGCTCTACGCCAAGGGATGGGTGTGGGATTGCATCATCAACGCCACGCCGGTGGGCATGGACAACGCCGAGGACAAGACCGCCGGCAGCGAAAAACCGTTGCTCACGGACAAAGAACTGGTCACGCGCTATGTGTTCGAGATGGTCTACTCGCCGGCCGAGACCAAGCTGACCAAGATGGCCCGCGCGCGCGGCATCCATGTGATTCCCGGGATCGAGATGTTCGTCCACCAGGGCGCGCGCCAGTTCGAGATCTGGACCGGCAAACCCGCGCCCATCGAAGAGATGCACAAAGTGGTGCTGCACGCTCTGGAACAACGCACCGCCCAGGCCGCCGCCGATAAGAACAACAAGAAGAAACGGTAGAGGCGTCAGTAAATCTCCAGGTCCTTCCCGCTGCGCACCTCGAACGGCGCACCATCCACCGATAGGCGTTGTCATTGCCACCGCCGGAGCGGAACGCTCAGGGTCGGCGAGCGCCCAGCGCCGCGGCGCGAATCTGGCGGTAAGTACCGTGGTGCAGAGTAGAACTATAAGAGTTCGAGGCAAAGGATTCGTCATTGCATCCCACACCCATTACCGTCGATAACATTGTTCATCGAACCTCCGCAAAAGAAGGAAGTGACGAATCGTGATAAGGCGCATGTTCCTCTGGTTGTGCCCAGTCATATTTCTAGTTGTTTGCATTTTCACCTATTACTATGCCCGCCCAATCGGACTCCTATGGTTCACAAGTAGGCTCGTACAGCGAACACCAGAAATCGGGCTCGTGCCAAAGCCCTTGCCGAGCGTTCGATACGAAGTTACGGATACCGCAGCTAAGAAGCTTACCTACTATGGCTACGATTTTGACGTCGCTTGGACTGAGATAAAGCAGGAGAGGAAGTACAAAGCGATTACCGTTTTGAACTTCTCCGGTGGTGGATTTGTAATTTTTCAAGATCCGGCGCAGAGCGTCAAAGCGCTGCAGGTAATGAGCATCCCGGCTCAATACCGCGGAACAAGTCTTGAAGACCTATTTGGGCCGGAAGTGACTCGTTCGAATTTTGCGTTCCAATCCGCAGTCCTGAATACCACGCCTGCTGATGTGGGCTTGTTTTCCTCGCGGCAGAAAATGGTCCGAAATTCAATTTTTTTGGTGTTCAAGAGCGTCGTAGTAAAGTCGAAGGGAGGGCTCTACAAATTCCAGACCCAATGGGTGCAAGGTTTTCAGATCGGCGACCCGGAGCGCGATGCCACTGTGACCCTTATTGCCTTTGATGCCCGTGACAATCAGATCGAGATACACATCGGTTCAGACAAGAAATCGGCCCACCGGTACACCCAGGCGGACGTGAACCGAGTCATTTTTTCATTGCGCCCAGCCCCGCTCGGCCCATCCGCCGCGGAAGTCCCGCCTACGCGTGCGGTCAAACCTCGCCCTACCGGAAATCCACGGGAACGTTGACCGAAACCGCGTTCCGGCATACTCTGGTCGCGAGCCACCTCCCCAGGTCAGCCGCTCGGCATTTCTCTTAGGTGGAAGACGCACATGTCGATGGGTCTTGAAGCGATCCTTGCGCAACGGACGGACATCGATGCCGAATTGCGCAAGAACAAGAGTCCGGTCACGGTCATGTTCACCGACCTGGCGGGTTCGACCGCGTTTTTCGACCAGTTCGGCGACACCGCCGGCGTGAAGTGGATCGAAGAGCACAATTCCATCGTCTTTCCCGAGATCGAAAAACACAAAGGCACGGTGGTGAAGACCATCGGCGATTCGGTGATGGCCTACTTCCCCGACGCGGTGGAGGCGGTGCACGCCGGGGCGGACATCCTCAAGGCCATCCACGCCACCAACAAGGGCCGCGAGCCCAAGGACAAGATGTACGTCCGCATCGCGCTGCATCACGGGCTGGGCTACCTGCGCGGCGGAGACATCTTCGGCGACGTGGTGAATGTGGCCGCGCGCCTGGCCAAGAACTGCCTGCCGGCGCAGATCCTGGTCTCCGAAGCCGTCTACCTGGGCGCGCACGAGAACGCGGGCATGGAATTCCGGCAGATGGGCTCGGTGCAGTTCCGGGGCAAGACCTCGGTCGAGAACCTGTTCGAAGTGATGTGGACGGACGATCAGACATACGGTGACCTGCGCACCTTGTTCCCGGGCAAGAAAGCCGCCGTCATGCCCAAGGACGAGGAATTCACGGGCGGACGTTATGCCATCCAGACGGAACTTGGACGGGGCGCGATGGGCGTGGTCTATAAGGCGTATGACCGCATGATCGGCCGCCACGTGGCCATGAAGACCATCCCCCTCGAAGTGGATGAGTCGCAGCGCGAGGCCCTGGTCGCGCGCCTGAAGAAGGAAGCCAATACCGCCGGCGCGCTTGACCATCCCAACATCGTCACTGTGTATGACGTGGGCGATGAAGGCGGGGTCTTCTATTTCACCATGCAATACGTGGAAGGCCGCACGCTCTCCAGCATCAAGGACGAGGGCGAGTTGCTGCCGCTGGAGAAATTGTGCGACATCTGCGACCAGATGATCGGGGCCATGGCCTTCGCCCACCAGGCAGGCGTGATCCATCGCGACTTGAAACCCTCGAACATGATGCTCACGGCCAAGGGCCAGGTGAAGATCATGGACTTCGGCATCGCCAAGTTCGGGGACTCCGGCCTGACCCGCGCGGGCACCATCCTGGGCACGCCGAGTTATCTGGCGCCGGAGCAGGCGGCCGGCCGCCGCGTGGACAATCGCGCGGACATCTTTTCCCTCGGCGCCATCCTCTATGAGCTGTTCACCGGCGACAGGGCGTTCTCCGGGGAGTCCACCACCGCCATCCTTTATAAGGTGATGCACGAGAACCCGATCCCGCCGCGCGCCATCGAGCCTTCCCTTTCGCAATCACTCAATGACGTGGTCATGAAGGCGCTGGCCAAAGATCCGGCCGAGCGCTACCAGTCCTGTGAGGAGCTTCAGGAGGCCCTGCGCGAGGCGCGCCGCTCTCCGGGCCGCGCAGCCGTAGCCGCTCCGGTCACAGGCACGCAATACGCCGAGCGCACTGTGGCCAAAACCGTGGCCGTCTCGCCCAAGAATGTCCCGCTTCCACCTGCGCCCAAGAGCAAGATGCCGATGATCGCCGGTGGGGTGGCCGCGCTGGTGCTGGTCGGCGCCGGGGTCGGCTATGTGATGACGCGCAAGCCGGAAGCGACCCTGGCAAGTCCGCCGGCGAAATCCGATTCCGCGCCACCGGCAGCGGCTTCGCCCGCAACTGTGGATCCCGCTTCGGTGAGTTCGGAAGCCGGCACGCACACGACGGATACCGCCGCTTCGCCGCGCAAGGGCAAGGGCGCGGGACGCGCGCAGGACTTGCCCGATGCGCCCTCGGCTCTACGAGGAAAGGGCCGGATGCGGGAAGCGCTCAAGCAGCGCATCGAACAACAAAAGGCGGCCAATGAGCCGGAACCCGCCGCTCCCCCCGCGCCGGTCGCGAGCGGCGGCTTGTTCTCTTCTTCTGATATCCCCGATCTGATGATGCGCGCCGACCGCTATGCCGGGCGCGGCGAGTACAAGCGCGCCATCATCACCTATGAGGAGATCCTGCGCATCGATCCGCGCAATACCGCAGCGCGCGAAGGCTTGAACCGGGCCCGGGCCGCGGCCGGCATCCGGCGGTAAGCGTTTCGCAGCCGCTGGAGCGGCTGCTCCCCCGGCTAGGTTTCCTGGAATGGCTGGAGCTATCGCATGCCGAGCCGAGAGAAGCGTTATTCCACTTTCACGGTCGTGATGTTGAATTCATTGCGCAGGAAGTTCACCGCTTCCTGACGCTCCGGGGTGTTTTTCTCGGGTGTGATGTTCAAATAAAGGATGTATTTCTCGGCGGCGGCCTCTTTGTCTTCTTTGGCCAGCGCGTCCCGCGCGTCCTGCAGCACGCGCGCGGGCACGGACTCGATCCAACTCCGCACCTTGACTACGATCTCATCCTGCACTTTGGCCTCGGCCTCCGCCAGTAATTGGATCTCATCCGGCGGTGAGCCTTCCTCCACGATGCCTTCGGTGTCTTCCGGCTTCACGTTCTCCAGGATGGAAACGATCTTGGGCAGCTCGACCTTGGAGCCATCCGCCTGCAGGGCGGTATTGCTGGCGGAGTCGCTGGCCCGGACAGCGACATCCACGTAAGCGCCCAGGGTGAATGTGCGCTTGATGTAGTTATAGGGCTGAATGATGTCCTGCAGCAGCGTCTCCGGGATCAGAGTGAGCTTGCGTTTCTGCTCCTCGATGCGTTTGCCGATCTCCTCGACTTGCCGATTGGCGGCCTCGATCTCTTTTTTCTTGTTACGCACGGCGATGGCTTTGCCGTTCTCCACCGCCGTCTGGTACTCACGCTCCAGGCCTTCCACCACCCGCGACTGCTCCAGCCACACCGGATTGCGCACCTCGCGCTGCCCGGCCCGATACTTCGAATTCAGCCGCTGCGTGTCCACCTTCTTTTCCGTGCGGTGCTGGTTGATGTCGCCGATCAGCAGATACACCGGCTGCACGGCATTCGGATCCGTGGGCGGCGGGATGCGGTCGCGCGTGAGGATATGGACCCCGCGGAAGCCGGCGGCCTCCATGCGCGAGGCGATGGTGTCCGCCATCTGGTCGGCGAAGCCCAGGCTGTCGCGCCGCGAGGTCTGATCGCGGAACTGGACGGCGATCGAAAGCCTGCCCCGGACCTCATAGGCGGGGCCGAACTTGGTGATCTGGTTGCGTATCCCCTCGAAGTCGCGCTTGAAGCGCTGGCCTTCGAGCAGCATGTGCCAGCCCAGGGCGACGCCGGATCCGCGCGGCTTTTCCAGCAGGCGGTTGCCTTGCGCCAGGTAATACTCGCTGATCTTTTCACTTACAAGGTCCAGCTTTACCTGGATGTTGTCATCTTCAGGCTGAAGCCCGCCGGCCTTGGAGAGGAAGTCGAACGCCTGCCGGGCGGCATCTTCATCGGCGCGTCCGCGGATGGGGATATGGATGCGGATGAGGTCGCCGCTGCGCGCCAACAGGTCTTTCAGATAGTCCGCTTTCAGCGCGGTCATCTCCTCGCCCACGTAGACGCGCTGCCCGTCGGGCAGTTCGGAGAGCGCCTCATACGCTTCCACGAATTGCTTCCGCGCGACGAAAGCCTTGGACTGCTCCACCGCGCGCGCGGCGGCGTCCTTGTTGTTCACCGTCTCAAGGTCAGACTCGGCTTTTTTCAGCGCGGCCTCGGTCTCCACATCAGGATGGACCTCGAGTGATTTCTTGAACTCGACGATGGCCTCTTCCCATTTCTGCTCGGTCGCCAGCGCCTGGCCTTTTTCGCGGTGATTCCGCGCGACCGCCTGGATGATCGCCGCCACCCGCGGCAATTCTTGCTCCAACCCGGTGTAGCGCAGGATGGCCGCGTAGGCGGGATCGAACTTGCCCTCGTTCACCAGGTTGTCGCCCTGGTCCAGCGCCTTGTCCAGGAGCGTCTGCTGGGTCTCGATGTCGGCGCGCAGCTTGTCCAGATTGGGGAAGGACCCATCCACGATGCGCACGTGCTCCATGATCACTTGCGCCTTCTTGAGTGCGTGATCGAATCCGTCTCGAAACGCAGCTTGTCCGCGCGCACAAAGTTCACCATCACCTTGAGCGCCTCCGCGGCCTGTTCCCGCGCGGTCTTGAGCAAGCCATAGTTCGGCGCCCCGGTATCCACGGAACGCCTGTAGGCGATGAGCGCATTCTCGCCTTCCCCGGTGATCATCCCGGCCAGCGCGCCTTTCACCTCGACGGTGTGCGGGGCCGCCGCATACTGCCGCAGATACTCGCGCAGCAAGGGGATGGTGGGCGCGCGGGTGACGCGCAGATATTCCGCCGGCTCCGGATCGGGGCCGGGCACGACCACGATCTTCATCCCGGTCTTGAACTCCGGCGGCACCATGTCCGACCCCTGAGTGGAAGCGGATTTGGAGATGAACCGGCCGGTCAGCAGGGCCATGTCCGCCAGGTCTTTGGGGGTGACTCCGGTGCGCTTTTCCAGCTTGAGATTCTGCGGCGCCACACAGGAGACTCCGGACGGCGAGGTCATGCGGATCACGCCGTCTGACCCGCGCTCAAGGGCCGTCATCTGCGACAGCGGGACCTTGGCCAGCTTCTTGTACCCGTTGTTGTCAAAGCGCTCGTTGCCGACGCAGGCGTACATCTCCGCCTTGGTGTTGATGCGGAGGCCGTCCGCGATCACATAGGCCGGCCCGGAGGGCGTGTCATAAAGAATGACAATGGTCTGCACCGGGTCCTTGGCAAAGGATCCCACACTCAAAAGCAAGCACAATGACGCCAGGACGAGGGCCTGCCGACACACCGACACGACTTTTTCTGGGACCAGAACCGGGGTAGCCATGGACCGGACAGAATTCAAGACGCTAAAGGTAGCACGCGCATTCGGGTGAAGCAATGGATTGTACCTGCCGGAAACGGGCGCGGGACGGTTGCATCCGCGGTTTTTCCCGTAGCGTGCTGACTTTTTCGGCACCGGGTGATTTCTCCCGGTATCCGCCGCTCTATACCATGTTTTATGGGTGTTTCTTCGTTAATCCTTGTACTGCAATCACTTAGCGAACGGCTTACAGCGGCTCGCGGGAAAATTCGGTGGTTGCTTTTTCATGGGGCGCATGGCTAGGATAGGCCTAGTGAGGACAGCGCCACACGATTCGGCTGGGCGCATGTCAGTTCAGCTTCGCTTTACGCACTAGACAAACTAAGTCAGGCCAGACCCAAGGAAGAACGGGCTTTGTCGTCGTTCGCTCCGACATGGGTGAATGAACGTCTTTGTCCCGTTCCGCGGAGAGACTCAAATGGCGTGGTATGCGTATTGCATCACGGAGCAGCAGGCTTTCCAGGGTTCCATCCGGGCACGTCGGCCCTTTCCCCTCGAAAATCTTAAAGGCATCAATGGAGCGCAGGTCTTTGGGTATCCCTCCGGCGATTTTGCGATCATCGTCAGCGACTTCGTGAAGGGCGGACCTTTGACCCAGCAGTCGGTGATGGAGCACTCGCACGTGGTCAGTGCCTGCTTCGAGCGGACCACCGTTCTTCCCTTCCGCTTCGGCACCCTGTTTGAGACCGATGAGGCCCTGCGCCGCGCCGTGCGCTCGAACCGAAAAGCGTTCCTCGCGTCCGTGGACCGGTTGCGGGGCAAAGCGGAGATGCACCTGAAAGTAGTGGTCAAAGACGGGCACCTGATGGAAGCCATGGAGACCTTGCATCTGCCCAACACCACCGGTGGCGCGTACCTCAGTGTGTTGCGCGAAAAAGCCAGCCGCCAGCGCGAACGCCAGACCAAGGTCCGATCACTTTCCACGCAAGTCAGCCGGATGCTGCATCCGCTGGAAGAAGAAGTGAGCTGCCGCAAATCCGACGGCGGCATGCTGCTGGACATCGCCCACCTCATCGACCACAGCTCTCTGGAGAAATATCAGAACCGCTTTCACAGCGCCTCGACGCAGATCAAAGGTTGCGAGATGATCATGAGCGGCCCGTGGCCGCCGTATCACTTCATGCCGGTCAAACTCCGCACCGTGAACGGCGGAAATTCCTAACGATCTTCCGTCTGCCAACAAGCGCGGGGCTTCGGCCCTGCGCTTGTTCTTGTGTCCGTCCGCCGACGGGATTCGTACCACCTTTTCCACAGCCGAAGCATCGAATGTCACACGATTCGCAAGGCGGGTTCCTTGACCCTCCCGGCGAAGCGGAATAAAATCAATGATTCGGCGGGTGATTCCGCTTTCGACTGGAGACCATTCGTCGCAGAAGGTACGCACTCATGGAAAAGAAGAAGCTGGAAAATTTCAAAAAGCACCTGGAAGAGCGACAGAAGGACCTGCGCAAGATCGTGGCCCGCACCGAACAGGACGGCCGCGACGCCGACGTGGGCACGGCGCAGGACATCGCCGACCGCGCCGCGAACTCCTACACCAAGGAGTTCCTCTTCCATCAGAGCAATAACGAGCGCCAGCTGCTGCAGATGGTGGAGGGCGCGCTGGCCCGCATCCGCGAAGGCAGTTTTGGCGAATGCATCCATTGCGGCAATGAGATCAATGCCAAACGCCTGGAAGCCGTGCCCTGGACGCGCTACTGCATCGCCTGTCAGGAAAAGATGGAAAAAGGCCAGCTGGAAGGCGCCAACGCGTAGAGTTTTTCGCGACCGCGAAGACAGAAGCCGCCAAATGGCGGCTTTTGTTTTTTTACTTTGGACCACTGGGATCGGGGATCTTGTCTTCCGTTTTGGCGGGTGGCTTTTCCTTCGGCTTCGAAGGGTTCGTGGGGTCCGGGATCGAGTCGTCCGTCTTGGGTTGTGCCGGAGGCGGTTGCTGCGCCGGGGGCTGGGTCTTCTTGCCACCCAGCGCATCGAGGATGTTCTGCAATGTGCCACCGGATTTTTTCTCGCCGCCAGGCCGCGTGTCCTGCGTCTTGTCGTCTTTCTTTCCGAAGATGGCATCCAGCACGCCGCCCTTGCCGCCCGCGGGGAAAAGGTTCTCCAGCTTCATTTTGGCGATGGCCTTGTAATCCGGCGCGACTCTCGGCGCGGACATGGACCCGGTGACGGTCACGGGCATCACCAGCTCGCCTTTGCTGTTGGCCAGCGCGGTCGTGAGATAGCCGCCCACCTGCGTGCCGCCGACGCTCTGGCTGAACTCCTTGTCCAGCACCGCGACCATCTGCAGGTCGAGCGCCTGCGAATTCAGGTCCACGGTGCCGCGGGCGGTGAGGGTCCCGGTATCGAGCAGCGCGTTCAGATTGTCGGTGACGGCCACGCCATCCTTGATCTTGAAATCGCCGGTGAGCTTCACCAGGTTCGTGACCTTTTTGTCCGGGACCTGCGCGCCGAAGAACTTGCCGATCTTGGCCAGCTCATTCAGCATGTCCAGCCCAACGAGCTTCCCGTTCTGCAGGTTGAGCGCCATGTCGCCGTTGATCGAGCGCGTCATCTCAGCCGCGGGTCCGCCGCGGAAGCCGGCGCTGGCATTGCCCGCCAGCGCGCCGTACAAGGTCTGCTTGATGCTGGAGACGGAAGAAAGCAACTGGTTCGCGTCCACTTTGTCCAGCTTGGTGTTCACCTGATAGAAGGTGTGGTCGCCTTGGAAATCGATGCTGATGGCGCCGGACTGCGTCCCGTTATAGACCTGGGCGGTGAACGGCGTGAGCGTCAGGACGCCGTGTTCCATCGTCGCTCCGCTCTTCGCGTTGCTCATCTGCAGCTGGCTCACGATCAGCGTGCCCGCCTGCAGGTCGCCCTTGCCGCGCAGGCGCATGGTGAAGGACTCGGGCGGAGCCTCCGCGGCGTACGCCACCGGTGTCAACGAGAACCATGATGTTTTCACGGGCGCGCTGTTCGCGGGCCGGAGCAGCGAAACGAACTCATTCAAGTCCCAGCGGTCAACGGCCAGAGTGAACTCCGTGAACGGGTCGGCGCCGGGCGCCAGGCCGCGCAGCGTCACTCGTCCGCCGGCGTTGCTTGATCCCATGGTGAATGCCAGATTGTCCAGCGTGACCGCGTTGCGAGAGAACGAAATGTCGGCATTTTTCACCTGGACCGGTCTCAAGAACGCTTGCAGCTCGAGTGACGCGTTGCGTAACGATCCGCTGCCGCTGTAGTTCAGGGCCGCGGTGTTCTTGAGCGGGCCTTGCATACGCACATCGAGCGACACCGCGCCACTGCCGCGGATGCTTTCCAGCGCGGTCACGCCGTATGTCCGGCCGATGCCGATCAGATCTCCCAACTGCGCGTTGGGCGCGCGCAAGGCCGCGTCGATCACCGGGCTGCCCGAGGCGTACCCGGCAAGCGTGAATCGCGCGGTGACTGAAGTGGAGCCGCTGCCGGCGGTGAACTCATTCGAGCGGATCTCCTGCGGCGTAAGCGCCAGCTGGATCGAGGGAATGCGTACCGGTTGGGGCAATTGTTTTCCGGTGGCTGACAGATCGCGCGCCGCGAAGCTGCCCTCATAGACCGGATTCGCCGTTGTGCCTTGCGCGGTGATGTCCACGTCCACTCGCCCGTTGATGTCCATGCCGGCGTTGAAGGCCACGCCGAACGCGCCCGCCAGGCGGGCCATCTCGGAGATCGACGCGCTCGCGGCCTTCACGCGTACAGCGATCCGCGCCGGTTGTGCCGAAGTCTCGATCGAACCCGCAACGGTGATCGGCGTCGGGCCCAGCTTGATCTCGCCTTTTTCGATCTCCACCCTGCCGCCGCCGACCTTCAGCGCATAATCCGCGACGATGGGATATTCGATGGTCACGCCGCGGACCTTGCCGTTGGTCAAGGTCAGCGCGCCCTTGCTGCTCAAAACGCCGGCACGATTCCGGATCTCGCTCTTGCCGCTGGCGACGAAATCAAAGTTCGCCAGCTCCGCCACATTCATGAACTTTTGCACGCCTCCGAAGGAGACTTCGTCCAGCGTGACTTGCCCGTCGAAATCGGTCGCCAGAACATCCGAGGCCAGCGGGCCGCCCTTGCCCGTCAGACGGAATGTCTCCTTGCCTGTGCCTGGAAGGTGCGCGGCCAGGTCGAACTCCACCGGCTTGCCCGGCGCGTAGCCGGTCAGTGAGAGATCGATGTGGTCATAAAGGGCGCGCGGCTGGCGCGTCGCCAGGTCTGTGACCGCGACCTGGCCATCCACGATCGTCAGTTGCTCGAGCGTGAAGGCTTGCCCCGGCTTCGGCGGTGCGGCCGGCTGGGGAGAAGCGGGCGCGGCAGCAGGTGCGGTGGAAGGCGCCGCCTGGGGCGCAGGTTGCATTGCCACCGCTGATGGAGCATGGCCTAATGACGCGAAGTTCCACTGGCCCTGCAGATTCTTGATCAGCTCGATCTTCGGCCGGCGCAATTCCACCGTGTTGACCTGCACCTCACCCTGCAACAACGGCCATAGCTGGGCCGAGACCAGCAATTCCGGTACCTGCAGGAAGGGCCGGCCGCCGGGGAATGACGGGTCTTCCGCGATCAGGGCATTCTCCGCGCGGAAAGCCAGGGGGAAGATCTTCAGGTCCATGCGCCCGAGCGAGACGGCGCGCCCGGTGCGCGTCTGCAATTCCGCCTGGATGCGGTCGCGATAGCGGTTCACGTCCAGCAGGTACGGCAGGGCGAGGGCCGCGATCAGTAGCAGCGCCAATACTACGCCCAACGCGATCCCGAGCTTCTTCATATCCTCCTTTTAGTCTAATTCTCCGGCTTTGAAAAGTGACCGGACGCACCTGTCCGTGTGCGCGATTGACGCTGAGAAAACGCGCTTGTTACACTGATAGTTCCGCTTGCAACCAGCGTTCTCACCTGAAGGGACTCCCTGTGCAAAGCCATACCCGGCATCAACTGAAACAAGACCGATTCACCGACGCCACCAAAGAGGCCATGCATTGGTCGGTGGAGCACCGCAATGCGCTGATGATCGCCGTGATCGTGCTGCTCGCGGTGGTGGTCGGCGGCCTGGGCTATATGCAGTACGCCGCCGCGCAGAACGAAAAGGCCAGCCTGGTGCTGGCCGACGCCATCCGCATCGTCAACGCGCCCATCATCACCGCCGACCAGCCCGCCAATCCTGACGTGAAAAGCTATGCCACCGTCGCCGAACGCGCCGGGGCCGCGCACGACGCGTTCCTGAAAGTCGCCAATGATTTCCCCGGCACGGCGAACGGGAAATACGCCCGCTATCTGGCCGGCGTCGCCGCCATGGAGAAAGGCGACAACGCCGAGGCGGAGAAGCTCCTGAAGGAAGTGGCCGGCTATGGCAAGGACAACACCGCGCTCGCCAAGATGGGGCTGGCCGCGCTCTACCGCGATCAGAACAAGCTGGACGACGCCGCGCGCATGTACCGCGAGGTGATCGCGCTTAACGCGCCCATCATGCCCCGCACCACCGCGCAGCTCGAACTGGCCCAGATGCTCGAACCCAAACAGCCCGCGGAAGCCATCAAGGTCTACGAGGAAGTGCTGAAGCAGGAAGAGGACGCGCGCAAGGAACAGGCGGCCAAGTCCGGCACCAAAACCACGGGCGACGCGACCAGCGTCCTGGCCAACGCAGCTACCACCCAGAAATCCCCGCTCGAAGAGGCTGTGACCAAGAAGCTCGCCGAACTGCGTGGCAAGAAGTAATCACGGGTAAGTTTGCGATCGCCCGGCGTCCGCGCCGGGCGATTTGTTTTACGGGATACTGTTGCCCAAATACGGATCGTAGTCGTCGTCCGGATACCAGTCGCCGCGGAACAGCTCCGGCTGATCGGCCACGGAGACACGCTGCACGTGGCAGGAGTCCACAAAGCTGTGCTTGATGTTCGGCGAACCCCAATCGCCGCCCCAGATCAGCCCGTACTTTTTCGCCAGCACGCCGAGGAAGCTGAAGTCGCCCTTCCAGCTCGGGTCCTTGCCGACCGCGCGCACGATGTCCGCCGCCAGCCCGAAGTTGTGCACGCCCACGTTCTTCAGCTTCGATGCGCCCTGCTCGAACAACTGCTGCTGCCGCGCCTGGCTGCGGAAGGTCTCGAACACCATCACCGCAATACCCATCGCGGCCGCATCGGTGACGATGCCCTGCACCTTTTGCCGCATCAACGGCTCCAACAGCGTCAGGTCCTTCACCCGGTTCGGGTCCTTGAACTTGGCGCTTTTCTTGATCGTGTCTTTATAGAAATTGCCCATCGGCCTGTCTCCCTTCCCGGAAACAGGCCGAACGGTAGCAAGAGTGAGGGGTCAGTGCATGAAAATCGCGTTCTTGTTCTGAAAACGGAACAAGGCTAACGCACGGCGACCGCCAGGGTGTCATGGTGTGATCGGATCAGCGTCCGCAGATAGGGTCCGATCTGGTCGGCGCCCGCGAATCCGGCGGATTTGGCGGCGGCCGCTTCCTGGTCGTCAGGAACGTCGGCGCTCTCGGCGTAATGTTTGAGATCGCGGTAGAAACCGAGGGTGAACAGGTCCCAGGATGCGCCCCCGGCGCGGATGAAGATCAGGTTTTCCGGTCGCTTGATGCCGCGCAGAAAAGCGTTTTCCATCTCGCGCTGTTTGTAGAGTTCGGCGTGTCTGCCGGGAAGGGCAACGAACATCTCCACATGGAAAAAGCCGGAGCCGGTGAATGGTTTGCGGACGTCCGCCAGCGGCGGCCCATAGACAAAGACTTCCTCCTGCCAGGCGATCATCTCCTTCATTCTCTCCGTGTAGCCGGCCACGGCCCGGTCCGCCTGCTCTCGCCTGGCGATGCGCTCAGGCCGATAGTATTCGGCGTAGCTGCCCATCGGATACAGGATCAGCAAGTCCCAATGATCACCCTGGCTGTGGCGCATCCACATGGGCGCGTCATCGCCACTCGCGGAGTAGCCCGGCATGCGCGCCTTGAGCAAGTCGATCAGTTCGAGCAAGTGTCCGGGCGCGGCTTGCACGAGCCGCGCGTTGTACAGATATCCAGAGTCTGACGCGACCGCGGGGATGGCCGACAACAGCACCGCGACGAGCAATAGCCTGTGCATATCTCACCTCTGTTTGAAATTCCTGGGGATACGACTCAGCCGACGCTGACCGTGGCTTTCAGCTTCATCAGCCGGTTGCAGGCCTCGACCAGGTCGCCATCGGTCTTGGCATAGCAGAAGCGCAGCAGGTTGCGTCCGGCATCGTCGTGATAGAACGCATCCCCGGGCACGGCGGCCACGCCGGTCTTCTCCAGCAAGAACATGGCTTTCGCCTTACTGTCCTTGCCCGGCAGGTTGGACGCATCCGCCAGCACATAATACGAGCCGCGCGGCGCACTGAAGCTGAATCCGGACTCGCGCAACGCGTCGCAGAGCAGGTCGCGCTTCTTGCGATAGTCGCGGCCGAGGCCGTCATAAAAATCCTGGCCCAGCTCATTCAGTCCGGCGGTGGCGCCGTGCTGGAAGGGCGCGGGCGCGCAGATATAGACCAGGTCGTGATAATAGGCCATGGCGGGAAGCCAGCGCTCCGACCCCACCGCGTAGCCCACGCGCCATCCGGTGATGCTGAAGGTCTTGGAGAATCCGCTGAAGGTCAGCGTGCGTTCGAACATCCCCGGCATCGTGGCCGGGCTGATGTGTTCGGCGCCGTCATAGAGGACGTACTCGTAGATCTCGTCGGTGAAGACAAACAGGTCGTGCTTCTTGGCCAGATCGGCGATCCAGCCCAGCTCCTCTCGGCGGAACACCTTGCCGCTGGGGTTGGCGGGCGAGTTCACCACGATGGCCTTGGTCCGCGGCGTGATGGCACGCGCCAGATCGTCGTGCGAGAAGTTCCACTCCGGCGACTCCAGCCGGATGAACCGCGGCACCGCCTGCATGGTCACCAGGGTGTGATAGTGATAGCCGTAGTACGGTTCGAAGAGGATGACCTCATCGCCCGGCTCCAGCAGCGCCATGCACGCGGTATAGAACGCTCCGGTGGAGCCGTTGGTGACGATCACTTGCGTATCCGGGTCGGCGGGGATGCCGTTGTAGCTCTTCATCTTCCGCGCGATGGCCGCGCGCAGCGGCGCGATGCCGTCAAGCCGCACATAGATGTTCAGCCCGCGGTCCATGGCCTCTTCGGCCGCGCGGCGCACCACGGCCGGCACCGGCGTGTCGCAGATGCCCTGGGCCAGGTTCACGCCTCGCACCTTGTCACACTCCACGCTCATCACGCGGATCTCGGATTGGGCGATGTCACAGGCCAGCTTGTTCAGGGAGAGCATGGGGTCCTCGGTGAAATGATTCTATGACAGTCGGCGAACCGCTGCAGGTCGCATCACGGTTGTACCGTGATGGAGATATCAAGTGTCTGTGAAGCGCCGGTGATCGGCCCCATGCCATTGGCGCGGACAGAGACTGTGCTTTGCCCGCTGGGCGTCGGAGGTGAGTTCACGACGACCCTCGCGCTGCCGCCCCCGCACGCCGGCATAAGCGTAACCAATGCGAGGCATAGCGTGAGCCACGGAAAAGATCGTTTTCGCCCCACGCGCGGTATGCCTGCCAACGCAATCAATCCACCACCCAGAGCCCACGCCGCCAGGAATGGCGCTTCGTATCCTGGGCCGGGGATCGAATGGAGAGACGCATTCGGGCCGGTCGTGACGACGCGCAGGGTCGTCGAGACCGGAGTGTTGCCATTCGGCGTCAAGGTCGTCTGGGTGAAGATGCATGACGCTTGTGCCGGCAGCGCCGCACAACCCAGATTGATACTGCCTGCAAATCCATTCCGTGGGGTCAGGGTGATGGTGAACGTGGCGGTTTGGCCGGCGCGGATCGTCGCGCTGGGCGGGGCCGCCGCAAGCGTGAATCCGGCATCGACGATCTGGCTGATGGCGGCATCCGCACCCAAGTGATTCTCATCTCCGCCGTAGGAAGCAGTGATGGAGTGCTGGGCCTGAGACAAGGTGCTCGTGCTGAAGGTGGCCATGCCATTGGCATCGAGCGCCTGCGATCCCAGCGCGGTCGTGCCATCGAAGAAGGTCACGACTCCGGTGGGCGGAAGACCCGCGGAAGAGATCGCCGCCGTAAAGGTGACCGGGCTGGAAACGTTGCTTGGATTCTGTGAAGACGCAAGGAGATTGACGCTGGGCGCGCGCGTCACGGTCAGGGTCCCGGGGAACAGCGTGATCGCATAATTGGAAATTGCGGCGCCGGCTGGTTCCGGCGTGATCGGATATGTTCCAACCGGACTCAATGTCGTGGCAGGCGACGTGTACGTCGCGGTGATCACATCTCCATTCTGGGTGATTGCGACCAGCCCGGTGAAAGCCGGATTCGGAGCTCCGTGGGTCTTGGCGCTGCTATTCGCCAAGATGTTGAGCGGGGCTTTGAGAACCTTAAGGATGCCGGACGCTGACGTCGCGGCGTACAGCCCTTGTGCCGCAGATTCGGCATGCAGCGCATGGTCCCCGGCGGACAATTTCCCGACGTCAAACGCGGCGCTCCCATTGCTGTCCAAAGTCATGGAAACGGCGGCTGTACCATCCACACTCAGGCCGACATCACCCGCAGCCGAGCCATTCAACCCCGTGACTCCCACCGTCACCATCCCATTCTGACCGTAAGTGACATCGGTTGCGAAGATCAGCGCAGTCGTTAAAGCGTTCACTTGTTGGATCAGTGTCGCCGACGCGCTGCCGGTAAATCCAGGCGCTCCCGAATAAATCGCTGAGATGTTATGCAGCCCGACTGACAGGCTCGAAAGTTGCAGCGATGCTTCGCCGCTTCCATCCAGCGTCACCGGGGAGCCAAGGCTCACACCGGCATCCTGGAATTGGACCGTTCCCGTGGGGCTGCCCGTGGACACTGCGATGGGGCTCACCGTTGCCGTAATGGTCACAGTGTTCGAAAAATCTGCGGGGTTTTGGTCGGAACTCAACGCTATCGTGGTCGGCGACGGCACTACGGTAAAGACATAAGCAGCCATCGCACCCGTGATCGAACTGCCGGTAGACGCGGAGGTCGACTCTTGTCCGTCCGTGGCGAACGCATAAAGGATATGAGTCCCGAGCGGAACATTCTGCAACGTGGCCGCGAAGTCGGAGCCCACGCGGGTCGCTCTCTGCCACCGTCCGCGCGAAAAATCGAGTTGATAATACAGATTGCGAGGCGCCGGCGTGGATGGCGCGTACGTGCTTTCAACCGTGAAAGTGAATGTTGGTTCGCTCCCGATCGAAACATTCCCTGCGAGCGGAGTGATCGAAGTCACGAGCGGGACCGTGTGAACGGCTTGCTCTTCCACTGCGGCAATGCCGCTTTCGAAATAGGTGATGTAGGCGCGACCCGTCACTGGGTTGAATGCCGCAAAAAGAGGTCCGCCGGAGGTCGGGTCGAATGCCCCCGGAACAGTGGTTGTGGCCAGCGTGGCGCTGTCGATCACCAACATGGTGTTGGAATTCTGCAAAGCAACGTAGATCTGGCCGGAGTTGGGATTGACTGCCATCCCGTTTGGCGACGGAGCTGTGGCGATCGTTTGCGTCGTCAGAGTGTCTGCGTCGATCACGGTGACGCTATCGCTTCCGATGTTCCCCACGAATACGCGCCGCGTCAGCGGATCGATGGCGATAGCCCGCGGAAATGCTCCCACGGACACCGTGGATGTATTCAGAGTCACCGGATCGATGGCCATTACGGAATTTGACACCTCGTTACTTACAAATATCCTGCCTGTAACGGTATCCACTCCAAGGCTGTTCGGACTGTTTCCGGTCGGAACGGTCGTCACGGCAAAGGTAAAGCCGTCGATGACGTGCAGCGCATTGTTGTTCCGGTCGAGGGCAAAGATGAGGTTCCTGACGGTGTCCATCGTGAGCGACGTGGGGTTCCCCAGGGCGGGGATCGGGGCCGTGAGCATCGCATCCGTGGCGCCATCGAAGACGCGCAGGATGCTGTCGAAACCGAATAGATAGATCCGGTCATGCACGGCATCCGCAACCAATACGCCATCCAGGCCGGTTGTGATCACGCGCCAGGCATCGGTATCGCCATCGATCTCAAGCAGCCGCCTCGTCGATACATTCAGGATGGGATCGTAGGCCACATCGATCAAATAGACCCGGTTCGTGGCTGGATTCAATGTGATCGCGGTCGGCAATTCGCCTATCGGGAGGGTGGTGGACGTGTTTGTGGCGCCATCGACCAGCGTTAGCTGCGGACCGACAGTGTCACTCGGATCAAAGATCGGGACGTAAATCTTATTACTCGCTGGATTCACCACCGGCTGCAACGGTCGCGGGCCGGTCCCAGCTGTGGCGGACACATACGTGTTTCCATCGATCACCGTGACGTCCCCGCTCCCGCCGTTGGCGATAAACACCCGGTTCGTGATCGGATTGACGGCCACTGCGGCCGGACTCGCACCTGCCGCGAGGGTGCTTGCGGTCTTCGAATCGCCATCGATCACCGTTACATTCGCGGAAGTATGGTTAGCCACATAGACCCGGTTGGTGATCGCATTGACCGTGATTCCCTTTGGGCCGGTTCCGGCAACGATGGTGCTGGTGGCATCCGTCGTTCCGTCGATCACAGTGACATCGCCGCTGCCCTCATTCGCGACGTAAACAAAACCCGTGACCGGGTTCACCGCTATCGCGCTCGGCCCGCTGCCGACTGTGATCGTTGTGGCGGCATTGGTGGCGCCATCGATCTTTGTGATCGTGCCGCTGCCGGAGTTGGCCACATAGACCTGGCCGGTGACCGGGTTCACCACGACCGCGCTCGGAGAACTGTCAACGGTGACCGTTGCTGTTGAACCCGAGCTTCCATCGATAACCGTCACATCCCCGCTGCCGGCATTGGCGACATACACGAGGTCCGTTTTGATATTGATCGCCACGGCTACCGGCTGTGCACCTACCGCGATCGTGCTGGTTGCCAGGCTCAGGCCATCAATGACGGTCACATTGTCGCTGCCCTGGTTCGCCACATAGATCTTGCGGGTCAGGGGATTGACCGCCACCGCCACCGGCGCAGTCCCGGTCGCGACCGTGCTTGTCGCCAGCGTCACGCCATTTATGACCGTGAGATCATCACTGCCCTGATTCGTCACATAGATCAGATCGTTTTCCGTGTCCACCGCGACCGCGCTGGGACTTGAGCCTACGCTCACATCGGACTTGGCGTAGGTGAGCCCATCGATCACTGACACGGTGTCATTGCCGGAGTTTGCGACAAAATATTTGTTGGTGATGGGGTTTATCGCGACCGCGACGGGCCCTGTGTCCGTGGGAATTGTGGCGATCACATGCTGGGCCGCGAGAGGAATGGTGAAAGCGAAGAGCGCGGCCGCAATCGTGATGCGGATCGGGGATTGGGCGGTGTCACAGGCCAGCTTGTTCACGGAGAGCATGGGGCCCTCGGTATGATGATTCTATGACAAATCATGGCCGGCTATCAGCTGTCGGTCAATGGCAAAGGCATTTACCGCGGATCTAATGGATCATTGCAGATCGATCGGGAACTCAACGCGGGATGCCGAAGATCTGGCAACGGTCGATACCGGCGAAAGTCCCGGGAAACGGCTCCAGTCCGGGTACGCGGTCGTCGCGCAGCAGCAGCCATTCGTAATTTTTCGGGGGGGGCAGATCGCTCAGGATGGCATCCGGGTCCTTGCCGTAGCGCTCGCGGATCTCCTTGCAGTGAACCTCGATGTTGATCTTCGGACACGTAGCGAAGATCTGCTGCGCGCCCTTCACCGCCTCCATCTCCGCGCCTTCGATGTCGAGCTTCACGAACGTCGGTGAGAACGCGTTCCTCGCGCAAACCGTGTCCACGGTGATGGACTCAACATGGAACGCGGCGAATCTCGTTTCGTGGGCGAGATACGCGTTGGAACTGTCCACCATGCGCAGGGACTCATGGTCGCGGCCGCTGATCGCGTACTGCAGCGCTTGCACGCGGCCCTCGAGACCGTTGCCCTGGATGTTCCGGCGCAGGATGGCCACGTTGTTCTTGTTGGCTTCGACGCACAGGATGCGCCCGGCCGTGCGCAGGGAAAAGTAGAGCGTCACCAGGCCGTGATGCGGGCCGCATTCCAGTATCCGGTCGTCCGCGGCCACGAACTGGTCATAGGCGGCCAGCAGTCCCTCGGCGCGTCCACCATCCCCGGAGCTCTCGTGGTACCACCGTCGGCCCACCTCATCGCCGATACAGAACGGCACGCGCGTGCCGTCTGGAAAGGAATAGTTGATCCAGTAAGGACGAAAACGCAGCCCGCGGAGACGATGGATTGATTTTCGTAATGCGCTTTCGATGGCGGAAAACGAAAACATGTCCCGCTGATTCTAGCCTACGAGCGCATGTGACATAAATAGCAACCGGCCCGCGGATGGGGTCGCACCCGCGGGCCGGACGGTAAGCTGTTGGGATTGGCTGGAGGCGCGCGATCGAATGCGGCCACGGCGAATCATTTATTTTGACCCAGGAGTTCGCGGGACTTAAGCGGCAACGACGTGCGCCTTAAGCCTCAGCCACCTCACTATGCATGCCACGACAGGAACTTTTGTCCATTGGATCCCCTCCTTTCCTAGTGTGAGGAGAGAGTAGCAAAAAACGGTTCCCGGATTCAAGTTTCGAGTTTCAAGTTTCTAGGACAGCCGCTCACCGCACTCGCGCGTAGAGCATCTGATCGTGGACCACGCCGCGCTTGATGGCGCTCCGGCGCATGCGTCCTTCGGCCACGTAACCGCACTTCTCCAGCACCCGCATGGAGGCCGTGTTCTCCACCATGGTCACGGCGAAGATGCGCGCCAGTCCCATCTTGTCGAACCCGTACTCGGTCATGGCGCGGACGGCGGCCGGCGCGAGCCCGCGTCCCCAGTAGGGTTCGCCCAGCCAGTATCCGATCTCGGCATTGAGGCGCTCGATGTCCGTGCCCGGGATCAAACCGATGCCGCCCGCCAGTTCGCCACCCGCAGTCTCGATGGCGAAGCGCACCTCGCGCTCCTCGCCGGAGAGCGCCTTGGCCAGGAACTTCTCCGCATCGGCCAGCGTGTACGGGTGAGGAAAGCGGTCGCGCAGGTAGCGGGCCACATTCCAGTCGTCCGCCAGGCGGACGATGGCCACCGCTTCTCCCGCCTCCCACGGACGCAGCACGCAAGGGCCGCACTCGATGCGCATGGAAGGATTGTAACTTCACTGCTTCCTATTCGAAGCGCCCCGCCTATTCGAAACGAAGCGCCACGATGGGATCGAGGCGCGCGGCCACGTGCGCCGGATAGTAGCCGAACAGGATCCCGATCAGCGTGGAGAACATCCCGCCGAACACGGCCGCGGACAGCGTGACCTGCACCTCCCACCGCAGCACGTGTTCCAGCGCATAGGCGCCGGCGAAGCCGCCGGCGATGCCCAGCGCGCCGCCCAGCACGCTGAGCGTGACCGCCTCCAGCAGGAACTGGGTCTGCACGTCCTGCTCGGTGGCGCCCACCGCCAGGCGGATGCCGATCTCGCGGGTGCGCTCCGTCACCGAGACCATCATGATGTTCATGATGCCGATGCCGCCCACCAGCAGCGAGAGCGCGGCGGCGCTGGCCAGCAGCGCGGCAAAGATGCGCGCCGCGGCCAGTTGCGCCTGGATCACGTCTTCCGGGCTGCGGATATTGAAATCGTCATCTTCCTTCGACGTAAGGTGATGGCGCTCGCGCAGCAACCCGGTGATCTGGCGGCGGGCCTCGGGCGCGTCCGCGGAGGAGGTGGCCGAACAGTAGATGTCATCCAGCCAGAACGTCCCGGTGATCTTCTTCTGCACCGTGGTGATGGGCATGGCGATGAAGTCGTCCTGGTCCTGCCCGGTGGCGGAAGAGGCGCTGTACGATTCGGCTTCGCTGCGCGCGTTTGTGGGCATCGACCTGGGGCGCGAGCCGGCGCCGGACGAGACCACGGTGTGCAAGTTCCGCCATCTGCTGGAAGCGCACCAGTTGGGCGGGAAGATGCTGGAGACGGTGAACCTGCACTTGCAGAGTAGCGGGGTGCGGATCAGCACGGGCACGATCGTGGATGCGACCATCATCCACGCGCCCAGCTCGACCAAAAACCGCGAGCAGCAGCGCGATCCGGCGATGCACCAGACCAAGAAAGGCAACCAGTGGTACTTCGGCATGAAGGCGCACGTGGGGGTGGACAGCAAAACCAAGCTCATCCACAGCGCGTTGGTGACGCCGGCCAACGTGGCGGACGCCACCGTGCTGCCCGAGCTGCTGCACGGGGAGGAGACGCGGGTGTGGGGCGACCAGGCGTATCGCGGCCAGACCCAAGTGATTCACCAGTACGCGCCGCGCGCGCGCGACTGCACCCATCGGCGCTATCGCTATAAGGACTGTGTCGACCCAGCGGAGCGGGCGCGGAATCGGACGAAGTCTTCGGTGCGGAGCAAGGTCGAACATGTGTTTGGGGTGATGAAGCTGAAGTTCGGGTTCACCAAAGTGCGCTACCGAGGGCTGGTGAAGAATGCCAACCGGCTGTTTGCCGCCTGCGCGCTGGTGAACCTGTTCATGGTCCGCAAGAAACTGCTGCGCCTGGCCACCGCATAGAGGAGCAGAGAACACGGCTGCCCTCTCGGACCAGCGCATCGAGCAGCCAAACCCCCTGCAAACTGAGAGCGCCCGGCTTCCATCGCCCACGGCAAATCAGCCGCTGCCCTAAAAGCAGTGCTTGTTCAGAGTTTCCCTAAAGTGTAGGGATGGCCGAAAAACCTGAATTAGGAATCCGGATCCCTGTTACGCCTTGGGACTTTCCAGAGGTAGTCGAGAACATTCAAATCCGACCTCGGGGCGAGTAAATACCGACCTCATCTGGCACATTTCGGCGATTTGCGCTCATTTCCGGCAGGCGGTCTCATTTACCTGTCGTATGGAAATTCGTCGAAGTCCGGTGAGAGCGTGAAGAAACGAGTCACCATTCTGTAAAGCACGGGAGGTGGGAGTTTAGCGCAGGCTAACCCGTATGGTCTTACGAAAGTCCTTTACCATGACCGTAAACAGCACAGAATTCGGGGCACTAGAGGGAGCTTGCAGTCGCAAGGAACGCGTCCGACGTCGAGCTAAAGTCAATTCAATTGCGACCGTTGACCGCTGCGCTTCGTTGGACACGCTCGTGATGATTACGTTGCAGGCTGCATTTTCGGAAGCACAACGGAACTGGAATGGGCCTTGCAGATTTGTCAACGAGACTGAGCCCGTATAATTGTGTGCTGCTAGGACAGAACCGCCCCTACCCGGCCGCTGAGGGCGCGAAAGGGTGATTGTGATATTGATTCCGACCACATTTAGTTGCAGATTGGCCCGGCTTTCTGTGGAACCGTTATAAGCAACCACGGTAAACATATAACTGCCGCCAGGCACAAGAACATTTGTCTGGACTTTGAGCGGGAATGGAATGGCAGAACCAGGATAGAGCTGTCCTTCAGTTCCGCCCCAGTTACAGTAAGCAAATGAGGGCAAGTTTTCGCATCGAACGCGCACCGTTCCTGAAAATCCACCACTGGAATATACGGATACTCCATAATCAAACGTTGACTGACCTGCGGCCACTGGGTTCGACCATCCCTGCCAACTGACACCGAAGCCGACTGATGGGTCGACGGTACGACGGCCATAAACGACTGCATTCGCCGTCGCTGACGTTGCGGAGATCGCAAAAGCGGAGGTGCTATCGAATGAATTGCTGAGTGTAAATGGCACATCAACATTGGTGACGCCAGCAGGGACGGTGATGGAAGATGGCAGAAGCAAGGTCGAGGGATTCGCAGTAAGTGTTACCTGACGGTCTGAGGCACTGACCGTATCAAATTGCACACGAACCCCATCCGAATTTCCGATTACAGGCTGTGCAAGCAGGAATAGACGAAGGTCGCTAATCTCTCCGATAGGAATGACATGAAAGCTCGAGGAGTAGGAGTCCAATTCGATCATTTCTGCTTTGCCATCACCATCTAGGTCGGCTGCCATTCCAGGCAGGTTGCCTGCCTTGAGTCGAATCACACTGGCTCCAACGACAAAACTCCCGTCACCTACACCACGCAAGATTCGAACTTGACTACTTCCACTTCGCCCATACAAGCCCGGGACTCGTTCGAACACGGCAATGTCAAGATTCCCGTCACCATCATAATCAGCAATCGCAGACGGTGAATTGGCCTCCCCTGGCGCAAGCGTATAGACGGATTCGGAACTGAGATTTGCAAATTGAGGATATCGATTTGCCAGCCGAAATGTGCCATCACTATTACAGAGATAGATGCTCACAATCGCCGCGGGATCGTAGGCTTGCGGATCGACGTACAAGCCGAACTGGACAATATCCGGCAAACCATCATGATTAAGGTCAGCAACTTCTATCGCCGGAGAATTATCTAGGATTTTGCGCGCCGGATTGAACGTCCCATCCCCCTTTCCCAACAATAAGTAGACACTTTGGTTCCGTGCGGGAACCTGGTTGTAATATTGCCAGATCAATACATCCAGCTTGCCATCGGAATTGAAATCACCAATCGCCAACTTCGCCGGCCAGCCTGGAAAACCGACGTCATAGGTGAATGAGGCCACAGACGAAAACGCTCCTCCACCATTGCCCTTATAAAAAGTGAGTTGCCCCTGTCCGGCAATCACGAGATCAAGGTGACCGTCTTTGTCGAAGTCCCCTGCCGCGATCTTGGCCAAGAATTCTGTCCCCGTAGCAACGTTGATGGGAGTAAACGTGCCGTTGCCGGCATTTGCGGCAAGGAGCAGTTGCCAACCATTGTCTCCAAACATGACCGCAACATCCTTGCGCCCGGTGTGGCGAAAATCTCCGACGGCAAAATCTCTGGCTGTTACATAATTGCCTTGCCCGTTGAGGGGCAGCACATGAGAAGTGAGAGGAGCAGCGAACGTGCCATCAGAGGATTGTGGTACCACGATGAGGTCACTTCCAGTGAACGTGATACTGGTCAGCAAGAAATCCTTCTTCCCATCGCCGTTCATGTCCGCAACAGCTAAGGTCGTGCTGGGAGCATTGATGTAACCGGAGCCTCCCCCCACCACATAGCCTATGTAATTTCCCTGCGGTGAACCGAAACCCCCTTGACCATCGTTTAAGAAGATGGAGGCAGAGTCATTATTTTGATTCGCCGTGATCACATCAACTTTGCCATCGTGGTTAAGGTCTGCAACCGCCAGTCCAAAAGAGCCGCCTTCTCCGCGAAATACACGCGCCCGTGAAAACTTTCCTTGGCCATCGCCCAACATCACGCTCAACAATGCCCCTGAATTCGTACCATACCCGGATCCCGGTGCGAGTACAAACGAGGAACCAACAGCATCCAAGTGGCCATCACCATTCACATCGGCCAACTTTGTGGTCCATACGGTGTCTCCATGGGCAGAAGTCGGACTGCGGACAAAATCCCCCGCGCAATCTCCTAGAAACGTATTCACCACGGTATATGAGTCTTGCGAGATCGCATCCGGGCATCCGTCTCCGTCCACGTCTCCGGTATCTACGGACAATTGGACGAAGTCGGCATAGCTCCAAATCAGTTGACGGAATGGCTTAAACTTACCGTCCCCAGTATTGAGATATATCCAAGTCCCGCTGTCGACCTCATAACCACCAGAGAAAACAGATGCTACCAGATCCACTCGGCCGTCTTTATCGAAGTCCGCCACAGCAACGGCAATGACACTGATATAAGCGAAAGGATTCGGAGTCGTAACTGGGCGTCCAAGGTGTCCATTGGCATCGCCCGGCATGAATGCGAACGGACCATATTGATTATCTGAATCCATCCCAACGATGACGTCCAGGTATCCGTCGCCATTCAAGTCCGCCACCGCCAGACAAAGCGGGGAGGCTGGGACGTGATAAATGACTGGCCCTTCGAACGTACCATCACCACGGCCATGAAGCACACTCACACTGCGGCTGTCCGCTTCCGCCACAATGAGGTCTAGGTGATTATCGCCATCGAGTCTGGCCGCTTTGATGGCGATCGGCGAGATCCCGAGAAGCGGAATAATCTTCGGCAGCGCTGCGGTGCCGTCACCACGCCCCAAATAGACCCAGACATCGGAACTGCCGGCATTGGCAATGGCCCAGTCCAGCTTGCCATCTTCGTTGAAGTCACCACTCACAATATCGGCAGGCAAGTACCCCGTGGGAGCCACTGGCCTCAACAAAGGACCGACTGGGTTCGAGCCGTTGCCGCTTGTGGCAGTGTTACTAGGTGGCGGTTCTGAGTTGGAGGCACTCGTCGTTGCCGGTGGAGAAAGAAAGAACTTTGCGGCCGGACCCTTGATTGATTGCTTGATCGAGCGCCCCAGGAATCGTCCGCCCGGCAGGCCAATATCATTGCGACCATCGCCAAGAGATGAGTTCCAGGCAAATCGTGCTTCCGTCTGATTCGCTGAAATGACTTCGAACTTTAATAAGTTCGAGCTACCCGTAGGACCACTGAACACCGTAACGTCAAGCTTCCCTGGCGAAGAAATGTCACTGGCTAAGATTGTCGCGGTGATCGTGAAATCATCCACGATCGTGAAACTCTTCATTTGGTTATTGAAGAATACGTAGTTCGTGCTCCTTAAATTCTCTCCTTTCAGCGTCAAAGTGAATCCGGGAGATCCAGCCAGAGCACTTGCGGGGAAAATCGAACCCAACCAGAGCGGACGCACTCCGATTCCAAACGGCATGAATCCCGACGTGCCACCGCCAGGTGTAGGATTTACGACCATGAATCGCCACGCACTATTAATGGTCATCATCCAGTGGGGTACAAGAGCTCTTAGCTCCGTATTGCTGACGTATTGTGTCAGCAACAAATTAGCACCCCCGTCATCTCGCAGAAATGACCCCGGCACAAAATTGGTGCCGGTTACTGTGACCCAAGTGTCAGGAGAATCGTAGGGCGCCCAATTTGGAGAAAACTTGACTAGCGATGGGATCGGGTTGACCGGTTGGGGAACGCTTGCAAGTTGCCACGATACGGCGGAATCATCCGAAATTCCGCCGGAGGTGGGAACAGTCGTGCCAATGTCCGGACTCACTTCCAGACCTGCGGTCGCAGAAGTCCCATACCGGTGGCCGCTGCATTCATTCGAGGCTCTCGCATACTGGTACGAGACTTCATTCGAGTCCTCGCGAAAAATCACCTCGAATCGGACCGTAGATGTGAGGTCATCTCGGCAACTGTAAAAACCGACATCGCGCCATTCGATTACTAACCTTCGGTTCGGGGCGGTACCGACTACGTCCCAAAAGACATTATGGGCGGTCCCTTTTATCGGGAATAGATCGTCCCAGAGGACGGCAAGCAACGTGGTCGCACTGGGGTCGAATCCAGGATAATAATTGACATTGATTTGCAGCGGTAGGGGCCGATTGAAGTATTCGTGGACCGCATTCGTAAAGCTCACCGTCCCATTGCTGCTCACCCAAAGACTCGTGAACTGACTCTTCCCGAAGCGGACAGGGAAGGGCGAGATCAACTTGGCAACGGAATCGTCGCCCAGATCAAGGCTCGTACCCGAGATCGACACATACGATGGTGTCGTCAACTGATACCAGTAGGGCTCGAGCACCTCCACTTCCACTGTGTCTTGCGTCGGTAGTTGAATTGTGTAACTGCCATATTGCAATGGTGTCCATGATCCGGTAAAGACGCCGTCTCCAGCGGACTGGTCGCGGCCTATGCCATTGTCGAGGAGCCCAACACGGTCACCGTTCGACACAATGGCGTCTCCGATCGGGGCCGGACTGCCGCAATTCGTGCTCAGGACGGCGATTGTGAGGGGACTTCCGACTGCCGCTGTCGTGATCTTACCGATCGGCCGCAATTGCTTGGTTAACGAAGCGCTGGAACACGTAAGCGCCCGCGCCGCATTCAGTCGTCCTCCCGTAATAGTATCTGTCAATTCATTGACCGGCACATTACCCGCGAGGATCAGATTCTTGATTTGCTTCCAGTTGCGAGTGGGGTTCTGTGACGCGAGGAGAGCCGCCGTTCCGGATACGAACGGTGTTGCCATGGATGTGCCGCTCTCATACCCGTATGAATTTCCGGGCAGCGTGCTAAGGATCTCTTGACCCGGTGCGGTCACATGGACTGTATACTTTCCTGTATTCGAGAAATTTGCGAACGCGTCCTCTCGCGTCGAGGCGGCCACAGAGATTACGTTTGGGAAGAAGCTGTTGGCAGGATAGATCGGGAAAATGTCATTGTCTGTAAAATCGTTCCCGGCAGCAGCGATAAAGAGGATGCCGCTCAGCATTTGATCATTGATCGCATCTGCCAGTGCCTGCGAATAGTCCACACCGCCCCAGCTATTGCTTGTGGCAATGATATTTACACCGTGGGCCTTCATCCACTTCACATAGTTCAGGCATTTGACGGCGTCGGCCACCGACCCATATCCAAATCGGTCCAGGAACTTACAGGGCAGGACCCGTATGCTCGGCGCCACACCGGCGACGCCCATGCCATTGTTGAATGCCGCCGCAATGATGCCCGCGACATGTGTGCCATGGCCGTTGTCGTCCATGGAGTTGGTCGTAGGTGATAGGACATTGACTCCCTGGCAGTCATCGGAGTACCCGTTGCCGTCATTGTCGATGCCGTCTTTGGTGCATTCGAGGCTGTTACGATAGATATTTGCAGTGAGATCGGGATGGTTGAAGTCGACGCCGGTATCGAGCACAGCAACAACTACACTTTGAGTACCTGTGGTTAGGTCCCATGCCTGTGTGACAGAAATGTCCGCGCCGATCTTGCCCCGGAATGCTCCATTATTCGACAATCCCCATTGTTGGTTGAACAAAGGATCATTCGGCGTCTGTGAGGCTTGGAGGACATAGTTTGGCTCCGCATAGATCACATCGGGGGATTGCCGATAGTTCCGAGCGGACTCCGCTACGTCGGCCCCAGGTGGTAACTCGACGAGGTCCAAATTTCCAGACACGCGTTGACGATGGAGCTTACCTTCTGAATCGTTAAGAGCCGCGCCACGCTTTTCCGTGGAAAGTCCCTGGCGGAAACGCACAAGCAACTGGCCGGGGACAAATCTCTTGCGAACGTCGACTGAAAAAACTTTCCCTGTGGTTGGTAACTCCTTTCGGTCGATGGATCGGAGCGGTTCTGGCGTGCGTTGCGCAGCGCCAAGGGAGACCAAAATGAGTGAGCCGATCACCAGTGCCAGTAGCACTCGGAATCGGAGTTTCTTGACTTGACACACGCCAACAGACATAGACAGATACACAAATTTATCACAATGTGGGAGAGTCCCCGGCATGATTGAACTGAAATTACGCTTCTCCTCTACCGTACCTACATTGGGTTAACCTTTCTCCATTAAATATCTCCCCGCTTTGAAGAGGAGGGCAAGCAATCGACCTAAAACTGCGGGTCCGGAGCGCGTGGCCCAGCCTTCCCCGCTTCAGATGGTCCCCCATTCGTACGACACTTCCGGAGAACACTTGGGTTCCATCACCTTGAACGAAGCAATCCCGCTGCTTTTCTTACCGGGGTAGGGAACCATGCCGACACGGATGGT
>JACPNP010000048.1 GCA_016185365.1 Terriglobales bacterium
CACCCGCTCCTGGGACGACAAAGAGACCGGACAGAAGAAGTACATGACGGAGATCATCGCCAACGACCTGATCATGATCGGGGGCAAACGCGACGGAGACAGCGAAGGCGGCGCGCGCGGCGGTGGCAGCGGGTTCGAGCAAAAAGCCCCGCCCGAAGACTTCGCCCAGAGCACGCAGATCACCGATGAGGACATTCCCTTCTAACCAAGGGACATAGTGAGACGCGTATGAGTGACCAGGAATTCCGGCGCAAGGCGGAGCACGCGATCGAGACGCTGAAGAAGCGCCTGATCGCCGCCGAGGAAGAAGGCGAGTTCGAGGTGGAGGAGAATGCCGGCGTCCTGTACATCGCGTTCGAATCGCCCAAAGCGAAGTTTGTGATCACGCCGAATGCGCCGGTGCAACAGATCTGGATCTCCGCCCGCTCCACCAGCTTCAAGCTGGATTGGAGCGAGGTGGAGCAGGATTTTGTCTTCGAGAAGACCGGCGAACCGATACGCCCGCTGGTGGCCCGGCTGATGAATGAACAGTTGGGCGAGGAGATCGTGGAACTCTAGAGGCGGTTTCTGGTTTCCGGTTCCTCGGAAAGCAAAATCAAAAACAGATATTAGCGGCCTTTCCGGCAACAAAGGGATTCCTCGACTCCGACTCGCTGCGCTCATCGTCGCTCGGAATGACAAGTAAGAATGAGATTGCAAATTTGGTAATCGGGTAATTTGAAATTTGAAAACCGGATCAAGGGCAGAACCAGGGGCCTCCGACTTTGCGGCGCACAAAGCGCGTCGCTGCGCTCGGAATGACAAATCGCACAGCCGAGGACCCTTCGGCTTCGCTCAGGGCAGGCTTCTGTGCCACACGGTTCAAGGTCATCACAGCCGAGGCCCTTCGACTTTGCTCAGGGCAGGCTTCTGTGCCACACGGTTTGAGGGTAGTCGAGCCATCTCAGCGCTCGGTCACGGCGTCGAGGGCGGACCAGAATCCAGGGAAAGAGATACCGGCCGTGTCGGCGCCGTGGATGAGGGTGTCACCCTGGGCGCGAAGAGCGGCGACAGCGAAGGCCATGGCGATGCGGTGGTCGCCGGCGGAGTCGAGTTCGGCGCCGTGAAGAGTCTGGCCGCCGGGGACGCTGAGGCCGTCCTCGTGTTCGGTGACTTGCGCGCCCATCTTGCGCAGGTTGGCGGCGACCGAGGCGATGCGGTCGGATTCCTTCACACGCAGTTCCCCGGCGTCGCGGATCTCTATCCCCTGTTCCGTGAACGGCGCGATGGCGGCAAGGACGGGCAGTTCGTCGATCAACTGCGCGGCTTGCGGGCCGCGGATGGTGGCGCCGCGCAGGGAGTGATGCTCGACCTTGACGGTCCCGGCCAGTTCGCCGTGGCGCTCTTCGATGTCAATGACAGAGACGCGCGCGCCGAGCTGGTAGAGAACATCGAGCAAGGCGGAGCGGGTGGGATTGAGCATCAAGTTCTCGAAGACCAAATTGGAGTCGTGAAAAATAGCGGCGGCACAGAGAAAGAAGGCGGCCGTGGAGATGTCACCGGGGATGAGGGCTTCGATGGCGTGCAGGCGTTGCCCGCCGCGGATGCTGACCCGTCCGCGGGAGCGCGTGACTTCCGCGCCGAACGCCCGGAGCGCCAGCTCGCCGTGGTCGCGGGTGCGGAATGGTTCTTCCACGGATGTTTCGCCCAGGGCGTGAAGGCCGGCGAACAGGATACCGGTCTTGACCTGGGCACTGGGCGTGGGCGGGGCGTAATCAATCGCGTTCAGCATGCCTTTTGCGGGCTGAATGTGGAGCGGAGGCCGTCCGCCCTCGGAAGCGGTGATCCTGGCTCCCATTTGGGACAGTGGTTCGACAATGCGCGCCATGGGCCGGTGGGAAAGCGAATCGTCACCGATCAGCTCGCTGGAGAATGGCTGGGCGGTGAGGATGCCGGCCAGCATGCGCATGGTGGAGCCGGAGTTGCCGCAGTCGAGCGGGCCGGCTGGCGCACTCAGCGTGCAGCCGGAGATCTCAATCGTGTGGTCTTCGCTTCGGGTGACCTGTGCGCCAAGTGCAGCCACACAGCTGAGAGTACTGGCGCAGTCCGCGCCGGTGGAGAAATTGGAGAGCCGGGTCTTCCCTTCCGCCAGCGCCGCCAGCATGGCGTAGCGATGGGAGATGGATTTGTCGCCCGGGAGGCGCATGGAGCCGAGGATGTTCTTGGCCGGGCGGATGAGGCGGGAAGACATGTCCTTTCATCGTAAACCAATCAGGAAATCCGGGAATTTTGCAATCGGGTAATTGTGGAATTGAACAATAAAAACCAAATGGCGCAACCGGTGTCGGCAACAAAGGGATTCCTCGACTCGGACTCGCTGCGTTCGTCGTCGCTCGGAATGACAGAGTTAAGGATGAAATTGCAAATCTGGTGATCGGGTAATTTGAAATTTGAAAACCGAATCAAGGGCAGACCAAGGGACCATCGGCTTCGCTCAGGGAAGGCGCCGGCGCTACTTTCATGCATCGGATCTCAAATCGCACAGCCGAGGACGGCTGTGCCACACAAAAATGAGATTGCAAATCTGGTAATCGGGTAATTTGAGATTTGAAAACCGAATCAAGGGCAGACCAAGGGACCATCGGCTTCGCTCAGGGAAGGCACCGGCGCTACTTTCATGCATCGGATCTCAAATCGCACAGCCGAGGACGGCTGTGCCACACAAAAATGAGATTGCAAATCTGGTAATCGGGTAATTTGAAATTTGAAAACTGAATCAAGGGCAGAACCTGGGGCCCCGGCTTCGCCGGGCACAAAGAGCATCGCTGCGCTCGGGATGACAAATCGCACAGCCGGGGGCGGCTGTGCCACACAAAAATGAGATTGCAAATTTGGTAATCGGGTAATTTGAAATTTGAAAACCGAATCAAGGGCAGAACCTGGGGCCCCGGCTTCGCTCAGGGAAGGCGCCGGCGCTACTTTCATGCATCGGATCCAAATCGCACAGCCGGGGGCCCTTCGACTTCGCTCAGGGCAGGCTTCTGTGCCACCTAATGACTTAGCTACAACGAATCGAGGAAGTTGCGGAGGAGGCGGTGCACTTCCTCCGGTTGTTCGAAAGGGCTGAGATGGCCGGCGCGGGGGATGACCTGGAAACGGCTGTCGCGGATGGAGCTTGCCATGACCTGGCCTTCGGCGACGGGTGTAATGGTGTCTTCCTCCCCAAAGAAGATAAGAGTGGGGACGTTGATAGTGGCCAAAGTAGGCGTGGAATCGGGGCGCTCGGCCATGCCGCGCTGGATGGCGGCGATGCCGGCGGCGGTGGAGTGGCGCATAGAATGGCGGGCGGCATTGACAAGGTCGCGGCGGTTGCGCTGGGTGGTGGAGCCAAGGAGTTTGGTTGTCGTGACATCAAGGAAATCAGCGGGGCCACGGGCCAGAACGTCGTCGACGGACTTGAGCCGGGCGGCGCGACCTTCGGCAGTATCCGCAGCGGCGCGGGTGTCGCAAAGGACGAGGGCCTTGATCCTTTCGCGGTGGACGCGCCAAAGTTCAAACAGGACATAGCCTCCGATCGAGCACCCGGCAAACACGGCTCGTTCCATACTGACCTCGCGGCAGACGCGATCCACATCGGCGGCGTGCTGCGCCATCGAGACGGTGTCCATGCCAAGGCCGGACTGGCCGAGACCGCGCAGGTCTATGAGGGTGACGCGGAAATGCGAAGAAAGCAGGTTGGCGACGGGCAGCCACATCTCGTGGCAGGAAGGAAAGGCGTGGAGGAAAACGAGGTCAGGGCCCCGTCCGGTCGTGGTGTAAAAGAGAGTGGCGCCGTGATGGGTGAGGAGCATCGCGGAATGAGTGTACCGGTCATGGGAGAACAGGGTATTGGGTAATTCGTAATTGTGTAATCGGGTAATTTAGAGGCAGTGGTTGCGGACCCTTGCCATGGGGCGGCGGATTCATTGCGAATTGGAAAAGCCCCACGTTAGCTTCGCGGACGTGGGGCACCGCGGAAATCCTCACAGCCGAGGACGGCTGTGCCACACGATTGAAATCCTCACAGCCGAAGGCGGCTGTGCCACACGGCCTTAGGACAAATCGGACTTACGAAGAAACTGTCTGCTGGTTGGGGACCGGGGGTGGAACGACGATCACATCCGGCTCGTTGGGGATGACCAGCCAGGCGACCAGGTAGGCGATGAAACCGACGCCGGTGAAAATCGCCATAATGACCCAGACGATGCGCATCAGGGCGACATCGAGGTCAAAGAAGTTGGCCAGGCCGGCACAGACGCCTCCGATGCCGCGTCCGGCGCGGGGGCGAACAAGGCGGCGGCGACCCACGAATCCGGTGATGCGCACGCCACAGTAGGCGCAGAAGTTCGCGTCATATTGGATGGTCCTGCCACAGTGGTTGCAATATTGCATGACGAGGTCCTCCCTCCTGGGTAAGGATACGCAGGGGGGTGCGAATAAGTTCGGAAAAACAAGAGCTGGCCGTGGAGACAGCGGCGGCAAGATGCCGCCGCCACAGCCGGCGAGGACCCATTCGACTTCGCTCAGGGCAGGCGCCGGCGCTACGTCTTGCTTAGCGGTAGCGGAAGGGTTCCTTGATGTACTTGCGGGCCAGGGCGGCGTGGGAGGAGTCGGGATCGAGGGCGACCACGGCCTGGTAGTCGCGCAAGGCTTCGTTGCGTCGACCGAGGACGTCACACATCATGGCAACGCCCAGGAGGGCGCGAATCTTCACGTCCGGCTCAAGGTCCGGGAAGGCCAGAGCCTGCCGGTAATGCTCGATGGCGGCCTCCGGGTGGCGGTAGCCCTTTTCGACCTCGGCCAGACCGAAGGCGGCGCGTTCCAGGTGGGGGTCAGCAAAGGCGCCCGACTTCCCGGCTTCAAGGATTCGCGTATAGACCTTCATGGATTCCTCGCCGCGTCCGGCGTCCTTCAAGAGGTTGGCTTCTTCCAGCGCGAAAAGGAAATTGCGCGGATACTGCTGGATAAGTGTGCGCTGGACCTTGAGCGCGTCGTCATAACGGGCCTCGCGCCGAAGGAAGAGCGAGAGAGTGACGCGGGCGTCGACACTGGTGTCACCGTTCGTCTTGCCCACTTCTTCCAGATATGTAAGCCCTTTCTGCTTGCTGCCGGTGATGCCGACGATGCCGATCAGGATCTTGGCCGCGAGGGGCAGGCTGCCGATGATGTAGTTGTGAAGTCCGACGACCAGCTTGGCGTCCGTATATGCGGGATCGAGTTCCAAGACCTTCTCATGGTCATTGCGCGAGGCGGTGGCGTTGCGCAAGGCGGCAAAAAAACTTTTTTCCACGATGGCCACGTAGCTGAGCTTGAGGCCGCGGGTGACGCCGCGGGCGTAGAGGGCGTCCACGTCTTTGGGATTCGTCTTGATGCGAGCCTCAGCCAGCGCCAAAGCCTGCTCGGTCAGCGCCTGGAGACGGGCCTTGACCTTGGGGTCGCCGGGAAGAGGCTTGCCGGTGAGGAATCCATTATCGGCGTAGAGGGTGGTGTCGAGCGCGTTGAGACGGTACAGCTCTTTGAGGAGCACCGCCTGGAGAAGATGGTTTACGGCGAAGGGGTCGTCGGGATGGGACTTGTAAGTCTTTTCAAAGTCCGCGATGGCCTGGTCGTATTCGAGGTTGTAAAGGTGGGTGAGGCCTGACTTGGTGTCCGGGTCGAGCTGCGAGAGCTTGGGGCCGGCGATGGGCGGGTCGGCCGACAGCGGCAATGCGACAGCGCAGAGGCACAGAATGAAGGCGAGAATCTTCATACGGAGTGGAATCAGTTTATCCGATGTGGTGTTAGTTGCCAGTGTGGCTTTGCGAGGGCAAGATGCCCTCGCCACAGCCGGCATGCGCTTGATGTAACTTTTCGAGGTGTCACGAGGGTAGCGGAAGACGACCACGTCCCCGCGAGAAATAGGCTCCCAGCGGTACACGAACTTATTGACGAAGATGCGCTCCTGGTCTTCCAGCCAGGGCAACATACTGGTGCCTTCCACCTTGACCGGTTGATACAGGAAGATGATGAAGAAGGCGGAGATGCCCAGGGAAACGATCAGATCGCGGACCCAGGTGCGCACGAGGATGGTCCGCGGGGGCGCCGGGGGCGCGGGCTGGGCCGGGATCTGCGGGTCAGTGGCCATGGCAAGACTACTCCGATTATAGGCGCAAACTTTATAGACGCGTCCTGGGGCCGGAAGGTTTCCAGGCAGGCGACACCGGAGTGGTAGTATGTATCTAATCAACCATGAAACGACGCGTCCTTTCGTTGTGTCTGATCACGCTGGTGGCCCTCACCACGATGGCCCAGTGGAAGCCGAATCCCTACGACACGCCGGCGTACAACGCGGCGGCCCCGGCCAAGGGCAAGAAGATGAATCCCATCCTGAGCGGGATGCGGTTGAGCGGCGCGGGGTCCGACCATCCCGCGATCAAGGCCTCCTACAAAGCCGCGGCGGAGAACGCCGACATCCTCTACCAACTTCCCTGCTATTGCTATTGCGACCGCAGCGCGGGGCACAACAGCCTGCGGAGTTGCTTCGAGAGCGAGCACGGCGCGCATTGTGACGTCTGCATGAAGGAAGCGCTGCTGGCGCAGCAGATGACCAAGCAGGGCAAGACGGTGAAGCAGATCCGGGCCGCGATCATGAACGGCGACTTCCAGAAGATCGACCTGAACAAGATCAAATAAGCCGGCGCAACAAAGTTTCTCCCGACCAATCCCAGTGATCCAGTCCGTGAGTTGACGGCGCCAGTGAATGTGCGTATAACAATGCGTTTAATCGCTGACGCGCGATGTGTCTCCGATGGATTTCCACAGGGCCTGAAAGTAGGATGGCGCGGCCTAGTGGTGGACGGGAGCGGGGATGAAGAAGAAACCGGCACGAAAAGTTAAAGGTTCAGCTTCCAAGTCTAAGAAAGCAAAGACGAATTCGAGCAAGAAGGCGGCCCTTCCCAACGCTATGTCCAAGACCCCCGTCAAGCCGACAGCGAAGCCGGACCCTCGATTTACACAAGCTGTGCAAAACTTTGAAGCGGCGATGAAGGCGTTGCAGGGCCAGAAATTCGATCGCGCCAAGGCCTTGCTGGAGAAGGTCATGGAAGGGCCGAGCAAGGAACATGCCGAGCGGGCGCGCGTGTATCTGAACATCTGCGTGCAGCATCTGGCGCGCACCACGACCAATTTCCGGACGCCGGAAGAGCACTATGATTACGCGGTGGCGCTGATGAACAACCTGGATTACAACGGCGCACGCAGCCATCTGGAGAAGATCCTCAGGCAGCATCCGAAGGCGGACTATGCGGTGTATGGCCTGGCAGTGCTGGAGTGCCTGCAAAGCCGGGTGGAGGAGTCCCTGCGGCGGCTGGAGCAGGCCATCAAGCTGAATCCGAACAACCGGATCCAGGCGCGCAATGATTCCGACTTCGTCAACATGGCGGACGATCCGCGGTTCACGGAATTGATCTATCCGGAGCCGGGGGAAATGGCTTCGTCACTCTCCCACCCAAAGAACCGCTAGCCCCGTGACCCTGTTCGAAAAACTCGGCGCAGCCGAAGTGGCGCGCCGGCCATTGCGCGTGGTCGCGATCGGCGGGGGCACGGGACTCGCCACGCTGTTGCGCGGATTAAAAACGTATGTGGTGGCGCCGGGCGTGGCGCGGATCGCGAGCACCTCGTTCGCGATCGGCAGCCTGACGGCGGTGGTGACGGTGACGGATGATGGCGGATCCAGCGGGCGGTTGCGCAAAGAGTTCAACATGCCGCCGCCGGGTGACATCCGCAACTGCATGGTGGCGCTGTCGGAAGATGAGGGCCTGCTCTCCCGGCTCTTTCAATACCGCTTCCCCGCGGGCGAAGGCCTGGGCGGACACAATTTCGGAAATCTATTCGTGGCAGCGCTTAGCGGCGTGGTCGGCGATTTCGCCGAGGCGGTGCGGGAATCGAGCCTGATCCTGGCATCGCGCGGACAGATTTTTCCCTCCACCACGGCGAACGTCAACTTGGAAGCGACGATGGATGACGGCAGCCGCGTCCTGGGCGAGACCAAGATCACGGCCAGCCAGCGACGGATCGTGGACCTGAAACTGGTGCCGTGCGACGCCAAGCCGATGAAAGAGACGATGCAGGCGCTCGCAGAGGCTGACTTGATCACCATGGGGCCGGGCTCGCTCTATACCAGCCTTGTCCCCAATGTGCTGGTGGAGGGCATTCCGGGCGCGATACGCGCGTCGAAAGCGAAAAAAATCTATGTCTGCAACCTTATGCAGCAGGCCAACGAGAGCCTGGGATTGAAGGCATCCGAGCATCTGCTGGCCATACGGAAACATGCGGGGGGAAAGATCTTCGATCACGTGATCGCCAATGATGCTCCGGTCTCGGAGGCGATGCGGGTGAAGTATCGCGAACAGGGTTGTGACCAAGTCGCCTGTGACAAGGCCGCGATCGAGGCACTTGGTCTGGAATGCATCACCGGTAACTTTATTGAGGAAGTGGATGTGGTGCGGCACAACACCGCGGCGGTGGCGGCGGAGATCATGAGGCTGGGGTATAGGCAGTAGTCGGTAGTCAGGAAAGTCAAAAGCAGGTTCTTCGCTTCGCTCAGAATGACACCATTTATAAATGAAGCTCAGAATGACACTATTTATAAATGAAGCTCAGAATGACACTATCTTGAAATGAAGTAGAGGACGTGGGTCGTGGTGGTGGGTCGTGGGCAGTGGGTGGACAGAGCCGAAGGCCTGTGGCCCGTGGCTCATGGATATAATCGAGCGCAATGAGAAAGCCAGAGAGCAAGACCAAGGCGATGCGATTCGCCATCGCCATCATGGCGGCGGGCAAGGGTACGCGGCTGAAGTCGAAGCGGCCCAAGGTGCTGCATGCCATCGGGGGCAAACCGCTGGTGGAACACGTGATCCGAGCGGCCGCGCAGGTCGTACCGGCGAAGGACATCGTCACCATCATCGGCCACGAGGCGGACATGGTGCGCAAGGCGGTGGAGCACACCGGCGTCCGATTTGTATTACAAGCTGAACAGCGCGGCACCGGCCATGCCATCCAATGCGCCAAGGAAGCGTTGCAGGGGTATGACCACATTCTGGTACTTTCGGGCGATGTGCCTCTCATCCGGCCAGAGACGATCGCCCAGTTGCGCGATTTTCATCTGCAACAAAAAGCTTCCATGACTATCCTGACGGCGGTGCCCGATGACCCGGCCGGATATGGGCGGGTGATCCGGCGGACGAAGTCGAAGCCAGATGTGAAGGCGATCGTGGAACAGAAGGCGCTCAGCAGCGCACAGAACAAGACGGAGCGGGAGATCAATTCCGGCATCTATGCGTTTGCCGCGACAGATCTTTGGGCCAATATCGGAAGGCTGACGACCGACAACGCGCACAAGGAGTATTACCTAACGGACCTGGCCGCGATGCTGGTTAAGGCGAAGAAACGCGTGGTGGCGGTCAAAGCGCAGAGCGACATTGAAGTTCTGGGCGCGAACACGCTCGCCGAACTGGTGGCGTTGGACGCCGATCTGCGCATGAATAAGTGCCGACAGTTGATGGCGGCCGGTGTCACCATCTTCAAGCCGGAGACCTGCACCATCGATGCGGAGGTGGAGATCGGTGCGGACACGGTCCTCGAACCGTGTGTGCAGATCACGGGCAAGACGAGCATCGGCGAGGATTGCCGGGTACGCTCGTTCAGCGTGATCCACAACTCGCGGCTTGCGAATGGAGTGATGGTGCGTCCGGGATGCATCCTGGATGAGGCGACGGTCGGCGGCGGGGCGATCCTGGGGCCGTATGCGCATCTGCGGCCGGGATCGGAGATCGGCGAGGGCGCGCATGTGGGTAACTTTGTGGAGACAAAGAAGACCCGCATGGGTAAGGGATCGAAGGCGAACCACCTTACCTATCTGGGCGATGCGGAGATCGGCGCGGGCGTGAACGTGGGCGCGGGAACCATCACCTGTAATTACGATGGCGTGAATAAGCATCTGACCGTGATCGAGGACGGAGCGTTCATCGGCAGCGATTCCACGCTGGTGGCGCCGGTGCGGATCGGCAAAGGCGCGTACGTGGGAGCGGGGTCTTGCATCACCGACGATGTGCCGGCGGACGCACTGGCCATCGGCCGGGCGCGGCAGGCGGTGAAAGAAGGCTGGGTGAAGGCAAGGAAGAGCAAGGGCAGTAGTCAGTAGTCAGTAGTCAGTAGGCAGTAGTCAGTAGGCAGTAGTCAGTAGTCAGTAGTCGGTAGTCAGTAGACAGTAGTCGGCAGTCAGAAGCTAGTTGAAACCATCAGCCTCGCCTCAATTCAAGTCCAATCAGGCGTCCCATTTTGGGTTACCGCGGTAATAACGAGGCCTGCGGGAATGTGGTTGAGCGGGCCGGAGTGCGGTGTAGAATGAACTTCCTTGAAGGCACGCGAGGCCCGAGACCCGATGGCAGGCGAGCGAATCCTGGTAGTCGATGACGAGGAAGCGATCCGAGAGATCCTTTGCTCGATGCTGAGCAACGCCGGCTATGAGACCCGGCAGGCCAGCAGCGGGTTGAAGGCGCTTGAGGTGCTGAACTCCAGCCCGGAGTTCGAGCTGATGCTCTCCGACCTGATGATGGCGGAGATGGACGGGATCGCGCTGCTGGAGCGGGTGAAAGAGACCTTCCCTGACATGCCGGTGATCATGGTGACGGCGGTCCATGACATCAGCGTGGCGCTGGCGGCGATCCGCAACGGCGCGTATGACTACCTCCTAAAACCCTTCGAGCGAGAACAACTGCTGGCCATGGTCAAGCGGGTGCTGGAGCACCGGCGGCTGCGCCTGGAGAACCGGGCCTACCAATCGAACCTGGAATCGCTGGTGGCGGCGCGCACCGAGCAACTGCGCCAGGCCATGTCTGACCTGGAACGCTCCTACGACATCACGCTGGAGGCCCTGGGCGACGCGCTTGACCTGAAAGACGCCGAGACGGAAGGCCACTCCAAGCGGGTGACGGCCTTCACCATCGCCATCGCGCGGGCCATGGGACTCTCCAGCGAAAAGATACGGGTGATCGCCCGCGGGGCGTTCCTGCATGACATCGGCAAGATGGCCATCCCGGACGCCATCCTGCGCAAACCCGGCGCCCTGACCGAAGAAGAAAAAGAGATCATGAAGGAACACTGCGCCCGTGGTTACCACATGCTGCGCAAGATCCCTTTCCTGACCGAGGCGGCCGACATCGTTTACTCACACCAGGAGAAGTGGGATGGCGGCGGGTATCCCCGCAATCTAAGAGGCGAAGAGATACCGCTGGGGGCACGCATCTTCGCGGTGGCGGACACGCTCGACGCCATCACCAGCGACCGGCCGTATCGCGCGGCCCAGACCACCCGGGCGGCCATGGAAGAAGTGAGCCGGTTCAGCGGTACGCAGTTCGATCCCGATGTAGTGCGCGTGTTCCTGAACATGCCGGAGTCCATCTGGGAAGACCTGCGGCGGCAGATCAATTCCCAGATCACCCGGTATAACTACCCGGACAAGTTCGTGGGCAGCAAGGCGGAAATGAAAGTGGTTTGAGAGCAGTGGTTTGAGAGCAGTGGTTTGAGAGCAGTGGTTAGTGGTTAGTAGGTAGTGGGTGATTGTCAGCTGTCAGCGAATTTCAGCCATTGACAAACCTCCTGACGTGTCCCTTCTGACAGAATCCGAGATCGAAGCGGCGCTGGCCTCCCTGCCCGGCTGGAAGCGGAATGGGAACACCATCGAGCGCCTGTTCCTGTTCGAGAACTTTGCTGATGCCATGGTCTTTGTGAACAAAGTGGCGGAGGCGGCGGAAGAAGCGAACCATCATCCGGACATGTTCATCCGCTACAACAAAGTGCTGTTCTCCCTAAGTTCGCATGACGCCGGCGGGTTGACGCGACGGGACGTGAAGATGGCAAAGAAGATCGATGGGATCAGCGGGGGATGATTTGCTGATCGGGTAATCCGGTAATCGGGTGATTGAGAAGCAGGTCCTTCGGCGCGAAAGACGCGCCTCAGGATGACTCTTCACTACAGTTGTTAGCCGTCAGTAGTCAGTCATCAGGGAACCGAAGGTCCCTCGGCGCGGGGCGATACCGCAGCGGAGCCGACGGGACGCCGGCGCTACATCAGCACAGCCGAGGACGGCTGTGCCACACGATTCACCTCAGCACAGCCGAGGACGGCTGTGCCACACGATTCACCTCAGCACAGCCGAGGGCGGCTGTGCCACACGATTCACCTCAGGACAACCGAGGGCCCCTTCGACTTCGCTCAGGGCAGGCGGCTGTGCCACACGATTCGCGAGTGTAGAAAACGCGAAGACCCGGCGCCGAAGCGCCGGGTCTTTTGCGTTGCCGTCAAGGGCACAGCTACGAAACTTTTGGGGCGCAAAGTGCCCTCTCCCCCGAAGGGGAGACCGGCCCGCCGGTCAGCCGGCGATCTGCTTCCGGGAGACGCCGAGGCGCGCGGCCACGGAGTCGACAGACTGTTGTAGATTGGCGAGCTCGCGCTCGACCGCGTCATTGAGGCCGGAGAGATGCTCCGGCGTGTCGCTGACGTACTGCTTGAGGCGGCGGGCCGTTTCCCGGCCCTTCTCCGTGCTCAGCAGGACCCCCAGTCCGCTCAGTCCCAGCACCGTAATGGGTACGAACCATTTACGCATGATGCAGTCCCTTACTTCCTTGGATGCTGATTAGACGCATCCTAAAAGAGAAAGTTCCCTAAAAAAGCGCCGCGTACAAGTCTCTGCGTTGATTCCCCCTCTGAAATATGTACGGGCGCGTGGCCGGGGCGGATGGGTCGGCGCAAGAATATCGGCCGGAGGCGTTCGTATAATGCAGTCAGAAGCCCGGAGGAAGCGATGAAATACGCACGGTGGATGCTGGCGGTAATGGCGCTGGGCGCGGTGGGCGCCTGGGCCCAGGACGATGGGCAGAAGCGGGTGCTGTTGAATACGGTGTCGGTCGGGGCGGACGGCAAGTACGAGTCTGACCCGGACACGGCGGTGGTCAGTTTCACGATCGCCTCTCAGAAGGACAGTTCCGATGAAGCTTATGCGCAGGCGTCGAAGGCCGCCGAACGCATCCGGCAGGCGTTGCGGAGCAGCGGACTCGACCCCAAAGCAGCCACCATGGGCTTCTACTCCCTGCAACCGATGTATGACTGGAAGTCGCCCAAACGGAAGGTGATCGGGTACCGGGTGACGGCCAACGTCACGCTGAAGATCACGGATTTCACCAAGATCGGCAAGTTGTTGACTGACCTGGCCACGATCGAGGACACCGAGGGCCAGAACCTGAGCTACATCCTTGAGAACTTGGACACCGCCAAGCAAAGAGCCATCGAGGATGCCTACAACCGGGCTAAAACGTCGGCACAGACTGTGGCAATCGCGGGAGGCCGGGGTCTAGGTGAGTTGGTCTATGCCTCAGTAGACACATTCGAGCAGCCGCCGCCCGTTCCGATCATGATGAAGTCTATGGCCATGGCGGACCGGGCCGAGGCCCCGGCCCCGACCCAGGAGTTCACGCCGCAGAAGATCACGGTAACGGCGCATGTGAATGCGATCTTCGGGATGAAGTAAAAGTTGCGGGGCTGAAGCCCCGCTTGCTTTTTAGGGGGACCGGGAACGCACGGCTAAAGCCGTGCTCTTTTTCGGTAAGTCAACTGTGTTGGTGCTAGGGGGATGTTCTCAGTGATATTGGGTGCTGGATGGCAGTCAGGCGAGGGCGAGACGCCCTGGCCACAGCCGGAAGGCAAGACGGAGTGAGCTAGTAAAGCCCACGTAGTTTTCCTCGTAGGGGGCGGACGGACGACTGTCCGTGCAGTGGAAAGGGATTCCTCGACTCGGGGCTGAAGCCCCTCGCTCGGAATGACAAGGGCTGAGTGTTTTTTCCGCGTGGGCTGAAGCCCACGCGGTTTTCTTTTTGGGGTGGCGGACGCACGGCTAAAGCCGTGCTCTTTTTCGGCAGATCCACTGCCATGGATTCATAAAGGCCAAAACAAAACCAAGGTCCCTCGGCGGGTGGCGCGTACGCGGCGCTTGTCCGGGAGAACAAACTATTTACTTGACTCGATTCAGCACAGCCGGGTACGGCTGTGCCACATAATTCCGGATTCAACACAGCCGGGGGCGGCTGTGCCACCAAAGAATGAGATTGCAAATTTAGTGATCGGGTAATTTGAAATTTGAAGACCGAATCAAGAGCAGAACCAGTGGCCCTCGGCTTCACTCAGGGACGGCGCCGGCACTACTTTCACACATCTGAGTTCAAATCGCACAGCCGGGGGCGGCTGTGCCACGCGAGTACAGGTCAACGGACGATGGGGCCGTTTGGGGCTGTGCGGGGAACGGTCAGGGCCGGCCGGTCGGAGCGCCGCTTGGCCGGGGTCGGCTGGTAGTTGGCGGGCTGATAGTTGCCGCCGATGCGATCCACTTCGACGGTCACCGGACGATTCAGGACCATCTCGACCGAGGTCCCGGGTTCGAGACGAACTTCTTCCCCACGGGTAAAAACGGTGGTAAGGATGCCGACCGCCGCGCCGATCCCGCCTCCGATGGCGGCGCCTTTGCCACCGCGGCTCAGGCCGCCGATCAGACCGCCGGTACCGGCGGCGGTGGCGACCGTGGCAGCGTCGCGACCTTTGGTGCTCTCCGCCTCGAGCTTGCCTTCATCGTCCTTGACCTGAGCGTTCTCGACGCCGTTGGCGGCGTTGAGCGAACCGGGAAGGCTGAGGGTGTATCCGTTGGGGTAGATCAGAGTGGTGAAGTGCATCAGCAGCTCGGCCCTGCCCTTCACGCGGCCGGAGCGGCGGACCTCATCCACCACACCCTGGACGAAGGTTCCCGCGGGAATCACGACGCGGCCGTTCTCAACCACCGGAAACGTACTTTCCAGATAGACACCGTCGCCGGGGCGCGCGTTCTTCGACGAAACGGAGTTCTTCATGACGAGGAGGACCTTGGTCCCGGCGGGAATGACGGCTTTGTTGGGTGGAGCCTCCGGTGCCGGCTGGACTTCGGACTTGGCCGGTGGCGGCGGATCGGCCGGCTTGGCATCCTGCATCTCGTCCTGGGCAAAGGCGGCAATCGACAGAAAAAGGATGGGGGCGGACAACCAACGCATAGGAGCCTCCGGAAAGAGTATGACCTATTGGAGACGGAATGGCGAAGTTAAGTTGCCTAACCTGTCGGCGTGGCCTACAGAGTTGCATCGCGGCGGTGCGGGCCTGAGAATACTCTAGGCCGCGCGGGGCCTGGCGCGGTATTTCCCATGGACCTGGACCAGCTCAATACGTTCCTGGAAGTGGCGCGCCACAACAGCTTCTCGCTGGCGGCGAAACGCTGTTTCCGCACCCAGCCGGCGATCTCAGCGCAGATCCGCGCGCTGGAGGAGGAGATCGGGGCCCGGGTCTTCGACCGCAGCGGCGGCCGGGTGAGCCTGACGGCCGCGGGGAAAGTCTTCCGGGAGTGGGCGATGGAAGTGCTGGAAGGCCGGAAACGAGTGATAGCGGCGCTGGCGGACATGGACCACGTGCCCCGGGGCGCGCTGGTGGTGGGCGCGAACGAGGGCACATGCCTGCACGTGCTGCCCGAGGTCTTTGCCGAGTTCAAACGCGATTATCCCGATGTGAGCGTGAGCGTGGCCCGGCAGGAGCGGGCCAAGATCCTGGACAGCGTGATCGAGAACACGGTGGATTTCGGCATCGTGTCGCTGCCGGTGTCCGACCGGCGATTGCGGGTGGTGAAGATCCACCAGGATGAGCTGGTGCTGATCGTGCCGCCGAAGCATCCGCTGGCGCGGAATGCGGGCCAGCCGGCGGCGCTGGAGGAGATCGCGTGCTATCCCCTGCTCTTCCCCAAAGCCGGGCAGACGCGGGATGCGCTGGAGGAACTGTTCGCCGAGCATGACCTGAAGCCGCAGATCTCCATGGAACTGGAGTCGAGCGAATTGCTGAAGCGGTTTGTGGCGGCGAACGTGGGCATCGGGTTCATCGCACGGCTGAATGTGCTGCGCGAAGTGGGCGCGCGGGAGCTGGTGTCCGTGCCGCTGGAAGGCCGGCCCGTGCGCCGGGACCTGGCGCTGGTCTACCGCAAGGACAAGGACCTGAGCCGGGCGGCGAAGGCGTTCATCGACATCGCCGTGATCCTGACCGCCCCGCCGGACGACTCGGTGTGACCAAGGTTTGAACAAATCCCCGAAATGTTCATACCGGCTTCACCGCACTGTGATATTTTGAGATTTCGCGTCTCATTCATTCCAACCGCATGCGGAGGACAAATCGTTGGGTCTGAACATGGTCCCAAAGAAACTTTTTCTGACCAAGGGCGTGGGCAAGCACAAGGAACGGCTCACGTCTTTTGAGTTGGCGCTGCGGGACGCGGGCATCGCCTCGCAGAACCTGGTGCGTGTCTCCTCCATCTTCCCACCGCATTGCAAGCTGATCTCGCGCAAAGTAGGGCTTAAGTACCTGCACCCGGGAGAAGTCGTATTTGCGGTGGTGGCGGAGAATTCGAGCCGCGAGCCGCACCGGCTGGTGGCATCAAGCATCGGCGTGGCCATCCCGGCGGACCGCAGCACGTACGGCTACCTGAGCGAGCATCATTCCTTCGGCGAGACCGACAATCAGGCCGGCGATTACGCGGAAGAGCTGGCGGCGGAGATGCTGGCCACGACGCTCAACGTGGAGTTCGATCCGGACAAGAGCTGGGACGAGAAAAAAGAGGTCTACAGGATGTCAAACAAGATCGTGCGCACCGCCAACATGACGCAAAGCGCGATCGGCGACCGCAAGGGACTGTGGACCACCACCATCGCGGCGGCCATCCTGATATTCGAATAACGTGACGTCGGCTGAAGCCGACTCATTCCAACGAACGGCACTTTACGGTGCGGCTGAAGCCGCACCCCTTCACCGGATTTGGAAGGCGGCAAACAGCATTGAGCCATGAGCAGTTAGTCATGAAGAATATCGTGACGTCGGCTGAAGCCGACTCATTCCAACGAACGGCACTTTACGGTGCGGCTGAGGCCGCACCCCTTCACCGGATTTGGAAGGCGGCAAACAGCATTGAGCCATGAGCATCGAGTGGCGAGCTTGCGTTAAGTAAAGGCAATAAAAGACCCATCAACTCATGAGTGCGGAGAAATACAAGATCGGGCTGGTGCAGATGAAGTGCGGGCCGGAGCCGGAGCAGAACCTGGCCCACGCCATCGCCATGATCCGCGAGGCCGCGGCCAAGGGCGCACAGCTGGTGTGCTTGCCCGAGCTGTTCCTTACGCAGTATTTCTGCCAGCGCGAAGACCACGCCCTGTTCGATCTGGCGGAGCCGATCCCCGGGCCCACGTCGCAGAGACTGGGTGAGGTGGCGAAGGAGCTGAAGGTCTCGCTGGTGGCGTCACTCTTCGAGAAACGCGCGCGGGGGCTGTATCACAACACGGCGGCGATGATCGACAGCGACGGGTCGCTGAAGGGCATCTACCGCAAGATGCACATCCCCGATGATCCGCTGTATTACGAAAAGTTTTACTTCGCACCGGGCGACATCGGCTTCAAATCCTGGGACTTGAACGTGGGGCGCGTGGGCACGCTGGTGTGCTGGGACCAGTGGTATCCGGAGGGGGCGCGGCTGACGGCACTGCAGGGCGCGGAGGTGTTGTTCTATCCGACGGCGATCGGGTGGCATCCGGCAGAGAAGGCGGAGTGGGGCGCGGCGCAACACGATGCGTGGCGCACGATCCAGCGCGCGCATGCCATCGCCAACGGCGTGTATGTGGCGGCGGTGAACCGCGTGGGCCATGAGGACGGCAACGTGCGCGGCAACAGGGCGCCGGCCGGACAGGGGTTGGAGTTTTGGGGCGCATCTTTCCTGTGCGATCCGCTGGGGCGGGTGATCGCGGAGGGGCCGCACGACAAGGAAGAAGTGCTGATCGGCGAGATCGACCTGAAATTGCTGGAGGAGATCCGGCGGAACTGGCCGTTCCTGCGTGACCGTCGTATCGACAGTTATGACGGGATCGGGGCGAGGTTCATCGACCAACATTGAAAATTTAGAATCGGGTAATCAGGTAATTTGAAAACAAGACCCCGGTCCTTCGACTCGCGGCGCAAGATTCGTGCAGCTCGAGATGACAATTCCGCAAAAATGAGCAGATCAATGGAAGCCTTGCCGCGTGAACTCGGCTTTGTGATGCCGGGCGAGTGGGAACCCCATGCGGCCACGTGGATCGCATGGCCGCATAATCCCACCGACTGGCCGGGGAAGTTCCCGCCCATCCCCTGGGTGTATGCGGACATCGTGCGGCACCTGGCGCTGGCCGAGCGCGTGCACATCCTGGTGAATGACGCCGCCCATCGCGCGAAGGCGCAAAAAGTCTTGAACGCGGCCATGGTGGAGTCCAGAAACATTGACTTTCATCTGTGGCCGACGGACCGGGTGTGGACACGCGATTCGGGCGCGACGTTTGTGCGCAATGCCGAGGGCAAAGTCGGAGCAATCGACTGGAAGTTCAATGCCTGGGCGAAGTATCCGGATTGGAAGAGGGATGACAAGATCGCGGGCAAGATGGCGTCGAGCGAAGGCGTGCCGTGCCGGCAACCCGTGACCGAAGTCGGCGGCAAAAGCGTGCGCGTGGTGCTGGAAGGCGGAAGCATCGATGCCAACGGGAAAGGCACCCTGCTGACCACGCGCGAGTGTCTGCTGAGCGAATTGCAACAGCGGAATCCCGGGGTGAGTAAAACGCAGTATGAAAAGGTCTTTGCCGACTATCTCGGGATCAAGAAGGTGATCTGGCTGAATCGAGGAACGGCGGGGGACGATACCCACGGGCACGTGGACGATATCTCGCGATTCGTGGCGGCAAACACGGTCTTGACCGCGGTGGAGCCGAACCGCCTGGACGAGAACCACGAGCCGCTGCAGGAGAACCTGGAAATCCTGCGGACGGCCACCGATCAAGATGGAAACCGTCTGAAGGTCATGACGCTTCCGATGCCCGCTCCGTTCGTGTTCCAGGGGCAGCGTCTGCCAGCCAGTTATGCGAATTTCTACATCGCCAACGGCCTGGTGCTGGCGCCGACGTTCAACGACCCGAACGATCGCGTGGCGTTGCATACGCTGGCGGAGTGCTTTCCGGAGCGCAAGATCGTGGGTATCCACTGCGGCGATCTTATCTGGGGGCTGGGCGCGATCCATTGCATGACGCAGCAGCAGCCAGCTGCCAGCGGCCAGTAGCCAGCTTCCAGAAACGGTACCGTATACTGGCTGGCGAATGAGTCTCGCCACCAGGCCGCCGGCATTCACCTATCTTCGAAGCAAGTTGCACGCGGAAAAAGTGCCGATGAGCCGGCTGGCGGAGAGGTTCTCCACCCCCCTTTACGTTTATTCCGCGACGGCCATCCGGCGCCGATTTCAAGCTTTTGACAAGGCATTCGCGCCGCTGCCGCATACGATCTGTTACTCCGTCAAGGCAAGCTCCAACCTCAGCCTGCTGGCGATGCTGGGCGAGATGGGCGCGGGGTTCGACGTCGTTTCCGGCGGCGAATTGGAGCGGGTGATGTTCGCCGTCCCCATGATGGCCCACCGGGTGGTTTTTTCCGGCGTGGGCAAGACGGCGGCGGAGATGGACCTGGCGCTGAACGCCAACATCTTCCTGTTCAACGTGGAGAGCGAGAGCGAGCTGGAGCTCCTTTCGGAGCGGGCGGCAAAGCTGGGCCAGCGGGCGCGGGTGGCGCTGCGGGTGAATCCGGATGTGCCGGCGGAGACGCATCCTTATATCTCCACCGGACTGCGCGAGCACAAGTTCGGGATCCCCATCGAAGAGGCGGCAGCGCTGTACCGGAAAGCGGCAAGCTATGCGTCGCTGGATCCCGCGGGTGTGAGCGTGCACATCGGGTCACAGATCATGGAGATGGAGCCGTTCGCGGCGGCGATGCAACGCGTCACCGGATTAGTGAACGAGTTACGCGCCGCAGGGCATAACATCTGGTGTGTGGATGCAGGCGGAGGACTGGGCATCCGCTATGAAGGCGGACCGGATAAAGACTTTCAAGCCGACGTCAAGGGCTACGCGGCCGCGATCCTTCCCGCGCTGGGGCCACTGGGGGCGCACTTGCTGCTGGAGCCGGGGCGGTCGATCGTGGGCGCGGCGGGCGCCTTGTTGACCCGGGTGTTGTACAAGAAGACGAACGGGGGGAAGCGATTCGTGATCGTGGATGCGGCGATGAATGACCTGATACGGCCGTCGCTATATAAGGCATTCCATCAGATCGTGCCGGTGGCCCCAAGGCCGGGGCCGGAGGAAGTGGTGGACATCGTAGGCCCGGTGTGCGAGACCGGCGACTTCTTCGCGCGCGACCGCAGCCTGCCCCGTCTGGAAGAGGGCGACCTAGTCGCGATCCTGGATGCGGGGGCCTACGGCATGTCACTTGCGTCCAACTACAATTCCCGCCCCCGAGCTGCCGAGGTATTCGTCGAAGGGCGGAAAGCGAAAGTCGTCCGGCTCCGGGAAACATCACGGGACCAGGTGCAGCACGAACTCGACCTCTAGGACTTACGACCTATGCTTGATCTAAAACATTACGCTTACCAGATCCTGGAATTGGCGAAGGAGAATCTGGAGCGCGACAAGGCGCTTCTGCCGGTAGCGTTCCTGATCGTGGAGGAACAAGGGTTCGTGGTCCCGATCCAATTCGCCAGTGAAGAAGAGAAGATCGCCGCGTATACGGACCTGGTGAAAGAGGCCAGGCGCCTGGAAGCGGACGCGATCATCACGGTGAATGATGCGCACATGGGCAAGGTGGAAGACCCGGAGTCCGCGTACTGGGGCAAGCTGGCCGCGGAGGGCGCGCCGGAGTGCATCGTGATCGCGGTCTCCGGGCCGGCGATCCCGACCTGGTTGATCCGCGTGCCTTACACACGCGAGGGCGAGACGATCATGTTCAAGGATGCGCTGGAGGAGCAGCCGGTAGAGTTTGGGATGTTGCCGGGGTGGGCCAGCAGCGGAAAAGCCGCGAACTGAACTGCCGGGGCTGAAGCCCCTGGCAATCGAGGAATTGAGAAATCGGGTAATCGAGTAATTTGAAGGCCAAACTTAGACCCGTGCGATCCGAGTTAGAGTCAACCAAGGAATGCAGAAAACCGTTGTGGAATCGGGAGATGGGGGAATTGCGGGATTGAAAACACGAAGCCCGATGATGAAGCGTGCTCGGCAAGAAAGCGTTCGTTCCGCTCGCACTGCGCGTTCATCCGGGGCTGAAGCCCTGGTTTTTTAGTCGGGAACGCACGGCTAAAGCCGTGCTCTTTTTCGGTACGTCCGCTGACAGGAACATCCCGTAAGACAAGGCCATGTGAACGCGATGGTTGGGCTGAAGTGAAAGTTGGCGGGGGCTGAAGCCCTGATCGTTCCTTAATTCTTTGCGCGGCCCTGAAGGGCCGCTCTCCCGCCGAAAACCCAAATCCTTTCCAGCGCGCGGCAATCCAGTAGGAGAAGCTAAGTGGCTCGCCAGTTGACTGGCGGGCAAGATGCCCGCGCTACAGCCGGCGAGGACCCATTCGACTTCGCTCAGGGCAGGCGCGGGCGCTACAAAAGCAGCTGCGCCTTCAACGTTCGCCCCATTTGAGCTTGGTGCGAAGAACATCAAAAAACGTGCGGCCGGGAAAGCGCAAGAGCCGGACCCGGTGGGTGTCCTTGCGGCAGACGACTTCATCGCCTTCGACCACATTCATGCCGACCTGGCCGTCTATGGTGAGAAAGACCTCGTCCGACGTGGTGCGGACGCTGAGCTTGATCTCCGCGGTATCGCGCACCACCAGCGGACGATTGGTGAGCGCGTGGGGGGAGATGGGGGTGATGAGGAACGCCTCCACGGTCGGCTCGAGGACGGGGCCGCCCGCGGCCAGAGAATAGGCGGTGGAGCCGGTGGGCGTGGCCACGATGACGCCATCGGCCTTGTATCCGGCCACGAACTCGCCGTTCACACTCACGTCCACTTCCGTCATGCGGGCGATGGCGGCCTTGGTGATCACGGCGTCATTCAGCGCGGTGAACTCCCGATACAGGCGCCGCGACGCAGCACGCGACAGTGCAGCAAGGCGCGAGCGTCACTGGTCGCCTGATTTTTTTCCACTGCTTCCAATGCCTTGTAAAGTTCGTCAAGCCGGACCTCAGTCAGGAAGCCCAGTGCGCCCAGGTTGACCGCGAGGATGGGAATCTCTTCCTTGACCACGGAACGGGCGGCCGCCAGAAGGGTGCCGTCGCCGCCGAGGACGATGAGGAAGTCCGGCTTGCGCGAGGGGATCTGCGTGCGCGGCACCACGGGGAGATCCGGGTGCAAGGTCGCGGTCTCCGGGTCGCCAAGCACGGTATGACCCCGGGCGGTGAGCCAGAAGACAAGTTCGGGCACGAGCTTTTTCAGCTCAGGCTTGGAAGGTTTGGAAACAATGACGATGGTCTTGCCGGGATCGATCATTCGGGTTCAGAATCTTGCGAGTTTTTTGTACTCCGTCAATTCCATGCGCTGGTCTTGCCTGGTCGAATCCTGAAGGGCGAGCACGATGCCGTCGGCATCCACCCAAATCATCATGGACGGGATCGAACCGGGGGCGCGGACCTCGAAAATGCTCGCGGCTGAATGCCGACCTTCGATCTCGATCTGATCGTCGCCGATGTACTGCACTTCGGCCTGGAAGGTCGAGAGCCGGGGCCCGCTGGGGGTCATGCCCGCCATGCGCACCAATTGTACGCTGGTGACTTCGTCCGGCTTCCGGCCGGCGCGGCGGATGATGCTGCCCAAGGCCCAGGGCGAGGGCGAAAAGAAATCATAGACACCGGTCATGGGCACACGGGTCTCGTTGCCCTGGCCACGGCAGATGAATTCGCTCAGAGCCAGTTCGCACGTCAACGACCGGTCCTCCAGGGTGCCGATACGCATCTTCACTGTGTGCAGCCCGCGCGCAAACTCAATGGCCACATCAATGACGCTGGGGGGAGCGCCTCCGCCGGCGCCCACATGCCATTGCTCCACCAGGTCGTAGCCGAGGCCGGTCTTGAACAACTCCCAGGACTCGACAAAACTCCGCTCCGGGGCCACCCCTTTGTCCCTGAGCTCATACTTCCCTTCCGCCACCTTCACCCGCGCGGCCGCGGCCTTGGGCGCCGACTTGCGCGGGGACCTCTTCTTCGCCTGGGCGGAAACAGAGACCGCCAGAGCGAGGACCGCGAACAGGAACAGCGGGATGCGGAGACGTCGGCTCATTCCGTGCTCCTCAAGTTACCTTGGAGCGAAGCGGGCGAGCAAGAGAAACTCCTGATTGCCTTCGGCGCCGAGGATAGGCGACGCAATCACGTGGGTGCCGATGCCGCCGAGCGAATCGACGCATTTCCGCACGCGCTCCACCGCCGCCTGGCGCGCAGCATGCTCGCGGACGATGCCGCCTTTCCCAACATGTTCCCGGCCGGCCTCGAATTGCGGCTTTACCAGCACCACCAAGTCCCCGGCCCGGCCCTTGAAAGCGGCTTCGAGCACCGCCGGCAGCACAAGCGTGGCGGAGATGAAAGACACGTCCATAGCGATGAACGAGACCGGCTCCGGCACCTGCGCGGCGATGAGATGGCGGGCATTGGTCTTCTCCATAAGGCGCACGCGGGGGTCGGTGCGGAAGCGGGCGTCGATCTGGCCGTATCCGGTGTCCACCGCAATGACCTGGGCGGCGCCGTGCTGGAGCATGCAATCCGTGAAACCGCCGGTGGAAGCGCCAACGTCCATGCAGATGCGTCCGGTGAGATCGAGCTGCCAGTGGGCCAGGGCGTGTTCCAGCTTGATCCCGCCGCGGCCCACATATTTTTGTTCGTCGCCAAGGATGCGGAGTTCGGAGTCCGCGGAGACGTTGTGCCCTGCTTTGGTGACTTTCTGCCCATCCACCAAGACCCGGCCCGCCAGGACCATGGCCTGAGCGCGCTCGCGGGAGGGCGCGAGTCCACGGTCCAACAACAGTTTGTCCAGGCGGATCTTCACGGGCATGCCAGAGTAGCACCACGGGGAGAGGCATCGGGTAATTTGAAAACCAAGGGCGGAAGTGAATACCGATTTCGCGGGGGCTGAAGCCCCTGTCCCCTATTTTGGGGATGTTGATGGCGCGGCTGAAGCCGCGCCCCTTTACCAAATCTCTTTTACCTCGGCGGGGCCGAAGTGCCCTCGCTTGAAATGAAAAGGGTAGAACGAAGACCTGCAACCCGCAGCGTCTACGGCAACAAAGGGATTCCTCGACTCGGGGCCGAGGCCCCTCGCTCGGAATGACAAGGGACGGGGAATCCGGTAATAGGGGAATTTCGTAATCGGGTAATTTGAAGGCCAGACCTGAAGTTTCGACGGGACCAACGGTGGGATGGAACGGCGGAAATCCGGGGCATGGGTTAGACTTTTAGCTCGGTCGAATCGTCTACTGGTCGAATGTCAGTTGCCTGGTCCCCAACCCAATCCTTGAAACCCACAGGAGTCGTCTTGCTATGAAATCACTACGCGCAGTGGTCGTGGCCGCATTTTTTTTGCTGATCACGGTGGCCGTGCAGGCGCAGGATGTCGCATCGTTCGAAAAGAGGACCACGGTCCGCAAGCTGAGCAACGGCCTGACCGTCATCCTGATGCAACGAGCCGAGGCGCCGGTGTTCAGCTTCTACACGCTGGTGGACGCCGGTTCGGCGCAGGACCCGAAGGGCGGGAGCGGCCTGGCGCATATGTTCGAACACATGGCCTTCAAGGGCACGCCGAACATCGGCACCATGGATTGGGTGAAGGAAAAAGCGCTTCTGGACAAGGTGGAAAAGGCGTATCTGGCCTACGACTATGAGAAGCGCAAGATCTTGGGCCGTGACGAGAAGAAGATCGCCGATCTGGACGCGGCCTGGCGCAAAGTCGCGGCCGAGGCGGACAAGCTGGTCAAGCTCAATGAGTTCGGGCAGTTGGTGGAGGAACACGGCGGCGTGGGCCTGAATGCCACCACGTTCAATGATTCGACGGTCTATTACTACTCCATGCCCGCAAATGAACTGGAGATGTGGGCGTATCTGGAATCGGAGCGGATGCTGCACCCGGTGTATCGCGAGTTCTACAAGGAACGCGATGTGGTGCTGGAAGAGCGCCGGTTGCGGGTGGACAGCAGCCCCATCGGCCGGCTGGTGGAGCAGTCACTGGCCGCGGCATTCGTCGCGCATCCGTATCACGTCTCCGGCGTGGGCTGGCACTCCGAGATCAGCTCCGTGACGGCGACCGATGCGCATGAATTCTTCAAGACGTATTACACGCCGAGCAATATCACGCTGGCGGTGGTGGGCGACCTGCAAGTGGAGCCCACGATGCGTACCATCCAGCAATATTTCGGCAAACTACCGGCAGGGTCGAAGGCCGCGGAGCTGCGCACAGTCGAGCCGGCGCAGAATGCCGAACGTAAAGCGACCCTGCGTGAACCGGGCGGACAGCCATGGTACCTGGAGATGTATCACCGCCCCGGGTACACCGATCCCGATGATGCGGTGTATGACGTGATCGGCGACCTGATGTCGAACGGGCGCACGAGCCGGTTGTATCGCACACTGGTGCGGGACAAGAAATCCGCGTTGTTCGCCGGCGGATTCAGCGGCTTTCCCGGCTCGAAGTATCCGAACCTGTTCGTGTTCTATGCCGTGCCCAACCGCAACAAGACCCTGGACGATCTGGCCGGGGACTTCAAGGGTGAGATCGAACGGTTGAAGTCGCAGGACATCAGCGACGATGAGCTGAAGATGATCAAGACGCGCATCCGCGCCGACCTGCTGCGCGGACTGGCGGACAACGAAGGACTGGCCACACAGCTGGCCACGGCGCAAGCCCGATACGGCGACTGGCGCGAACTCTTCCGCCAGGTGGAGCGAGTGGACAAGGTGACCAAGGAGGACATCCGGCGCGTGGCCAACAAAACGTTTGTTGCGAACAACCGCACCGTGGGCGTGATCGACAATACGAAGGTCGAAGAGAAGAAGGCCGAAGCCGGCAAGGAGGGCAACTAGCCATGAAGACCTTGCGGACCACACTCTCAGCTCTTCTGCTGGTTTCTGCATTCAGTCTCGTCACCTGGGCGCAGGGCGCGAAGTCCAGCGCCAAGCCGGAAGCCGTAGCCAAACCCGCGGCGAAACCGGCGGCGGCACAGACGGCGTCGAACCCCGCGATCCAAGCCATCGAGAAACGTAAGCCGCGGCTGCCGGAGTTCAAGCCGCAACAACCGGTCCGCATCCAGCTGGAGAACGGCATGGTGATCTTCCTGCAGGAAGACCACGAGCTGCCGTTCATCGCGGGCACGGTCACGATACGGGGCGGCGCCATCCATGTACCGGCGGACAAGGCGGGCATGAACGGCCTTTACGGACAGGTCTGGCGAACGGGAGGCACGAAGGACAAGACCGGCGACCAGCTTGATGACTTCCTGGAAGCCCGGGCGGCGCACGTGGAGGCGGGTGGAGGCACGGATTCCAGCACCGTCTCTTTCGATTGCCTCAAGAATGACTTCGACGATGTATTTAAAGTGTTCGTTGATGTATTGAAAAACCCGGACTTCCGCCAGGACAAACTCGACCTGGCAAAGCAACAAGCCTCGACGTCAATCTCAAGGCGGAATGAGGACCCGGGCGCGATCATCGGCCGGGAGATACGAAAGATCGGTTACGGCGCGGACAATCCGTACGTCCGGCAGGCGGAGTACTGGACCATCAACGCGATCACACGGGATGACCTGGTTGCGTTCCACAAGCAGACGGTCCACCCGAACAACATGCTGCTGGGCCTGGTGGGCGACTTTGACGCCAAGGCGATGGAAGCGCGCCTGCGTCAGGAATTCGGCGGATGGGCCAAGGGACCCGGCGTGCCGAAGCCACGGGTGGCATTCAAGGACCCGAAGCCGAATGTTTATTTCATCGAGAAAGAGGACGTGAACCAGAGCCAGATCCAACTGGTGACGCTTGGCCTGCGCAAGGACGACCCGGACTACTACGCGATCAACGTGATGAATGAGGCGTTCGGCGGCGGCTTTGCGGCGCGGCTGTTCAGCAACGTGCGTTCGGCCAAGGGGCTGGCGTATTCCGTGGGCGGCGGGATCGGCACGGAGTTCGACCGGCCGGGACTGTTCCGGCTGGTGGTGGGCACCAAGAGCGAGACCACGGGCAAGGCGATCGACGCGTTGTATGAGGAGATCGACAAACTGCACACCCAGCCGATCACGGGGCGGGAATTGGATCTGGCCAAGGCCAACATCCTCAATTCCTTCGTGTTCAACTTCGACTCCAAGAGCAAGGTGCTGGATGAGAAGGAGACCTACGAGTACTACGGATATCCGCTGGACCGGCTGGAGAAGTTCCGCGCGGGCATCGAGAAGGTCACGCTGGACGACGTGCAGCGCGTGGTGAACAAGTATGTGGAGCGCAAGAAATTCGCGCTGCTGGTGGTGGGCCACGCGGCGGATTTCGACAAGCCCCTCTCCCGTTACGGGACCGTGACGCCGATCGACATCACCATCCCGACGGAACCGCCGGGCAAGGCGAGCGCAGCGGACGAAGATCCGGTCCGTGAATCGAACGCCGAAGGCAAGACGCTCATTGCCAAGGTCGTGACCGCGTCGGGAGGCGCGGAGCTTTTGGGAGCGATCAAAGCGATGCAGGTGGAGGCGGACACGGTCGCCAATACGCCCCAAGGCGAGATCACGCTACCGACGCTTGCCATCTCGGTCTATCCGGACAAGAGCCGGGTGGTGATGCAAGCGCCCTTTGGCGAGATCGTGACGGTGAGCACGGCCCAGTCGGCTTTCCGCAGCATGGGCGGACAGACCCAGGACATGCCGGCGGCACTGCGGGAAGAATCGCAGAAGGGCAACAAACGCGATCTGATCTGGGTGACGCAACATGCGAACGATCCGAAATTCTTGTTCCGCACGGGCGGCACAGTCAAAGTCGGCGATGCGGACACGACAATCCTGGACATCAACGCCGACGGGGTGGGACTGCGCTGGTTCGTGGACGGCCAAGGGCACGTGGTGAAGACCGCTTATCGCAGCGTGGGAATGCAGGGCCCCACGATGCGGGAGACGGAGTTCTCGGATTTCCGCGCCACCGACGGGCTGACCCTGCCTTTCAAACGAGTGGTACGCGATAACGGGCAGATCAGCGCGACCGTCACAGTGAAATCAGTCAAGATCAATCCGGAGGTGCCAGCGGGCGCGTTCGAGAAGCAGTAGTCGGTAGTCTCATCGGGTAATTTGGAAATCGGGTAATCGGGTAATTGAAAGGCAAGTCATTGCGATGGGTGATCCAGATCTTCACCGCCAAGCTGCAGCCGGATCGCGAGGCCCCCAAGATGCATCGTGGGGCCTAGTCCTGGTGGCCGCCGCCGACCACGGTTGCAGTGACCTGCGCGGGAGCGGGCTGAAGGACGAGGCCGTCAAAGGCGGTGGCCGCGATGACGCGACCCTGGCTGGCGCGCACGGTGCGCAGGAACCATCCGGAATCCGCTTTGTCCCAGTTCTTGCCGCCATCGCGGCTTTCGAAGACTTCGGTGGCTGAGGTGCTGGTGGCGAGCAGCCGCTTCCCTTCCTCGTCATAGATGATGGACGCCAGGTTATTGGCGATCAACCATTCGAGGAACTTCCAGGTCTGCCCGCCGTCCGAAGAGCGGTATCCGCCTTCGCGGGTGGCGATGTAGATGGTCTGGTCGGGATCCACGGCCACGCTGTTGAGGGTGGTGACATTCTCGGGCAACGGGACGCGATGGAAGGTCGCGCCGGCATCACGGGAGACGATGAGCGCATGGCGCGCGGAGGCGGCGATAGTATCGCCGTGGTGGGCGACGGAGATGTAGTCGGTCTCGCCCTCCACCAGTCCGCCGCGCCAGGTGCGGCCCTCATCGGAGGAGGCAAAGAGTCCTGTGGACGTGGCGGCATACCAGCGCGCCGGCGTGATCTCAATGTCATTCACGCGGGCGGCGAGGGTGGCGCGGTAGAAAGGCTGCGGCGGCGTGACCTTCACCATCTTCCCTTTCACCTTTTTCCTCTGCGGCTCAGGGGGATTGATGGCCTTGCTGCTGACCACGTCCAGGCGCCGCCAGCGATAATCGCGGTTCGCGCGCTGGAAGATGTACACGCCCGCGTTGGTGCCGGCGACCAGCTCTCCGCGCGGCGTCTGGCTCAGTGCGAAGACATCGAGCCCGGCCAAGCCGGCGTTCATCTGTTGCCAGTCCCGGCCGGAATCGCGGCTGACGAACACGCCACCGAACTCCTTGTCATTGACCAAGCCGACATAAAGGGTTGCGGGGTCATTCTTGTCCACCAATACGGTGGCAATATGGCGGTGCGAGAACCCGGTGTTGCTGGCGGAAAACGTCTGGCCGGAGTCCTCACTGGCCATGACGCCGGCGCGATCGGTGGCGAGCAACACGCGGCCCGGGCGGGCCGGGTCGAGAAGCACGTCATTCACGATCAGATTGGCGCCGGTGATGCGCAGCCAGGTGCGGCCGGCGTCGGCGGTCTTCCACAGACCTTCCGTGGTTCCGGCGTAGACGATGTTCGGATCGCGCGGGTCCTGAGCGAGCACCCTTGTACGGCGGGCGCTGAAAGGGATGCCCTGCACCTTGCGGAAGGCGGCGCCGGCGTTCTCGCTCTTATAGATCCCGGAGCAGGCGCTGGCGTAAACAGTGTCCGGGGAGCGCGGGTCGATGATGATGCTGAAGAGGTCCGAGTCATCGACGATGCCGTTCTTGATGTTGGTCCAGTTCTGGCCGCCATCCATGGTCTTCCAGGGCAGGTGCCAGGTGCCGGCGTAGACGATCTCGGGGGAGCGCGGGTCGATGGCCAGCGACTCGATGTTGCGGATGTCTTCGTGGCCGAGGGGCGAGATCTGGCTCCAGTGTTCGCCGCCATCCATGGTGCGGAAGACGCCATCGAGAGCGCCGGCGACCAGGACCTCGGGGTCACTGGGGGCCATGGCCAGGGCGCGGATGGACTTGCCGTGCATGTCCTTCATCGCGCGCCAGGTCCGGCCGTTATCGGCGCTGCGAAAAACGTCCCCGCCTTCGCGCTCAATGCTCCAGGCCGCGGCATAGATCACCCCGGGGCGCGTGGGGTGAAAGATCACGCCGTCGATCACATAGTCATTGCCCTCGCCCAAGCGGGCCATACGCTGCCAGCGGCGGCCGCCGTCGAGCGACTCATACAACAGCCCGGTGCTGGTGGACAGAAGGATGCGGTCGGCGGCGTGGGGATCGAGCGTGAGGGTGCGCACATCGCCACCGTGGGGCCCGACCGGGACCCACATCTGCGCCGACGCGCAGAGAGAAAGCAGAAGAAACCCGACGATGGCACGCACAGACCGCATAGAGAATAGATCCCCTCGTTTCTATCTGTCCGACATTCTTAACGACCACAGGGGGAAGCGAACCGTCCAGCCGGACGCATTCGCAGACAAAGGCGATTTTACCGCGAATCGTGCCAGGAAATGCGTACCTCGGCGTATGCCGGGGGTTACCAAGGCCTACGTCCTTGCCGGTGGCAAGGACACCGTCGCACAAAAAAAGCCGACCAAGTCGCCCTGGCCGGCCCTTCGGATAGTGGTTACGAGCTACTTCTTCGACTTCATCTTCGACTTCATCTCCTTGACCGGATCAGTCCCGGTCGTGTCCGCGGTGGCGCCGGCGGGCACGTGCCACAGGTCAGCGGTGGTATCACCACCCTCCTGGGCGGAGCGCACGTCGATGCGGGCGGGGTCGATGCCCTTCTCCTTGGTCAGGTAGGCCTTGGCGTTGACGGCGCGCTGGCCGGCCAAGGTCTTCGACTCACCCTTCACGGACTTGCCGACGATGGAGGCACGGGCATCGGCATCACGTTGCATGCGGAGCGCCATGTCGTCGAGGATGGCCTTGGCCTGATTGTCCACACGAGCGCTGTTCTTCTTGAACTTGATGGTGTTGAACAGCGAAGCCTTGGGCTTGGCCGGAGGCGGAGGGGGCGGCGGCGGATTCTGCACCGTCACCGAAGTGGAATCACTGGCGGTGAGGTTGCGATCGTCGCTGACCATGCAATCCACATTGACGCGTCCGGGCTGAACCCCGCGGGTGCTCAAGGTGGCGCCGGCGCCGCTGCCGCTGATGGTGCCGGCGGAGGCGCGATAGCTGTAGCTGAGCGGACGGCCATCCGGGCTGGAGCCGTTGGCGCGGATGGTGGAGCTGTCACCCGTCATGACCACGTTCGGGCTGGCCGAGCAGCTGACCTGCGGCGGACGCGGCGCCTTGACGGAGAACGAGGCCGTGCATCCGGCGAACGCCTTCGAGCTCTTGGTGTCACGGACCATGACCTTTACGGGATAAGAGCCCGGCGCCATGCCCTTGGTGTCCACGTTGACGTTGGCGCCGGAGCCGTTGATCTTCACGCCCTGACCGTCCCAGGTGTAGGCGAGGTCATGCTTGGGGTTGAAGTTCGATCCGCTGGCGGTCAGAGCAACCGGCTCGCCCTCGAAAACCTCAGAAGGCTGGGCGTTGCAGGAGGCGGACGGCTGGACCGGCGGCTCGAAGGTCCCGAAGTTCCAAACAATGCCGGTACGGATCCGAGGACCGCTATTTGCCGTAGCGGAAGCCCCAGTGTAATGATGATCGGCCCAGAGGTAGTCGGCTTCGATCAGGCGCAGATTGATACGGTCCCATTTTGTGACCATATCCAGCCCACCACCACCGGTGAAGCCGAATGCGGAAGACCCGTCGAGTCCTGAGATGCTCTGGTAATGCAAGCCGCCCAACACGTGGACGAAGGGGATGATCCCGTTGTAATTTCCGAAACGATACGTGGGTCCGAACTGGGCGGTATAGATCCGGGTGCGTTCACGCCAGTGAACACCGCTGTCAAACGTAAGGCCCCAATTCTTGCTGAGATACCAGGTGGAGCTGGTACCTATTCCGGCAGGGATAGACGGGATATCGATGCCATTCACGCTGCCGCCGGGATTGTGCCAGGCATAGCCGGTGAACACATCGACTTTGGAGAGCGGCTTGTCTTGTGCCATTGCGCCAACGGTCAATCCGACCAGGAGCAGCAGCAAAGCAAGCATGGAAGTCTTACGAATCGCCATGTTGAAAACTCCTCCGAAGCGTTAAAGGGGGACAGCAAAAAGCCCATACCGATCCACAGCATGGGCCCAATGAATCCAATACTGTCGATTGTACAAGCAAAATCCAGAGAGGGTCAAAGCCGAAACACATGAAAGGAAACGGTTTCGGGACAATGGGGCGGACATGAACCTTGGAGCGGTCGGCTTGGTTACTACATTGTTCCGGACCACCGGTTCAGTGATCGAGACTGCCGCGCTTCTTTTCACCCGGGAACGCAAGCGAGGCGATGATGGAGAGCGCCAGCAGGCTTCCCACCACGGCAAGAGACACGCCGGTAGGGACCTTGTAATGAAGCGGGATGCCCCACAGGGTGAAGCCGTCGTTAGAAAGCAACATCTTGATGCCGACGAAGACCAGGATGGCCGAGAGGCCGTAGTTCAGGTATTGGAAGAGGTTGAACATCCCGGACAGGGCGAAATACATGGAGCGCAGGCCGAGGATGGCGAAGACATTCGAGGTATAGACGATGAACGGGTCGCGGGAAATGGCGAGCACGGCGGGGATCGAGTCGACGGCGAACATCAGGTCGGTGGTCTCCACCGCGACGAGC
>JACPNP010000049.1 GCA_016185365.1 Terriglobales bacterium
AAAATCTATACCTACAACACGATCATCACATATTAAAAGTAGGGCGCGGTTCCGCATCTTGCTGAATACCAGCAGGTTGAAGAAATGCATCCCTCCCAACACCAGAAGCACTACGCCCTGTTTCTTGCTCAAAATCTCGATCAATTGTTGGGCATTGGACGGCTTCATGTCGGACTGCAACGCCATGGAAACAAATCCGACGTTTATCAGGTAAAAGCCGACCACTAGCAAGTGATTCACGGATGCCGCGAGTTCCTTGTTTCCGTGGAAGGCATCCACCAGGAACACTAATCCGTTTTTTGACAGGGTATTAGCTACCCATACCGTCAGAACAATGCTGATCAGGAGGTAGGTGAGGTACATGACCACAGTCAGAGTCGCTATGTCCTTCATCGTCTATTTCCTCGGTTTGTCTGTCCGGCCGCGATTTGCGGGGATTCATCGCTGCAGGACTTATATGAACATGTTCAAATCATGGATGACAAGGGAGTTTTTGTCAAGAATAAAATTGAACGTATTCAATTATATAATCTAAGTTGTTGATTTAATTGACTTTAATGACAATTGCAGCGGAATCATCCCTCCTGGGCTACAGAATGTAGCGCGAGAGGTCCTGGTCCTTCACGATGTCAGCCAGCATCAGGCGAACGTAGGCCGCGTCGATGGTGACCTGCTTCTCCTGGCGTTCCGGCGCGGTGAAGCTGATCTCATCCAGCGCCTTTTCCATGATGGTGTGCAGGCGGCGGGCGCCGATGTTCTCCGTGCTCTCATTCACCTTGAAGGCAAAGTTGGCGATCTCATTCAGCGCGTCGGGCGTGAACTCCAGCTTCAAGCCTTCGGTCTCGAGCAGCGCGGTGTACTGCTTGACCAAAGACGATTTCGGCTCGGTGAGGATGCGGATGAAGTCGTCCATGGTCAGCGACTTCAGCTCCACCCGGATGGGGAAGCGGCCCTGCAGCTCGGGGATGAGGTCGCTGGGCTTGGAGACGTGGAAGGCGCCGGCGGCGATGAACAGGATATGGTCGGTGCGCACGAAACCGTAGCGCGTGTTCACGGTGGTCCCTTCCACGATGGGCAGGATGTCGCGCTGACCTTCATCTTCCGCTTCTTGGTGCGCTGGCCGAAGAGGTTGGGCAGCATGTCCTTGATGTTGATGTCCATCTCCTCCACGCCCTGGTTGGAGATGATCTCGAAGCTCGGGGTGGAGCGGTCGCGGACCTCGATCTCCACGATGCGGTCGTCCAGCTTGCCCTCACGCAGTTGCTGGCGGAGTTTTTCCCGGGTGCGGTGCTGGGATTCGAGCGATTCGGCAGGTGTCTCCGGTCCAACTGGTGCGGCCGGAAGCAGGGCGTCCAGCAAACGCTCTTCGGCGTTCAGCTCGGCCTTGTCCTGCACGTCATCTAGCTTCTCTTCGCGCACCATGTCAATGGCGGTCTCGACCAGGTCACGGATCATGGACTCGACGTCGCGGCCCACGTAGCCGACCTCGGTGAACTTGGAGGCTTCCACCTTGAGGAACGGAGAATTCGCCAGCTTGGCCAGGCGGCGGGCGATCTCCGTCTTGCCCACGCCGGTGGGCCCGATCATGATGATGTTCTTGGGCATGATCTCCTCCGCCAGTTCCGCGGAGAGTTTCTGCCGGCGCATGCGGTTGCGCAGCGCGATGGCCACGGCGCGCTTGGCGTCGGCCTGGCCGATCACGTATTTGTCCAGCTCGGCGACGATCTCGCGCGGGGTGAGGTCGTCCAACGCCAGGGATTGTTCTTCAGCAGCTGCGGGCAGGTAAAGTGCCAATGCGTCGTTCCTCTCGTTTATCTCAATCTTAGATGCTGCGACTACTTCTTCCGCTTCGCCACCGGGATGACCAGCTTCAGGCCAGACCAGACTTCATCCACGGCGCAGACCTTCACGTCCACCAGGTCGAGGGCGAGCGCGGTGTCGCGCACGGTGTCTTCGGTGATATCGGTCGGCACCTTGCCGGCTTTCTTCGGCCAGGAGATCCAGATCATGCCACCCTGTTTGATCTTCTTGCGCAATTTCGGCAGTTCTTTCTCCAGCTCCTTGCGCGACTTGGTGAAGAAGTGGATCAGGTCGTGGTCACTGCCGGCGACGGCGGCGAATCTTACTCCCGGCGGAATCTCGCCAAGCGTCTTGCGAAAACTGTCAGGAGCGTTCAGTAACGCCACGGAGTGATCTTCCTTGATGCCGAGTTTCTTCACCAGAGGTGTGCCGGAGTAGCCTGCCGTCGGCATCACAGCTCCTCGATATTGACCTTGTCATTGCTGTAGATACAGATCTCGCCGGCGATGCGCATGGCCTCTTCCGCGATCTTGCGCGCGGAGAAATCCGTGTTGCGCAGCAGGGCACGCGCCGCGGCGGTGGCGTAGGACCCGCCGGAGCCGATGGCGGCGATGTCTTCATCCGGGTCGATCACGTCCCCACCGCCGCTGATCAGAAACGTCTGCTGGGCGTCGGCGACCACGAGCAGCGCTTCCAGATGGCGCAGGATCTTGTCGGTACGCCAGTCTTTGCCCAGCTCCACGGCGGCGCGGCTCAGGTTGCCGTTGTACTGCTCGAGCTTCGACTCGAAGCGGCCGAAGAGGTTGAAGGCGTCGGCGGTGGAGCCGGCGAACCCCGCCAGGACCTTATCGGCATAGAGGCGGCGGAGTTTCTTGGCGGTGTGCTTGATGACGGCGTCGCCGAGCGTGACCTGGCCGTCGGCGGCCATCACGACCTTGCCGTTGCGGCGCACGCACAACACGGTAGTGGAGCGTATCTTGCGGGTCTGGGACATAGGCGTAATCCTTGATTATAGCGGGTCGGCGCGCGGCGGCCGGCGGCAGAGGCCAGCATATACAATCTTCCTTCCGTGTCCCATCCCAGCGCCACTCGCGTCCTTGTCCTGCTTTCCCTGGCGGAATTGCTGGCCGTTTCCTGCTGGTTCAGTGGCACGGCGGTGATGCCACAACTGGCGGCGGCCTGGGGCGCGGGCACCGGCGTGACCGCGTGGTTGACGCTGGCGGTGCAGCTCGGGTTCGTGGCCGGGGCATTGTTCTCCGCATTTTTCAATCTGGCCGATGTGTTCCACGCGCCGCGGCTGGTGGTGTGGTCGGCGCTGCTGACGGCGGCGGTCAACACCGGATTCGCCTACGCGGCCACGCGCAACGTGCCGGCGGCGATCGGGATGCGCTTTCTCACCGGATTCGCCATCGCGGGCGTGTATCCGCCGGGGATGAAGATCCTGGCCGGATGGTTCCGCGAGCGCCGCGGGCTGGCACTGGGGGCGATGATCGGCGCGCTGGGCGTCGGCTCCGCCATGCCGCATCTGCTGGCCTCGCTGGGCGTGATCACGGAATCGAACTGGCGCTGGGTGGTGCTGGGATGCAGCGCGCAATCGGTGCTGGGCGCGCTGATCGTCGCGGCATTCATCCATGACGGTCCGTTCGCCGCGCCCACTCAGCCCTTCGATCCGCGGCAGATCACCGAGATATTCCGCAACCGGCGGCTGGCGCTGGCCAACCTGGGCTATTTCGGACACATGTGGGAGCTATATGCGTGGTGGGGCTGGATCGCGGTTTTCTTCGCGCAATCGGCGGCGCTGGATGCGGCGCGCCGCGGCGGCGCGCCATGGCCGGCGCAGTGGGTGGAACTCGCATCGTTCCTGGCCATGGCGGTGGGCGGCATCGGATGCGTGCTGGCCGGGCTTTACAGCGACCGTTCTCCTGACGAGCCATTGGCGCGCATCCGGCAGCGCTCGCGTTCGACCATTGTGGCCATGGCGCTCAGCGGATCGAGCTGCCTGCTCACCGCCATCTTTTTTCACAACGTATGGATCGTGGCCGCGGTGGCGGTGCTGTGGGGGCTGACCATCAGCGCGGATTCGGCGCAGTTTTCCGCAATGGTGAGCGAGGTGGCGGACCCGGGCTATGTGGGCTCCGCGCTCACGTTGCAGACCGCGATCGGATTCCTGCTGACCGTGGTCTCGATCCGCGTGACCGCGCTGATCGGCGAACGCTATGGCTGGGATTGGGCGGCGGCGAGCCTGGCGGTCGGGCCGTTTTTGGGGATCGTTGCGATGGGAAGGCTGATGCGGGAGAAGACATTTAGTAATTGAGTGATCGGGTGATTTTGTAATTGAAAAGCAAAACCCAAAGTCCCCCGGCACGCGGCGCTGCGCGCCGCTTGCTCGGGACGACAATTGCGGGTTTGTGCAGGACAAAGGGATTCCTCGACTCGGCTCGCTGCGCTCACCTCGCTCGGAATGACAAGCATGGGTTGCTTTCCATGCGTGGGCTAACGCCCGCATGAACTTCATTACGAATCTGCGGCACGGCTAAAGCCGTGCCCTGATACAAGAATCACCTATTGCTTCACAACCTTCCCGTCCTTCATCACGAATCTCACATTTTTCAGCACGCCGACGTCTTTCGTCGGGTCGCCGTCCACGGCGATGATGTCCGCGAATGCGCCGGGGGCGATCACGCCGAGCTTGCCCTCCATGCCAAGCAGTTCGGCGGCACGGGTGGCGGCGGACTGGATGGCCTCCATCGGCTTCATGCCGAATTCCACCATGCGGGGAAATTCCTGGGCGATGGGGTCGGTCCAGTGGAAGCTGCCGGCGTCGGTGCCGAAGGCGATCTTCACCCCGGCCTTGTACGCTTTCGAGAATGACGGTCCGTGGACTTCGACGCGCTTGCGGTCGCGCCGTCCGGCGGGCGTGTTCTCCTCCGCCCACCAGTAGTAATACGGCGTGAGCGTGGGGACGTACCATGTGCCCTGTCTTACCATCTGCGCGATGTTCGCGTCCGTCAGCTCCAGGCCGTGTTCGATGGAGTCACAGCCGCCGTCGAGCGCGCGCTGCAGACCGACGCCGTTGTACGCATGGCAGGCCACCTTGCGATGCCAGCTGTTGTGCGCCTCGTCCGTGATGGCGCGTATCTCTTCCAGCGTGAGCGTGGGCTGCGAGACCAGGTTGCCGTCGTTGTCCACCCAGGAGCGGTGGGTCATGTAGACCTTGATCCAATCCGCGCCGTGCTCCATCTGCTCGCGCGCGGCCTTGCGGGCCTCGACCGGGCCGTCAATGATCTGTACGCCGTGGGGCCAGTCCCATTCCGGCGTGAACCCGTGGAGGTCATAACCGCCGGTGGTGGAGATGGCGCGCGTGACCACGAACATGCGCGGCCCGGGGATGTGGCCTTCGTCAATGGCCCGCTTCACGCCGACGTCGCCATAGCCCGCGCCTTCGGTTTCGAGATCGCGGATGGTGGTGAATCCCTGCTCCAGCCCCAGGCGGGCGGATTCCGTGGCCCGGGCCACGCGGTAGCCGATGGAATCTTTCAACAGATATTTGTCGTAACCACCCTCGGCGGGATCTTCACCCTGAAGAAAGATGTGCGTGTGGGTGTCGATCAAGCCGGGAAGGACGGTGAAGCGCCGCAGATCGATGACCGCGGCATCCTTGGGAAAGGGCTCGACGCGGCCGACTTCCGGCTGCACACGCTCGATCTTGTTGCCGCGGATGATGATGGCGAAACCCTGCCGGACCTCGCCGGCGGCGGTGTCCACCATGGCGCTGGTGCGGATGATGGTGTAAGGCTCGGGTTTGGGTTGGGCCGGTTGCGAGTAACAAACACTTCCGAGCAGGAGCAGGACCGCAAGAATGTTTTTCATGGGTTAGTTTCCGAGACGGGAATCTTACTCCAACCTGGCTTCGCTATCTAATCGATCACCGCGTCCGCTTCCACTTCGACCAACATCTCCGGCACGATCAACTTGCTGACCTCGACCATGGTCGTGGCCGGACGGATGTCGCGGAAGTATTCGGCGTGGGCCTTGCCCGCCTTCTCCCACTCGCGGATGTCGGTGACATAGATGCGAGTGCGGACCACGTGGCGCATCTCCGCACCGGCGCGCTTCAGCACTTTCTCGATGTTGGCCAGCGATTGCCTGGTCTGCGCATACAGATCGCCGATGCCCACGATGCTGCCGTCCTCCGCCGTGGCCGTGGTGCCGGTCACGAAGATCATGTTGCCGACCTTGACGGCGCGCGAGTACCCGACGATCGGCTCCCACTTCGCGCCGCTGGAAAAGTTCTCTCGTTCCATGGCGGGGATTGTATCGCAGAGGCGAATGAACGGCATCCGGGTCGCCTTGCGCGCACCGCGCTCAGGTTACGTGCGTCACAAAATCATGATTACTTCCGCCTTCGCACTCGATCGATTGCACTGCTGACAAACTGCATTCCCCCTCATAATTTCGCTTGTAGGGCGGAACCGGAACACCGCAGAATGCGTCCTATGGAGTAGCGGATCACGGTTGACCGGAGACACAGGAGGTCCGAACGCGATCATGGCGCCGGAAAATCATGCCGTGCGGGAGTTCTTCCAGGTATTGGTGGAGAAGCATTTCCACGAGACCCTTGGGCTCAGAGACCAGGAGCTGAGCGATTATGTCTCCAATCTGATCGGCGACTTTTGCGAAGCCGAGGAGCTGTTCAAGATCCGCGACGGCGAAGGCCGCCCGCTCACGGACGTGGGCGAGATGCTGCTGGCCGCCGACCCGGTCTACGGCCCGGCGCCTTCCTTCGACCGCGAGCGCCAGGTGCGCAAGCACATCGGCGACTTCACCCTGTTCTTCACCGGGATGTTCCCGGAGAGCGTGAACGCGCGCCGCCTGCGCCGCCACCGGCTGGAAAGTTTTGTGGACTTCATCAAGGCGGGCAAGGAGAGCTATTACATCGTCTCCAAGTTCGAGCATTTTGAGTATGCCAAGGTGGCGCCGCTGTTCGCGCGGCTCTCGAACGAGTTCGAGCGCTGCGTCTACGGATTGAACATCATCAAGAACGAGCTGGAAGTGATGCAGCACCCCATCGCGCGACGGGCGAATGAACTGATCATGTAAACGCTGACCGCGGACCGGATCGGATCAGATCTAAGAGCGGTTTCGCAACTATGGGCCCCAAACCCCCGGGGCTAAAGCCCGGCTTCAAGCTGGTCTGTTGCGGCGCGGCTAAAGCCGCGCCCCTTCACGTCGCGCTGGCCATCGTGAGGCGGTAGAAGCTCAGGACGGCGTCGCCCTGCTTCAAGGTGCGGAAGCGCTGCAGAGAACCGAAGCGCGGGCCGGGATCGAAGTGCTTGGTGTGTTCCGCGATCACCCACGCGTCCGCGGCAAGCATCCCTGACTCACCGAGAAACTCCAGCGTGCGTTCATAGGCTCCGTGCTTGCGATAGGGCGGGTCAAGGAATACGACATCGACCTGCACGCCCTGCGCGGCCAGCGCACGGAGGGCATCCAGGGCGTCGCCTGGCAGGACCTCCGCTTCCTCGCCGATGCCCAGCGTTTCCAGATTCTCGCGGATGGCGCGCAGGGCCTTCTTGTCGCCTTCACAGAGATACGCTTTGCGCGCGCCCCGGCTCAGGGCCTCGATGCCGACGCCGCCGCTTCCGGCAAACACATCCAGCAGGACCGACCCCGGCGTACGGAGTGCAAGCACGTTGAACAGCGTCTCGCGCAGGCGGTCGCTGGTGGGGCGGGTCTCCATCCCCGGCGGCGCCACCAGCTTGCGGCTGCGATATTTTCCGGCGATCACACGCATAAGCAATCCAGGGGCCGGTCGAACGAAAATCTCCGCGACTGATTACAATAGAAGAGAGCCGCATTCCGGCCAACTATGAATTTCCTGCGCACATGGTCATTCCCGCTGGGCAAGTGGTTCGGGGTGGACGTGCGCCTGCACGCCGCCTTCGGGTTCCTGCTGATCTTCATCCTGGCCGGGGCGCTGGACCAGAACGGCGCGGGCGCGCGCAAGGGCCTGATGCTGTTCGGCTCCATCTGCCTGGCCGTGGTCCTGCATGAGATCGGCCACCTGCTGGCGGTGCAGACACAACGCCTGCGGCCGCGGCTGATCATGCTGCTGCCCATCGGCGGCGTCCACCTTGCGGACCAGTCAGAGAGCGCGCATCCGCCGGCGATCAAGGATGAGGTCCTGGTCTCGCTCTCCGGCCCGCTGGCCAACCTGATGGTGGGACTGGGCGCGGCGCTGGTCATCACCCTGATGCGTCCCGAGGGCAGCCTGCTGGCGCGCCCGTGGCTGGACCCCAACTATGTGGGCAAGAGTTTTGTCTGGGTCAATCTGTACCTGGCGGCACTGAGCCTGATCCCCGCGTATCCGCTGGACGGGGGGCGCATCCTGCGCGCCGTCTTCGCCCACGCCGAGCCGGGCGACGCGAACGGCAACTACTTTGAGGCCACGCGGCGCGTGGTGACCACCGCGCACGTGTTCTCCACCGTGCTGATCTTCTCCGGGATCTGGAACCCGTGGCTGATGCTGATCGGGTTCTTCCTGTTCATCGGCGTGCAGATCGAGGACCGCAGCCTGCTGTTCCAGACAGTGATGGAATCGGTGAAGCTGGATGAGGTGATGCTCACGGAATTCTCCACGCTCTCACCGGCGGACACGCTGCGCGACGCGCTGGAAAAGGCCGTGCACACCCTGCAGGACGATTTCCCCGTGGTCCGCGGCGGCGACCTGGTGGGCGTGATCAGCAAGCAGAACATCTTGGAAGCGCTGCGCGACGAGGGCGATGGCTATGTGCAGTCCGCCATGAAGAAGGCCTTCACCATCGCCGGCAAGAATGAGCCGCTCTCGGCGGTGTTCCGCAAGATCAGCAGCGGCGGGCCGAACATCATCCCGGTGGTGGAGAACGAGCATCTGGTGGGGATCGTGACCCTGCAGAACCTGATGCGCAGCCTGGGCCTGGTGGCGGAGAGCCGGCGATTGCAGAAAGAATCGGAAGAATGATTTTTCTCACCACGGAGACACGGAGAACACGGAGGAAAACAGGACTATAGGACCCGGCGCACGATGCCGTCCTTCAACAATGGAACGTTGAAGTTGATCAGTAATCCAACCTTCTTCCCGCTCAAGCGCAAGTAAGTCACGAGTTGAGCAGTATGGATCGGCAAGATCTTTTCCACCGCTTTCAACTCGACGATCACTGTTTCGTTGACAAGCAGGTCCAACCGATAACCGCAATCCAGCGCCACGCCTTTGTATTCCACCGGCAGCTCGACCTGTGAACGGAATTGAATTCCCCTAAGAGAAAGCTCCCGGCACATGCATTGTTCATAAGCCGACTCGAGCAGACCTGGTCCCAGTAGTCGGTGGACTTCGATGGCTGCTCCGATGATCTCTTCTGTGATCTTCTCTGATTCGAGCATTGCTCCGTGTCCTCCGTGTCTCCGTGGTGAAAATAGATCCTAAAGCCTTACCACGTGGACTTCGGTCACGGCCGGGACCATGCGCAATTCCTCCAGCGCGGCATTGGGCACATCGCCATCCACTTGGACCACGGCCATGGCCTCGGAGCCAGCCTCCGGCGTGCGCCGTCCCAGCGAAAAACTTGCGATATTCACGCCGTGCCTGCCGGTGATGGTGCCGACCTGCCCGATCACGCCGGGGACATCGCGATTGCGCAGGTAGATGAGCGTCCGCGCGAGCGGCGCTTCGATGTCAATGCCGTCCACTTCGACCAGCCGCAGGGAATCGCCGTGCAGGACCGCGCCGGCGGCTTCGCGCTGGGACTTGGAGGTGACCAACCGGACCGAGATCATGCCGGCCGCGCCTCCGGGCTCACGCGCCTCCTCGACTCTGATGCCGCGTTCCTCCGCCACCTGCGCGGCGTTGACCAGGTTGGCGTTTTCCTGCAGCAGGCAGTTGAGCACGCCCTTCACGGCGGCATTGCGGATGAGCGTGGTCTTCCATTCGGCGATACGCCCGGTGTAGCGCAACAGGATGCTCTGCAGGTTGCCATCGCCGTGGGAGATCTGTCCGAGGAACGCACCCACTTTTTCCGCGAGCACGAGATACGGTTTCATCTCCGCATACTCTTCGTCGGTCACGGAGGGGACGTTGACGGCATTCTGGATCACGCCTTTCTTCAGGTACTCCTTCACCTGTTGCGCGATCTGGATGCCGACCGCTTCCTGGGCTTCATTGGTGGAGCCGGCGATGTGCGGCGTGGCCACCAGGTTCTCACAGGACAGGAGCGGAGAATCTTTCGGCGGCTCCACAGTGAAGACATCGAGCGCGGCGCCGCCCATCTGGCCGGACTTGAGCGCGGCCGCCAGCGCGGCCTCGTCGATCAGCTCGCCGCGCGCGCAGTTCACCAGGCGCACGCCCTTCTTCATCTTCCTGAGGGCGGCTTCGTTAATCATGCTTTGGGTCTGCGGCGTGATGCCCAGGTGCAGGGAGATGTAATCGGCGGCGGCGTAGAGTTCGTCCAGCGACGCCAGCGTGATGCCCAGGTCGCGGACCGCGGCGGGGTTCACGAAGGGATCATGGGCGATCACTTTCATCTCAAAGGCCCGCGCGCGCCGAACGACCTCCATGCCGATGCGGCCCAGGCCGATGATGCCCAGCGTCTTGCCGCGCAGTTCGGCGCCTTGCAGGGTTTTCTTCTCCCACTTGCCGGCGCGGGTGGTGACGTCCGCGCGGGTGAGATGGCGGGCGAGCGAGAACATCAGGCCGAAGGTGTGTTCGGCCACGGCGACGGCGTTGGCGCCGGGCGTATTCATCACCACGATGCCGTGCTTGGTGGCGGCGTCGAGGTCGATGTTATCCACGCCCACGCCGGCGCGGCCGATGACCCGCAGTTTCTTCCCGGCGGCGATCAGCGCGGCGTCCGCTTGCACGGCGGAGCGCACGACCAGAGCGTCCGCATCCGCTACTTGCGCCGGCAGGTCGCCCTGGATCTGGTCGGCGGTGACCACCGTCCAGCCGGGCTCCTCTTGGAACATCCGGGCCACGGCGGGCGACACCTTTTCAGCAAGAACGATCTTCATTGGGTCTCTTTCTCGGATGGGCTGTAGAGAGTGGACTGCGTGGGCTTGCAGGCCGAGCCCGTAGGGCACAGAACGACCGTGAGATCGACGGTGTTGGGCTGGTCGCCTTCGCTCTCTTCCAGCAGGAAGCGGGTCGCTGTTTGTGTGGGCATGTGGGAGAAGAAGTCGCGCACATACGTGAAGTCGAACGGTTCGCCTTCGCGCAACTTGAATTGCTGCCGCACCTTCTCCGCGGCGGCTTCCGTGAATCCCTCGAAATCCAGCTTGCCCATGCGGAACAGGGGTCCTTCGCGGACCAGGAACTCGTAGCGCACTTCGCCCTTTTCATCATCGAAGACGGGCCCAGCCTCGAGCGTCATTTTCATGTAACCGAGGGTGGCGTAGTCGAGGCGGACTTTTTCGAGTTCGGACTGGAGCAATTCCGCGTTCATGGGGAGCCCGGGAAAGAAATGTACCAGACGTCCGATGTCCGTCTCGCTCAGGGCTTTGTTGCCGGCCCAGCGTGCGCCCATGAAATTGTAGGCGCGGCCTTCCTCGACGGGAAGCGTGACCGCGACCCGGGTCACGCCGGCATCGTTCGAAAGGATGCCGGGCACCGGCTCGCCGAACTTCGCCTTGAGAAATCCCTTCTTGCGGTAAAACGGCACCAGGATATTGCGCGCGAAGTTACGCATGCGGGCGACGAAGTACGGCTGCTGGACCATCTTCCGCAGCGCCTCGCTCAGCGGCTTTGCGAAATCGGCCGAAGCGCCGGGGGTCTCGATGCGGGCGATGAGGATGCTCACGTCGTCCAGCGCGAACATCATGCTTTCCGGTGGACCCTCGTGATCAGGCATGAGGAAGGTGTTGCCCACGTGTCCCTTCACGCCCTTCGTTTCCAGCATGGCGGCCAGCGCGGCGCTGATCTCGTCCTGTAGCCCGCCGCCGATGGGCACATAACCGTTGAAGAGCGGGATGCGCTTCTTCAGTCCCGCCTGGATCTCCTCCGGGGTGAACCACACAAGATTCGCGAAGTCGGCCTTGAGGAATTGGTCGTCTTTCTTGTCCGTGACCTTGAACTCCACCTTCATGCCGCCGGGCGCGGCGGTGTGCGTATAGGCGACGGTCTTGAATACGCCGCTCCGCACCAGCTTTTGCGCGGCGTCGCGGACAGCAGTGACAGGGACCGGCGTCCGCCTGTCCACTTTCAACCCGGCGTAGGCGGTGATCTCCTGCTCGTCGAACAGCTCGGAGCCGGCGGCGTGCAGCTCCACGATGGGGTACTCCTGCGCCAGGAGTGGCGAGGCAAAGAGGAGGAGCGAAAGGAACAGCTTTTTCATGGCTGGACTACGGGGCGCGGCCCGGTAGAACGATATTATCAAGCAACCGCGGGCTGCCCACACGCGCCGCCACCGAGACCAGAGTGGGACGGTCGGCCACGTCCACCGGCAGCAATGTGTCCGGATCGAGCACTTCGATGTAATCAGGCACGACGCCGGGCACTTGCGCAAAGATTGCACGTGCGGTTTCTGCCAGCCGTGATGCGTTGCGCTCGCCGGCATCGAAGGAACGGCGCACCTCTGTAAGCGCGCGGAACAACACTGTGGCCCACTGCCGCTCTTCCGCCGTTAGATACGCGTTGCGCGAGCTCATGGCCAGACCGTCCGGCTCACGCACGATGGGGCAGACGACGACCTCCACCGGGAGCGCGAGGTCGCGCACCATCTTGCGTATGACCGCGCACTGCGCGGCATCCTTCTGGCCGAAATAGGCTTTGTCCGCCGGCACGGCGTGGAACAGCTTGCTCACCACTGTGGCCACGCCGCGAAAGTGTCCAGGGCGCATGCGGCCCTCGTTGCGCTCGCTCAGGCCTTCCACTTCCACGAACGTGGCGGCGCCGGGGGGATACATCTCCTCCACGCCGGGCGTGAACATTAGCGCTACGCCTTCCGCCGCGAGCATCTGGGAATCATTCTCAAGTTGGCGGGGATAGCGGGAGAAATCCTCATTCGGGCCGAACTGAGCGGGATTCACGAAAACAGAGACGGCGACCGCATCGCACTGGGCGCGCGCGGCGCGGACCAGAGAGAGATGGCCCTCATGCAGCGCGCCCATGGTGGGCACGAAGCCGAGCGTTTTGCCGGAGCGGCGCAGGGCGTCGCACGCGGCGCGCATCCCGGAGATCGTGGTGAGGGTGTGCATCGGGACAGTTGTGATTTCAGAAGTACGATGTACGATTTACGATGTGAAAAACGGGTAGAGTATCCACCCATCACACTCCGCAAATCACAAATCGAACATCACACATCGAACATTTGAAATCGAACATCTGAAATCACAAATCATACATCGCAAATCTGAATTGTTCTTCTCATCGTTTCATCGCGCGCTTGCGTTCGGTGATCTCCGCCAGCGCGCCCTGCGTCTCTTTGGGGAGGTGGTAACTTTCCGCCTCGGAGGGATACGCGCCCGTCTCCACGTCCGTCTTGAACGCGCTGACGGCGCCGCGGACCAACGCGGCGGCATCGGCATATTGGCGGACAAACTTGGCCGGGGGCGAGAAGGTGAGATTGAGGATGTCATGGAAGACCAGTACCTGGCCGTCACACTCGGGGCCGGCGCCGATGCCGATGGTGGGGGCCTTGACCTCGGCGGTGATCATGGCCGCGACCTCGCGCGGGATCCCCTCGAGCACGATGCTGAATACGCCGGCACGGTCCAGCGCGACCGCGTCCCGCATGAGCTGTTCCACCGCGGGCAGGCTCTTGCCCTGCACTTTGTATCCGCCCATGGTGTGCAGCGATTGCGGCGTCAGGCCGATGTGGCCCATCACCGGGACCTCAGCGTCGAGCAGACGGTGCACCAGGCCGATGCGCTTCTCGCCGCCTTCCAGCTTCACCGCTTCCGCGCCGGACTCCTTCACGAAGCGGATGCCGTTGGCCACACCCTGATCGTCATTGACCTGGTAGGAGCCGTAAGGCATGTCGGCGATGACCAGCGCGGACTGCACCGCCCGGCGCACGGCGCGGGTGTGGTGCAGCATCTCCTCCACGGTGACGGCCATGGTGTTGTCCTGGCCCAGCACCACCTGGCTGAGCGAATCGCCCACCAGGATCATGTCGATCCCGCACTCATCCACCAGGCGCGCGGAGGCGTAGTCATAGGCCGTGAGGCAGGTGAGGCGCTCGTGGCGCTGCTTCTTCTCAAGAATGGATAGGGTGGTGACCTTGCGGCGCGGCTCGCGCGCAGAGGCGTTGAACGAGGTAAGGCTCATCGTCAGCTCCAGTGCCCCTCCCACTCAAGGCGGGATAGAGCCTGCATATATCCGATGCAGCGAAAGCTATTTTAGACCCAAATTCACGCGGTGACTAGTTCGTGGCGGGCTAAAGCCCGCATTTTTTTGGGGGGAGCTTTTTGGCGCGGGTAAACCCGCGCCCTGACTTTTTCCAGGCTTACGCGCCGTGACTTTTTCCGGGCTTCCGCGCCCTGACTCTTTCCGAAGTCCCACGGCCTGACTCTCCGGTGACCGACGTCAGTCAGGGTGCGGGTTTACCCGCACCGACCACGGCCCGATTTACAATCTCCGGCCGAGGCTTTAGCCTCGGCCGGAATCATGAGTACACCGCGCAGGCTCAAAGACGAACATCCCGGAACGTTTTTCGTCACCGCGAACATCGAAAGCAAGCGTCGACTCCTGCAAAGTGACCGAAGCGCCGAGTTATTCATCGAGGTCCTTCTTGCATACCGCGACGCCGGGGAGTATCTCCTTCACGAGTTCACGGTCATGCCGAATCATATTCACGTGCTTTTGACGCCAGTCGGAAAGGTCAGTCGCGCGGTATCGCTGATCAAAGGCCGCTACTCGTTTGAGGCAGGGCGGCAGTCGGGGTGGAAAGGAGAGATTTGGCAGCGGGGATTCAGTGAACATTGCGTGCGTGGTGCAGCGGATTATTCAAATCATAGGAAGTACATTTACGACAATGCCGTCAAAGCGGGGCTGGCGGCCAAGCCAGCAGATTTTCGACATTGTTCGGCTTGCGGGAAGTTCAGAATGGATCCGAACCCGTTCATAGCGGGCTAAAGCCCGCATAATTTTCTGGAGGAGCTTTTTGGCGCGGGTAAGCCCGCGCCCTGACTGGCTTGCGGCACCACGAGGCAAGTGGTCACACAATCCGTAGGGTTTCGTGGCGGGCTAAAGCCCGCATTATTTTTTTGGGGGCAGCTTATCGGCGCGGGTAAACCCGCGCCCTGACTTTTCCCCAAATCCTCACGCCCGGTTGGCGGGCTCGCCCCCAAGCGGCAGATAGTATTGCGTGCCCTTGATGGGCTCGTTCAGGCGGCGGAGCAGCTCTTTCAGGTCGTCGCTGTGCTCCACAAAGTCAATGTCATTGGTGTTGACCACCAGCAGGTCGCTCGAGGTGTAGTGAAAGAAGAAGTGCTCGTAAGCCTTGTGCACCTGCTCGATGTAATCCTCGCTGATGGCCGCCTCACCCGGCGCGTTCTTCTTCTTCAGCCGCTTCTTCAGCACCTCCGGCGAGGCCTGCAGATAGATGACCAGGTCCGGCACGGGCAGCGACTGGCGGAAGAGGTTGTAATAGCGGTTATAGATCTCCAGCTCCGGGTCCGAAAGGTGGAGATAGGCGAAGAGCTTGTCCTTGGCGAAGAGGTAATCCACCACCACGCGCTTGTGCGGGTTGGTCTTGAGGTCCACGCGGGAGAGCTGCTCGTAGCGGGAGATCAGGAACCCGAACTGCGCCTGGAAGCCGGCCCCGGCTTCACCCTCATAAAAGGACTTGAGAAAGTGATTGTCTTCCGGCTCCAGGATGAGCTGCGCGTTCATCTGCTGGGCAATGACCCGCGCCAGCGTGCTTTTGCCGACCCGGATCGGACCTTCGACTGCGATGTACCGGGGAAGCTCGAAGAAGTTCGCCATGGACTGTGAGCAGGGTATAACGCGAAAGCGTGAGGCGCAATAATCCAGAAATCAGTCGGAATTTTTTTCTTGACGAGGGCCGGTATGGCGTCCGCTAAAGCGGACTCTGCCGCCGTTTTCAACTTACCCCCGCACTTACGTGCGGGGCCATCCGGTATATCGCCCTTCGGGCTTGATTCACTTGACCGCAAGCCTACTCTCCCACCACAAGAATCCTTCAATACGCAGATTCAAATTCACGCAGTGCTTGTTCCAGGCGCGTCTTGACTTTTTGCTTGTCGTCCGCGGCGAGAAAGCTGAAGTCCACCCCGTTGCGCGAACTGCGTTTCAAGTCGGCATAGCTCAGGCCCTGGTCCAGCACGGCTTTCAGGTATTCATTGGTCAGGTCGCTGCGGGAAACGCCTTCATCGTCAGTGCAAATGATAACGGGCACGCCTGCGTTCAAATACTGCCGCAGCGGATGCCGCGCCCCGGTGATGCCAAGAATGCCTTCGCTGCTGCTCAGGCTGATCTCGACGGCGATGCCCTTCTGTGCCATCGCGCGCATCCGTTCCCGCGCCTTGGGGTCATACAGGATGTCCGTGCCGTGACCGATGCGCCGCGCGTGGCCCTGATCGATCGCCTTGGCCACGTGCGTCCCCAGCACTTCGGGCGGCACCAAGCCGAGCGTGAGTTCACCGGCATGGAGCGTGATATTCACCTTCGGGTATTTCTTGTGCAGGAAGTCGATCATCTTCATGTGCAGGTCATAGTCATGCACCGGCACATACCAGTCCTCCGGCTGCACCATGTTGATGGCGACGAAGCGCGGGTCGGCGTTGTTCTGCTCGAAGGCCCAGACCAGCATGGAAAAAACCTGAACGGGTGTGAAGGCGCGCAACGCCTCGGCTTCGTAGCGCACGACCACATTGCAACCGGGATCGGCGCCCGGCGTGCCGCATTTCAATATCTCTTTTTTGCGCGCTTCGGCGTGGTCGAGGAACGCGGATTTGGAAGCCGCTCCCAGACCGGCATCAAGCAACTGCTGCCGCAGGTCCTCCAGGTCCAGATCCGGCTCGCGGATGTAGCGACGGGCGGCGCGCTCTTTCTCCACCTTTTCCGCCACGCTGAGAGGGACGCCGAGGTCCCAGGTGCTGGTCAGTTCCAGGTAAAGGATGTTCTGCGCGGCGGCGCGGCGGGAAAGCTCCGCCAGCGATTCACCGCGCCGCTCGTTGACCAGGCGATTGAACTTCAGGAACGTGTCAAAAAAATGATCGTGGCCGGGCTTATGAGGGAACGTAATGGCATGATTGCGCATGGACATCACGTCGATCAGCTCGCGATAGAGGCTTGGGTCCGTATAGGCCGCGCGTGCGGGCCGCTGTTCGGGGTTGGCGGCGCCGTCCGGCCCGGGTTTGCAATCGTCGATCGCCTTGTCCTTCAGATCCACGCACAGGTCAGACTCCACCGCCCACTGGATGTAGCTCTCCGCATAGACCGCGCCGGTGATGTGGTTATGCAGGTCGCCGCCCTTGGGCATTGCCTGCAGGAACATGCGCAACCGCACAGGATCGTTCTTGATGGAGTCAAAATATTTGGCGGTGCGCTGCTCGGCGGTGAGCTTGGCGGACGGTCTGGCCGCGGCCTGAGAGAAAGCGGCCGCCGTGAACAGCGTGAAAGTGAGGAAGAGTCGAGCGTGGCGCATGGAGCATTTTAGCAAGCGGAATGGATCCACCGGCCTCACAGATAAATCGGGTCCCCGTGAGTGAAGCTCACATAGCCTCATCCATGGAGACCCGATCGAACTGTGACAGCCGCGGCCGCGCGGGACTATTTCTTCTCAAACGCCATGAGTTCCTTGGCGGTCATCGGTTTGTGGCCGACGGCCTGGGCGATGCTCATTCGTCCATTCGGCAGGGCGCCTGTGAAATAGAAGTGGTAGATCAGGCCGTCCGTCGTGGCCACAAGGTCGGCGACCTCTTTGGCCTTCTCCGGCGGCAAGTCCAAGACCTGCACACGGCCGCCGGCGATCTCCACGGCGTGGTCGTGCCAATTCCTGTTCCACTGGGCCAAGGGGACTGCCTTCCGCGTCATCTTCTTTGCATAGATCCACTCGATCTGCGAGAGCATCGCGTTCGGGTCGGTGGAGTCATAGATCAGGCAGACGATCACCGGATCCGGCTGGTGGACCTTGCAGTAGTGGTGATAGGGCCCGTGTTGTTTGCCATCCACCAGATGGGGCGCGACCACGTGCACGTCATAACCGTGCGAGGGCGGCGCCGCCACCACTGGATCGGACGCAGCATTCACGGGCAGCGGCGGCGTGGCAACCCGGGCGCCGACAAATCCCAGCAACAAGCCGACAACGAGGACTCCAAGTCTTTTCAACATAGTGCCTCCTTGCACAGGATGAGGTCCCAAGGACCGGAAAAAAGGTGCAAGGATTGTGGGCGAAGATCCGCGGGTCGTCAAGGATGGCGACCCTCCGGACCGTTCAGAAGCGGAACAGGTAGTTCACCTTCACGAAGAACTGGCGGCCATCGTTGATGAGATCGTCCCTCGTGCGCGCGATCCCGCCCGGACCCAGGGCCAGCGTGCGGTCGCGGAGGGTGTCGAACTGGAAGGCGACGTTGTCATCCTCGTCGGGCACGCGGTCGCGGCTGAGCATGTGCGCGCGATTCTATCCAATTCTTGCTAACTAATTAGGGCCACTTTGGGGGTTATTTGTGCGGGGCCAGTAGCAGGGAGAATCCGTCGAACGGATAGTCCACTTTCCCGTCCTGGGGATTGCCCTTCGCCTTGCCTGACCGCACCTGGCGGATGGCCATCGCGAGCTTTGCCAGATACGAAGGCGGCGCCGTGGGCGTGTTGTGCGCGGGCAGCAGGAGCTTGACCTGCGGCGCCAGCGCGCGCAAGCGAAGCACCGACTTCTCATACGCGGCCAGGTCTGTCTCCGGGCGATACAAAAAGATGGGGCCCAGGTAGAAGCTGTCTCCGGTGAAGAGCAGGTCGTTCTTGCGGTCGAGCAGGCTGATGGCGTCCGGCGTGTGGCCGGGCGTGGCCAGGACCTCGAGCACACGTCCGCCCAGGTCGATCTTCGAACCGTCGCGCACCGCGTCCGTGATGCGGAAGGGCCGGGTGGAGTACGCCTTACGGTCGAAGCCGGCGGGCAGCACGCCGCAGAGCGTGCCGGGGGCGATCTCCGCCTGGGCGTCAGCACGCGAACCCTTGGCGTTGGCGCGGGTGAAGGGCGTGTCCATGCCGTAGATGTGGGAGAAGCGCCAGTTGTCACCCACGTGGTCATTATGGGTGTGGGAGTTGAGCACATAGACGGCCAGCTTGGTGATGCGGTCCACCGGCTGGGTGATATCAGCAATGCCCATGCCGGTGTCAAACAGCAGCGCGCGCTTCTTGCCCACGATCAGATAGCTGATCACCTCTTCCCACTGGTGCGGCTCATAGATGGCGTAGACCCCGGGCGCGACCTGATAGACCTCGAACCACGGGACTTCTTTCTGCACGCGTTTGAGCTTCGCGTACGCCGGACGCGGCAGCGATTTACACCAGTCAGGAGTCTGGGCGGTGAGGGTGGAAGCCAGGAGAAGTGTGAGGATGAGGGCTCGCGGCATGGGGGAAAGTGTACTGCCAAATGCCCCTGGCAGCGTCTTCCTGCGGTCCCTGCTTCACCAAGGGTTGTTCGGTTTTCGGAACAAGAAATCGATTTTCATGCACACACTCGCAAAGTGCCTATACTTCGCGCCAGCATGAGGATGAGACTCCGCCAATCCGCTCGATGGATGATCGCTCTGGCGATGTGCTGTACAGGCTGCACAATGGCCCAGGAGCAACCGAGTGCTGCGCCGGGCAACCAGCCTGCTGCCATGCCATGCATGGAGCCACCGAAGCCCGAAAACCCATGCGCGCAAAAAAGACTTCCATGCGGAACACGAAGTACGCCTGAGTCAGCCACGAAGGCGGCGCCCCAAGCGCATTCCTCAAACGACCTCCGCCTCGATGTGCACTGCACTGAAGCCGCGGCGAAGGACAAGAAAAATCCCGGGGCGTGGGAGTTCGCGTCTGCCGCGCTCTGGCCGGGTGTCGCCCTGCTGGTCTGCGGACTCTTCTACCGTGAGATCCGTAAGGCGGTGGCAGCGGTCGCCACGCGAATGGCGGATCCCTCGTCGCGGGTCTCGTTTGTTCTCGGGAAAGCTGTGCGGGTCGAATTGAATCCGGGCGAGGAGATCGAAGAGGAAAATCGGCCCTAACTATTTTATTAACAACGGTTTAACCTGGGTAACAGATTGTGGTTGACATTTGAGTATAAAATGAGTATTATATGAGCACTTCTTCCCAGCGGGAGTTGGCTCATGCGACCGGTTCCAGGAAATCAAAGATCGGGGCGGCTGCATGCAGGAGAGTGGCAGGGTTGTCAGGCAGGAGTCGGGTGGCACGGTCGAAGCGCCATCGGAGTTGAGGCCAGCCCGGGAGACGAAGCCCCGGAATCCAGCTCCGAAGCGCGGCGGCAAGATCGTCGTAAATGAGGGCGCATTCGGCCCCGGCTCGATCCAAGACGTGCCGACTGACGACGAGCCAGAATAAGAGGGAAGGCCATGGAAAAGATCCGGGTACAGTTCGATTTCACGGAAAAAGCGCTGCAAGAACTGGATCGTCTTAAGAATGCGCTCCAAGTCAGCTCACGCGCGGACGTGGTGCGCTTTTCGCTGCGCATCATGCAGTGGATGACGCAAGAGCTGGGCAGCGGTTCGCGTCTGATGGTGGAGCGCGACGGGACGCTGCACGAAGTGGTGTTCCCGTTCCTTTCGGTCGCCGCTCCCGCGACGGCTTCCGGGTCCGCTACCCCAGCCCGGGCCGCGGCCCGTGCGGCGGCAGCAAAGGCTCCGTGACGCAGGCCCTTCTCAGCGGAACCGCTGCACGAAGTTGATGATGCCGATGATCAGGAACGTCAACACCAGCAACCGGGAGATGCCTGCGGCGACCGGATTGAACGTACCGCCCAGCTCACGTTGCTCGAAACGTTCGAAGACGTGCGCCAGCACGTAAGAAACGACCGCCAGAACAAGGCATAGCCACCACGGAATGGCGGGGAAGAACGTCATCGCAACATCAATTCAAGCACGAGGCGCGACTACAGCGGGATATTCCCGTGCTTCTTGGGCGGATTCTTGTCGCGCTTGCCCTGGAGCATCTCCAGCGCGTCGATCAGGCGCTTGCGGGTCTCGCGCGGCTGGATGACGCCGTCCACATAGCCGCGCTCGGCGGCGATATACGGATTGGCGAAGCGGTCGCGGAACTCATCCACCTTCATGCGGCGCGCCTCTTCCAGCTTCTCCGGTTCTGACTTCGCCACTTTGTCCAGCTCGCGCTTATAGACGATGTTCACCGCGCCCTCGGGGCCCATCACGGCGATCTCCGCCGTGGGCCAGGCGTAATTCACGTCCGTGCGGATGTGCTTCGAGGCCATGACGCAATACGCGCCGCCATAGGCCTTGCGCGTGATCACGGTGATCTTGGGCACGGTGGCCTCGGCGAAGGCGAACAGCAGCTTGGCGCCGTGGCGGATGATGCCGCCGTACTCCTGTTGCGTGCCCGGCAGGAATCCGGGGACATCCTCAAAGGTGATGAGCGGGATATTGAACGCGTCGCAGAAGCGGACGAAGCGCGCGCCCTTCACACTGGCATTGATGTCGAGCACGCCCGCCAAAAACGCCGGCTGATTGGCCACGATGCCCACGCTGCGTCCGTTGAGCCGGGCGAAGCCGACCACGATGTTCTTCGCGTAGTGCTCGTGCACCTCGAAGAAATAGCCGTCATCGGCCACGCGATGGATCACGTCCTTGATGTCATAGGGCCGGTTGCTCTCGGCGGGGACGAGCGTGTCCATCTCCGTGTCGGCACGGTCGGCGGGATCGGAGCACGCGCGCCGCGGCGGATCATCCAGATTGTTGGAAGGGAGGAAGCTGAACAACTCGCGCACCATGCTCAGGCACTCGGCGTCGTCATGGGCCATGAAGTGGGCCACGCCGCTGGTCTCGTTATGCGTGGTGGCGCCGCCCAACTGCTCCTTGGTCACTTCCTCATGGGTCACGGTCTTGATCACGTCCGGGCCGGTGACGAACATGTAGCTGGTCTTGTCCACCATCAGGGTGAAATCCGTGATGGCGGGTGAATACACCGCGCCGCCCGCGCACGGGCCCATGATGGCGCTGATCTGGGGGATGACGCCGGAGGCCAGGGTGTTGCGCAGAAAAATGTCCGCGTAACCGGCCAGTGACATCACGCCTTCCTGGATGCGCGCCCCGCCGGAGTCGTTCAGCCCGATGACCGGCGCGCCCACGCGCATGGCCATGTCCATGATCTTGACGATCTTGGCGGCGTTGGCCTCGCTGAGCGAGCCGCCGAACACGGTGAAATCCTGGGCGAAGACGAAGACCATGCGGCCCTCGATGCGTCCATAGCCGGTGATGAAGCCGTCGCCCACGAACTTCTGCTCCGCCATGCCGAAGTCCTGGCAGCGGTGCGTGACCATCTTGTCCAGCTCTTCGAAGGTGCCTTCATCGAGCAGGAACTCGATGCGCTCCCGCGCCGCCATCTTGCCTTCCTTGTGCTGGCGCTCGCGGCGCTCCACGCCGCCGCCCTCTTCGGCCTGGCGGTCGCGCTTCTTCAATTCGGCGAGCTTCTGTTCCAAGTCCATGCTGGGGATTATAGAGGCACGGACGCAGGCTGGGGCGCCGGTCCGCGGCTATTTCCCGCCGACGTCGCGGTACTTGTACTTCTTGCCGTCCCAAAGGATCACGGCCGCCATCTCGGACGCGTTGGACTCGAGGTTCAACGCCAAGCGGTTCTTGGCCTTGTTCTTGTTCCCGACCATGGTGATGGAGAGATTGTCGAAGGGCAGATTGATGATGGCGAACTTCGCCTTGGGTGTGGTCGCGCGCCAAGCTTCCGGGCCCGCGCCGTGGATGATGAGCACGATGTGGCCGAAGTTGGGGTCTTCCGTGTCCAGCGTGGAGGTGATCTTCACGTCACCGAAGCCGTTGTAGGTGTAGTACGGGTCGGAGACTTTGTAGTCGTACTGCGCGGCGTGGCTGAGCACGCCCTTGCCGCGGACCACGATGATGGCGTCCTCGATGCCGTCGCCGTCGAGGTCGGCGGTGAGGAACGGCGTCCAATTCTCGGCGGAGGGCTTGGCGTAGCGCACATGATCGCCGGAGCGATGCAGCGCGATCGCGAACGAGGACCCGAACTGCTTTTTCACCACATCCTGCAGGTCCGCGGGCAACTGCGGCCCGTTGCTCGATGCCACGGGACGGCTGTCCTGCGGCTTCGCCGTATCGGCCTTGACGTCGGGTGAATCTGCCGGCTGTGACGCCTGCCAGGCATGGGCGCTGAAAGCGCAGAATAGAAGTACGGCGATCGACAGTGTCCGCATGGGCCTAGAGTAGCGCGAATCGGGACGCACGGGGCGGGATTTATGCGCGCGGCACTCCATCCGCCAACAGCGATTCATTAGAATGGCTGCATGGCCCCCGCTGTGATGCAGTTTCTGGAGTTCCATCGCCTCACCCCTGACGAACAACTGGCGCAGTCGCGCGCGTTCCTGGCGCGCATGAGTGAGCGGCGCACGGTGCGCGAGTTCTCCGCCGACCCGGTGCCGTTCGAGCTGATCGAGAACGCCATCCGCACCGCCGCCACCGCGCCCTCCGGCGCCAACCTGCAGCCATGGACCTTTGTGGTGGTGAGCGATCCGGCGGTGAAGAAAAAGGTCCGCGCGGCGGCGGAGAAAGAGGAGCGCGAGTTTTACGAACATCGCGCCCCCAAGGAGTGGCTGGAGGCGCTGGCGCCGCTGGGCACGGACCCGAACAAGCCGTTCCTGGAAACTGCGCCCTGTCTGATCGTCTGCTTCCAACAGAACTGGTCATTGCGCGCAGAACCGGACGGCAGCGAGACCAAAGTGAAGCATTACTACGCGACCGAATCCGTCGGATTGGCCTGTGGGTTGCTGCTGGCGTCCTTGCATCTGTGCGGGCTGGTGACGCTGACGCACACACCCAGCCCTATGGGGTTCCTGCGCGAGATCCTCGGCCGTCCGAAGAATGAGCTGCCATTCTTGCTGATCCCGGTGGGCTTTCCCGCGCCGGAGGCGCGGACACCCGTGGCCGCGCGCAACAAGAAGCCGCTGGAACAGGTGCTCGTGCGGGTGTAACTGAAGTCAATCCACTGGCGCGTGGACAAAGTGCTTGCCCTTGTTCTCGCGGCCGAAGTAGGTCACCACGGCCAGTGCGACGATCACGCAGATCTCGAATCCGGCCAGCGCCCAGCGATAGCCATAGGCGTTCTGCAACGCGTGCTCGATGTTGCTGGTGGGCGAGGCGAAGAGGATGCCAAGCTGATAGGCCAGGCCGGGCACCAGACCGCGAACGGAATCCGGCGAGAGCTCATTCAAGTGCGCAGGCACGATCCCCCACGCGCCCTGCACGCCCATCTGCAGGACGAACGCACTGGCGGCCAGGACCCAAACGCTGCCGCCGAATGTCCATGACGGGACCATCACCAGGCACAACGCCAGCGCCGCGATGATGGAATAGCGGCGTCCGATGGTTTCCGAGAGATGTCCGAAGATGACAGCGCCCAGGATCGCGCCGAGGTTATAAAGGACCGCCAGATTCGCCACCGTGGGCGCGGGTACCAGATGCTCATTCTTCAGAAAATCAGGATAAAGGTCCTGGGTGCCGTGGCTCAGGAACATGAACAGGGTCATGAAGACCATGAGATAGAGGAACAGCTTCCACTGCGAGGCCACGGTGCGCAGGATGGAGGCGAAGTCGGGGAGGCGGTGCTGCTTCCAGGCGTCGGACTCCGGCACCTTCATGCGGATGTAGAGCGCGAGCAGCGCGGGCGCGCCGCCGATCCAGAACATCCAGCGCCATCCGGTGTCCTCGGGAAAATAGGGCAGCACGAAGCGCGCCGCCATCGCGGCCAGAAGATACCCCATGGAATAGCCCGATTGCAGGATGCCGCTGAGCAGGCCGCGCCAGCGCCGAGGCGCGTATTCCATGGCCAGCGACGCGCCCACGCCCCACTCGCCGCCCATGCCGATGCCGTACAAACAGCGCAGGATGAAGAACACCGTGAAGTTGGGCGCGAAGCCGCAGGCGAACTCCACCGCGGAGAAAAAAATGACGTTGGCGATCAGCGGCATGCGCCGGCCGTAGCGGTCAGCCAGCAGGCCGAAGATCAGGGCGCCCAGCGGGCGGAAGGCCAGGGTGAAGGTGGTGGCCCAGAGCAGGTCGCTCTTGGCCACGCCGAAGTGGGCGGCAAGCGTGTCATAGAGAAAGATGACGACGAAGAAATCGAACGCGTCGAGCGTCCAGCCCAGATAGCCGGCAAAGACCGCATGCCACTGGGCGCGAGAAGGAGCGGGGGCCATGAAGGGGTGATTGTAAACGCAAACGGCGCGGCCGGAGCCACGCCGTGTTCCACTCATGTTCCCGTTACCGTCGTCCGCGGACGTCGCGCACCACGCGGAAGATGTCACTGATCACGCGCGCCGAGTCCAGGATGAGCACGCGGTCGCTCAGCACCACGCGCTCCCAGCCTTCGGGCAGGCGCGGCAGGCCCATGGAACACGCCGAGGGCAATCCGGTGACCTTCTTTTGCAGTCCGGGAGGCAGCTTGCCGTTGCGGCGAAGCTGGCGCTCGAGCCCGGGCGGCAGGCGGTCGCGCTTGGCCAGTCCCGGCGGCAGGCCGGAGTTATTGTTCAACAGGCAGGCGCTGATGTCGCGGCGTTGCGTGACGGAAAAGATGCGATAGTCGCCGTCTTTGTCCTTCATGGGCTCAAGGGCCATTGTGGGCAAAGCCATCGATCCCAGTAGCAGCACCAGCAGGGTCGCGGTCCGTTTCATCGTCCACCTCCGGACACGGGAAGTATAGATGCCCGGGGCGGAAGATGGGGTGTCCCGCGGATATGACAATGGGACATGTACCGGATGGTGTCGGCTCCTTCGGAGCCTTTTCTCTTTTATCGGAAGCCAACCCAGCCCTTACGGGCTGGGCAATTTTCTGGCGGCGGAGATGTAGGCTGTGCATTCGACACTCGATTCTTGTATCCGGGGGTTGCCGACCGGCTCTGCGGAATCACTATTTCTTGGGGGGACTGACTCTTTATCATTTCAACAGAACGAATCTACCGCTTAGTCCTGAGGACTTTAGGCGCGGGACGCGCCGGTAGAAAATAGCCCAGGCCGTGAGGCCTGGGTCTGCGTTGTGGTAAAGTGCAAGCCCTCGGAGAGGGCGACACATGCAGGCATTCCTTGGGATCTACGTTCATATCGTATTCAGCACAAAAAGCCGGATGCGCTACATTCAGGGCGATAAACAAGGAGCGGCTCTGGGCCTATGTTGGCGGGATCGCTCGCAACTTGGACATGAAGGCGCTGGCCGTTGGCGGATGCGAGGACCATGTGCATCTTTTGATCAGCCTTCCGGCCGATATTTCCCCCGCGAAGGCCGTCAACTTACTGAAATCGAATTCTTCCAGGTGGATGCGGGTGCAAGTCCGTGACTTCCGCTGGCAAAAGGGCTATGGCGCGTTCAGCGTGAGCGCATCGAATCTGGCAGCGGTGAAGCGGTATGTGTTGACACAGGAGGAGCATCACAGGCGGCGGAGTTTTGAGGATGAGTTCATCGCTCTCCTGGACAAACATGGAGTCAAGTATGACCCGCGGTATGTGTTTGATTAGTGTCGGCTCCTTCGGAGCCTCTGCCTCGCTACTGGCAACATACCCAGCCCTTACGGGCTGGGCAATTTTCTGACGGCGGCTCTGCCGCCTAAACTGACTATTCATCCGCTTTCTTGGTTGGATCTTCCTTTCCGTTACTGATTGCCTCTGGATCAAATCGCTCAAGCGGCCAATGTATTTTGTCTACCACTTCGAGACGATGGTATAGGAAGTCGAATGCAGGTTCGTTACGTTCCGGACTATTTGGGTCTACAAATACTGCTGTGATGGGGTCATGGGCAGCGCTCCAAATCTTCCGTTTCCTGATCCCACCGTATCGCTCACCATCTGTCCCGAAATACTCGTAACGGATCATGAGTCCATCCGGAATCACCAGCCCCAGCGTCGAGATCTGGTGTTTGAGAATCCAACGCTCTCTTAGCCACTTCCAGGCGAAGTAAAAACACAGAATACTTCCATAAACTGACCAATTGAACATTGAAAGACCAAACGTTCCAAAGCCAAGGAATAGTTCTGCCGGTGCTTCGTCCAGTGTCCACATTAGCCAATAAATCGCATATCCACACAAACCAAAGAGCAGCCAAATGTTGCTTAACCGTAAACGAAAGACAATAAGTTGAGGATACAAGGCTCCAATCTCCGTTTCATGCAAGACGATCGAAACAGGCTTGCTCTGTCCAGGGACCCATGTAGCGCTTATTTCATCCTTGGGAATCAGTGTCATTCCGAGTCCGACGATGCACAAGAGCGCAATGCAAGCCAAAATAATGAACCACACGGGCCGAACAGTTATCGCAAAGGCTGCATAAAGGCCTATTAGCCCAAGAAGAAAGATTTGGGTGTTTTTCATTCAAAACTGCTCCTACCCGATCTCCGCCGCGCGGCTCTCCACCAGCTTCCGGATCTTCGCCGCGAAGTCGGCGGAGGACATGTCCTCGGTCTTCTCCCTGCCCCGGGTGCGGACGTTGACCGTGCCGGCCGCGACCTCCTTGTCGCCGGCGATGAGGATGAACGGCACTTTTTGCAGCGCGTGTTCGCGGATCTTGGCGTTCATCTTCTCGCTGCGCGCGTCCACCTCCACGCGCACGCCGATCTTGCGCAGCTCGTCCGCCACTTGGTTCGCGTATCCCGCGTGACGTTCGGCGATGGGTACCAGCACCACCTGCACCGGGGCCAGCCAAACGGGGAACGCGCCGGCGTAGTGCTCGATGAGCACACCGAAGAAGCGCTCGATGGAGCCATAGAGAGCGCGATGCACCATGAGCGGCTGGTGGCGATGGCCGTCCTCGCCCACGTACTCCAGGCCGAATCGCTCGGGCAGGGTGAAATCGAACTGCACGGTGGAAAGCTGCCAGAGCCGTCCGATGGCGTCCACCAGCTTGATGTCGATCTTGGGCCCATAGAACGCGGCCTCGCCGGGGATGGTCTTATAGGCGATGTTCTTGCGCTTGAGCGCGTTCTCCAGCGACGAGATGGCGAGGTCCCACATCTTCTCGCCGCCCATGTACTTGGCGCGGTCGTTCGGGTCCCAGATGGAAAGCTCCACCTGATACTCCTTGAAGCCGTAGGTCTCCAGCACGGCCAGCGCGAACTCGATACAGCCGATGACCTCGTCCTCGATCTGCTGCGGCGTGCAGAAGATGTGGGCGTCGTCCTGGGTGAAGCCGCGGACGCGCATCAGGCCGTGCATCACGCCGCTCAACTCATAGCGGTAGACCGTGCCCAGCTCGCCCAGGCGCACCGGCAGATCGCGGTAGCTGCGCATCTGGTCCTTGTAGATCAGGATGTGGCCCGGGCAGTTCATGGGCTTCATGCGATATTCCGCGTCGTCCAGCTCCATCTTGGTGAACATGTTCTGCGCGTAATAGCCTTCGTGTCCGCTGGTCTTCCACAGGTCCACGCGCATCACGTGCGGGGTGAAGACGAGCGCGTAGCCGCGCTTGAGGTATTCCTCGCGCAGCCAGTCCTCCATGATCTTGCGGATGATGCCGCCCTTGGGATGCCAGAAGATCAGTCCCGGCCCGGCCAGTTCCTGGATGCTGAACAGATCCAGCTGCTTGCCCAGCAGGCGATGGTCGCGCTTCTTGGCCTCTTCCAGTTGATGGAGATAATCGTCGAGTTGCTTCTTGGTGAAGAAGCTGGTGCCGTAGATGCGCTGCAGTTGCGGGTTCTTGTTGTCGTTGAGCCAGTACGCTCCCGCCAGGCTCATCAGCTTGAAGGCCTTGATGCGCCCGGTGGCGGGGATGTGCGGCCCGCGGCAGAAATCCACGAACTTGCCGTTGCGGTAGAAGCTGACCTTGCCCCCCGCTTCGGTGTGCTTCTCGATGAAGTGCACTTTCATCCAGTCGCCCTCGGACTTGTACTTGGCGATGGAGTCTTCGCGGTCCGCCATCTCGCGCACGAAGGGTTCGTTGCGCTGGGTGACGTGCGCCATGCGCTCCTCGATCTTGGCCAGGTCCTCGGGCGTGAACTTTTGCTCGCGGTAAAAATCGTAGAAGAAACCGGTCTCGGTCGGCGGGCCGTGGCCGAGCTTGGTCTCGGGGAAAAGTTCGAGCACGGCGGTGGCCAGCACATGCGCCGAGGAATGACGATAGACTTCGAGCGCTTCCGGGTCTTTCTCGGTGAGGATGCGGACTTCGGCGTCCTGCTCCAGCGGCTGAGTAAGGTCCACGACCTTGGGCTCATGTCCGTTGGACGTTGGCCGGACCTGCGCGGCCAACGCGGCCTCGGCCAGGCGCGGCGAGATGGCGCGCGCGACCTCGAGCGGCGTGGTGCCGCGGGGCAGGGGACGGACGGAGCCGTCGGGAAGCTTCACTTGGATCATGTCTGACATCGTTGCCTCCACGCGCGGACGCGTTCACAGACCGCCCTGCGCGCATG
>JACPNP010000017.1 GCA_016185365.1 Terriglobales bacterium
CTCATGCAACCGCCGGGCCACGTCTTCGCCATACGCGAGGACGGCTGCAACGTTCTGACCATACTTCCGTTTAAGGCGGTCGATCATCGCCAGCCTGTCCTCGATCTCCGCAAGCCACTCGGGGGAGGCATCGAGATTGTCGGCAAAGGCCCTGGCCGTTGCGCTGACATCTTCCATTGCCGCGCGCGCGGAGGTGATCGCTGCGACTGCCTCGCGGAACGACGCATCAAACCGGGCCAGCTCTTCCAATTGCCTCTCTGCCGATTTCAACAAGGCCAGCGCATTCGCTTCATCCTCGTACAACGCGCCGTACGCACCCATCGCGGCGGCGAACAATCTTTCGGAATTGGCCAGGACGCGTTTTTCCGCCTCCAGCTTCTCGTCTTCGCCATGAGAAAGCTGCGCGGCCTCGATCTCTTTCTTCTGGAAGCTCCACAGGTCCACGAGGCGGAGGCGGTCCTGTTCATCGCGCTCCAGATCGGCGATCTTGCTGCGTATTTCGCGGACCCGTGTGAAGGCCTCCTGCAACTCGCTCGTATCCGACCCGCAAAAACGGTCAAGAAGCGTCAGCCGCGCGGTGGAGTCGAATGTCAGGATCGATTCCAATTGCGCATGGACGGAAGCGAGATTCGGCCCCAACTGTTTCAGGACCGCAACCGTCGCGGGCTGATTATTGACGAACACCCGGCCTTTCCCGTTCGCCAGGATCTCGCGCTTAAGGATGACCTCTCCTTCTCCGGGATCATCCAATCCGTTTTCAGCAAGGATGGTGGCGATGGCCCTGCCGGCGGCGCCATCTTCCGCTTCAAAGACGGCGGACACGATAGCTCGTTCCGCACCGTGTCGGACCACGTCTGCGGAAGCCTTTGCGCCCAGCAAGAGAGCCAAGGCGTCGATGAGGATTGATTTCCCGGCGCCCGTTTCGCCGGTAAGAAGATTCAGGCCGGGCCCGAACTCCACGGCCACGTGGTCGATGACGGCATAATTCTCAACGCGCAGTTCGCGGAGCATGGCGGGGGTTGAACGCAGAATAGCACGGGCCTCGGCGCCTCGCGAGCTTCACACCACGCCGGGGCCTGTTCCTTGCGATTCCAGCGTCTCGCGCACCTTCGCGGCCAGGATGGCGGGGGTAAAGGGTTTCGGTAAAAGGTGTACGCCTTGCTCCACCATTCCGTGGCGCACGATGGTCTCATCGGAGTGGCCGGACATCCATAGCACCCTGGTTTCGCGCCGGATAAGACAGATGCGGCGCGCCAGTTCCAAGCCGCTTGTCCGCGGCATGACCACATCCGTGAGCAGCAAGTGAATATCAGAACTGAATTCCTGCGCCAGTGTCTCCGCATGCTCGGGTGACTCCGCCACCAGCACCCGATACCCGGACTTTTCCAGCACCGAGGCCACATAGCCTCGCAACGCGATGTCATCTTCCACCACGAGCACCGTCTCATGCCCTTGACGTATGACCGTCAAACCGCTTCGCACAGGCTCGCTCTCCGCTCCCTCTTTCGCGACGGGCAGGTGGATCTGAAACACCGTGCCTTCTCCGACCTTGCTTTGAAACTCGATGGTGCCACCACTCTGTTTCACGATCCCGTAGACGGTGGACAGCCCAAGCCCGGTCCCTTTGCCTTGAGGTTTCGTTGTGAAGAATGGTTCAAAGACTTTTGCCTGGGTCGCGGCGTCCATCCCCATGCCGGTATCTTCCACTCGGAGCAATACGAAGGAGCCGGGTGCGATCTCGGAATCGCCGTTGCCGGCACTCTGCCCGATCTCTGTGTTCGCAGTCTGGATCCGCAGCACTCCGCCCCGGGGCATGGCGTCGCGCGCATTCACAGCCAGATTCATCACCACCTGCTCGATCTGCGTGGGGTCGGCTAGAACAGGATGGAGGCCGTCAGCAAACCGCAGCCGGCATTCAACGTCCTCTCCGATCAGCCGCTTCAGCATCTTTTCCATTCCGCGAATGACCGTGTTGAGGTCCACGATCCTGGGTTGCAGCACCTGTTGCCGGCTGAAGGCCAGCAGTTGGCGCGTAAGCGCGGCCGCGCGGTCGGCCGCCGCGTCGATCTCCTGCATCCCTTCTTTGGTGTTTCCGTCTGTGGCCGTCTCCAACAGGAGTTGGCTGTATCCCTTGATCACGGTCAGTAGATTATTGAAGTCGTGGGCCACGCCGCCCGCCAGGGTACCGATGGATTCCATCCTTTGGGCCTTGCGCAACTGCTCTTCCATCTTGCGGCGTTCGGTCACGTCCACGGCGATCCCCAGCACGCCGATCACTTTGCCGGTCGAGTCCCGGTGCGGCCCTTTGGTGGAGAAATACGTCTTTGTCTGGCCCCCGATGACCAGCGAATCTTCCGTCACGCAGGCTTTGCCGGTGCGGACCACTTCGGCATCGCTCTCGCGAATGGCATGTACATTGGCCGCCGGGAAGAAGTCTTCATCTCTCCTACCGATGATCTCCTCCCTGGTGCGAGTCAAGACCTTGCAGGCCGTGCCATTCACCAGGACGTATCGCCCTTCCAGGTCGCGCAAGTAGACGACCTCGGTCGTGCCTTCGATGATCGCTTCCAATAGGTCGCGGTTGCGCCTCAACTCATTCGTCACCCGGTCTTGCCGCTCCTGGGTGATCAGAAAACGGATGCTGGCCAGCACAAACGAAGATCCCACCAATAGGGCCGCCATCGTCGGGGCGGACGCGCTCATCCGTGACGTGACCCAAAGGATCATCAGCGGGCCCACGACCGGCGCCAGGTGCAGCGGAAGCACCTGCCGCCGTGTGCGCTTGGGCGTTTCGACTTCCACGTGTCTCCATTCATCCTTCCAGGTGATCGCACTGATGATCAGGACGATACGAGGCACCGTCCAGAGCAGATCGAGCCAGCTACCGACCCGGTTGTGCCAGGCCGCTTCGGCATACAGGTAGATGCCGTCTGCTATCGCGTACGCAAGGAAAAATGCCGCGATCCGCGTGAATAGTCGTCCGGAATTCTGAGAAACAGCCAGCACGACTCGTGCCAGCAGGGCGGCCATCACCACACCGTCGCGTACCATCCGCATCTGCCATTCCAGGAAAGCAAGTTCCTGGCCATGGCTCTGCCAGTTGGCCGCCACGGCAAATACGGAAACGTGCAGGGCCAGGGCAAAGAGAATGACCTGGCAGAAGTCCATCACCAACGCCCAGTCCACTTTGCGTTGTCCGCTGAAAGGATCGATCAGCGTCGCCATCAACAGCGGCACCACCCAGAAGAACAGGAATTGATCACTGATCCACGGGCTGAACAGCGGCGCACCCACGACATTGTCGTAGTAAATGACGATGCCCTGCCCGGCGGTGTAGATCGCCAGGGCCACCGTGACCAGCCGCCAGACTTTGCGGGCAAACCAGCCGGAATTCCGCGCGGCGCTCCATGCGCAAAGGGTCCCGCCGATTCCCAGGGTGAATTGCAGAAGGTTTGAGATCAGAGGGCCAGGCGGCTGATCGCCATAGGCGTATAGCACGGCGGCATGCGCGAACAAACCTGTAATCGCTGCACCGATCACCACACGCCTATGCATGTAAGGCTCCGAACGATCGTTCTTGCTCTAGAGGGCCCAGAAATCTTTATACAGGAATTCCCGGATTTGCACTGATGCCGATAGTAACCAGCCGAGCAGGCCGAGCCGGGCCCTCCCGCCGGCTTCGGACCCCTGAGAAAAGTCTTGTACACTACCCGTAATGTCCACTTTGAACCTGATTTCTTTTTATGTCGGCGAAGAGATCGTCCAGATGGTCACCAACACCGGGGTGGTGGGAAAGATCGTACTCCTGATCCTCCTTGCCTTCAGCGTTTTCTCCTGGGCCATCATGCTTTCCAAATGGGGTGCCCTGCGCCGCGCCCGCGCCCAGAGCGGCCGTTTCCTGCGCGCCTTCCGCAAAGCCAATCGGCCGGCGGAATTGGTGCCCGTGGCGGAACAGTTCCGGCCAAGCCCGCTGGTTTCGGTGTTTGAAGGCGGCATGACGGAGATCAAACGCCAGGGCGGGACGGCGCGCAATATCAACGCCGTCCAACGGGCCATGCAGATCGCGTCCTCGGAAGAACTGAGCCGGCTGGAGACCCGGCTCTCGTGGCTTGCGACCGTGGGCACGGTCTCGCCGTTCATCGGACTTTTCGGGACCGTGTGGGGCATCATCGATGCGTTCCACGGACTCGGAACGGCAGGCGCGGCCACATTGCGCGCGGTCGCGCCGGGCATCTCGGAAGCCTTGATCGCCACCGCGGCCGGCCTGTTCGCCGCCATTCCGGCGGTGATCGCGTACAACCACTTCACCCAGCGCCTGCGCGAATTCGGCGCGCGCATGGACGATTTTTCTCTTGAATTCCTTAATGCGGCCGAGCGGGACACGACACCCGCGCCGCGCGCCATGGCGGGAGAGCCCGGAGGCCCGCGGTAATGGCGTTCACCAACAGCCAGGGCCGGACGCAGACCTCGCTCTCTGAGATCAACGTGACCCCGCTGGTGGACGTGGTCCTGGTGTTGCTCATCATCTTCATGATCACTGCGCCGGTATTGCAAAGCGGCATCGAAGTGGATGTGCCCAAGACCCGCACAGTCAAAGAGATCACCGAGGAACGATTGGTGATCACCATCGACCGGCAGCAGCGCATCTATCTGGGCAATGATCCGATCAATATCCACGAGATCGGTCCAAAGTTGAAAAAACTCCTACGCGATCCGGAACGGATGCAGGTCTACCTTCGTTCCGATGAGAATGTGCCTTTCGGCTCGTTTGCCACTGTGATGGACGCGGTAAAACAGGCGGGTGTGACCAACATCAGCATCGTGACCCAGCCGGTCGAGACGAAGGCTGGCGGTAGGGATTGACAGACCGGATGATGAGCAGCCAGAACATCTTTGAATATCATGAGCGCTTGGGGGCCCCGTTCGCCATCGCGACCGTCCTTCACGTTGCCCTGTTTGGCACTGTCTTTGCGCTGGCCTTGATCGCCGGCCGGCCGGGCGCGGACTGGGGCTCTGGCATCTCGACGGATGGCGCGATCAGCGCGAAATTGGTGAGTAGCTCGATCCCCCTGCCTTCGCAACCGACAGAACTAGAAAACGTCTTGGCCACGCAGTCGAAAGGGGTGAGCGAATCCGAGCCTGCCAAGCCCCGGATCGAACCGGATGCCATCGCTATCCCGGATAAGATCGCGAAAACGAAAGCCAAGACACCGGCCCCGGTCACGAAGACCCCGCCCAAGCCTACACAGGAAGCCACCAACGTCGTTCCTTTCGGCCAAGGTGGGCCGGCCGGCTTCAATTACACCCTGGTACGAACCACCATGGGCACCGGCGGTCTGGCCGCTGGTGATGACAACAGCTTTGGGACAAAATATGCCTGGTATGTAGACGCCATGCGCCGCAAGATCGCCGAGAATTGGTTCAAGTACGAAGTGGACGCGAGCATCACCAGTTCGCGACGGGTCTATCTCACCTTTGACGTTGACCGCAGCGGCACACCTTCGAACGTGGAAGTCAGTCAATCGAGTGGCGTGCCCTCGCTCGATATTTCCGCCAAACGAGCTTTACAGCGCATCGACACATTCGGCTCGCTGCCCAACGATTATCGCGGCAGCCGGGTCTCTGTGGAATTCTGGTTCGACTACAAGAAGTAGATTCCAACACAAGGGACCTCATTGGCATCCAACTCCTCGATGAAGAGAATCGCTGCTCTCCTCTTTCTTTTTTTGGGCACAGTCTCCGCCCAGACCGATTGGATCCGTACCGGCACCGGACTCGGCGTGGAGAAAGTGCGGGTCGCGGTCGCTGATTTCAAGCCGGCCACAACGGACGCAGCGAATCCGGAACTTCTCAAGACCTTCAATGACGTCCTGTTCAATGACCTGAGTCAGGCCGGCATCTTCGACGTGGTGTCGAAAAACTTCAATCCTCTGCAGGCGCCGGGCAATCCTCAGGAACTTCGGCTGGAAGCGTGGGCCGTGCCTCCACCGAACGCCGCCATGGTCGCCTTTGGAAATCTGGGCAAGACCGGCGATGACCTGCTGATGCAGGGCTGGCTTTATGACGTGAAAAACACCCAGTCTCCGTTCGTGCTGGGGAAGCAGTACCGCGAAAAGTCGTCCGTCGAAAGCGCGCGCAAGATCGCCCATCGCTTCGCCAATGAGATCGTGTTGCGGCTCGGCGGCGGCCTTCCCGGCATCTTTGAGAGCAAGATCGCCTTCATCAGCGCCCGCTCCGGCACTAAGGACGTGTGGGTGATGGACTATGACGGCGAAGGCCAGCATCAGCCCCTCGTTCGCGGGAACCAATTCGTCCGCGGCATGGTCGCCCCAGGGTGACGAGCTCGCATTCTCGTCATCCATGCGTGGTGACCCGGAGATCTTCGTGGCTGACGCGACCGGCGCAAACCCCAAGCGCATCACCTCCTACGCCGGTTCGGATGTCTCCCCGGTATTCAATCCCAAGACGGGCTCGCAGATCGCATTTGTCAGCGGACGCACCGGCCTGCCCCAGATCTACATCATGGATGTGGACGGGACGAACCTCCAGCGCATGACCGACGCTGGCTACGCGGTCAGCCCGTCGTGGTCACCCAACGGTCAGTTCCTGGCCTTCGCCTGGCGGCGCAACTATGGCCCCGGGGCCCCCGGCGGGCAGGACATCTATGTGATGGACATCGCCACCCGTCGCTGGGTACAGCTCACGTTCGATTCAGGCGTCAACGATTATCCCTCGTGGTCTCCGGATGGAAGGCGTATTGTGTATGAGTCCAAACGGGGCCGGTTGACGCAGATATGGTCCATGCTGGCGGATGGCTCGGATCAGCGCTCGTTGACCCGGACCGGCGATAATTCGCAGCCCAACTGGAGCTTCAAGTAATATGAACTCGACTATTCCTATGGAGGACTCTCAGGTGACCAAGAAAACGCTCTCGATCGCCCCCCGGTATTGGAGATGGATCGCCGTTCTCACCCTTTTGTTCGTGCTCGCCGGTTGTGGCAAGAAACAGCAGGCGCCGGCCCCTACACCGCCGCCTCCGCCTCCGGCTGCGCCTACGGCCTCGATCACGGCCAATCCGCAGACCATCGAGCGCGGCGAAGTCTCGCGCCTTACCTGGCGGACGGAGAACGCGACCGATGCCTTCATCGAACCGCTGGGGACCGTGGAAGCGAACGGCTCGAAGGATGTGTCTCCGAACGAGTCCACCACCTATCGTCTGGTGGCCCGTGGCGCCGGCGGCCAGCGGGAAGCCACGGTCCGCGTCACCGTGAACGCCGCGGCGGCGCCTCCGGTGAAGGAGCAGGCGCCCAGCCAGTCTGACGAGCAGTGGCTCAGTCAGAACATCAAGGACGTTTATTTCGATTACGACAAGGCGGACATCCGCGCCGACCAGCAAGCCTCGCTCGCTGCCAATGCCCGCGCCCTCAACCAGCGCACCAGCCTTCGCATCCTGATCGAAGGCCACTGTGATGAGCGCGGCTCCACCGAGTACAACCTGACCCTGGGCGATGAGCGCGCCAATGCAGTGAAGAACGCGCTGATCGCGGCCGGCGTCAATGCCAGCCGCATCACCACCATCAGCTACGGCAAGGAGAAGCCGGTCTGCATGGAATCCAGCGAATCCTGCTGGCAGAGGAACCGCCGGGGTCACGCGGTACTGCGCTAGCCCGGCTGTTTTCGTGTCACAATGAAGGGGCGTAGAGGACTACGCCCCATCTCATTTTCGAGCATCCAATCCGGATATGACCATCAAGACCGCCGCCCGATTCACTCTGATCCTGGTCCTGACCTTGGCCGCTGTACCCATGCACGCCGGGACCAAAGAACAACTGATCCAGTTGCAGACCCAGGTCCAGGCCCTTCAGGACCAGATGGCCCGCATGCAGACCTCGTTCGACGAGCGCATGGGAGTCATGCGCAGTCTGGTGGAGCAGACGACGGACGCGGTCAATCGCCTCAATGGCAGCCTCAACGCTTTGGACAAGGGCGTGAAGGGGTTAACGAGCGAGACCGCGAGCAAGACCGACCAGGTCTCGGCCCAGGTGCAATCCCTGCAAGACTCCGTGGATGAATTGAAGTCCCGCGTCGCCAAGCTCAGTAAGCAGTTGGAAGATATTCAGGCCGCCCAACAGAACCTGAATGCCGCACCCGCGGCCTCCGCCGGACAAGCGCCCCCGGCGGATGAGTTGTATAACGGCGGGCTCCGTGACTATACGACCGGCAAATACGATTTGGCTCAACAGGAATTCGGTGATTACTTAAAGTATTACCCGAATACAGAGTTGGCGGGCAATGCCCAGTTCTATGTCGCCGATATTCTTTTCAAACAGGGCAAATTCGACCAGGCCGTGAAAGAGTACGATCGCGTGCTTGAACAATTCCCCGGCGGGAACAAGACCGCCGCGGCGCAGTTGAAGAAAGGATTTGCCCTGATCGAGCTGGGCCGCAAGGAAGAAGCCGTGAAGGAACTGCGCAGCCTGGTCAGCCGTTATCCGCGTTCTCCGGAGGCAGTGCAGGCCAAAGAGCGCCTGCGCCGGATATCCGGGACTTCACCCGGACGCTAGGGTTTCTTCGGTGGGCTTAGGTCCAACGTCCGCAAGCAATACTTGATCTCACCCGCGACTTCCGTCACCCGCATCCCGTCTTTCACCACCGTCTTGCAGGAAAGCGCGATGCGGCTTTGCGTGTCCGCCCCGGTGTCATAGTGCACCCGGCAATATTGGCACTCTTCGTTCCAGCAGAACCGGCCGTAAGGCACTGTTTCCGGCGCCAGGAATTGGAAGGCCCGCAGCAGGATGTTCCCTTCCGGTACTTGAAACTCCTTGCCCAGGACCGAGATCTTCACCATCTTCTCGAAGGGTTTGTAGAGCGGGCCGGGCTTGGTGCTGTAGGGCGTGCCCATGGTGCCCCGATTCTAACCGCAACCTCCGAATCCCGGCAAAACATTGCGGGTACACAGATTGATTCATCCCGCCCCGGTTGACGATGCGCCAGGCGGAGGCGCATCCTTGGGGGCAGCGGAATGCAGAGGGCCCGATGAAGGACAAGGTTGAGCGGCACGACGCCGATGTCCATAAAGGCGCCGTCGAGGACGACCACCACAATTCGACGACCGATGAGAGCAACACGTCCATGAGCGGCCAATTGCGGCACCGGCATCAGGACAAGGCCTTCGAAGGCCTGGACTCCGATTATCCCGAACCGGGCGAGTCCCCGGAACACTCCTAACTGCAAAACCCGCCGAGGTGGCGGGTTTATCAGCCCTCCGCGATCCCTGCGGCTACATCAATCCCAACATGATCTTGTCGAGGACAGCTTTCGGCGGGCGCACCACATCCTGCGGCAGTGTTGCCAGCGGGTCTTCCGTAAGGTTCAGAAGCTCCACGAAGTTTCGCTTGTGCGTATCCAAATAAAGCACGCCGGTCAGGACTTCACCTTTCTTGCCGGACTCATGCAGCGCCGTCATGGCCCGCATCTTGTCGGTCGGATCGTAGTCCGCATTCAGCTTCCGTAACCGGAGCAGCGATCCGTCATGCATCCGTACTTCGGTGGTCGTACCTGGCTCATAGTCCACCGTGATGTTCTCAAAATGAGGTACAAAGCCGACTTCATGCACCGGCTCCTCGTGATCTTTCATGTACTTGTAGCTCTTGGTGGAGCCTTCGTGATCATTAAAAGTGACGCATGGCGAGATCACGTCCAGGACCACGGTGCCGCGATGTCCCATGGCCGCCTTGATCATGTTGAGCAGCTGCTTCTTGTCCCCGGAGAACGACCGGCCCACGAAGGTCGCACCCAGCTCGATGGCCAGCGCGCAAATGTCGATGGCCGGCAGATCATTGATCACGCCCGTCTTGAGCTTGGAGCCAAGGTCAGCGGTCGCCGAGAATTGCCCCTTGGTCAGGCCGTAAACCCCGTTGTCCTCGATGATGTAGATCAGCGGCAGATTGCGGCGCATCAGGTGGACGAACTGTCCCGCGCCGATGGAGACCGTATCGCCATCGCCGCTGACCGCGAGGCCCAGCATTGTCCGGTTGGCCAGAGTCGCGCCCGTGGCCACCGACGGCATGCGTCCATGCACGCTATTGAACGAGTGCGCCCGGTTCATGAAGTACGCCGGGCTCTTGGACGAACAACCGATGCCGCTCAACTTCATCACCCGTTCCGGCTGCACGCCCATGTCATAGAAGGCGTCGATGATGCGCTCGGAAATCGCATTGTGCCCGCATCCGGCGCAGAGCGTGGTCTTGCCGCCGCGATAGTCGAGCACCTGAAGGCCGATGCGGTTGGTCTTGGGCGCCGGAGTGGTGGTCGGGGTGGTAGCCACTTACTTGCCCTCCTGGGAGATGATGTCGTCGGTGACCGAGCGCGCGTCGATGGGCAGGCCGTTGTAATGGCGCACGCTCCGCAACTTTGGCGTTTGGGCGCCATCGATGTCCAGCTTCAGCAGGCTGAGCATCTGCCCGTCGCGATTCTGCTCTACCAGGTAGACCCGCTCATGCGAGGCCACGAATTGGTGCACCTCGGGAGCGAATGGATAGGCCCGAAGACGAAGGTAGTCGGTCGCCATCTGGAATTCCTTGCTTAACTGGTCACGGCTCTCGCGCACGGCAAAATCGGAGGTCCCATACGCGATGATGCCGATCTGCGATGTCCCATCCGCGACAATCTCCGGCTTAGGAACAACCGCGCGCGCGGTCTCGAATTTGCGGTTCAAGCGCTCCATATTGTGCTGATAATCGTCGCCGCGCTCGGAATACTGCGCTTTTTCGTTGTGACCGCTGCCCCGCGTGAAATACGCGGCTGCCGGATGGTCCGTGCCCGGAAGCGTGCGGTGGCCGATGGCGTCCCCATCAACGTCCTTGTATCGTGCGAATCCGCCCAGCTTTTCCAGGTCGTCTTTGCTCAGCACCTTGCCCCGATCGAGTGGCTTTTCCGGATACGCGAACGGGTCGGACATCCAGTTGTTCATGCCCAAATCGAGGTCGCTCATCACAAAGACCGGGGTCTGCAGCCGCTCCGCCAGGTCGAACGCCGCCATGCCGAACTCGAAACACTCGGTCACATTGCCCGGCAGCAGCAACGGATGCTTGGTGTCACCGTGGGAGAGCGTGGCGCAGAACAGAATGTCGCCTTGTGCGGTGCGAGTCGGCAAACCGGTCGAAGGACCGACGCGCTGAATGTCAAAGATCACCGCCGGGATCTCGGCGTAATACCCCAGGCCGACGAACTCCGCCATCAGCGAGATACCGGGGCCGGAGGTGGCGGTCATGGCGCGCGCGCCCGCCCATCCCGCGCCCATCACCATCCCGATTGCCGCCAGTTCATCTTCGGACTGGACCACAGCAAAGGTGGCCTTCCCCTCCGGCGTCACTCGATACTTCTTCAGATAGTCGATCAGCTGTTCCACGACGGACGAAGACGGCGTGATGGGATACCACGTCACCACGGTCACGCCGGCGAACATCGCGCCCAGCGCCGTGGCGGCGTTGCCGTCGATGATGATCTTCCCCGTCGTCTGATTGCTGGCTTCCACAAAGAAGGGATCGGCTTTGGTCAGCGAGGCCTTGACGTAATCAAAACCGGCGCGTACGGCCGAGAGGTTAAGTTCCATCGCCTTCTGCTTGCGCGCGAACTGCTTGCTCACTTCCGCTTCGACCCGCGCCGGCTCAATGTGAAGCAGTTCACCCACGATCCCGACGTACACCATGTTCTTCACCAGCTTGCGCAGCTTGGCGTCCGGACACACCGCGGCCACGATCTTGTCGAAGGCCACGGGATAGAACGTGAGGTCGTTGCGCAGATCATTCAGCTTGAGCGGCTCGTCATAGACCACCACCGCGCCCGGGGCGAGGGAGAGCACGTCCTCTTTGGCCGTCTCCGGATTCATGGCGATGAGAAAGTCGACTTCCTTCTTGCGGCTGATGTATCCGCGCTTGCTGGCGCGAATCGTGTACCACGTTGGAAGGCCCGCGATGTTCGAGGGGAACATGTTCTTGCCGGACACGGGCACGCCCATGAGCAGAATCGAGCGCAGCAGGACCATGTTGGCGGTCATATCGGAAGTCGTCTTTCCTCTAGGGTCAGGCTGGGCCGCTCACACCATGACTGGATGGCCGGCGAGCACAAAGGTGACAAGTCTCGCGGAATCAATCACTTCTCATTATACGGGACGAGGCGCGGAGAAAATGAAGCTGACCGCAGCGAATGGCAGCGAGCGCCGTTGAAAGGTAGCATGAAGGATTAAATGGCGCCCGGTTCAGCCCTTCTTGCGCGTTGGCTTGGCAGCTTCATAGGCCAGGCTGATCCACGCAAGGGCCGGGGTGATGTCGCCCGCGGACCTCAGCTCGAACCCGAACCATCCCTTCCCTGGTTGTGTTCCTGCCAAGACCCGTTCGTCGCTATTCAATTTCATCGCTAATTTCGCATTCAGCGTCGGGAACTTGAAGATCACCGATCGGCCCGTGAAGAGCGCGCGTTTGTCCGGCAAGCCGGCGAAGATCACGCCCTTTCGATAAACCGCAAGCACCCCGAACATCTTTCGATAGGAGATTCCCGGCCAGGAGTCGAGTTCTGACTTGAGCAGCGCACTCCATTCCCTGACTTCCTCGGGAACTCGTTGCAGTGCCGGCCGATCCTTGCGGGGTTGTTTGCGGGAAGCCATGCAGGCTAATTTCGAATGTCGCGCATCAGGTTCTCGATCTCTGCCTTCTCCGCGCCCGTCAACGGTGGCAGCGGCAGCCGGCAAGGACCGCCGTAGTATCCGTTCAGATCGCAGGCATGTTTCACGCCGGGCACGCCAAATTGTCCGGACACCGTCTCGGCAGCCACAGCGATGCGCCGCTGTTTCTCCTCCGCCACGGCCTGGTCGCGGTCCTTCCATGCGGCATAGACTTCGTAGCACGCGGTCGGCGCGCAGGAGGCAAAGGCCAGCAACGCCGCTGAGGCTCCTGCATCCAACGAGGGCAGTAGTTTCTCCGCCGCGCCTGCCGCCATCTGGAAACCCACTTCCTTGGTGCGCATCTTGTATTTGGGCTTGGGCGTCGTGATCGTCGCTGTTCCCACACTCGCGCCGGCCGTCGCGCCGAGCGCGCTGGCAGGGATCATGCCACTCGAAGCCGTTGCGCTTTCCGTTGCCGCCAACATCCGCCTCGTCATCGCTGCAAAGATCTCGGTGACATTGACTGTGCGCTTCACACCTGACGTCGCTTGTTTCATCGCGGCGATCTTCTCCACACTCCCGCCTGATTCTTTTATGCCCAGAATATTCGGGTGCGACGCGAGTTCCGTCACTGCCTCGTTCGGCAAGTCATAGGCCGTATACGGCGGAACGTTGTAAAGAAGCACCGGGAGCGGCGCCCGGTCAGCCACAAACCGGAAGTAGGCCACGATCGCCTCCGGTTTCGATTTCATCTGCGGACGGTAGTACGAAGGCGTGCGCACCAGGGCAACGTCATATCCGGCCTTCGCGGCGAACTCCGTCAGCGCCAGCGTCCGCTCGGCTGACTCCTGCCCCACGCCCGCCACCAGCACCTTCTGCTCGGCCGCGACCTCAGCTGCTAGTTTCAGAACCTCGCGTTGTTCGTCGTCGCCGAGATGGACAGCTTCGCCGGTCGATCCCAGCGCCACCATTCCCGCCACCGGCGTACGCGAGTAACGGTCCACATTGTGCTCAAGTTTCTTGAGATACAACCGCCCATCGGGATAGAACGGAGTCGTTATGGCGGGATAAATGCCCTGGAGCAACATGGGAAAAGGATAGCAGGAACTGCGTCCTGACTATAGGCATCAGGCTCTGTCTGCTTGACCCCTGATTCTTCAGTGCGGGCTGATCGCTGGCCTTGGTACTGGATTGCACTCTGTAGTGTTCCTTAACACCGTCGTACTTACTCTCTATCCATTACGCTGAAATATCCGAAAAAGAGCGCGGCTTTAGCCGCGCGTCTGTTCGCTAAGTTAAAAATGCAAGCCCGCTTTAGCGGGCGACACACTTCACAGTCCAGCAATCTTCCGGATCACCGATGGATCATCCGGCAGCAGCCCCGGCTTCGTCAGTCTGGGCACCACCTCGCGCCATTGAGGATGCATCTTGAAGGCGCGCTGGAACAGCGGCAACGACTCGTCCACCCGCTTCATGTTCACCAGCGCCACAGCGTGCCAGAAGATCATCTCCGCCAGGCGGCTCTGGTCCACGTCCGCCATGCCCTCGATCATCTTCTCCGCGGTCGAATACTCGCGCAACGCAGATTCGTTGTCCTTGTGCTCAACGGCATCGTCACCCGCGTTCATGTGGTTGTAGGCGCGCTGCAGCGTGACCAACCGCCGTAGTTCTTTGAGCGGCGTCTCCGCATCGTCCACACGCAGATCGAAGATGCGGTCTTCCCACGGCTTGCCATTGGATTTCGCCTTCACCACGATCAGCGCCGCCGACTGCCGCCCGCGAACGTCTCCACCCGCCGCTTGCGCCGCATCCAGCGCCGCCAGCATACGGTCGGCCAGGTCGCCTTTGGATTCCTCGAAGGCCTTGGCCATTGCCGGCCAGATTCTGTCGTTGGCCATGAGATTGGCTTGCGCGCTGAACTCGATGCAGGAATGGACCACACCGTTTTCTCGCTTGGGAGGCGGATCGGACCGCTCGACCAGGTTCTCGACCGAACCGCACGCATCTCCTGCCGACGCAATGTCGTCTTTCCCGGTCCAGCCCGCAGCGCGTCCTTGAGCGTCTACAAACCCCGCTTGACGGACTTGTGCACCTTTGTCCTTTGTCACCAGCTCCAATAACGCATCCGGCGCGCTCTTCCCCGCTCGCATCATGTCCAATCCGAGTTTCCCGTAAGCCGGGTCGGTGAACGACTGCGTAGCCACCGCGCCCACGCCCGCCTCCGCCCAGGCCACTCGCTGCCCCACCGCGAACCAGTGCGACTGCACCGCCACTCCGATCTCCCCGGTCTGCGGATCGCGGGCCACGATGGAAAACGTATGCACCGGCCGCGGCGGCCGCAGCATCTCCTGCGCAAACAAAGGCGAGATAAACAAACTCAAAATCGCCAATCGCTTCATAGCCTTCACCTCTAAGCCTTAACACCTAAGACTTGTCATTCCGAGCGAGCGGCACGATGTAGCGCCGGCGTCCCGCCGGCTGTGGCGACGGCATCTTGCCGTCGCAATCATACTTTCCATATCTCGCTCAGTACCCGCACCGCATTTCCGCCGAGCACAAGACCGATCTCTTCATCGGAATATCCGCGCCGTATCAACCCCTCTGTCAGGTCGAACATCCGCTTGGGATGGTCCAGCCCGGGAATGTCTTCCTTATCGAACTCCTTGCGCTTGAATCCGGACATCATGCGGCGGCGCAACGCCGGGGGCAGTTCATCATATCCGTCCAGGTCGATATCACTACCTATAGCCACGCGCTCCACACCCACCAGCTTGCGAACGTGGCCAATATGGTCGAGCACATCCTCGATCGTGGCCCCGCCTCCGCGCTTGGCGAATTTCGCTACATGCGTGATGCCCATGACCCCGCCCTTGGCCACGAGTTGCCGGATCTGTTCATCGGTCTTGCACCGGGGGTGCGGATTCAACGCCCGGCACGCCGTGTGCGTGATCAACACCGGCTTCGCCGAGACGTCGATCGCCTCCTGCGTGGTGCGATCGCCGCAATGGCTGACATCGACGGCCATGCCCGTCTTGTTCATTCGCGCGATGATCTCCCGGCCGAAGCTCGCCAGCCCCTTGTCCGGTCTCGCCATGAATCCCGCGCCGATCCGGTTCTGGTCGTTGTAGGTGAGTTGCGATATGCGCTGACCGCGCGCGTGGAATGCGTCCACGTCTTCCACCGTGCGGAAATGGTCGGCGCCCTGCAGGCCAAACAGTATCCCGATCCGGCCGGAATGCTTCACGGAAACAAAATCACCGGCCCGGAGAACGAACTGGAAATCCTTCTTGTGGAAGAGGATGAACCGCTCCCACGCCTCCAGCACCCTGAGGGCGCCTTCGAGGGGATCGCCCCTCGGCGTCCCCCAGCCAATGTGGAAGATGTTGATGCCGGAATCTTTGTATCGCTGCAGGTCGGCAGCCGAGAAGGTTTCAGGCTTGGAAAACCACGGAACGACGGGTTGCCCGCCCAGCACATCCGTGAATGCGCCCAGCTTGAACTGGCTGAGCAGGTCCACGACCAGCGACCGCCGCACCAATTCGATGCATCGCGCGGAGTAAGTCTCTGGCGACCACGCAAACAACGGGTATCGGCCTCGAAGCACGAATGGCGCGCCGGCAAGGAGTGTCAACCCCTTGAGTGCGCGCCGGCGGTCCATTCCGATCTCTACTTTGCTTCCAGCTCGCGGGCCGCGTGCAGGTGTTGGAGCGCGAAGACGTTGATCTTGCCGCGCTGCAATGCGGCGATGCCCTCCGCTGCCGCGTACGCCGCGGAGATCGTGGTGATGCTGGGGATGCGGTGGCTCACCGCCGCCCGGCGGATGGCCTTTTCGTCGAAGAACGGGTCCACGCCGAACGGCGTGTTGATGATGAGCTGGATCTTGCTGCCTTTGATCAGGTCCACCGCGTTCGGCCGGCCTTCCTTCACCTTGTAGACGCGTTCCACCACGATCCCTGCGCGCTCCAGTACATCCGCCGTGCCGTGCGTGGCCACGATCGAGAATCCCAGGTCAAGAAAGAGTTGCGCGACTTCGGTGACGTTCGCCTTGTCGCGGTCATTCACGCTAAGGAACACGGTGCCTTTGGACGGCAGCACCTGTCCCGCGGAGATCTGCGCCTTGGCAAAGGCTTCGCCGAACGTCTCCGCCACGCCCATCACTTCTCCGGTGGACTTCATCTCCGGCCCAAGCACAGTATCCACGCCCGGGAATTTGCTCCAGGGGAATACCGGCGACTTCACATAGTAATGGCTGCCGGCGTCGAGCACCGTGCCCCGCTCCACGTGTTCCGGCAGGAACTCGCGCAGCTTCCGCCCGGTCATGATGCGCGCGGCGATCTTGGCCAGCGGCACGCCCGTCGCCTTTGAGACATACGGCACGGTGCGCGACGCCCGCGGATTCACCTCGATGACGAACACTTTGTCGCGCTGGATGGCGAACTGGATGTTCATCAGCCCCACCACTTTCAGCGCGCGCGCCAACTTGAAGGTGTAGTCACGCATGGTGGCAAGGTGCTGCTCCGGGATGTCCACTGGCGGCAGCACGCAACTGGAATCGCCGCTATGTACGCCGGCTTCCTCGATGTGCTCCATGATGCCGGCGATGACGACGTCGTCGCCATCGGACAGCGCATCAACATCCACCTCAGTCGCGTCCTCAAGGAAGTGGTCCACCAGGATGGGCCGCTCCTGCGAGTACTCCACCGCTTCCTTCATGTAGCGGATCACGGACTCATCGTCGAACGCGATCACCATGGCCCGTCCGCCCAGCACATACGACGGCCTCACCAGTACCGGATACTCCACGCGGTTCGCCACCGCCACGGCCTCGTCCACGCTGGTCGCGATCCCGCCCGGCGGCTGCGGGATGCCGAGTTCCTCCAAGAGCTTTCCGAAGCGTTTGCGGTCTTCCGCCAGGTCGATCGACTCCGGTGAGGTACCGATGATGGGCACGCCCGCCGCTTTGAGCGGCAGCGCCAGGTTGAGCGGCGTCTGTCCGCCGAATTGCACGATCACGCCGATCGGAGCATTGCCGGCGGCCTCGTGTTCGTACACCGCGAGTACGTCTTCGAAGGTGAGCGGCTCGAAGTAGAGGCGGTCGCTGGTGTCGTAATCCGTCGAGACCGTCTCCGGATTGCAATTCACCATGATGGCTTCATAGCCATCGTCTCGCAGCGCGAAGGCCGCGTGGCAGCAGCAATAATCGAACTCGATGCCCTGCCCGATGCGGTTCGGCCCGCTGCCCAGGATCAGGACTTTCTTCTTCTCCGTAGGCGGCGCTTCGTCCTCTTCTTCGTAGGTGGAATAGAGATAGGGCGTGTGACTCTCGAACTCGGCGGCGCAGGTGTCCACCAGCTTGAATACCGGCTTGATCCCGTTCTTGTGCCGGAAGTGGCGGATCTTCTCGCTCGCGCCTTTTTGCGAAGTCAGGCCCCAGATGTCAGCCAATTTGCCGTCACTGATGCCCATCCTCTTGGCTTCGCGCGCCAGCTGAGGTGGCACGCTCGCGAACGGGTGCTTGGCCAGCTCCACCAGCAGGTCGTTGATCTCTTTCAACTGGTAAAGGAACCACGGGTCCACGCCCGTCATCTTGGCGATCTCTTTCACGCTGATGCCCTGGCTCAGCGCGTAGCGGATATACGTAAGCCGCTCCGGATGCGGCGTGACCAGGCGGTTGATGAGGATGCGCGGCTCGATCTTCTCCGAGCCCGGCCGCTTGCCCGTCTCCAGCGAGCGCACACCCTTCATCAGGGCTTCCTTGAAGGTCCGGCCGATGGCCATCACCTCGCCCACCGACTTCATCTGCGGTCCCAGCGCCTCGTCCGTGCCCGGGAACTTCTCGAACTGCCACTTCGGGATCTTCACCACCACGTAATCAATGCTCGGCTCGAAGCAGGCCGGGGTCTTGCGCGTGATGTCATTGGGGATCTCGTCCAGGGTGTAACCCACGGCCAGCTTGGCCGCGATCTTGGCGATGGGAAACCCGGTGGCCTTCGATGCCAGCGCCGAACTGCGTGAGACACGCGGGTTCATCTCGATCACCACCATCCGTCCGGTGATGGGATGCACGCCGAACTGGATGTTCGAGCCGCCGGTCTCCACCCCGATCTCGCGGATCACCGCGATGGAGGCGTCGCGCATGGCCTGGTACTCGCGGTCGGTGAGCGTCTGCGCCGGGGCCACGGTGATCGAGTCCCCCGTGTGCACGCCCATGGGATCAAAGTTCTCGATGGAGCAGATGATGATGACGTTGTCCTTCAGGTCACGCATCACCTCCAGCTCGTACTCCTTCCAGCCGAGCACGCTTTCTTCGATCAGGCACTCGTGCACGGGGGAGAGATCGAGCCCGCGGGAGAGGATCTCCATCAACTCCTCGCGGTTGTAGGCGATGCCGCCGCCGGAGCCGCCCAGCGTGAAACTGGGCCGCACGATGACCGGAAAACCGATCTTGCCGGCGAACTCCATGCCGTCGCGCACGTTGTTCACCAGCGCGCTCTTGGGCACGTCCAGCCCGATGCGCGCCATCGCGTCTTTGAACATCAGCCGGTCTTCGGCCTTCTTGATGGCCTCCAGCTGCGCCCCGATCAGCTCGACGTTGTATTTCTCCAGCACCCCGCCATCGGCCAGCTCCACCGCCAGATTCAGCGCCGTCTGCCCGCCGACAGTGGGCAGGATGGCAAATGCGCATCCTCTCGAATTGCCAGTACCATTTGATTTGTCATTCCGAGCGAGTGCGCTTTTTGCGCGAGTCGAGGAATCCCTTTGGATGCCTCGGTCGGCCGGGAGCATCTCGCTCTCGATGCGGATGATCTCTTCCAGATACTCCCGGGTGAGCGGCTCGATGTAGGTGCGGTCGGCCATCTCCGGGTCGGTCATGATGGTGGCCGGGTTGGAGTTCACCAGCACCACCTCATAACCCTCCTGCTTCAGCGCCTTGCAGGCCTGCGCGCCGGAGTAATCGAACTCGGCGGATTGGCCGATCACGATCGGCCCGGAGCCGAGGATGAGGATCTTCGAGATGTCAGTGCGACGGGGCATTATCCCTTCCACTCCTCGCTCTTGCTTTGAAAGGGCGCCACTAGGCACCCCAATTATTTGTCATTCCGAGCCCGGCCCTTCGGGCGAGGAATCTGCATTGCCTCTGTCAACTCGTCATACCAATGTTCGGCCAAGTCGGCCCACGCGGGATTCACCCTCGTGATCAATGCGATCTTCTTCGCTCTCCTCCACTTCTTGATCTCCGTTTCCCTCGCGATCGCGTTATTCACGTACTGGAACTCTTCGGAATATACCAACCGGTTTATGTTGTACCGCTTGGTGAAGCCCGCGATCTCTCCGCGCTTGTGCTGGTAGGCACGCACATGAATGCTGTTCGTCATCCCGATATAGAGGTTTCGTGACCGGCTCGCCATGATGTACACCCAGGACCGATATTCACGCCTCACATGCAGATTCCTCGCTCTGCTCGGAATGACAAATCAATGATCAATCCATCGTTCTCACGGACGCGCCTTCATACGCGCCAATTCGCAAATCGCAAATCAACAATCGCAAATCACTTCCACTCCCCCATCATCCGCACGAAATCCTTGAACAGATAATGCGAATCGTGCGGCCCGGGCGACGCCTCCGGGTGATACTGCACGCTGAACAGCGGCAACGTCCGGTGACGCAGTCCCTCGAGCGTATTGTCATTCAGGTCGATGTGCGTGAAGTCGACCTCCGGGCCCTGCAGCGAATCCGGGTCCACAGCGAAGTTGTGGTTGTGCGCCGTGATCTCGATCTTTCCGGTCTGCATCTGCTTCACCGGATGGTTCCCGCCGTGGTGCCCGAACTTGAGCTTGAAGGTCTTGCCGCCCAGCGCCAGCCCCACCAGTTGATGTCCCAGACAGATGCCGAAGATGGGGACGCGGCCCATCATCTTGCGGATCGCTTCCACCGCATAGGCGCACGGCTCGGGGTCGCCGGGCCCATTGGAGAGGAACACACCGTCCGGCTTCAGCGCGAGGACATCCTCCGCCGTGGTCTCCGCCGGGACCACGGTCACGCGGCACCCTTCCGACGCCAGCTTGCGCAGGATGTTGTGCTTGATGCCGAAGTCGTAGGCCACCACGTGGTGCAGTGGCGGCTCATCCTTCATGCCGACCACCTCGGTCGGCTCATGCGGCCGCTCGCCCGTCTCCCAGATATAGCGCTGCTTGGTGCTGACCACTTTGGCCAGGTCCATGCCGTTCATCTTGGGGAGGGCGCGGGCTTTCTCCACCAGCTTCTTCGCGTCCGTCTCGAGCGAACTGATCACACCACGCAGTGACCCGTGCTGTCGCAGGTGCCGGACCACGGCCCGGCTGTCGATGTCCGCGATGACCGGGATCTTGTAGCGCTCCAGATAGGCGTCCGTGACCTCTTGCGAGCGCCAGTTGGAGCTGACTTTGGAGAACTCGCGCACCACCAGGCCCTCGATGTAAGGCCGCGTGGCCTCCTGATCGTCGGGATTGGTGCCGTAATTGCCGATCTCAGGGTTGGTGAGGACGACGATCTGCCCCGTATAGGACGGGTCGGTGAAGATTTCCTGGTATCCGGTGAGTGAGGTATTAAAAACGACTTCCCCGTAACATTCGGCTTGGGCGCCGTAGCCTTTGCCTGTGAAGACGCGGCCGTCTTCGAGCGCAAGGATGGCTTGCAATGCGTTCTCCCGGGGTGGATTTTTAAGATTTTATCACACGCGTTTGATCCGCGTTCATCTGCGTTTATCCGCGGCTAAAGGTTCTTCGCAGTCCACCCCGCGCACTCACGCGTTCCCAGTGTTCCGCCGATGTCCTGCGTGGTCTTCTTCTCCCGCACCGCCTTCAGGATGGCCTCGCTGATCTTTGCGGCTTCAACTACGAATCCAAGGTGCTCCAGCATCATCGCCGCCGAGGCGATCGCTCCGATCGGGTTGGCGATGTTCTTTCCCGCGTAAGGCGGCGCCGAGCCGTGCACCGGTTCGAACATCGAAGTCTTCCACGGATGGATGTTCCCGCTGGCGGCCATGCCCAGCCCGCCCTGAAGGGCCGCGGCCAGATCGGTGACGATATCGCCGAAGATGTTGCTGGTCACGATCACATCGAACTGCTTCGGGTCGCGCACCAGGTGCATGCATAAGGCGTCGATGTACATGTGTTGCGTCTGGATCTGGGGATACTCCGCCGCCACCAGCTTGAACACCTTCTGCCATAGTCCGCCGGAGATGGTCATGGCGTTGGACTTGTCCGCCATCAGGACTTTCTTCCGTCCCTGTTTCTTCGCCAGTTCGAAGGCGAAGCGGATGATCCGCTCCACCGTGTGGAACTCCTCTTGAATAGCCACTTCATCCGGCGTGTCTTTTTTCAGGACGCCGCCCGCATCCATGTACGGCCCTTCGGTATTCTCCCGGACCACCACAAAGTCCACATCTTCCGGTTTCACGCCCTTCAGCGGACACAACGACTCATCCAGCAGTTTTACCGGACGCACATTCGCGTAGAGGTCCATGGTGAAGCGCATGCCCAGCAATATCTCTTTGGCATGGATGTTGGTCGGCACGCGCGGATCGCCCAGCGCGCCGACGAATACCGCATCAAAATCGCGTTGCAGCATGGCAAAACCGTCGGCCGGGATGGTAGTGCCGTCTTTCAGATAGCGGTCGGCGGACCAGTCGAACTCGGTGAACTCCACCGCCGCGCCCGTGGCCCGCACCACGTCCAGCGCCGCGGGGACCACTTCTTTGCCGATGCCGTCACCCGGCACCACCGCGATCTTCTTTTTCGTCGCCACGCTTGGAAAGATATCAGAAAACCCTTGCGCCTCCGTCCTGCCACCGATCTTGGTTCTTTTCCTGCCCGGCTATAATCAAATGTTCAGGACATGAAAACCGCACTCACAGAGAAGCTCGCAGCTACGGGGGCCCCCATCAAGGACTATTTCGGCGGCGAGACAGCCTCCCGTTTCGGCGACACGGCCTCCGAGTTGGCTGCGCTTAACGGCGGCTGCGGTGTCTATGACCTGGGTTGGCGTGGCAAGATCCTGGTGACCGGAGAGGACCGCGTTCGCTGGTTGAACGGCATGGTCACGAACAACATAAACGACCTTCAGCCCGGACACGGCAATTACAACTTTGTACTGAGTGCTCAGGGCCGCATCCAGGCGGACATGTTTGCCTATCAGCGCGGCCACCACATCGTTGTGGACACCGACCGCTCCCAGGTTGAAAGTTTGATCGCGTTGCTGGATCGCTTCATCATCATGGATGACGTCGAGCTTGCCGACGCGACGGAAAAACTCACCGCGATCGGTGCGACTGGCCCGCGGGCTCTGACCGTCTTGCGCGCGGCGGGGTTCGATCCGCCCGAAGCCCTCTTGACGCTCGCGGATTCGGTCTGGAACAGCACCGGGATATCGATCGTCCGCAAGACTCTGGACCCGGTCTCAACCTTCGAGATCTGGTCCGCGCCGGAAAACGCCGCCGCGCTTTGGGACGCGCTCGTCGCTGCCGGCGCAAGGCCCGTCGGCGCGGAGTCTCTGGAGATGTTTCGCGTGCTTTCTGGTGTGCCCAAAGTCGGCCCGGACATCCGCAACAAAGATCTGCCGCAAGAGACCGAACAGAAACAGGCCATCGCCTTCGGCAAGGGCTGCTACATCGGCCAGGAGATCGTGGAGCGCATCCACGCCCGTGGCATCCTGCACCGCACGTTCACCGGGTTTGTGCTGGACGCCGCCGCGGCTCCCGGCGCGAAGGTCGAATCCGAGGGCAAGCCCGTGGGCGAGCTGACCAGCATCGTGGCCGTCCCCCGCGATGGCAGTAGTACACTTTTAGGGTTGGGTTACATCCGCCGCGAAGTTGCCGCGCCCGGCGTCAGGGTGAAGATCGGCGACACTACCGCCACGGTGGCGCCACTGCCCTTCCGATTCCAAGATTGAGGTTCGCATGAGCGAGAGCAAGAAAAGCGAGTTTGTGGTGGAGGACCGCCGCCGTTTCACCGCGGAAGGCGAATTGTCAGACACGGTGACCGAAGAGAAGGCCGCGCCGGAAGCGGCGGTCGCCGCCGCAGCGGAACCGCCGCCCGCGGTCGAAGAGAAGGATGCCGAGGTCCCGCTACCGCCGACCGCCGAACAGCAGCACGCGCAACGCGGCGAGTACGTGACCGCAAGCAAGAAGATCGATGACTTGCTCGATGCCGCCGGCGCCAAGCGTCCGCCGAACCTTGAAGTCACCTTCGAGACCCTGGTTGCCTCCATCTACATGCAGGCCATGATGCAGCTCGGCATGATCCGGGAAGAAGGTGTGCCCCCGCGCCCGGACATCATTGGCGCGCGCCACTCCATCGACACGCTCAGCCTGCTGCACGAGAAGACCAAAGGCAACCTCAACGAGCGTGAGTCCCACATGCTGCAGAACGCGCTGTTCGAGTTGCGCATGGCGTTCCTGGAGATCACCAACGTGCTGACCACCCAACCCCCGCCGGGTGCGCCGACCATCAAGTAGGTGAAAGCGACCCTCACAGTCCTGGGCAGTGGCACCTCGATGGGCGTGCCCACCATCGGCTGCTCCTGCGCGGTCTGCCACTCCACCGACCCACGCGACCGCCGCCTGCGCCCGTCCGTACTGGTGCAGTATGACGGCCACAACGTCCTGATCGACACCACGCCCGACTTCCGCGAGCAGGCCATCCGCGAAAGCATCGACCACTTGGACGCGGTGCTCTACACCCACGCGCACGCCGACCACATCCTCGGCCTCGATGACCTGCGCCCGGTCACCTTCCGCCATGAGAGCAGAGTCCCTCTCTACGCGGGTGACGAGACGGCCAGGATCATCCAATCGATCTTCCGTTACATCTTTGACGGTGATTACAAATTCGGTGGCCTGGCCCGTGTGGCCATGAATCCCCTGGGGGATGGCGTCGATCTCTTTGGCGCGCGCTTCGATGTAGTGAAGGTCATTCACGGCGATGCGCTGATCGACGGGTTCCGCTTCGGGTCGGCTGCCTATCTCACCGACTTCAGCGCCATCCCCGAGGAGTCCATGGACAAGCTTGAAGGCCTGGACATTCTTTTCCTCGATGCGCTCCGTTACCGTCCACACCCCACGCATTCCTCGGTCGAGAACTCGCTCGGTATTGTGGAACGGTTGAAGCCCCGGCGCGCATTTTTCACGCACATTTCTCACGATCTGCCCCATGAGGCCACGAATGCAAAGTTTCCGCCCAATGTGCGCCTCGCGCACGACGGCCTGAAGCTGGAGTTCGAGCTCTGACCATGCGGATCTTCCGCCATCTCGAGGAGATTCCCGCCGGCTTCGGTCCCTCCGTGGCCAGCGTCGGCAACTTTGACGGTGTCCATCGGGCGCACCGTTCCGTGCTGGGCCAAGTGGTGGAGCGTGCCCGGCAACTACAGGCAAAAGCTGTCGCGGTCACATTCGATCCGCATCCTGCCCGGATCTTGCGTCCGGAGTCGGCGCCGCGGTTGATCACCCCACTGCCGGTAAAGATCAAACTGCTTCAACAGGATGGCTTGGACGCGCTGCTCATCCTTCCCTTCAGCCGCGACCTCTCCCTGACCCCTCCTCGCGATTTCGCCCGTACGGTGTTGGCCGAAATGCTACGTGCTCGTGAGGTGCATGAGGGATACAACTTCCACTTCGGGCACAAGGCCGAAGGAAACGTGCAACGCCTGGCTGAATTCGGAAAAGAGTTCGGATTTGAGGTCCGCGTGTATAAGGAAATGCGCCTGCGCGGCTGCCCGGTCTCAAGCTCGAGTATTCGCAAGTTGCTTGTCGCCGGCAATGTTGCGACCGCGCATCACCTTCTGGACCGCTCCTTCAGCATCATCGCGCATCCCGGCCGCGGCCGCGGCTATGGGCATAAGTACACGGTGCCGACCATCAATCTGGAGCGCTATGACGAGCTTGTCCCCGGCAATGGCGTCTATGTGACCCGGACCCGGGTCGGCGGCGAGACCTTTGACAGCGTCACGAATATCGGGAACCGCCCCACGTTCGGCGAGGAGTCCTTCGCCATCGAATCGCATTTGCTGAACTTCCGCGAGATCTCGCTCACTGCGGACACAGAGGTCGAGGTCTCATTCTTGAAGTATCTTCGCCCCGAGCAGAAGTGGCCGGATGTGGATGCACTTCGTGCGCAGATCGCGCTCGACGTGCGCCGCGCGCGTCGCTATTTCCACCTGCTTCGGGTATTCTCAACCCCCGACTGATCCAGCATGACAAGTACCTGGTCCCAGACCACTCCCGGTCAACGCAAGACCTTGCTCGCCGCCGCTCTGGGCTGGGCCCTCGATGCCTTTGACGTGATGCTGTACTCCCTGGTGCTCGCGCACATCATCCGCGATCTAGGGATGAGCCAGTCCAAAGCGGGATTCCTGAATACGCTTACGCTTCTGGCCTCGGGTATCGGCGGCGTTCTCTTCGGCTACATCGCGGACCGCATCGGCCGCAAGCGCGCGTTGATGTTGAGCATCCTCACGTACTCCGTCTGTTCCTTCGCCTCAGGGCTGGCCACTTCCGTCCTGATGCTCGCGGTGTTCCGATTCATCCTCGGACTGGGCATGGGTGGGGAGTGGAACACCGGCGCTACGCTCGTCGCCGAGACCTGGCCCACCAACCTCCGCGCCAAGGCGATCGCACTGGTGCAGAGTTCCTGGGCCATCGGCTTCGCGCTGGCGGCTCTTGTTACCTATGTGGTCTTGGAACTCACCTCGAATTGGCGGTATGTGTTTTTTGTAGGCATCTTTCCGGCCCTGGTCACGCTTTGGATACGCAAGGATGTTCCGGAATCAGAGATGTGGAAGGAGCGTCAAGTCGGCGTTCTTTCATCGTCCGGCGCACAGGAACCGACCGGTGGATTTGCGGAGATCTTCTCGCGGCCGTTTCTCCGCTCCACGATCGCGCTGCTCGCCTTGAATTTCTTCGGGATGTTCGCCTGGTGGGGTCTTTTTACATGGGTGCCGTCATACCTGTCGCTCCCGGTCGATCGCGGCGGTCTCGGCTTCGGTGAAGCCCACAAGACCGTCCTCTTGGTCGCCCTCAATCTCACCGGCATGCTTCCTGGATACGCCAGCTTCGGCTGGGTGGCAGACACAATCGGTAGGCGCAAGTCGTTTATTTTCTACACATTGATGGCATCACTTCTAGTGCCGATTTATGCCATGTCGCGCGATCCTTGGACCTTGCTTCTGCTCGGCACACCCGTCGCCTTCTTCGGTACCGGGTTCTTCTCCGGATCGGGGATCATCGGTAGCGAGATCTATCCCACGCGCGTGCGCGCACGCGCCCTGGGCTTTACCTACAACGGCGCCCGCACTCTCAGTTCGGTCGCGCCGTTCGTGATCGGCTGGGTGGGCCAACGCCAAGGCCTGAGCGGCGCGTTCCTGGTGTGTGCGGTGTCTTTCTTCCTCGCGGCCGTGGCTGCGACCCAATTACCTGAGACCAAAGGCAAGCAGCTCGACTAAGCCGTTTCGTCTTTTTCCGGGATCTGGATGACGATGGTCGCCGCCAGCACGATCACCATTCCGATGACTTGCATCAGTCCGGTCGGCTCGCTCAACACCACCGCCGCTCCGAGGATCGCCACCACCGGTTCCAGCGACGCGGTCACAATGGCGCGGGTCGGGTCCAGACTGCGCATGCCCACCAGATAGCAAGCGAACGGCGCCAGCATCGACCACATGGAGAATACGAACAGGAATCCCCATTGCACCGGGCTGTAATGTGCAGCCAGGATCTTCCATGGAGGATTGATCACCAACCAGAATACGGCTGCGCCCGCCAGCGCGTAGAGAAAGACCGTCCATAGGCTGTGCCGGTTCACCAATCCCGCGGCCGTGAGACTGTAGATCGCGAACGAGAATGATGCCAGAATGCTCGCCATCACTCCGGGTCCGTTGGCCTGCAATCCACTCAGGGTCGCGAATGGGAAGGTCGGATGCAAATGTACGGCCCCGATCACCAGCGCCACGCCCAGGATCGCCAGCGCGACGCTTCCCACCCGCTCGAATGACGCTCGCTGCCTTCCGCGCAGCGCCATATAGCCCAGCACATAGATCGGCGCGGTGTACTGGATCACGATGGCGGTGGCCACGGACGTCTTGGCGATGGCGTAGTAGTAGAAGTAATTTGCGCCCGCGATGCCGGCCACGCCCATGAAAATGGCCATGGCGGCCGAACGACGCGGAAGGCGGAACGCCTCGCCCCCGCGCAGCGCGAACAGGATCGGGGCCAGCACCAGCAGGGCCATCGTGGTGCGGCTCTGCGCCAGGATCAGGACATCGATGCGTGTCTGCTCGGCATTGGCCGCCAACAGGCCCTGAAACGCTGCTTTTCCCAGCGTGGCGGACGTGCCCCACAGAGTGGCCGCCGCCGCGATCCACAGATATCCGCGGACCGGATGCGCGGGCCGCATGCTTGGGGTCGGCATGAAACTTTGGATGGTAACCCGCCCGGGCTAGATTCCCAACATTTTGTCGAGGCGTTCGGGGTCGAAGCCGATCATTATCTCCTCGCCCACAATGATGGTCGGCGTGGAACGGCTCTGGTATTTCCCCACCAGTTCGCGGATGGCTTCGCGGTCGGCGGACACATCGCGCTCCGTGAAAGTGATGCCTCTCTCCGAGAGGTGCGCCTTGGCCCAGGCGCAGGGCGGTCAACCGGGCTGCATGTAGACAACGACGGGTTTTTCAGTCATGGAGGGTCCTGGTTCGTGCCAGTCTCAAGCGTATTCGATTTCGGATTTGATGGAAACTGACTTTTGTAACATCTGGGAGACCGAGCAATACTTCTCCTTGGAGAGACGGACCGCGTCTTCCATGGCCTTCTTCTCAACCTCTCCATGGACGGTGTAGATCAGCTTGATATCGGTATAGACAGCCGGAACCCCGTCGAACCGGTGTCCCTCTGCCCGCACGTCGACTCCGGTGAACTTCACCCGCTTCTTGGTCAGGATCGAGACTACGTCAGTCGCGGTGCAGGCGCAGAGCGCGATCAGGACCAACTCCATCGGGCCGGTCCCGGAATTGCGTTTCCGGTCCGCATCCACCACAAAGGCATGTCCGCTGCTGGCGGAAGATACAAAACGCTCTCCATCGGTCCATTGCGCACGGGCTTCGACCATCGCCATTCTCTTATCTCCTGTTATCGGACTGCGGCTCGGTGTGTATGAGCACTTTGAATAACTCGGGGGCTTCCTGCTTGAACCGGATCTCCAATCGCGTGGACAGGTCATGCACTTTAGCCAGCTCCGTGTCGTCCGCCAGGGTGCAGTGACAGGAAAGATAAAGGAGTCCCCGCACTCGCTTCAGGACCACCTCGTGCATGTCCAATATCCCGGGGAATTCGCGCGCTACAACGCGCAGCTTCCGCTCCAGTTCCGGATCTTTCACGATGGAATCGCCGGGCTCGATGGTCGAAGGCTCGCTCTCAATGTGCGTAAGGATGCTCTTGATCTCCGGCACCTCGGCTTTGATCTCCGCCTCGACCCGCGTGACCACATCATGCGCCTGTTTCAAGGTCAGGCGCTCATCCAGTTCCAGATGCTGCTCCACGTGTAACCGTCCTTCCAGGTCCTGCACGCTGACGTCATGGACAGCGAAGTTATGGCGCGACGCCACCGCCCGCACCCGGTCGAAGATGTTCTCCTGCCCGGATGCCCGCGGGATGGAGATCACGGTGACATCGGCATGGGGCAGGACGTTCTGCACCGCTGCCGTCACCTCCGCCGCAACTTGTTCCGAACGCTGGAACGTAAGACGTCTTGATAGGGCCACGCCCACTTCGGCAAAGTATTTGTTTCCCGCCCGGCGGATGCGCACCCGGTCCACTTCCATCACGCCTTGCACCTGCCCGACCGTGTCCAGGATCTCGCCGCGCACGCCTTTGGGCGCGGCATCGAGCAGCGCATCGATGGTCTGGCGGGCCAATCGCCAGCTCACATGGACCACGACACCCGCCACCACCAGGGCGGCGACCGGATCCGCCTTGCGCAGCCACGAGATACCGTAATGATCGCCCGCCCAGACCAGCGCCAGCCCAATGACCACCACGCCGCTCGACCAGATGTCCGTGCTGAAATGAAGCGCATCGGCTTCAAGCGCCTGGCTGTCATATTTCCGCGCGATCCGGCCCAGCCGGCGGGAACGCCAGGCATCCACCATCATCGAAAGGATCAACACGCCGAATGCGGCCGGTGTCGCGTCGATGTGCACCTCCTGGAAAGCCAGCCTTTTCACCGCTTCCCATACGATCCAGAGGCAGGTCAGCAGCAACAACCCGGTCTCGAGGAACGCGGAAAAGTTCTCCACCTTGCCGTGTCCATACTGGTGGTCCGCGTCCGCGGGTTGGTCGGAGACGCGTACGGAAAAGAGCGTGATGACGGCAGCCAGGAAATCCAGGGCCGAGTGGGCCGCCTCGGAGAGAATGCCCAGGCTCCCGGTGGTGAGTCCCACCGCGCCTTTCAGCGCGGTGATGAAGAACGCCGCAAACACCGAATTCAACGCCACCCGCCGCTTCTCCGATTGCATCGCGTGAAGATCGGCCTGGAGCGCGGTCGCGGGCATGCCTTCCATTATGCACGATGGCTGCGCGCACGTTTGTGCTACATTGAAATCACTTCCCTTGATACCGATGTCCAGCCTGGATCTTGGATCGAAAGCGAGCCCTCTTCCTGTGAAACATCTTCTTCTTATCGTTCTTGCGCTGTCCGTCTTGAGCGGCGCCCAGACCAAGACGGCGCCTAAAAAGACCGGTTCCGCCACGCAACAGAAACCTGCGGAGACCAAACCACCCGCGGCGCCGACTCAGCCGGCGACCACGCCCGCGCCGGTCGAATTGAGACCGGAATCCGTGGTCATCACCATCAATGGCGTATGCGCCGCCAATACGCCTCCGGAAAAATGCCAGTTGACCGTCTCCAAAACAGAATTCGACCGCCTGATCAAGATCGTGAATCCGGAGCTGCCCAAGGAAAAATGGCGCGAACTGGCCGGGCTTCTGGTGCAGATCTTTGCCATGTCCAATGAGGCGCTCAAGGCGGGCCTGGACCGGGACCCGGATATCTCGCAGCGCCTTCAAGTGGAAAGGCTGCGCCAGCTCGCCGAAGCCTACGGCGACCGTTTGCGCGCCGGCTACAAACCGACGGACCAGGAGGTCGAGACCGCCTACGCGGAGAACAAAGACCGTTATGAGGAGTTCCAGGTCCGCGCCATCTTCGTGCCCAAGTCCATCGGCACGGCCATCGAGTTGGAGAAGACCAAGGCGGTCGCCGAACAGATCCACACCCGCGCCGCTGCCGGAGAAGATTTCGACACGCTCCAGATCGACGCCTACAAACTGACACAGCAGACTGCGGCGCCGCCGAAGACCGACCTCGGTTTCCGTGGCCGCGGGCGACTGGGTCCGCACGAAGCCGACATTCTTCCCCTGAAGGCTGGCCAAGTCACTGCCGTGCGTGAAGCGCCGCAGAGCTACGTGATTTATCGAGTGGAAGCCAAGCGCTTGGTTCCCTTGGCGGATGCAAAGGTCGAACTGGAGAACTACCTGGTCTCCCAGAAATACAGCGAGCGCCTGAATCAGATGCTTACCAGCATTAAGACGGACTTGAGCGCGGATTACTTTGGACCTCCGGAGCCGCCGGCGCAGCCCCAGTCCGCGCAACCAGCCGCTCCTGCGCCGGAAAAACCCAAGAACTGAAGCATGGCGCCAAAGCCAACGATCGTCGTCACCGGGGCCGCAGGCAATCTTGGCCTGCGGCTTTTGACATTACTCGGTGACTACAACATTCTCGCCCTCGACCTGCGCCCGCCCTCCGGCGATCTCGCGGGGCTCCCGCCGTTTGCATTCCATGCCACCGACCTTGGCCGGGAATCGTCCTGCGATCAGCTGATCCATCTGTTCCGCGAGCATCATGTGAACGCCGTCATTCATCTTGCGTTCGTGATCGATCCGCTGCGCACCGGCGTGCTCGACCGGCGCCGTATGTGGCAGATCAACGTGGCCGGCACGGCGCGGGTGATGGAAGCCATTGCCGAGGTGAACCGTCTGGGCGGGACCATCCACAAGCTCATCATTCCTGGCAGCGTTTCATCCTACGGCCCGGAACTCCCAGGCCGGGTAAAGGAAGATTTCCCGCTCGGCGCGCACACCCTTACCTATGCCGTCCACAAGAAGGAATCAGACGAAGTCATCCGCGCGCGTGCTTCCCACCTGGGCGAATGCTCCACATTCTTGTTGAGGCCACATATTTTTGTAGGACACTCCATGCAGAACTACCTGGTCGGCGCCCTGCGCGGCACCCCATCCACGCATGGCCGGATCGGTCGCTGGCTCACCGCACGCGGTAAGCGTCTTCCCATGTTGCTTCCTGGCGGCGATGACTACTTGAAAAAGGAGTTTCAGTTTGTCCACGTGGATGACGTGGCCCGTTTGATCGTGCACATACTGGAGAAGTCAGACACGAAACAAGGGGTGGTAGTCCTCAATGTGGCTGGGCGCGGCGAACCCATCACCATCCGCGAGGCCGCGGAGATCACTCAGGCCCGCTTGCTCCGTCTTCCCGGCCTCTGGCTCTGCCGAAAGATCCTGAAGAAGATGTGGGATTGGGGCATCTCGCCGGCGCCGCCGGACAGCTGGCCCTATATGTGGGGCACCTACTGCATGGACCTTTCCCGTTTGGAGGGATTCCTGGGCGCAAAGTATCACCAGGTCATCCGTTACACGGTACCGGAGGCATTGGCGGACAGCGTCATTGTGACTCCACCGTCAGAGGATCCGATGGATGGCGTCCCCGCTGCCAAGGCCTAGCCTTTCTTCCCTCGATACAGGCCGGCAATGCCGAAGCTATAGGGAGTCCAACTTACCTCGGTAAATCCCGCTTGTTCCATCTGTCTTGTCATCAATTTCGGCGCAGGAAATTTTTCAACCGACGCCGGCAGATAAGCGTAGGGTCCGCGCACGCCTGAGATCATTGTCCCGATCCTGGGGAGGACCTTGCGAAAGTAGAATCCATAGAGTTTCCCCAGCAAGCCGCCCGGCTCGCTGAAATCAAGTATCCCGAATTCTCCGCCTGGCCTTAGAACGCGGCGTATCTCTTCCAGTCCGGCCTGATAATTCGCCAGATTGCGGAATCCGAAAGCGGACGTGACCAGGTCAAAGTTGTTGTCCGCGAAGGGCAGATGCAGGGCATCAGCTTCGACGGCCAGGATACCCTTGCCGACGAATTTCTCGCGTCCCCGTTTCAGCATCTGGTGGGCGAAATTGGCCGCCATCATCGGCGCCGCCCCGGCGGCCGATTGTTTGCGCAAGGCCAGCGCCATGTCCCCGGTGCCGCAACAGAGGTCAAGCACGCGGGCCTCGCTACGCTGCAGTATCGGCCGGAACTTGCGCGCGGTGCGCCACCACCACAGCCGGTCGACGTTCATCGAGAGCACGTGATTCAGCAGGTCATACCGTGGCGCGATCTCATCGAACATCTTCTGCACGGCCTGGGCCGCGCTGCGCTCGTCCGCTGCGCCCTCGGGGGAGGCGCCCGACGCAGCGTGTCTTTGTGTGACGTTATCCATGTCTGTAGTATCGAACTTAGAGCGCATTCACATTTGCGATCGCGCGTTTCACGATTGCGGCATCAATGTCCTTCTTGATGACCGCTTCCCCGATATCTGTGGCCAGCACGAAGCTGGGGACTCCGCGCAACGCTTTCTTGTCTGCCGTCATGAGCCGCATTACGCGCGCCGGTGACACTTTGATTTTTGGAAGTGGCCCCAGGGAATGCACCGCGGCGATGATGCGCTCGGCCACGGATTCAGGGGTCACTCCGGCATTCACGCCGATCTCCGCCGCCGCGATCATCCCCAGGCCCACGGCTTCGCCATGTCGAAGCAGCTTATATCCCGTGGCAGCCTCGAGTGCATGGCCGACGGTATGCCCGAAATTAAGGACGCGCCTCAGGTCTCCTTCACGTTCATCCGCCGCGACTACGTCCGCTTTGACTCGCACGGATGCGGCGACCACCCGTGCCAATGCTTTTCGCTCTCGCCGCAGCAGCGCCGGCCCGGATCTCTCCACGAAGCGGAACAGGTCTGCATCCCGGATCACGCCGCACTTCAAGACTTCGAACAACCCTGCGCGGTACTCGCGTTCCGGCAGCGTCGCCAGCACGCTCGTATCGGCCAGGACAAGTACTGGCTGGTGGAATGCACCCACCAGATTCTTCCCTTCCGGAAGATTCACGCCTGTCTTGCCGCCGACGGCGGCGTCCACCTGCGCCAGCAGTGTCGTGGGCACCTGAACGATCGGTACGCCGCGCAGGAAGGTGGCCGCCGCAAATCCCGCAAGGTCGCCGACGACGCCACCACCCAACGCGATTACACAGGATCTCCTGTCTGCCCCCGCATGGACCAATTTGCGCAGCAACTCCGATAGATTGGCGAGAGTTTTTGCCGGCTCGCCGTCAGGCACTGGGACCACCACAAACTCGATCCCGGAGCGGCGCAGACTCTGTTCCAGGATCCTGCCCCACCGTTTGCGGATAGGGCTTGATGTGACCACCACCATCAGTGATGGATCCAATACCGCGCGCACCCGGCGGCCCGCGCTCGCCAACACGCCGGGGCCGATCACCACATCATATGAGCGGCCGGGCAACGCGACAGAGATCGTCTGTGTCATGGCAAGAGGGAGGCAGGGCGCACAATGCGAACTTCCATCATAAATGAATGCTTCCTGATACCATCGAAGATTGCCGCAGATGGAAACAGATTTCATCGTAGTCGGGGCCGGTGTGGCGGGATTGCGCGCCGCCATCGAACTGGCGGAAGCCGGACGCGTCCTGGTCATCTCCAAGCTTGAGCTGGAGGAGACAGCCACGCAGTATGCCCAGGGTGGCGTGGCCGTCGCCCTCAGCGACGAAGACGAGATCGGCCTGCATTTGCAAGACACCCTCGCCGCCGGCGATGGGCTGGTCGACGAGGCCGCCGCGCGCGTTCTTGTGGAAGAAGGCCAGGACCGCATCCAGGAACTGATTGACTGGGGCACGCAGTTCGATCGCACCGGTACCCGTCTCACCTTCACGCGCGAAGCCGCGCACAGCCGCAACCGCATCCTGCACGCGCACGGTGATTCGACCGGACGCGAGATCGGCCGCGCTCTGGCCGCGCGCGCTCACAGTCTCCCCAATATCACGTTCGCGGAATATGAATTTACCGCCGACCTTTTGCTCGAAGATGGCCGCGCGGCCGGCGTGTACTTGATCGACCGCTCGGCCACAGAGTCCGCGGTGCGCGCATCAGCCATCTTGCTGGCGACAGGTGGCGCCGGACAGGTCTACCGCGACACCACCAATCCCTCGGTTGCCACCGCCGACGGCATCGCCATGGCCTACCGCGCGGGCGCGACTGTCAGTGACATGGAGTTCGTCCAATTCCACCCGACCGCGCTCTACCTGCAGAATGCGCCTCGCTTCCTTCTCTCCGAAGCGCTGCGCGGCGAGGGCGCTCACTTGTTAAACCCCGCTCAGGAACGCTTCATGGCGGCCTACCATCCCATGGCGGAACTTGCGCCGCGCGACGTGGTCGCCCGCGCCATCACCGCGGAGATCGACAAGACCAGATCCGGCGACACGGTTTGCTATCTCGACCTTCGACACCTCGATGCCGCGCGAGTCGCCACGCGTTTCCCTCGTATCCATGCCACATGTCTGCGACATGGCTTGGACATTACGCGGGACTTGATTCCTGTGCGACCGGCTGCGCATTACATCATGGGCGGGGTGAAGACCGATCTATGGGGCCAGACCACGGTCCCCGGCCTGTTCGCCGCCGGCGAGACGGCCTGCACTGGCGTTCACGGCGCCAACCGCCTGGCCAGCAATTCACTCCTGGAAGGATTGGTCTATGGGGCGCGCGCGGGAAGACGGATGCGGGCCAGTGCGAATGCGCCGCGGCGTTCCGGTCCCGCCGAGCCTCGGCCCTTGCCTCCGCTCGGGAATGCCATGTCACCCGACCAGATGATCCAGACCGTGAAGAACATCATGGCCCGCAATGCGGGCGTGACCCGCACGGGAGAAGGATTGAAAGAGGCCCTTTGCCTCATCGACACCCTGGCGAATCGCCTGCCCAAGCCAAACTCCCGGATCTCCGGGGAGGCCTTCAACCTTCAGCAAGTGGCTTGGTTGATCATCAAGTCGGCTCTTAAGCGCGAAGAGAGCCGCGGCGCGCACTACCGCACTGATTTTCCCCGCCATGATGGGCAATTCAAAAAGCACTCACTGGTGCGCAACGGAATTGTCAGCTTTGCGTGAGAAGCAACAGCGGACCTACTTCCGGCCTTCCCTCTTTTGCGCCACCACCAGCCCACGAGGAGTGGGCATCAACACGACGGTGATCAAACCCTCCTGCTCCAACTTGAGGGCGGCCGCGCGCACCGTCTTCAGATGGGAGCTGGCATCGTGCATCAGGATCAGGCCGTGCGGGTTCATCTGCGGCAGGAATCGCCGGACTTCCTGTTCGCGCAGCGGCGGGTCGCTGTCGCTGAACAGCATGTCGATCTGTCCTTCCACTCTGGTCTCAAGGCTTGATTCATTCCGCGCTTCGATCCACTCGGTCAGACCTGAGGCTTCAATCCGCTCCTTGGCCTTTACGAAGACCTTGGGATCGTATTCGCAGGTGATCACCTTGCCGAAACCGTTCCGCTTCAATCCTTCCGCCAGCCAAAGCGTGCTGATCCCCATGAATGTCCCGGTCTCGACGATCACGTTCGGCTTTGCCGTAGTCACCAGGCAGCGCAAGAACTCAAGCACCTCGACTTCCGCCGTCATGGAGTCATACATGCTCCATCGCTCCGGATGCGGACACTCCGGCGTTGCCCGGTGATACTCCGGCTGCAGCACATCACCGCGTTGCGCAAAGTGTTCCAGTATCCGGTGCTCACCCTTCAGAGCTTTGAATCGCTTCTTCACAACCACCAACAAGACAAGCCCACCGATCGCCGAAGCCAGCCCCATCACTTGCGCATTGCTCATCCCCAAAAAGATTTTCGGATTGATGCGGATGAACTCCACCAGGAATCGCGACAGACCGCTGAGCAGAAAGAACTCCGCCACCACATGCCCCTGCGGACGCGGCCCGATGGTTGCTTTCTTCCCCTGCCGCCAGAGATAAATGAAGATCAATATCCCGGCGAGAAACTCATAGATCGGAGTGGGATGCACTCGCGCAGTCGTCGGCACCAACCCATTGGGAAAACTCATGCCCCAGGGCAGTGTGGTGGGTACGCCGTAATCGCCGTCGCCGGAGACCAGACATCCGATCCGCCCGACGGCGTATCCCAGAGCCGCAGCGGGGCTCGCCGAATCCATCAGAGTGAGCAGAGGCACTTTGTAATGCCGCGCGAAGAAGACGATGGCTGCGACTCCCGCCAACAGTCCGCCGAACCATGCAAAACCATCTCGACTGAATAAAGTAATGATCGGCGCCGACAGCAATTCTCTTGGTGATTCTAAGACGTGCCACAGCTTCGCGCCTATCACGCCGGCCACGACAATCACTCCCACCATCAGGTTCGGGTCGCAATTCATCCGGCGTCGGCGCAGGTCTTCGCGCCACACGAAGTACGCCACCATAAATGCCAGCCACATAAACAGACCGAACGTGGGAAGTTGGAGCCGCCCGATTTCGAGATACGGAAGCATGCTGTCCGAGTATACGGCACGTGCGAATCGCCCCGGCGGCGGATGGTAGAGTGAGTAGATGCGCAAGATCCTCAGTCATCGCGGCCTGCGGCTGATCTTTATCGCCAACATGATCTCGATGCTGGGCAGCGGACTGAACAGCGCCGCCGTCATCTGGTACATCCTGCAGAAAACCCACTCCGAAGTGGACATCTCCTACCTGGTCGTCTTCCAGACCTTGCCGGCGATGCTGCTGATCCCCTTCACTGGCGTCTTTATTGACCGCGAAGACCGTCGCCGCCTGGTGATGTTGCTCGATGCCGGCCGCGGCCTGGTGATCCTCGTGGTCGCGATCCTGGCTCTGCGCCATCAGGTCGAACTTTGGCACCTCTACATCATGAACACCTTGGTCGCGCTGGGTTTCTGGATGTTCTGGCCCACGATCACCGCCTTGATCCAGGAACTCACGCCGGACACCGAGTTCGTGCACTCCAATACGTTCCTCATGGCCGGGGTGCAAGGCGGATGGCTCATCGCCGGGGCCATCGTCGGATTTCTCTACGATCACATCGGCCTGGGGCCGATCCTCTTGATCGATTTCGGCACCTACGTTGTCTCCTTCACGTTGTACCTGTTCGTGCGCAAGGGTAGGCACGTAGTGAGTCATCCGCCCGCGCCGGACGCGCCAGTGCATGAAAGCACGTTCGCGCATTACGTCCACGACCTGAAAGAGGGATTTCGTTACGTGCGCGCGCGTCCGGTGGTGATAGCGCTGTGCACTAGTTGGGGGCTGTTCCTGGGAGCGATGCTGAGCCAGACCATCCTCACCGCCCCGTTCAGTGAACGGATCCTTCATGGCGGCGCCGTCGGATACGGCTGGTTGAATGGCGCATGGGGCGTGGGCGCGTTTCTCAGCGCACTCTATGCCGCCAAACTCATCGAGCGATTCGGTGGCCGGGCTGTCGTCGGTGTGGGGATGGCGGCCCTCACCTTCGGAATGGCCGGTTCGCCGTTCTCCGGCATCGTCCTGATCGGCGTGCTTTTCTATTTCATCATGGGCACTGCGCGCGGCTTGCTCGGCATCGCGCTCAGCAGCACCACCATGGAGATCGTGCCCAAGCACATGATGGGCCGGGTGCAGAACACGTATTATTTTGCCGGGGTCTTGTTGCAGATCGTATTGGGACTTGCGGTCGGCATCACCGCCCACAACTGGAGCCTGACCGCCGCGTTTTATCTGATCGGGTCCGTTTACGGTATCGCGTTCCTCTTGTCGACATTGCCGGCGCGCGCCGCCACAGCGGGTGAAACCACGGGGACCGCCTGATCATGACCGTCGGGCCCGACACTTCGCAACCAAAGCCGATCGGTCATCCTCTGGGAAACCTGGTCCGCTTCCGCCGCGACCCGCTGGCGTTCTTCACCCGTTCGGCTCGTGAGTTCGGCGACGCTGTGCCCTATCGCATGGGCCCACGCCGCCTGACGCTGATCAATCATCCGGATTTCATCAAAGACTTGCTTGTGACCAGCAACCGCAAATTCATCAAGTCCCTGGTACTGCAGCGCGCAAAAAGTGTCCTGGGGGAGGGCCTGCTGACCAGCGAAGGCGAGTTCCACATGCGTCAGCGGCGTCTGGCGCAGCCTGCTTTCCACCGCCAGCGGATCGCCGGGTATGGTCAAACGATGGCTGAATACAGCGCACGCGCGGCGCAGTCGTGGCGCGCGGGACAGTCGTTCGACGTCCATGCCGAGATGATGCGCCTCACTCTCGCCATCGCCGGCAAGACACTCTTCGATGCTGACGTGGAGTCGGACGCCCGCGAGATCGGCGGCGCCATGCAGACTTTCATGGACAACTTCGGCCTGATCTTCCTGCCGTTTTCCCGGTTACTGGAGCGCATGCCGGTCCCTCCGTTCAATAACACGAAGAAAGCCCGCGCCCGGCTGGACGCGATCATTTACCGCATCATCGCAGAGCGTCGGGCCAGCGGACGTGACCACGGTGACCTGCTTTCCATGCTGCTCCACGCCCAGGATGTGGAGGGAGACGGCGGACGCATGACCGATGAGCAGGTCCGCGACGAGTCTCTTACTCTGCTGCTGGCAGGGCACGAGACCACGGCTAATGCTCTTACCTACGCCTGGATCCTGCTTGCGCAAAACCCCGAGGCTGAATCCCGTCTGTTTGCTGAACTGAACACGCTCGGCGACCGCCTTCCCACCGTGAACGATCTCCCGAACCTGCGCTTCACGGAAATGGTCTTCGCGGAAACCATGCGTCTCTACCCGCCTGCCTGGGCGCTCGGCCGCGAGGCCCTCGAAGACCACCGATTCGGAGATTTGAACATTCCCAAGGGATCCATCGTCCTTTGCAGCCAGTGGGTGATGCATCGTGACCCGAGGTATCACACCGACCCCGAGCGTTTTGACCCCGACCGTTGGTTGCCGGAAGCCAAGGCCGCACGGCCCAAGTTCAGCTACTTCCCGTTCGGCGCCGGCCCCCGCCAATGCATCGGCGAATCGTTCGCTTGGATGGAAGGCGTGCTGGTCCTGGCCACAATTGCCCGTCAATGGAAGCTCCGCCTCTCACCGGATTTCCGTCTCCGCCTTAAACCCGCCATCACGATGCGGCCTTCCGGTCCTGTCCCCATGACACTTGTGTCTCGCGGTTGACCGAGTGTGCGGTCGCGGTCGAGAATCTCCGGCATGAGATGCCATACGGAATACTTGACTTTTCACACCAGGAAACACCGCGAGTACGTTCACATCACGCCGCAAGTCGATGCGATCTTGGGCAGGTCCGGCATCAAGGAAGGTATGGCGCTGGTTTCGGCCATGCACATCACCGCCGGCGTGTATGTGAACGACAATGAATCCGGCCTGATCGAAGACATCGATCAATGGCTGGAGAAGCTCGCTCCCTTCCGCGCGGAGTACAGGCACCACCGGACCGGGGAGGACAACGGTGACAGCCATCTCAAGGCCTTGCTCATCCATCATGAAGTGATTTTGCCCGTCACCGCGGGCAAGCTCGATCTGGGAACGTGGCAACGCGTCTTCTACGCGGAATTCGACGGCCGCAGAAGCAAGCGTGTCATCGTGAAGGTGATGGGAGAATAGTTGGACTACTTCATGCGGAACAGATGATTCATGGGGCCACGTCCTTTGCCGATCGGATAGGCGGACGCGATCGCATCGTGGACAAACTGTTTTGCCGCGCGCACTGACTCCGCCAGGTCGCGGCCGAGTGCGAGACTACAGGCGATCGAAGTGGCAAAAGCACACCCGGTACCATGGACCGCGCCTGACTCGACTTTCGGCAACGTGAACTGGTGTTCCTTCCCGCCCTCCAGCATCAGCAGATCCGTGTTCTCCGGCAAATGTCCGCCAGTGATGACCACGTTCCTGGCCTTCATTCCCTGAAGTCGCTTCGCAGCCAAGCTCATTTGCTCCACCGCTCCCACCGCCGATCCCGTCAAAGCTCCGGCTTCCAGGACATTCGGAGTCACGATCACCGCAAGCGGGAACAAGCGGTTTACCAGGACCTCGACCCCGGCCGGGGCCAGCAGCTCAGCCCCTGACGATGACTTCAAGATGGGGTCAAGCACGACATTCGGCCATCGGTACCGCTCAAGGGCATCTGCCACGGATGTAGCAGCCTCGCCTGAGCCAAGCATCCCCACCCGGACCGCTGCCACCTCAAAATCGCCGGCGATGGCATCTAGGGTCTCTTTTACGGTTTTGGGGCTAACCGGCTCGACCCGATATACGCCATGAGTGTTCTGTACGGTAAGGGCGGTCAGGCAACTCACCCCATAACAACCATGAGCGGCAATCGTCTTGAGGTCAGCAGTCGCTCCCGCGCCTGAACCAGGGTCGAACCCGGAAATCGTCAAAACGATGGGAACGGGTGCCTGCATATCGACAATCTAATTGATAATAAAAGACTTATCAAGCGTTAATCGTCCGAAAGGCCAGTAGGTACCGAGCGGGTGGTTACTGCACCGGTCTAGGTGCAAAATACCCGATTCTTAGCTCATAACTGAGTCTGAAATGCAACAAATATTGCAAGAATATTTTTCAATAATTTTGACCTATCTAGTCTATTTTTCATATAATTAGACATCCAATACATATCAGTCTGGGACCCGTTTTAGGCCCTGGTTTTTGACCCCGAAGGAGCATACCCTTATGCAGCGATCTTTAGCCACGATTTTGGCGGCGGCCTTGTTGCTCGCCTCCATTGCGGCTGCCCAGGCTCCCTCTCCTGCCCCGGTCAAGAAGGAGGCCACTGGGGTGCAAAAGCCCCAGGAGCAGCCTGCCCAGCCCGCGACCCCCAAGAAGCCTGCCCAGCCCCGCAGCAAGAAGGCAAAAGCCGAGGTCGGGGTCGCCTCCTGGTATGGCGGGAGCTTTAACGGCCGCGCCACCGCCAGCGGCCAGCAGTTTGACATGAACCAGCTCACGGCCGCGCACCCGACCCTGCCTCTGGGCACCCTGATCAAGGTAACCAACCTCCGGAACGGCAAGTTCGTTGTCCTGCGGGTCAATGACCGCGGCCCGTACGTCGAGAACCGCATTGTGGACGTCAGCTATTATGCCGCCCGGCATCTCGAGTTCAGCGACCGGGGGATCGCACGGGTCAAGATCGAGACCGTGGGATTTGAGACTTTGGCCGCCAACAAACTTACGGTCACTACTGAATAAGGGACCCGGGTCCCTTCAGGCCACATCCACCGGATGTGGCCTTTTGTTTTCCTGCTATCATTTCGAAGTGATGAACGCGGACCGCCTGATCATCGCATTGGACGTTTCATCGGCCAGAGAAGCTCAGGCCATCGTTCAAAGCATCGGCGACGCGGCCGTATTCTACAAGGTCGGTCTTCAACTCTTCACCGCGGCGGGATCATCGATCGTCCGCGAACTGACCGCCACAGGCAAGAAAGTCTTCCTCGACCTCAAGCTCCACGACATTCCCAACACCGTGGCCGGCGCTGTCCGTTCGATGGGCGGACTCAATGTACACATGCTCACCGTGCATGCCTCCGGCGGCTCGAAGATGCTGCGCGCCGCGGTCGACGCGGCCACCGGCCTTCCGCATCCTCCCACCATCCTCGCCGTGACCGTCCTTACCAGCATGGACGAAGACGATATGGCGGAGACTGGCGTATCCAGCGGGATCACTGCCCACGTAGCTCATTTGGCCCGGTTGGCAAAGTCTGCGGGTTGTGGAGGGGTCGTTGTTTCGCCGCTTGAGATCACCACTGCCAGGCAGGTGGTCGGTGACAGCATGGCCATCGTGGTCCCGGGGATCCGTCCTGTCGGTTCCGGCAAAGGCGACCAGGCCCGCACGGCGACCCCGGCGGACGCGATCCGCGCCGGCGCCACCCATCTGGTCGTCGGCCGGCCCATCACTGCGGCGGACGACCCACCCGCGGCCACAAGAAGCGTTCTGAATGAGATGGAGACCCAATCCGCCCTGGTCCCGTAAATAGCAACGCCGGCCACAAAGGCCGGCGCCGGTCTCGGTCGAAAATCGGTCTACAAACGCTCGTGGAATTCGCACCCTGAGCAGGAAATGAACATCCCGGCTCCAATGCCCTTCTCCCTGTCTTTCACCCGCTTGACGATGCGTGTGGGCTTGCCGCACTTGGGGCAATCGGTGCTCTTGGTGGTGTCCATCACTTTCTTACGGTCTGCTGTCTTGGCGATCTTGGCCATGATTCGATCCTCTCCTGGGCTGGCTCAGCCCACGGGCCGAGCCTGCAATCTCTTCTGGGGTTCTGGCGGTTTTCCGGGCGGGGATTCTACGGGGTTCGTGAAGGACGCGCCTACCGCTGTATTTATTCTACCTTAAGCGATTGAGTACTGTCGCCCATCCGATGGACCCATCAGGGGTAGAGCAAGTATTTTCTTCGGACCCTGAGAAAGATTTCGAGGTCCTCCTGCCACTGGTCCGCCATTCGCCGCGGGTCATTTCCATCGCGTAATGATTCGAACAATTCCCGGTTGGCGATGAGGGCCTGCGCCCCGTCCACCTTGTAATCGCCCGGGAACATGTGAACCAAGGCCGCTGCCAGATCGAACCCCATCTCCGGCGCATCCAGTTGGTTCCTGTCAGTGACGATAAGATTCACCCCGCCGCATGATTGACCCGCATATTGGCTGGCAGTCGGAGTGAACTGGACCGGCACAAACCGCACGCCGGAGATCTGTCTGGCATTCAGATACTCGGCCAGCTCCCGCGCTTTGGCCGGGTCGATCCATGGCGCGCCCACCAACTCGAATGGCCTATCCGTACCACGCCCGACGGATACATTCGTCTGCTCGATCAGTGCTACCCCGGTGTAAAGTGTGGCCGCGGTCAGGCTTCGGATGTTCGGCGATGGATTCACCCACATCTGTCCGGTCGAATCGAACCAGTCGCCGCGCTGCCAGCCCTGCATCTTCACCACCGTCAACTTGGCCCCGGTCCCGCGCTCTTGATTGAACAGCGTGGCCAACTCTCCCATGGTCATTCCATGCCGCGCCGGTAGCGCATGGTAATTCACAAAACTTGGCGGAGCGTCCGACACCGGCCCCTGCACCCACACTCCCGTCACCGGATTCGGACGGTCAAGGATCACAACCTCAGCTCCCGTCTTGGCCGCTGACTCAAGCAGATATCCGACCGAGGAAAGGTAGGTGTAAAAACGAGCGCCGATGTCTTGCAGGTCCACCACCACCACATCGAGGTCTTTCATTATTTCTTGCTTGGGCCGTCGCGCCGCATCCGATGTCCCGTACATGCTGTACACGCGCACGCCGGTCGCTGTATCAGTCTCGTCACCGATCTCGGTAGTGTCCGATTGCCCCGTTGCCCCATGCTCGGGGCTGAAGATCGCCGCTAGCCTCATCCCCGGCGCACTTGCCAGTAGATCGATCGTCCGCCGACCCTGCCGATCCAAACCGGTCTGATTGGTCAGCACGCCGACGCGAGTCACGTCCCGCTTTCCCCGCAAACCTGCAAATCCTTCCGCGACGAGTACGTCGATCCCGTTCAACACCTTCCCGTTCCGCGCCAACGGGCGTTTCATGGACGCGGCCGCTTCGTTGTATCCCGTGATCGTGTAACCACGGGCAGCGGACGCTTCATCGGTGCGAAGTGCCAGCACCGTAGCTACCGCGTTGCTGACCTTGGTGCGAAGCGCGACCTTGCCCCAGGAGTCGCCGCCGGTATGAACTGCATTCGTCAGCAGGAGGATGTAGGTCTGCGACGAGGGATCGATCCAGATCGACGTTCCGGTGAAACCGGTATGGCCGAACGATCCCACCGGCAATAATTCGCCGCGATTGCTGGACCATTGCGTGTCAATGTCCCAGCCGAAACCGCGCACCGCCGTGGACCAGGGCGGCTGCTGCGGCGTCGTCATCTTCTCGATCAGCTCCGGCGTGAGTATGCCCCGCTTGCTCAAAAGGGCCTGCGCGAAGATCGCCAAGTCATCCGCGGTCGAGAACAATCCGGCATGTCCGGCCACTCCGCCCATCCGCCGCGCCGTGGGGTCGTGCACCACGCCGCGCAGGAATACGCCATGCTCATCCTTCTCTGTCGGAGCGATCTTGGGCGACCATGCCTTCGGTGGAAGGAAACGCGTGTGCGTCATGTGCAGCGGCGCGAGGGTCCGCCGCGCCGCGTAATCCTCAAGCCGCATGCCGGAGAGTTTTTCTACGAGGAACCCGAGGGCCGCGTAATTGATATCGCTATAGACAAACCCCGTGCCCGGTGGGCTTGCAGGCTTCTCATCCACGATCAATTGGAACGCCGCCTCCTTGCCCTGCCATGGGTCCTTCAGGTCGAGGTCCGGTCGCAGGCCTGAATAGTGTGTCAGCAACTGCCGGATGGTGATCTCTCCCTTTCCGTTCTTCCCGAATTCAGGGATGTACTTCGCTATCGGGTCGTACAGTCGTAATTTTCCTTCTCCCAGCAATTGCATGACCGCTGGGGCCGTCACGATTGACTTGGTCATCGAAGCCACGTCGAAGATCGTGTCCAGAGTCATCGGCTCCGCCGCAGGTTCCAGCGCGCGCATCCCGTAAGCTTTGCGGTAGACCACCCGCCCTTTGTGTCCCACAAGCAGCACCGCCCCGGGGATATGATCCTGAGCGATTGCCTGCTCGATCACGGCGTCGACATTCTCGAAGTGATGGGCCGGGGTTTTCGGCCGCGCGGCTTGCGGGAAGGCGGGAGCGAGCAACAAGGATGCCGCAACGATTCCCAATGCCGGGCGCAGGTTCATGGTGGCAGTTCGAGAGTACCACTATAATGTGAGGTCTTGAATCCTCCGGTAACATCCGCGCCGACGCCCCGCCGCTCCGCGGAACAATTCCCGAAACTCCTCCGGCTTTTGCACGATGCCATCCGCGATCACGCATTCCCCGGCGCGAGTGTGGCCGTTACGCGGGGCCAGGACCTCGAGTTGCTTGCGCATGTGGGCCGTCACACCTACGAACCGGATTCGGCTGAGGTCGATGTCGCGTCGATCTACGACCTCGCCTCTCTGACCAAGGTCATGGCCACCGTTCCCATGGCTATGGTCCTTCACCAGCGGGGACGCTTGGACCTGAAGCAGCCTCTGGTTGAGTTGCTGCCTGAGTTCGCCTTGATCAGCGACGCCCTTCGCACCCAGGTCACTCTGGGAATGTTGCTCGCCCACACCAGCGGACTTCCGGGCTACGTTCCCCTGTTCGAACGATGCCGGACTCCGGACGAGGTATTCGCTCTGGCCTGTCATACGCATCTGCAAGACATCCCTGGGCACCGCACGGAATACAGCGACATCGGCTTCATTCTCTTGGGACGGGCCCTGGAGCGGATCGCTGGCGAAGCAATGGATTCGTTTTGCGCACGCGAGATATTTCAACCACTGTCCCTCAGCGACATTTGTTTCAACCCGCCAAACGAGTGTGAGAATCGCATCGTTCCAACGGCCAAAAGCACAAAGTCCCGCAGCCGATTGATCAAGGGAGAAGTGCATGATGACAACGCCTACGCCCTCGGCGGAGTCGCCGGCCACGCCGGACTTTTTTCCACCGCGCTCGATGTCGCCCGATTTGCAGACTGCATGTTGCGCGGCGGCGCCCCCATCCTCAAGCCGGAAACGGTGACTCTATTCACCTCGCAGAAGACCTCAGGAGGTACGCGCACTCTTGGCTGGGACACTCCCTCCGCGCCGTCGCAATCCGGCCATTATTTTTCTCCGCGCGCTTTCGGCCATCTCGGCTATACCGGCACGTCACTATGGTGCGATCCGGAAAAGCGACTCTCAGTCACGCTTCTTACGAACCGCACCTGGCCGGATGATAGTTCCCAGGCCATCAGGCAGGTGCGCCCTGCCTTGCATGACGCTATCATCGAAGCCTTGGGACTCGCATGAAGAAGCCTGCCATCTCGCGCCTCGCCACCGAGCGTCTCAACCGGGCCTCCGCCGCCCTTGACACCCTGTCCGCCATTGAGATTGCGCGCATCATCAATCACGAAGATGCACAGGTCGCCTCCGCGGTTCGAAAAGCCTTGCCCCGGATCGCGCTGGCCATCGAAGCGATCGCGGCCGCGCTCGGCTCCGGGGGACGCCTTATTTACGTCGGTGCCGGCACCAGCGGACGCATCGCCGCCCTCGATGCGGCCGAGTGCCCGCCGACGTTTGACACCGACCCGAAGACGGTCCAGTACGTGATTGCCGGTGGCGACAAGGCGCTCACCGACGCCGCGGAATACAACGAGGATTCCTGCACGCAGGGCGCAATGGACATTGCCAAGCGAAAGCCTGGTAAGCGAGACGTTGTCGTCGGTCTGTCGGCAAGCGGACGAACACCCTACACGATCGCGGCTCTGCAGTATGCCCGCCGGCGTGGCGCGCGCACGGTCGCCGTAGTCTGTAATCGCGGCTCCGAACTGGGCCAAGCGGCACACATTGAGATCGTTGCTGATGTCGGCGCGGAGGTCCTCTCCGGTTCCACCCGCATGAAAGCCGGAACCGCCCAAAAGATGATCTGCAATATGCTGACCACGGGCGCAATGGCCAGCCTCGGCCGCGTCTACGGCAATCTGATGGTCAATGTCCACGTCAAGAATGAAAAGCTGTGGGAACGCGGTCTTGGCATCTTGATGACCGCATCCGGCGCCTCGCGCCCGGCTGCGCTCTGCGCTCTGAGAACGGCCGGCAATCAGGTCCCTGCGGCCCTGGTCATGCTCCTTACCGGTTGCACGGCGCCGCAAGCCCGGGGTGGACTCAAAGCAGCCAAGGGCAACGTCCGCAGGGCCATCGAACTGCTTGATACACTGTAGTCCGGCAATAGGATTTTCCCGGACCATCCGTATGGACAAATTTGTGATTCGTGGCGGTAATCCCCTGCTCGGGACCATCCGCGTGAGTGGCGCCAAGAACGCCGCGCTTCCGGCCATGGCGGCCGCGCTTCTCACCGACGAGACCGTCGTACTGGAGAACATCCCTGACGTGCGCGACATCCAGACCGAGCGCAAGCTCCTGGTCTCACTCGGCGCCGAAGTCGAACTCGGGTATGGACGCGCCCATCACCGCACCTCCATCAACTGTCGCAACCTGAACAAGAATCCCGAGGCCGCGTACGAGATCGTCAAGACCATGCGCGCCTCCACTCTGGTGCTCGGACCACTGGTCGCGCGCATGGGAGTGGCCCGCGTCTCCATGCCGGGCGGCTGCGCCATCGGCGCCCGGCCCATCGACTTGCACATCAAGGGACTGGAATTGATGGGCGCCACCATCACCCAGGAGCATGGTTACATCGAAGCCCGCGCGGAACGCCTTCACGGCGCGCACATTTATTTCGACAAGATCACGGTCACCGGTACCGAAGACATCATGATGGCAGCGGCACTCGCCGAAGGCGATTCCGTGCTGGAGAATTGCGCCCGCGAACCCGAGGTCACCGACCTGGCCGATCTGCTCAACAAAATGGGCGCAAAGATCGAGGGCGCCGGCGCCTCGACCATCAAGGTTCGCGGCGTTTCCAAGCTGCGCGGCGCCAGGCACCGCATCATTCCCGACCGCATCGAAGCCGGGACGTTCATCATCGCCGGCGCCATCAGCGGAGGCGACCTCAACGTCGCGGGCTGCGACCCGTCGCACATCCAGGCGATGCTTCAGAAGCTGGGCGAGTGCGGCATCAAGTTGCGCGTCGGCCAGGACACCGTGCGCGTCATCTCCGATGGCGCACTCAAGGCCGCCGATATCAACACCGAGGAGTACCCCGGCTTCCCCACCGACATGCAGGCCCAGTACATGGCCCTGGCCACGCAGGCCGAAGGCGCCAGCGTCATCACTGAGAATATCTTTGAGAATCGATTCATGCACGCTCTGGAGATGGCGCGCATGGGCGCGAATATCAAGATCGAGGGCCGCCGGGCCATCGTCCGCGGCAAAACACCGCTCTCCGCCGCCGCCGTCCTCGCCTCCGACCTGCGTGCTTCGGCTTCCCTGGTGGTGGCCGCGCTTGCGGCCGAGGGCGAGACCATCATCGACCGCGTCTACCATATCGACCGCGGCTATGAGCACATCGAGGAAAAATTGCGCGGCGTGGGCGCGCAGATGAAGCGCATCGGTGAGATGTTGCCGCGCAAAGTCAGCGTGCCGGTCGGCTAGACCGCTCCCGCTTCACGCCTCCGTGTCAGCTACCACTTCGATCTTCAGGCTCACCGGCGCGTCCGATTGCGCCAGCAGCACCGATCCCACCGCGCCCAGGACCACCACCGACGCAAGGAACATGTGCCAGGTGATGATCTCATGCAGCAGGACCGATCCCTCTATGATCGCGACGAACGGCACCACCAGATTGACGGTGGCCGCTTTGTACGGGGATATGTGCCCTATGAGCCAGTAAAACACCGCGAACGCGATCGCTGATCCAAAGATCGCCAGGAACACCAGCGCTCCGGCCGCCTTCGGGCTCCAGTGGGACACCTGCTCGCGCTCCATCATCATGCTTACGACGATCAGGAAAACCGCGCCCACGACCAACTGGATCGAAGTCGTGACCACGGGATGCATATGCGGCGATTCCCGCCTTGCATAAACAGTCGAGAACGCGCTGCACAGCACCGCGATCAGGATCATCACCCCGCCGGCCAGCGTCTTCGGTGTCGCCATCAGGTCGAGCTGGAACAAGTACGCGATGCCGCCCGCGGCCACCAGGAGGCCAAGGATCGCGCCCCGGGGCACCGATTTGTTCAGGACGATCGGCGTCAGCAGCGCCGTGAGCAGCGGGGCCGTGGAGTAAAGCACCGCAGTGATTGAAGACGTGACGTACTGTTCGGAGTAGAAGATCAGGCCGTAAGGGATCGCCATCATGGTCAGGCTGAGGACGAGTACCGCGCGCCATTCCCGGCTGTTCGCAGGCAGAGATAGCCGCTTCCACCATGCCACCGCGATGAGCACAGCGGCGCCCAGCACGAACCGCATCCAGGCCGCGCGTAGGGGTGGGATCTCCTGCACCACCACGCGGATCGCCATCCAGGTGCTGCCCCAGATCAGACAGAGCGAGATGTAGGCCAGTTTGACTTTCATCTTCCCTACTTCTACCAAAAACAAGAGCCGCGCTCACACGCGGCTCCTGAAAAATCAACGAAGTGGCGCCAACCCGGATTTCGGCTTACCGCCGGCCGCCCGGCCCGCGTCCTCCTGGACGTCCGCCCCGGCCACCACGCCCGCCTCGGCCACCGCGTCCGCCGCGATCACCGCCACGGGGTCCGCGAGGACCACGGTCGCCATCGCCGCGCGGTGCGCCGACCGGCGCGCCTTCACGGTTGAAGTTCGGCTCCTCGCCCTCGGCAAAATCAGCCCCACCTTCGATGGTGATGCCGCCTTCCACGCCCGCTTCGCCGCCTTCAGTCGCGGCCATCTTGGCGCGCTGCTCTTTCAACAGCGCCTTGCGGCTCAGCTTGATGCGGTTGCCCTCCATGGAAAGCACCTTCACCAGGATCTGGTCGCCCTCATGAAGTTCATCGGTCACGTTGGCCACGCGGTGCTCGGCGATCTCACTGATGTGCAGCAGGCCGTCTGTGCCGGGGAAGATCTCCACGAACGCGCCGAACTCGGCGATCCGCACCACCTTGCCCAGATAGGTCTTGCCGACCTCGGGCACCGCGGTTACGTCACCGATCAGCTGCAGGGCGCGGTTGAGCGCCTCTTCGTCCGCCGAGAACACATTCACCTTGCCCGAATCTTCCACGTCGATCTTCACGCCCGTGGCTTCCACGATCGAGCGGATCATCTTGCCGCCCGGTCCGATCAGGTCGCGGATCTTGTCTGTGGGGATCTGCAGGGAGTGGATGCGCGGCGCATGCTTGCTGATGGTGGTGCGCGGCGCGCTGAGCACCGCGTCCATCTTGTCCAGGATGAACAAGCGTCCGCGGCGGGCTTGGTCGAGCGCTTCGCGCATGATCTGCCCGGTGATGCCGCTGATCTTGATGTCCATCTGCAATGCGGTGATGCCGTTGCGCGTGCCGCCGACCTTGAAGTCCATGTCGCCGTAGTGGTCTTCGGCGCCGGCGATGTCGGTAAGGATGGCGTACGCCTCCCCTTCTTTCACCAGTCCCATGGCCACTCCGGCCACGGCTGCCTTGAGGGGCACGCTTGCGTCCATCAGGGCCAGCGAACCACCGCAGATGCTGGCCATCGAAGAGGACCCGTTCGACTCCAGGATGTCGGAGACGATGCGCATCGTGTACGGCCACTCTTCCACTGTGGGAAGCACCGCAGCGAGCGCGCGTTCGGCCAGCATGCCGTGACCGACTTCGCGCCGTCCCACACCGGTCATGCGGCCGGTCTCACCCACCGAGAACGGCGGGAAGTTGTAATGCAGCATGAAATTCTTGCGGGTCTCGCCCTCATATCGCTCGATGCGCTGTACGTCGTCCGAGCTGCCCAGCGTGCAACTCACCAGGGCCTGGGTTTCACCGCGGGTGAACAGCGCTGTTCCGTGTGGACGGGGCAGTACAGTCGTTTCCACTGTGATCTGTCGGATCTGGTCGAACGCGCGCCCATCCGGACGCCGCCGGTCCTTGGTCACCTGCTCGCGGAAGATGCGCTCGCGCAGCAGTTCGTAATAATTCTTGAATTTCTTGCGGCCGTCTTCGTCGTCCTCAGGGACCGATTCCAGGAACTTGTGCTTGATCTCCCGGATCTTTCCATAGCTCTCATTCTTGGGATACTTCTGGGTGTCGCAGGCATCGGCGAGCTCCGCGCCCAGCTTTGACTTCAGACCGTTGAAGTAAGCTTCATCGAACTCGACCGGCGCGACGTCGATCTTCTTCTTGCCCACTTTGGCGACCAGTTCGTTGATTGCGGCCACGATCTTCTTGATCTCAGCGTGGGCGAACTCGATGGCCTGGATGACCGTCTCTTCGCCGGCTTCCTTGGCGCCCGCTTCCACCATCACGATGCCCTCGGCCGTGCCGACCACCATGATGTTGAGCGTGCCTTCTTTGATCTCCGCGTACGTCGGGTTGGCGATGAACTCGCCGTTCAGCTGTCCCACGCGCACCGCGCCCACCGGACCGCTGAACGGGATCTCAGAGATGCTCAGTGCAGCGCTGGCGCCGTTGATGGCCAGCACGTCGGGGTCATTCTCGGAATCGGCGGACATCACCAGCGAGATGATCTGGGTGTCATTGCGGAAGCCTTCGGGGAATAGCGGCCGGCAGGGCCGGTCGATCATGCGGCAGACCAGGATCTCGCGCTCGCTCGGGCGGCCTTCGCGCTTGATGAAACCGCCGGGGATGCGTCCGCCGGCATAGGTGTATTCGCGATAGTCCACGGTCAGCGGGAAGAAGTCGATGCCCAGCCGCGGCTCGGCGCTGATGCAGGCGGTCGTAAGGACGACATTGTCCCCGGATCGGACCACAGCGGCGCCTTGCGCCTGCTTGGCCAGCTTTCCGGTCTCGATGTTGATGGATTTTCCGCCGGCCAGTTGGACGGTGATTTCGTGTTTCATGGGTTCCTCTTTCTCAGGGAGAGCGTCTGTCGCCGGCGGGACGCCGGGCATCGGGATGCGGGATTCATCAGGCGAGAACGTGCGTTCAAAAGATTACCGGGCGAAAGATACAACTCTCCCGCCATGTCCAAAGCGCTGGGCACTGGTTCCAGTCAGGTTTTTATTTACGGATGCCAAGCTTCTGGATGACTTCCTTGTAAGCGTCGGTGTCGTGCGACTTGAGGTAGTCAAGCAGACGGCGGCGGCGGCTTACCATCATGAGAAGGCCCCGGCGGGAAGCATGGTCCTTCTGGTGGGTCTTGAAGTGCTCGGTCAATTCACCGATCCTCTCGCTCAACACCGCGATCTGCACCTGCGGACTGCCGGTGTCAGAGTTATGGGTGCGGTACTGGTCGATGACGGTTCTCTTTTTCTCGCTGGTGATCACTGAGACGGATGCTCTCCTACTCGATTTTTTTCCTTAAGTGTCTATTCCAGAGTAACATGCGGCTTCCGCAACTGTAAAGCCGCTGCACTGCTCCTTGTGCACGGTAGATTGCGCTAAGTTCCGCATTCGCGCGCGCCCTCGCTATAATCATTCCTTCGACATCACATCCTCTGACTCATAGAAAAGCGGCCTGTGTCCCTCGATCAAAAGATCTTCGAATTGCGCCTGGAAAAACTCAAGCAGATCGCCGCCCTCGGCTATCCGCTTTATCCCCATAAGTTCGATTTCACGCACACCGTCCCGGAGATCCTCGCCGGGTTCTCGGACAAGACCGGCGAGCAGCTCGAGTCCGCGCGCATCAGCGTCCGCGTGGCCGGACGGTTGATGTCCATCCGCGGCCAGGGCAAAGCCGGATTCGCCCACTTGCAACAGGGCGGCCAGCGCCTGCAGATCTACGTGAAACTCGACGCCGTCGGCGAGAAGGCTTTCCAGCTCTATAAGCTGCTCGACCTCGGCGACCACATCGGCGTGAGCGGATATTTGTTTCGCACCCGCACCAATGAGTTGTCCATCCATGTGGACGAGATCTTCTTCCTCTCCAAGGACCTGCTTCCGCTGCCCGAGAAGTGGCACGGTCTGCAGGACGTGGAGCTTCGTTACCGCCGCCGCTATGTCGACCTGTTGATGAACACGGACGTGCGCGAGGTGTTCCTCAAGCGCGCCAAGTTGCTGCAATCCATCCGCCGGTTCTTTGACGCCCGGGGATTCATCGAGGTGGAGACCCCGATGATGCAGCCCATCGCCGGTGGCGCCGCGGCGCGTCCTTTCACCACCCATCACAATACGCTGGATATCGACCTCTACCTGCGCATCGCGCCGGAGCTTTATCTCAAGCGGCTTACTGTCGGCGGCATGGACCGCGTCTATGAGATCAATCGCAACTTCCGCAACGAAGGCATCTCCACCCAGCACAATCCTGAGTTCACGATGCTGGAGTTCTATCAGGCCTACGCCGATTACAAGGACCTGATGCGACTCACGGAAGAGTTTCTGAAGCAGGTCGCGCTCGACGTGAACGGCGCCACCAAGACCACCTTCAATGACGTGGAGATTGATTTTGGCAACGTCCAGCGACTCTCCATGCGGGAAGCCATCATCAGGCATTGGCCCGGGAATGCGGCGCCCGCGCCCACGATGGATGATTTCAAGTCGGCTGAAAGTGTGGCCTCGCTGGTGCATCGCTTCAATGCGCACAATCAGCACATGGCCTATGACCCGAAGGAGCCGGCCGGCAAGACCATAGCCGGACTCTTTGAGGCAGTTGCGGAAGAACATCTGATCCAGCCCACGATCCTTTATGACTTCCCGGTGGCCGTCTCGCCCCTCTCCAAGAACAAGCCGGACGAACCTGAATGGGTCGAACGTTTCGAACTGTTCATCGCCGGGATGGAGCTGGGCAATGCCTTCAGTGAATTGAATGATCCGGTGGAGCAGCGCAAGCGCTTCGAGCAGCAGCTTTCCGAGCGCGCCCGCGGCGACGAAGAGGCCCATCAGATGGATGAGGACTATGTGCGCGCCCTCTCCTACGGTATGCCCCCGGCGGGCGGCTACGGGATCGGCATCGATCGGCTGATCATGTTGCTCACCGGCTCGCCTTCGATCCGTGACGTCATCCTTTTTCCCTTGCTTCGTCCCCGCAAGCCGGAGGAAGAAACGGATGCCGAAGAGTCGCAATAGCCGGAGGTCACATCCCCTGGGCTCGCGACCGATGAACCATGCCTACTGATTTTTCATTCGACGAAACTACCCGCCGCGCACTCGGCCACGAGCTTACGGAGATCCTGGATCAATATTTTTCTTCTCTGCCGGACCGCCCGGTCCAGCTTCCACTTGAAGAGCGGTCCTTTGCTCCGCTGACCGATCCCATGCCGGAGACCGGCATGGACCCGGCCCTTGCGTTGCGGGAGATCTCCACCGCCCTGATCGAAAAAGGCTTCCACGTCCCCAGCGCCAACTACTTCGGCCTGATGAACCCCACGCCCGCGTACATGGCTGTGCTGGCGGAAGCTCTGGTCGCGGCGTTGAATCCGCAATTGGCATCGACCGCCCGCTCGCAACTGGCTTCAAAGATCGAGAGTGAGGTCGTGCGCTGGCTCTGTGAACGGATCGGTTGGGCCGGGGAGTTCGGCGGCACATTCACCAGCGGCGGCAACGAAGCGAACTTCAGCGGCTTGGCGCTTGCATTAAGCCATCACTTTCCCACACTGGCGGAGGAAGGCGCAGCCTCGCTCGCATCGTCACCTGTGCTCTACACCTCGAGCGAAGCCCACCATTCGCTGGACAAATCCGTCGGCCTTCTCGGCCTCGGTCGCAAGGCGTTGCGACGGATCCTGGTGAATGACCGCATCCAGCTCGATCCGGAGAATCTGGAAGCAGCGATCCAAACCGACCTCGCTGCCGGCTGCAAGCCCTTCGCCGTGATCGCCACCGCCGGTACCACCAACTCCGGCGCCATCGACGACCTGCCGACCATCGCCACCATCTGCCGCAAGCACAGCTTGTGGTTGCATCTGGACGGCGCCTACGGTGGGGCCGCGATTTTCTCGGACAAGCACCGCGACCTGGTCCGCGGCATCGAACTCGCCGACTCCATCACCATCGACCCACACAAGTGGTTGGCCATGCCCTTTGCCGCCGGCGTCATCCTCACCTCAAAGCCGCACTTGCTGGAACAGGCCTTCGGCGTGTCGACTCCGTACATGCCCAAAGGCGCGCCCGGCTCACAGCTCGACAACTTCAAGATCAGCACCCAGTGGTCGCGGCGGATGAACTCGCTGAAGCTTTGGCTCACGCTCCGTGTCCACGGACGCCAGGCCTATGAACAGCACATCGACCGCCAGCTTGCTCTCGCGCACGAATTTGCCGCACGCATTAACGCAAGTAACGATTTTGCGATTGCGAATCCGGTGTATGTCCACATCTTGAACATTCGCATGAAAGATCCAGCGCTTGCGGGACCATCGCTGGCCGCCGCGCATCAAACCATCGTGGATGAGGTCACCCGCAGCGGCGACCGCTGGATCTCCACTACGACGGTCGCGGAACAAAGCGTTATCCGCATCATGATCATCAGTTACCTGACCGAGCAGCGCCATGTTGACGCGCTCTGGGACGCACTTCAGGCCGCGGCGGGCAACGCCACACGCCGCGCCGCAGCGGAATGAATCGCGCGGATTCCATGTGCTAAAGTGGAAAGAGTGGGCACGTAGCTCAGTTGGTAGAGCAACGCACTTTTAATGCGTGGGTCGCAGGTTCGATTCCTGCCGTGCTCACCACTCCCCAGTCATCTGTCATTCCGAGTGAGGTCGCGCACTTTGCGACCGAATCGAGGAATCCCTTTGTTGCCGACGCCGGTCGTACCAGGTGGCTTTTGCTTTTCAGTTCTGTAGTTCCGCAGTTCCCCTATTCCGAAATTCTCTCCACGGTCCCCCTGTTGCCCCTGCATCTCCTGACTACTGACTTCTGACTACCGATTACTGACTACAAGTCCAGCTTCTTCTTCAGATCCCCGGCGACATTTTTTCCATGGAATCGGCCGTTCTCTATGAATATCTCATTGGTCCGCGAGCCCGCCAGGATCACGCCCGCCACATAGATGCCCGGCACATTGCTCTCCAGCGATTCCGGATCGCACGCCGGCCGGTTGTGCTCCCCGAGCAGTTCGATGCCTAGTCCTTTTAGGAACTCGAAATCGGGGTGATATCCGGTGAGCGCGAATACAAAATCATTTTTCAGCTCCATCGTCCCCCCCGGCGTGCTGATGGTGACGCTGTCCGCCGAGATCTCCTGCACGGTGCTGCGGAAATAGGCTTTGATCTCCCCGTTCTTCACCCGGTTCTCGATGTCGGGAAACACCCAATACTTGATGGACTTGCCCAACCCCTCGCCGCGATGCACCAGCGTCACCCGCGCTCCGTGACGCCACAGGTCCAGCGCTGCTTCCGCCGCCGAGTTCTTCGCCCCGATCACGACCACATCCGTGTCATAGAACGGATGCGGCTCCTTGTAATAGTGGAAGACTTTGGGCAGCGTCTCCCCCGGGACCCCGATCACATTCGGCAGGTCGTAATAGCCGATCGCCACCACCAGTTTGCGCGCTTTGTACTCATGCACCATCTCGCCGGCCCCGATGGTGGTCACGCGGAAACTGCCATCGTCGCCATCCACCGCCACCACCCGTTCGTAGGTGTTGACCGTCAGCTTGTAGTGTTGCGCCACATGGCGGTAGTACTGCAGAGCCTCTTCCCGCGTCGGCTTCTGGTTGGCTGTGGTGAAGGGGATGTCGCCGATCTCCAGCAGCTCCGGTGTGGTGAAGAACACCATGCCCGGCGGATAGTGGAACAGCGAATTCACCAGGCATCCCTTGTCGATCACCACCACCTTGGCGCCCACGTTCTGCGCCTCGATCGCGCAGGCCAGTCCGGTCGGCCCGGCGCCGATGACCACCACGTCAGCCTTGGTCGGGCCGCCGCGTTTGGCCTTCACCCGCGGCAGTGTCGCGAACTCTTCCTGGGTCTTGGGCATGATGGATTCGGTGCGTCGAATATACCATCCGGTGCATTCGTTATAATCGGGGGTTCCACGATCCTCCCCGGCGTTTTCAGGAGAACATCATGTCCACGGCCATGCGCCAGGAAAAAGATTCCATCGGCTTGAAGGAGATCCCCGCGCGCGTGTATTACGGCGTTCAGACCGCGCGCGCGGTGGAGAACTATCCCATCAGCGGCATGCGCGCGCATCCCACCCTGATACGCGCTTTCGGATTGGTCAAGAAGGCCGCTGCCATGGCCAACAAGGACCTGGGTGTTGTGGACGCCAAGCGTGCCGACGCCATCATCCAGGCGGCCTCCGAAGTCGCTGACGGGAAGTGGAATAATGAATTCGTGGTGGACGTGTTCCAGGCCGGCGCCGGCGTCAGTTTCCACATGAACACGAATGAGGTCATCGCCAACCGTGCCACCGAATTGCTCGGCGGCAAGCTGGGCGAATATCTCGTCCATCCCAACGACCATGTGAACTACGGCCAGAGTACGAATGACATCTTTCCCACCGGTATGCGTCTGGGCGCGCTTCTGGAGATGGAAAAGCTTTATCCCGTGCTCGAACACCTTGCCACGGCGCTCGAATCCAAGGGCAAAGAATTCGACAAAGTGATGAAGTCAGGCCGCACCCATATGCAGGACGCGGTACCCATCCGCTTGGGCCAGGAATTCGCAGCCTACGGTCTTGCCATCCGCAAGTGCATTGCTTCCATCCGCTCGGCGGCCGACGAACTGCGCGAACTGGGACTCGGTGGCTCCGCGGTCGGCACCGGCATCAACACGCATCCTGACTACCGCGTCAAAGCCATCAAGGTTCTCAGCGAGATATCCAAACAGAGACTCAGCCCCGCCGCCGACATGCGCTGGGCCATGCAATCCAATTGGCCCATGGCGGAGGTCTCTTCCGCGCTGCGCAATCTGGCGCTTGAGATCATCCGCATCTCCAACGACCTGCGCATGATCTCCTCCGGCCCGAACACCGGCTTCGCCGAAGTCAATCTCCCGGCGCTCCAGCCCGGGTCATCCATCATGCCGGGCAAGATCAATCCGGTGATGCCCGAACTCGCCGCCATGGTCAGCTTCCAGGTAGTGGGCAATGACGTATCCGTGGCCTTGGCGGTCCAGGCAGGCCAGTTGGAACTCAACGTCATGATGCCGACCATGAGTTACAACGTGATGCAGTCCATCCTGATCCTCACCAACATGGTGCAGGTATTCACCGACCGTTGCGTCGCCGGGCTCACGGCCAATGAGGCCCGCTGCAACTTCTACGCGCAAGCTACCGTTTCGCTCGCCACGGCGTTGAATCCGTACATCGGCTATGCCAAAGCGGCGGAGATCGTGAAGGAATCGGTCGCCACCGGCCGTTCCATCATTGACATTGCGCGGGAGAAGAAGCTGCTGAGTGAGGCGGAGATCGCGGAGATCCTTGATCCCGTCCGCATGACCGAGCCCGTCATGCCGCTGGCATCCGCCAAAGCGCGGGACAAAAAGGTCTAGAGGATTTACGATTTACGATTTACGATTTGTGATTTGTGATTTGTAAGTGGCATCGTACCTCCACCTGCTGCTGGCGATGCTTCAATCACTCGATTTCTCAATCACTCGATTTCTCAATCACCCGATCACTCAATTACCCGATTACCAGATTCACTCCTGATCAATTCCCACGCCGCCCCTACATGTTCCCGCTCCGTCTGCGCCTGTCCCACGCAGAGCCGCAATGTGAATTTGCCATTCAATTTGGTGTGGGAGAGGTAGATCTTGCCACTCTGATTCAAGCGTTCCATCAATGCTTGATTCTCCTCGTCGCTGCCCTTCAACCGGAAGCACACCAGATTCAACGGCGCCGGCGCCATCACCTCGAACCGCTCGTCAGCCTTGACCCACTGCAGGAACTCCTGCGCCAGCTCTACATGGCGGCGGATGTGATGCTGCAGCCCTTCCACCCCATAATGCCGCAGCAACAGCCACAGCTTCAGTGCGCGGAATCGCCGCCCTAATGGGATGTGCCAATCGCGGTAGTCGAACACCGCGCCTGCCATCGTGGCTTGGTTCTTCAGATACTCGGGCAGCACGCTAAGCGTCTCGATCAGCATCTTGCGATCAGCCACGTAGAACACGCTGCAATCAAAATTCGTGAACATCCATTTGTGCGGATTGAAGACATAACTGTCCGCCTGCTCCACGCCTTTCTGGGTCCATCGCAGTTCCGGACAGAGTGCGGCCGTGCCCGCCATGGCGGAATCCACGTGGAACCAAAGCCCGTGTTTCCGTGCGATCCCTCCGATCGCGCCCAGCGGATCGAGCGCATTCGACGACGTCGTTCCCACCGTCGCCATCACCAAGAACGGCTTCTTCCCCGCTCGTCGGTCCGCCTCGACCATCCGCTCCAGTGCTTCCGGACGCATGGCGAACGCCTCATCCACATCCACCAGCCTCAGATTTTTCTTTCCGATCCCGGCGATCTTCACCGCTTTCTCAAGCGACGAGTGTGCGTGGCATGACGTATAGGCCACCAGTGTTCCGTCGCAACCAACTTCATTACTCGCGAAGTTTGTCGCCCGTTCCCGCGCCGCCAACAGCGCACACAGCGTAGCGCTTGAGGCGGTGTCCTGGATCACGCCTCCGCCGCTCCCGCTGGACAGGAAAGTCGATGGAAGCCCGAGCATCTCCACCAGCCAATCCAGGACTCGCGTTTCCAGTTCCGTGCATGCCGGGCTGGTGGCCCACAACATCCCCTGCACTCCGATACCGGATGATAAGAGGTCCCCGAGGATCGACGGGCCCGAATTATTGCTGGGAAAATACGCGTAGAAATTCGGCGACTGCCAGTGCGTGATGCCCGGCATGACCTTCTCGTCCAGGTCGCGCAGCACTTGCTCGAAGGGCTCGCCTCTCTGTGGAGGATGCTCCGGAAACGCGGCGTACACTTCACCCGGCTCTATTTGCGACAAGACCGGGAACTTCGACACGTTCTCCTGGTAGCGCGCGATCCATTCCACCACGGCTTCCGCGTTTTTCCGGAACTCATCCGGGGACATATGGAATGACTTATTCATAATATTCCGTGTGTCTGGATACAGGCCTGTCATGTGAATCGCTCCGCCCACCGTAGCGCTGGCGCCTGCCCTGAGCGCAGTCGAATGGGTCTCGCCGGCTGTGGCGGCGGCATTTTGCCGCCGCCCCCGGCCAAAATCATCCTACCCGCTGCGCAAACATGACCAACCAGCCGTCCGGATCTGTGATCGTGAATTCGCGCATCCCGTAGAACTGGGTCTTCAACGGCGCCACGATCCTCACGCCCTTCGCGGCCAGCCGATCATGCAGCGCCTCCACCCCTTCGGTCTCGATGTACAGGGTCATGGTGCCGCCGATCGGCTTTCCCGCCAAAGTCGGCATGTCTTCCGCAACCGCTTTCTGGTCATTGAAGAATATCTCGACCATGCCTTTTGTCACCGACCCGAACACATACGGCGCTTCGTCCGGGACCGTGAACCCTGGGTCAAAGCCGAGCACATCGCGGTAGAACGCAAGGCTGCGAGCTACATCGGATACAACAAGATTGGGCGTACACTTCAAGTGATTCATGATGGTCTCCTCATGGGTTATGAGGCGGGATGGCGTCCAGACCGTTGACGGGAGGCCAGCACACCCCGGTTGCGTGTGCTCGCATCTCCTCCATCCACGGTCCCTGCGAGGAGGAACGTAGGTAGGATCTCTGATTGACTCCGGCGAGACCCGCGAGGTACGCGCAAATATTACCATAGCTTCCGCTTTCCGCACCTCGCCTAGTACACTTTCCGCGCCATGAGAATCCTGCTCTCGCTGCTTCTGCTTGCATCCCCGCTCTTCTCTCAATCCCCCACCTATGACCTGTTGATCCGCAATGGCCGGGTCGTCGACGGTTCCGGCAATCCCTGGGTCTATGCCGATATCGGCATCACCGCTGACCGCATCGTCTTCCTCGGTAAAGTGGACAAAGATGTTACCGTCAGGCGGGTCATTGACGCCAAGGGGCTGGTGGTCGCGCCCGGGTTCATTGACATGCTCGGCCAGTCCGAGACCAGCGTCCTCATCGACAAGCAGGCGATGAGCAAGATCACTCAGGGCATCACCACGGAGATCACCGGCGAAGGCGGATCGATCGCACCGCTCAATCAGCGCCTGATCGACGAAGCCAAGCCCTGGACCGACCATTACAGACTCACACTGGACTGGACCTCGCTGGACGATTATTTCCGCCGGCTGGCGAAGCAAGGTTCTGCGGTCAACATGGCGACGTATGTCGGCGCCACCCAGATCCGCCAGGTCGTGATCGGCGACGATGACCGCGCCCCCACGCCTGAGGAACTAAAGGTCATGGAGCAGATGGTCAGTGACGCCATGGATGACGGCGCGCTCGGTCTCTCCACCTCGCTCATCTATGCGCCGGCGTTCTACGCCAAGACCGACGAACTCATCGCCCTGGCCCGCGTCGCTGGTCTGCGTGGAGGCGCCTACGCCACGCACATGCGCAATGAAAGTGACCGCATCTGGCAGGCCCTTGACGAAGCCATCCGCATCGGACGTGAGGCCCGGATCCCCGTCGAGATCTTCCACATCAAAATGGCCGGGAAGCAAAACTGGGGCAAGATGCGTGACGTGGTCGCCAAGATCGAGAGGGCCCGCGCCGAGGGCCTCGACATCACCGCCGACCAGTACCCCTACCTGGCCGGCGCGACCTCTCTGGGCGCCTCAGTCCCACCGAAATATCACGATGGCGGCACCGAAAAATTTCTCGCCCGTCTCGCCGACCCCGCGCAACGAGTAGCGATGCAGGCCGACCTCGAGAAGACCGGCGATACCGACTTCGAGAAACTCTGGCGCGGCTCCGGCGGAGGCGACGGCGTCCTCATCCTTTCCGTCCTCCAACCGGAGCTGAAGCAGTACGAGGGCAAGACCATGACGCAGGCCGCCGCCATGATGGGCAAAGACGTTTACTCCGCGCTCTTTGACCTGCTCATCGCCAGTAAGGACAACATCGGCGCCGCTTATTTCCTGATGAATGAAGACGACATGCGTTACGCCCTGCAACAACCTTGGGTCGGGGTCGGCACCGATCACGGCGCGGTAAGTACGACCGGCCCGCTGGCCGAAGGCCGGGCTCATCCTCGGGGCTACGGCTCGTTCCCAAGGATCCTCGGTAAGTATGTGAGGGAAGAAAAAGTCCTGCGCCTGGAAGAGGCCATCCGTAAGATGACCTCTCTCGCCGCCCAGCGCGTGAAGCTGGAGAATCGCGGATTGCTCCGCCAGGATTACTTCGCGGACATCACCATCTTTGACCCGGACACGGTGATCGACGTCGCCACCTTTGAGGACCCCAACCGGCCATCAAAAGGGATCGAGTACGTGATCGTGAACGGCGTGCTTGAGATCGCGGCAGGCAAGATCACGGGTGATGTCGGCGGACGCCCGCTCCGCGGTCCGGGCTGGATCAACCGTGGGGTCACACCCGATGGCATGCGACCAAAAGGCAAGTTGCAAGGCGTGGTCTCCACTGAGGATGGTTGGGCCCTCCCCCGCACCAAGGTGACTCTGTATGACGCCGCAGGCAAACAGCTTGCTGAAGTCACCAACAAGCGCGATGGTCGCTACGAAATGATCTGGGAATCGCCTTGCAAGGGCTGCCGCATCATCGCGACCCGTCTTGGATTCAAGACCGTTGAGAAAAAGGTGGATTACAACGGGGCCAATCCTCTTTGGTTCAACTTCACCCTGCCACCTGTCCCGAAGGCAAAGAAACAATGATTCTCAGCATGCACACGCTACTTCCTTTTTCGCTAATCACTACCCACTAATCACTAGCCACAGCCTTACGTGATCCCCAGCCGCCACAGCGTCAGGCTCAGGACCTCGCGCAGATAGTACGCGGCCTTCTGGCGCTGCGAGAGTGGTTTCGCCAATGGCCTGGGAGAGGCGAAGCACTCGATCCCCTGTCCGGACATCATCCTTTTGATGCGGTACATGTGGTAGGCATCGCTGACCGCAAGACAGTTGGTCAAGCCATTGGCGCGCATGATGCCGGCCACCCGCCGCGCCGAGTCTTGCGTGTCCTCGCTCTGGGTCTCCGCGATGACCATGTCCTGCGGCACACCTTTCGCGATGAGATAATCCCGTCCCACACTGCCTTCGGCGAATTTCACGTCCTCGCCATGACCGCCGGTCGCGATGATGTGTTTTGCGAGACCGTGCTGGTACAGATCCAGGGCGTGGTCGAGCCGCGCACGGTACACAGGGGAGGGTTTGCCCGCATACTCCGCCGCGCCGAACACCACGATCACATCCGCGGTCCGTGTCTCATCCAGGCCGGCTTGCCGCGCGACCCGGTAATAGTTGATGCCTGCATAGGCGAGGAGGGCACAGAGCGCACCCAGTATGAGGATCCTGGATCTGCGGGAAGGACGGCCCGGCATCAGCCCAGGACTTCCGTGATGGCGTCGATGGAGATGGCGCCTTCACGGAGGATGCGCCACCCATGTTCCGCGTCCGTCAGGTCGACGATGGTGGAGGCTACGCTGCGCGGCGTCGGCCCCCCGTCCACGATGAGCTGGATCTGGTCGCCTAGCTGCAAGCGCACATTCTCCGCGGTGGTGCACTCCGCGAACCCGCTCAGATTGGCGGAGGTGGCGGTCACGGGCGACCCGGTGGCCCGCACCAGCGCCAGGGCCACCTCGCACGCCGGCACCCGCAGCGCCACGTTCCCAGTATTGGCCGTGGCCTTCAGCGGCAACTGCGAAGCCGCCTTCACAATGATGGTCAGAGGCCCTGGCCAGAACTTGCGGGCCAAAGCGTAGAAATCGGCGTCCAGTGGTTGCGCCAGGTCCTCGGCCTGGTCCACGCCTTCCACGATCAATGAGAGCGGCTTGTGCCGCTGCCGCGACTTGATCTCATACACCCGCTCCACCGCCCGCAGATTGATGGGGTCCACGGCCAGCCCGTAAAACGTGTCCGTGGGGATGGAGACCAGCAGCCCGGCCTTGATACGCGCGGCCGCATAGCCGATCAGCGCCGGCTCAGGAGCGTCGGGGTTGACCTTGATGACCTCGGCAGACAAGAGTTCCCTCGCAGGTGGTGCGGCCGATGCGCGAAACTATCACAGCCTACTCGCGCAGGCAAGGAAAGATGTTACCAGCAGAGTCGCGTATCATGGAATCCTTCCATCCGGAATGTCCGTGCCCAAGGCTCAAGAACGCATCCGCCGCATCACCAGCCGCCAAAACTCGCTGCTGCAGGCGATGCGGCGCGCCTTCCACAAGGCGGAGCTCACGATCGAAGGCGGCTGCGCCGTCGAGGGCGTTCGGCTGATCGAAGAGGCCATTCGCAGCGGACTCAAACTTCACGCAGTCCTGTTCTCCGCCTCCGGATTACGTCATGCGGACAAGCTGCTGCCCCAGCTTCCGGCAAAGACAGAGACCGTCGAGATCGCCGACGATGTGTTCGGCGGTGTGGTCGATACCGAGACACCCCAGGGCGTGGCGGCGCTGGTCCATCTGAAGACTTTCTCGCTCGATGACCTGTTCACTGGCGCCGCGCCACTCGTCGTCGTGGCCGCCGGCATCCAGGATCCCGGAAATCTTGGCACCGTGGTCCGCTCCGCCGAGGCTTTTGGCGCAAGCGGTGTGGTAATGACGGAAGGCACGGTAAGCCGATTCAATCAAAAGGTCATCCGCGCCTCCGCCGGAAGCATGTTCCGGCTTCCAACGGTCACCGCCAAAGCCGGAGAAGTCATGGCCCGGCTGCGCGAGAAGCGGGTCGTGCTGGTCGGCGCAGCCTCCCACAAAGGCAACTCGCTGGAAAAAGTGGATATGACGCGCCCGACGGCCATTTTCATCGGCAACGAAGGTGCTGGTCTGCCGAAGCAATTTTTGGACTCGCTCGACGAACGCGTTTCCATCCCGCATTCACAAAAGGTCGAGTCCCTGAATGCGGGTATTGCTGCATCCGTGTTCCTGTATGAGGCCGCGCGCCAGCGGCGGGTACGCGCATGAGCCTCTTCGCCCCTGTTCCCGACCCCCGCGCGGGAATGAGCGCGCCCTTGGCCGATCGTATGCGCCCGGCCTCGCTCGATGAGTTTGTCGGTCAAGCGCACATCCTCGGCCCTGGAAAATCGCTTCGCCTGCAGATCGAACGTGATGAGCCCGGCTCGCTCATCTTCTGGGGCCCGCCGGGCGTGGGCAAGACCACGCTGGCCAAGATCATCGCCCGCGTGACCAAGGCCGGATTCATTGAGTTCTCCGCCGTGCTCGCGGGGATCGCGGAGATCAAGAAGGTCATGGCGGATGCGGAACGCGCGCGCCGGCACGGCATCCGCACCATCGTCTTCGTGGATGAGATCCACCGTTTCAACAAGGCGCAGCAGGATGCGTTCCTGCCCTATGTCGAACACGGCAGCATCCGCCTGATTGGCGCCACCACGGAGAATCCATCATTCGAGATCATCTCCGCGCTGCTCTCCCGCTGCCGCGTCTACACATTGCATCCACTGTCCGAAACGGAAGTCGTGGCCCTCCTCCGCCGCGCGCTCGATGATCCCGACCGCGGCTTGGGTGCGCTGCATGTCGCGAGCACGGAAGACGTGCTGAAGAAGATCGCCGCCTATTCCAGCGGCGACGCCCGTGCCGCGCTCAACGTCCTCGAACTCGCTGCCACCACTGCCGCCCAGACACCGGCGCGCGAGATCACAGCTGAGATCGTTGCCGACGCCATGCAGCGGCGCCTCCTGCGCTATGACAAACACGGCGAAGAACACTACAACCTAATCTCCGCGTTGCACAAGTCTGTGCGCAACTCCGATCCTGACGCCTCCCTGTACTGGCTGGGTCGGATGCTCGAAGCCGGCGAAGACCCGCTGTTCATCGCCCGTCGCCTGGTCCGCATGGCCGTCGAGGACATCGGTCTGGCATCGCCCCAGGCGCTATCGGTCGCGATCGCGGCCCGCGATGCGTTCGAATTCCTCGGTCATCCGGAAGGCGACCTGGCCCTCGCGGAGGCCACGGTCTACCTCGCCCTCGCGCCCAAATCGAACGCCGTCTACACCGCCTTCGACGCTGTTCACGATGATGTCGAAAAGACCGCCGCGGAAGACGTGCCGCTCCACCTCCGCAACGCGCCCACCGGTCTGATGAAGGGCATGGGTTATGGAAAGGGATACCAGTACGCCCACGATCTGGAGGACAAAGTGGCGGACATGCAGTGCCTGCCTGACAATCTGAAGGACCGAATCTACTATCACCCCACGAACCAAGGTTATGAAGGGGAGTTGCAAAAAAGATTGACCCAGCTGCGCGAAAAGAGGCGAAAATGATTGCGTCCGCCGTTTTGCGCCTGGCTTTCCTGGGCGCCTGATGGCCGGAGGGGGTTCGAGGATGAGTGCCACGATTCGCAGCCGATCGGCTTCATTGGGTCTCGCCTCGTTCGCTCTCCTCCTGGTTGCGCTTCTACCCTCCTGTGGCGGCGGCTCCAGCGCGCCACCTCCGCCTTTGCCCACATTCTCAGGTTTTGTTTACGCGGGACATTCGTCGGGGCTGATCACTGCTTTCCGGATCAACTCTGGCGGCACGCTGTCCGCCGTCAACGGCGCTGTCCCGGCTCACAATACGCCCATAGTGGACATGGTCGCTGCTCCCAATGGCAGCAGCGTTTTTGTTGCGTCAGATGCCTCCGCCAATATCCTGCAGGCCTTTGCCGCGAATACCTCCACCGGGACGCTGTCCGCTCCGACGCAAGTCGCCTTCACCCAGCCGGCCGATCTGGCGGTTTCCTCAGGCGGCATCCTGGCTGCGCTGAGCGAGCAGAATATTTCTGTCGCTGCTTATCGCGTCAATGCAGGCGCGCTCGCTGCATTCGGGCTCCCGGCTACGACCTCTGTCTCGGCGAAAGCAGTGTCCTTCAGTTCCGGCAGCACATTCGTTTATGTGGTCAGCGCCTTTGATAGCACCGTGACCGCGTACTCATTTGATAGCGGTACAGGCAATATCGCATTCCTTGGCGCCGAAGCGGTCCCGGCGCCACAAGATTTTGATACGGCGGCGTTGAATCACGTCGCTGTGGACCCACTGGGGCGGTTTCTTTTCGCTTCGACCGACACGGGACGCGTATACGTGTTCACCCTCAGCGCAAGCACTGGTCTGGCTTCTTTCCTCCGGCAGATCTCCGTCACCCCGGGGAATCGCATTTCGTCGATCCTGATCTCTCCGGATGGCGAGTTTCTCTATGTGACGGACTTCACCACAAATCGCGTGCTGGGTTTCGCCATCGTGGCCGACGGGACGTTGGCCCCGGTCTCCATCGCTCCACCCTCGACTGATGTCGGCCCGGTCGCAATGTCGTTCGACTCTACCGGGCGGCTATTGTTCACTGCGAATCAGACCAACGCTTCGATCACGGTATTCACCCGAAACTCTACTACGGGTGTTTTGACGACACTCACGCCTGCCGTTCCCACGGGCGGGCCGGATCCGACCGCGATCACATCGATCCCGTAGATAGCCGCCACGCCGATCGGAACGAAGCGGAATGAATACGAATGGATCTCGTATTCATCATCTTCGTCGCGGCGTGTCTTTATTTGGGGATCTCGCGGATCAAGGACGACGAAGGCGGTAAGGCGCCGAAGCACGGCTTCCGTCCCGATCGCAGCGAATCGATCAGCGGTGGCGTTTGCGGTGTTCTTTCAGGATGCAGGAATCCATCACCACGACGATTCCCGCCTGCCGGGCCTTTTCCGCGGCTTCTTCGTGGACCACATCTTCCTGCATCCAGATGCAGGGCACTTTCATGGCGATGGCCTGGTCCACCACCTCCGGCACGAACTCCGACTTGCGGAAAATGTCTACGATGTCCACTTTCAAGGGCGCGTCCTGCAGGCTGGGCACGGCTTTTTCTCCCAGCGCGCCGTTGATGTTCGGGTTGACCGGGATGATGCGGTACCCGGCGCTCTGCAGATACGCCGCCACGCCATAGCTCGGACGCAGCGGGCTGTTGGACAGACCCACCACGGCGATGGTCCGCGCCCGCGCGAGCAAGTCAGCGATCTGGTCGGTCATCGTATCGGGCAAGCAATAGACTCCCCATGGGGTCTCACCTTGGCTACAATGCCTAGGCGATGAAGCGTATTCGCAATCTTATACACACCGCACGGGTCCGTCGCAAGGCTTATGCGCTGCTGGGCGTCTTGGCCCTGATCCTTCCCATCCAGGGTTGCTTTGTCACCTCCCTGCAGCCACTTTACGACGACGCCACCATCGTGTACGACAAGGCCCTCCCCGGCACTTGGAAAGCGAATACAGAGGGCGAGGGCACGCAAAAAGAGAATGCCTACATGCTGATCACGTCGCGTAGCGACAATCGCTATCAGATCGCCTACGTCACCGATGACGGCGCGGCGCTGTATGAGGCCGTTATGGTGGAAATGGCCAAGGTGCGCTATCTGGATGTCACCGTCGCCAAGCGCAGCGGCAAAGAAGATGAGGTACATCTCGTGGCCACCCACAGCGTCTGGAAGATCGCCGTCTCGGACGAGGTGATGGAACTGACCCCAATGAGCTCATCGGCGGTGAAGAAGGTCCTGGAAGAAAAACCGGTCGGCATCGCCGGATATTTACCCGATCAGGACCTGGTCGTACTTACCAGCCCGACTAAAGACTTGCAGGCATTTGTCCGCGCCAATCTGGACGAACTCTTCCCCGCAGAGGGTAAGGCCGTTTGGAAACGCCAGCAGGAACGCTAATGGCTGCTCTTGTGTCCCGGGGGCGTGGTTTTTTCCTTGTAATTCTTGATCGCCATTTTTTTCAGTGTTTCCGGGACATTCTTGTTCATGGAGAGGAATTTCAAGTCGGGTGTGATCAGGTTCTTGAGCAGGGCCAGTGAGATGTCAAGCGGACAGCGCGGATTGTTCACCAGATTTTTCACTACGACGTAACTCTTCATGTACTTGCGATTGCGCGCCATGTCGCGAAGCACGCTCTCCTGCACGTTCTTCATCGCCGCGATGGTCTCCACCTCCTGGTCGCTGATCTTCGGCGACGCCAGCACGGCGGATGACACGATCTTGGACCCGTCCCGGATGAGCACCATGCGCTCTTCCTTCGAGCCCAGCATCGCCAGCTTCACTTTTTGCGCCACATTCATCGCCGCGATCTTTTGCAGGATGGAGAGCTGCTTCTTGACCTCCTCCGGCGGAAGGTCGGGCGCATCGGCGATGGAGAGCGGATTGAATTGGCCCTTTTCGTCGAGCGTGGCCCCGATCAATTCGAAGACCTTGCCCTCTTCTTCGGCGATGGCCGCGGCATTGACCTGCAGGAATTCCTGGACTGCCTGCGCTTCTTCCGGAGTCTGTTCCAGCACGTCTTGTTCGTCAGCCATCGTTCTCCTCGCTATTCCTCGATCACTTCTTCGACCGTCCCCAGGGTCCCACTGCGCCGGGCCACCAGGAACGCGTGGAGCAGCGGATCCAGGTCGCCGTTCAGCACCCGGTCCACGTCGCCGATCTCAGTCTTGGTGCGGTGGTCCTTGATCAGCCGGTACGGCTGCAGCACATAGGAACGGATCTGCGAGCCGAAGTTGATCTCCAGCTTGGAATCCTCCAGCTTCTTGCTGATGGCCCGCTTCTTCTCCAACTCATACTCATAGAGCTTGGACCGCAGGATCTTCATGCCGCGCTCCTTGTTCTTGTGCTGCGAGCGCTCGTTCTGGCAGCTCACCACGATGCCCGTCGGGATGTGGGTGATGCGCACCGCGGAATCCGTGGTATTCACGTGCTGGCCGCCCGCGCCGCCGGAGCGGTAGGTGTCGATGCGCAGGTCGTCCGTCTTGATGTCGATCTCGATGTTGTCATCGATCTCCGGCGAGACGAACACGCTGGCGAAGGACGTGTGCCGCCGCTTGGCCTGGTCGAACGGCGAGATCCGCACCAGACGGTGCACGCCGGTCTCGCCTTGCAGCAGGCCGAAGGCGTATTCCCCGCTGACGGTGAAAGTCACGCTCTTGATGCCGGCCTCTTCCCCGGGCTGATAGTCCTCCACGGACACTTTGAACCCCTGCCGTTCCGCCCAGCGCAAATACATGCGATAGAGCATCTCCGCCCAGTCCTGGCTCTCCGTGCCTCCGGCGCCCGGATGGATGGTCACGATCGCATTCATGGCGTCGTGCTCGCCGCTCAGCAGCGTGCGGGTCTGCAGTTCCTCCGCGCGCTGCTGCAGGCCGGTGAGTTCCCGGCGCAGCTCGGGCTCCACGTTCTCCCCCTCGCGCACCAGGTCGAAGTAGGCAGACACGTCTCCCGTCCGCCTGGCCAGGTCGGCATCGGCGGCGAGCTGCTCCTCCAGACGCTTGCGTTCGCGCATCGTCTGCTGGGATTGGGCTGGGTCGGCCCAGAAAGCCGGGTCGGCGATCTTTTTCTCGATCTGTTCTAGCTGCTGGCGCAGCCGGGGCGCGTCAAAGATACTCCCGCAGGTCTTTGACCTTCAGTTGGACTTCACCGAATTCACGCTCTAGTTCGTCGATCATATGCGGATGTTCCTTGGGACTAGGATCTGCGCCGGCGTGCCGGGAGCACGAGCGCTACGAATGAGATTATCGCACACGTCCACGGGAACCAGTCGCCGTGCCGCGTGTAGAACGTCATCGCTTCTTCGTACCCGTATGGTGCCTGCAGTGTGGTTCGCAGGTGCCTGGGAGCTTGGGCCACGATCCGCCCGTACGGGTCGATGGCTGCTGTGATCCCGGAATTAGTGGCCCGTAGCAGCCACCGGTGATTTTCAATGGCCCGCATCCGCGCCAGGTTCAGGTGCTGCCCAGGCGCGCCGTAGTCGCCGAACCAGTCATCATTCGAGATGTTCACGAAGACTTGCGCGCCATTGGCGGCGAATTCCCGCACTTCTCCGGGGAAGGCGGCCTCGTAACAAATGAAGACTCCGACCTTCCTACCGTCTAGCGTAAGGACTTTGCGCTCCTGCCCGGGAGTGAACCGGCTCACCTCCCGCACCAAACTTTCGATGAAGCCCAGGTATTGTTGGAACGGCACGTACTCGCCGAATGGCACCAGGCGTACTTTGTCATAGCGGTCGATCGCGGCCCCGGTCGGCGCGACCAGCAAAGCGGAATTGAAGTATTCATGCGCGTCTGCCGGCCCCGTCGTGGCGATACTTCCGGCGATCACATACGCCTTGCGGTCGGTCGCCAATGCGGAGAGCCACGAACGAAACTTTACGTCGTTCACGTAAAACGGCGCCGGCGACTCCGGCCAGACGATCAACGTTGGCGTTGCACCGCCTCCAAGCGTGTTCGCCCGGCTCAGTTCCGTAAGGTCCGCCAGAGTGCGGTCGAACCGCTCCACCGTCCATGGTTCACCGGCGATGGGCAAGTCTTGCTGCACCAGCGTGGCCATGTGCGTTGCTTTGACCGGAGGCGGCTGATAGTACCGCCCTGCGAAAAGTGCCACTCCCAGTAATACGCCGGCGAGCCCTAATGTCCGCCCCTGGATCACGAATCCGGACGCGATCATTGCATTCACGGCGAAGACGGCGAATGACACGCCATACACGCCGCTCCAGGTCGCGATCCGCGCAACGCTGGCATTGTCCACCAGCGCTGTCCCCAAAAAGTCCCAGGGCGCGCCGCTGATGTGATAACGCGCAAACTCTATTGCCACCCAGAGGAACGGCGCGGACATCAGGGCGATCCCGGATCCGGCTCGTCGGGTGATCACTGAAAGGAACAATCCAAAAGCCGCGTGGTAGAGCGCCAGGAACAGCCCGGCCAGGATCACTACGGCGATGGCGGTGAACGTCGGCAATCCGCCATAGACATGGACCGTATGGAACACCCAGAAGCACGTCCCGATGTACCAGACGATGCCGCACAAGTACGCGCGGAAAAACGCCCCCAGGGGACGCACGTCTTCATGCAGCAGAGACGTGAGCAGCGGCACGAACGCGACCCACGAGAGCGCGCTCCAGGAGATGGAAGGAAAGATGGCCACTTGCAGCGCTCCCGAGAGGAGCGCAAAGCCCCAGCTCAGACCTCGGCTGCGCGGCATCACGGAGTCGAGTCTAACAGCAGGACGCGCGATCCGCAGCGACATTGCTTTACGTCCGCAGTCAGCGCGGGTAGAATCGTAGCCACTCATGACTCTTTCAGCCGGAACGCAACTGGGCCCCTACGAGGTTGTGTCCGCGGTCGGCGCGGGCGGCATGGGAGAAGTCTACCGGGCGAGGGACAAGCGCCTGGACCGCGAGATCGCCTTGAAGGTGCTGCCCCCTTCGCTGGCTCAGGACCCGGAGCGCTTGGCCCGCTTCGAGCTGGAGGCCCGAGCGGCCTCGGCGCTGAATCACCCGAATATCGCTGTCATCCATGACATCGGCGAACACGCCGGGCAACCTTATCTGGTGATGGAACTGCTCGAAGGTTGCACCCTGCGCGAACGCATCTTCGCCGGCCCGCTGCCGGTGGAGGAGATCCTTGCGCTGGCCATTCAGATCGCCGATGCGCTCGACGCCGCCCATTCCAAAGGCATCCTGCATCGCGACATCAAGCCTGCGAACCTTTTCGTTACCGCGCGCAAACAGATCAAGGTCCTGGACTTCGGCCTGGCCAAAGTTGTGACCGCAAGCACTCGCAAGGTGCTGGCGCCGGCATCGCCCACGGTGGGTATCGGTTCCGACGACCACCTCACCAGTCCTGGTGTCGCCCTGGGTACGGTCGCCTACATGTCCCCGGAGCAGGCCCGAGGCGAGGAACTTGACCCCCGCTCCGATCTGTTCAGCTTTGGCGCGGTCCTCTATGAGATGGCCACGCAGCGCCAGGCATTCGCCGGCGAGACCTCCGCGGGGGTATTCGCTGCCCTCCTCGGCACATCACCCATGACTCCTGTCGGCGGCGCGGCCATGCCGCCGAAATTAGAAGAGATCATCTTGAAGCTTCTCGAACGAGACATCGATTTCCGCTATCAAAGCGCCGCCGAAGTGCGCGCCGACCTGAAACGACTGAAGCGCGACTTGGAGTCTTCGCGCTCGGCACCTGCGGCGGCCAAGTCCTCCGGACCGGCCAGTGGCGCCGTCCGGGCTGCCGGCAAAGCCATCGACTCGTTAGCGGTATTGCCCTTTGAGAACGCCAGCAACGATCCGGAGAATGATTACCTGAGCGAGGGCATCACGGAGACGATCATCAATAGCCTTTCCAAGCTCCCCAAGGTCCGCGTCGCGCCCCGCGGCCTCGTCTTCCAATACAAGGGCAAGAATGTGGACATCGTTACGGCGGCGCAACAGTTGAACGTCCGGGCCGTGGTGACTGGCCGGGTGTTGCAACACAAGGACACGCTCATCGTGAAGGCGGAGCTGGTCGACGTGGCCCGGCAGACCCAGGTGTGGGGCGATCAGTACAACCGGAAGATGGCGGACCTGCTCGAGGTGCAGACCGAGATCGCGGGTGAGATCGCCCAACATCTGCAACAAAAGCTTGGCACCGGTAGTGGCAAGCGGCCGGCCCAGCGCGTCAAGGTGAATCCAGAGGCCTACCGACTGTACCTGCAGGGCATCCATCTGGCCTACCAGTGGGGGGTGGAGAGCCTGCGCGCCAGCATTGAGACCTTTCAAAAAGGCATCAGCATCGACTCCGGGTTCGCTCCGCTCTATTCCGGCCTGGCCTACACGCTGGCCCTGGCCGGGTTTTATGGATTCTTCTTCCCGCCTGTCCAAGCCTACGCACAGGCCAAGGCGGCCGCGAACCGGGCCCTGGAACTCGACTCATCGCAGGCTGAGGCTTTCGTTGCACTGGGTTGGGTGGCGCTACAGGCCGACCTCGATACGGACAAGTCCGGCGAGGCCCATCGGAAGGCGATCGCCATGAACCCCAACCTGGCCGTCGCCCACCACGGATTGGCGGTTCACCTCAATACCATACGACGTCCCGAAGAGGCTCTCGTGGAGATCCGCAAGGCCGTCGAACTGGACCCACTCACAGCTCTCTTTGCCGCACATCATGGATGGATCCTGCATTGCATGGGCCGCGACAAGGAGGCCTTGCAGGTGCTCGAGGCTGCCCTCGAGGTTCATCCCGGAGATTTCTATACCTTGCGCATCGTCTTATACTCCTGCAAGGCGGCGGGACGCCCGGAACTCGCCATTGCCTGCGGGGAGAGGGCGGCACGACTTTCCGAGAATCACCAGCAATCCCTCGGCATCCTGAGCCTTGCCTATTCCCAGGCAGGCGAGCCGGAAAAAGCGGAGCGATGCATCCAGGACCTTCTGGCCGCGCCCAAGCTCGACAACATCAGCGGCTACTACCTCGCCCTGTCGAACTCGGTGCTGGGCCACGAGGATATTGCCTTGGACTGGCTTGAACATGCCTACCAGGACAGACTCGGCATCCTCTCCATCATCAACGCGGAACCGTTGTTCGATCCGTTGCGCGCCAACCCGCGCTTCCAGGCCTTGTTGACCAAGCTCGGTTTCCGGTAGGACCGCATCCTGCAGCGTCGGTTCCTCATCCTCCCGCGTCAAATTGACGACCCCAACCCTCCGGCGTAGACTCGCAAATGTGTTGTTCCGGCGGCTGCTTTTACGCTGTCCGGTCTTATCGCACGATGTCTGCCACCCCTCAGAGCACTCCCGCGACCAGCACCCGGGTCCGAGTCGTCGTCGCCTCCTCGGTGGCCCTTACGTTCATTTCCTTTTGGCGTGCCGCCGCGGTCGTCCTCAATGACCTTGGTTCCTCCGCGTTTTATGCCGGCAGCATCGCGGAAGAAGCCGTAGGAAAAGCCGCGCCCTGGTTCGTCCTGGGCGTGATGTTTTTCTCCTTTGCCGTCCGCGCCGTCTATGTGGAGAGCTGCTCCATGTTCGTGCGTGGCGGCGTCTATCGCGTGGTCAAAGAAGCGCTGGGTGGGACCCTCGCCAAGATCAGCGTCTCCATGCTGATCTTCGATTACATCCTCACCGGCCCGATCTCCGGTGTCAGCGCCGGTCAATACATCGTCGGCCTCCTCAATAGCCTGCTTGCGCTGGCCGACAAGCACGGGTGGGTGCCGCGCGCGATCCATGACATGTTCCAGGGCTCGCCCCAACTGCCCGCCGCCGGCGGCGCCGTGGTCTTTGCCCTGGCGGCCACCATTTATTACTGGTGGCAGAACATCAAGGGCATAGAGAAATCCAGCGAAAAGGCCCTGCGCGTCATCCAGATCACCACCATCATGGTCGTGGTCCTCCTTGGCTGGGCCGGCCTTACGATTCTGATGGCGCCGGCGGGCACGATCCATCTCCCGCCGATGCCCACGCCGCAGAACCTGAAATTCAGCGAGCACTCGCTCGGGTTCTTGTCCGGCACCGATTTTTCCAAAGCTCTGGGACTCTTTGGCATCCTCATCGCCTTCGGCCACGCCATCCTGGCCATGAGCGGCGAAGAGACCATGGCCCAGGTCTATCGCGAGATCGCCCACCCTAAGTTAAAGAACCTGAAGCGCGCCGCGCTGATCATCGCGGTGTTCAGCTTCGCCTTCACCGGCATCGGCTCCCTGCTGGGCGTGATGTTGGTGCCGGACGATGTTCGTCTCACCATCTACAAGGACAACCTCATCAGCGGTCTGGCCATGAGTATGGTCGGCCCGGACCTGCTCAAGCTTCTGTTCCAGGCGTTTGTTGTGATGTGCGGCTTCCTGATCCTTTCCGGCGCGATCAACACTTCGATCATCGGCTCCAACGGCGTCCTCAACCGCATCTCCGAGGACGGCGTGCTGACCGACTGGTTCCGCAAGCCGCACAAGCGCTTTGGCACCTCCTACCGCATCGTCAACATGGTGGTCATATTGCAGATCATCACCATCCTCGCCAGCCGCGGCAATGTCTTCGTACTGGGCGAGGCGTACGCATTTGGCGTGATCTGGAGCTTCACCTTCAACAGCCTTTCCATGCTGGTCTTGCGCTTCAAGCACAAGGGCGAGCGCGGCTGGAAGGTACCGATCAATCCCAAGCTCTTCGGACAAGAGGTCCCGCTCGGCCTGCTCTCCGTCCATCTGGTGCTGCTCTCGGTCGCCGTCGCCAACCTGTTCACCAAATCGCTGGCGACCAAGGTCGGCGTGGTCTTCGCCCTGGCCTTCTTCATCATTTTCTATTTCTCCGAGCGCCACAACCTCGCCCGCTCGGTCGAAGCCGAACGTCATCTGAAGGAGCACTTCCAGCTTGAGCAACAGGAGACGGTGCAGCGCGATGCGGTGGGCATCCAGCCTGGGAACCTGCTGGTCACGGTGCGTGATTACAACACCTTGTCGCACCTGAAATGGGCCTTGGAGACCACGGACACCCAGGAGCAGGATGTGGTGGTTCTCTCCGCTCGCATCTCCGGCCCGGGCAGCGCGGAGTACCTCCAGAGCGACCAGATCTTCAGCGACTACGAACAGTTGCTGTTCACTCGCGCGGTCTCCATCGCTGAAAGTGTGGGCAAGACCGTTTCTCTGGTAGTGATCCCCGCCCGCGATCCGTTCTCCGCCATCATTCAGACCGCAAACTCGCTCGAATCCTCCGCCATCGTTGCCGGCCTCTCCAGCAAGATGACTCCTGAGGAGCAGGCCTATCGCCTCGGCCAGGCCTGGGAAGCCATGCCCGAGCCCAAGCGCCAGGTCGTGTTCCATGTGGTCAAGAGCGACAACGAAGTCGCCACCTTCCGCATCGGCCCGCATACGCCGACGATGAAACCCGAGGACGTGCACCTGGTCCACCGCATGTGGATCCGCCTCCGCAAGGAGGAAGGCATGGAACACCTCCATCACTCGGACATCATCACCTTGGCGCTCACGCGCCTGGCGCGAGATTTCGGGCGGGAAGCGGAAGACGTCCTGGGCGCGCTACGCCGCGGCGGTGGAAAAAAGATAGGCAAGCTGCCCATCGAACCGCCCAAACCCGGGCAGGAGCCGTATGCGCCCCCGGAGAAGCCCGGTCGCCCCGACTCCGCCTCTGACCCGGACATCCACAATAAGAAAGATACGTTCCAGGGGTTCTAATCCTTGCCGGCCGCGTTACACTAATCCTAGACATGGCCCATCCTCTGCGCACCACCGTGCAGGATTTTCTCGAGGGGCTCAAGTCCTTTGAGAAGGGCTTCATCACCACGGACGCCGTGTGTCATTACATGAGCGAGGTACGGCTCTCCGCCGACGCGCTACGCCCATACGCCTACTTCCGCGACCAGTTCTACACGCGCAATCTTGTCTACCGCGACAGTCTTTTCGAAGTGATGGTCATCTGTTGGACCGCGGGCCAGAAGACCCCCATCCACACGCACAACGGCCAGTTAGGCTGGATGGCCGTGGCCCAGGGCGAGATGGCCGTCCACAACTACAAGTACGTGACTTGTGATCATCCCGAATATCAGAATGTGGTCGGGATCGATTGTGTCGCCGGCGCTTCCCATATCGAGCTTGACCGGCTTACGACCGATGTCTGCACCGACGGCAGCCCCATCGCCTGTGTGGACAAACAGCAATCCATCCACCAGATCGAGAACTCGGACCGCACCAAGCAGGGCTGCATCAGCCTGCATGTCTACTCCCTGCCCATAGATTCGTGTGTGGGGTTCGACCTGGACAAACAGAAATGTTTCCGCAAGACGTTGAATTATTACAGCCGCTTCGGCCAGGTCGAAGTGGAGGTCGAAGTCCCCCGCAATCCCCTGCCCATCATTTCGTCTTGACTCGCGTCGGATTCACACTGTAGCGCCGGCGTCTCGCCGGCTGTGGCGACGGCATCTTGCCGTCGCTCAACTCGACCACTACATGTTTAGACGCACCTTGATCCAGTCCACCAGCCCCTCCGGCACATACTCGGCAGCCGTGATCCCGAACATCGGCCTCCCCGCCACCGGCTTCATCGAGACCTTTTCCCACTTCGCCTTCGTGGATGATGTGTGTATGAGAACTGCGTCAGCGCGGTCGAGGAATTCACGGGAAGACTCTTTGAAATCCGCTGTCTCCGGATCGAGCACCGTCAGGTAAAGGTCGGGACGCAGGAACCGCATCACGGAATTCGACTCGAAGATCACGTTCTCGGCTTCGGCGATCGCTTCCCGCAGCGCCGGCATGGCTTCGGCCAGTTTCCCCTGTTGCGTCCGCGCCCAAAGCGCCCGCTTCGCTCCGGCCACCAGGAATCGTGACGTATCGCTCTTTCCGCTACGGTCCGTCTCCCAGTCCAACGACCACACGTGCTCATCCTGCAGCGCGCAGTCGCATGGCTCCACCGACTCCGAACAGATCCCGTGCCCGAACTGGGTGATCTTCACCGCCAGCCACTCGCGCTCCGGCATGGCCGCCACCAGCCCGGCCACCACGCTGGTCTTGCCCACATTCCGCGAATGTCCGCCTACTACGATGATAGCCATGCCGATTCAGCACCTTTGCTGCGCCACTCGATGCTAATTGCTCAATGCTGCTTCTTTGCCATTCTTGCCAATACCGCCAATTCCTTCAAGTAACCCTTGATGGGTCTGGCCGGCGTTCCCCAGAATACGACCCCCTTGCCGCGGATCACTTTGCCCGACGGCACCCCGCATTGTGCCCCCAGGATCACGCCCTCTCCGATGGTCACATGGTCGGCGATCCCCACCTGCCCGGCGATGATGGCATCCCGTTCGATCACCGAACTGCCACTGATACCCGTCTGGGCGGCGATCACTACATTCTCGCCGATCCTGACGTTATGGCCGATGTGGATCAGATTGTCCAGCTTCACGCCGTCCGCGATGACGGTCGCATCCAGGGCGCCGCGGTCGATGGTGCAGTTGGCGCCGATCTCCACGTCATGGCCGATCTCCAACCGCCCGATCTGGGGAAACTTTTCGTAGCGGCCGCTCGCAGCATCACGGACAAATCCGAACCCATCACTTCCCAGCACCGTGCCGCTATGAATGTGGACTCGGTCGCCGACCTTGGTTCCCGCATAGATCGAGACATTGCTCTCCAGCACGCAGTTGCTTCCGATCACCACCCGTGCGGCGATGCTGCAATTCGGACCGATTCGTGTCCGAGCGCCAATCGTAACGGCATCGCCCACCACGGAATGCGGCCCTACGGAGACGCCCAGTCCGATCTTCGCGTTCGGGTGCACCACCGCTGTCGGATGCACACCCAGTTGCGCCGCCGGAGCCTCGGTCAATAGAGCAGCCGCGCGCGCGAACGCCAATCTTGGCTGCGCGTGGATCAGCAGCGGCTTCCCTGCCGCTTCCGCCGCGAACTCACCTGCGATCACTGCCTCCGCTTTCGACCCCAGCGCAGATGCGAGGTGCTTCCCATCCTCCACAAATATCAAGTCGGTGGCGCCGGCAGACTCAAGACTGGCCACTCCGTTCACGGTGGCTTGGGCAGCACTGCCGTTAGCAATCAGCCTCGCCTTGAGTTGTTCCGCCATTTCCTTCAAGGAATATTTCATCGTCCCTCATCATACCCGCGTCACCCGCCGATCACTGCCCCACAGCGCCTGACCTTGTCATCACGTGTGGCACAGCCGCCCCCGGCTGTGACCAGTCTCCGACATCCATGGATAGGATAGTCATCCCTGTCGCCGCAAAGGACCCACTTTTGTCATGTCTTTCCGATGTCTTGTCATTCCGGGCGAAGTACGCGTCTCTCACGGCGTTCTCCCGATCACCAGTTCTCCCGATCAGTAGATCCCCTTCTCCCCTTCCGGCCTCGTCTTCCACCGTCGGTGCACCCACAACCATTGGTCGGGATATTTCCGCACGATCTTCTCAAGCGCCTTGTTGAACAGCGCGGTATTGGCTAGCACATCGGCGTCCGTGTCACCGGTCCGGATCAGATGCAGCGCCGGCTCGAAGCAGATCTTGTATTTGTGGATCGCGGGATCCCAGACCGTATAGGCCGGGATCACCGCCGCATCGGTCTTGAGCGCCACCCTGGCCATGCCCGCGGCTGTGGCCGCTGGAACCCCGAAGAAATCCGCGAACACACCCTGCGGCGGAGTCATATTGGTGTCCATCAGGATGCCGACCGTCTCCCCTTCCCGCATGGACGAGAGCAGGCCGCGCAGGAACTCGCGGTTATCAATGGTCTGGTTGCCATGCATGGTCCGGTATTGCTTCACCATCCCGTCCACCAGCGGATTATCCAGGTCGCGCACCACGATCTTGATCGGATTACCGTAGAGCGAATGCGCAAACGATCCGACCTCCCATCCGCCGAAATGTCCGGTCAGGAACAGTAGGCCCTTACCGCGCTTGCGCGCCTCCTCCAGGCACTCAAACCCTTCATACACGGCGATCTCGCGGACGTTCTCTTTGGTGTATCGGGGAAAGCGGCAGAACTCCGCCATCTGACGTCCCAGGCCCAGGTAAACAGTGCGCAGTATCTTCTTGCGATCCTTTTCACTCATTTCCGGAAACGCAATGGCCAGGTTCCGCATCCCGACGCGGCGCAACTTGCCGTGCAATGCATAGACAAGCATCGCCAGGCTCATGCAGAGCGCCCACGCGAGGCGGCGTGGCAAGGCGCCGATCGTCCGCAGCAGCAGCCAGACCGGCAGATATTCAAGGCGATGTCGCATGAGGACCTGGGACCTTCATTATCGAAGGGATTCCCCGTGCGCGGCAAAGGATTTCTGGAAACCCTGGGACTGCGGCCGGACGTAAAAATGGGCTGGAATCGATGACCCTCGTGACCGATCCCAGCCCGTCTCCCAGGTTCTGTGGTAGGTGCGTGCAGTATGGCCCGCGGCGCGAAACCCGGCAAGTCCCCAAAAGTACAATGAACTAACAGCCTTCACGCACTGTACCTTCTCCTGTTGAGGTACATGATTGTCCAAAAAGAAATCGGGGCTGTGTGCCCCGATTCTTCTATCTACGACCGACTGTAGGACTTGGCTTATTTCGACGAATCCACCATGGAATGGGTGATGGCGTGTACGCTGAGCGCGATCCGGTTCTTCACCCCGACCTTGCGCATTAACTTCGCCACGTGGGCCTTGACCGTCCGCTCTTCGATGGTCAGGACCGAACCGATCTCTTTGTTCGACCTTCCGGCCACCAGCAACTCCAACACCTCTTTTTCACGATCGGTGAAGACCACGCGTCCGGCCGGAAAGATCCTTCCCGGAGACGCCGATACCCGCTCGATGAACATGGAAAGCACCCGCCGCGGCGCCCACACCGACCCCTGGTTCACCATGCGGATGGCCATCACGAACTCTTCCGGCTTGGCGGCCTCGTCCACATATCCTTTGGCGCCGGCCGTCACCGCTTTCAGGATGGACTCATCGTCCACACCCGAGCCGGTCACGATGATGCGCAGGTCGGGCCGTGCCGCCTTCATTCCCGCCATCACGTCGAACAGGTTCAGCCCGTTGCGGCTGCCCAGCAGGACCAAATCAATATCGCTGCGTGACCCCAGCTCCGGCAACGTGCAGGCCACTAGCTCAAGGTCGGCTTCATCGTCGAACAACGACCGCAAGCCGATGAACCGCAGCGGATCGCTCTCCACCACCGCCACCCGGATCATGTCTTTCTCCGCGGGAGATGTCTTCATCTGTCGTTCGCTCTTTCTGGGGGTACGCAAAAGGATGTTGTCCTTTCTGTAACTTTTGCACAGTTACTCTAGTACGGACAATGTACCGTGGTCCATGTCCCCTTGGAAGTACATGTCCTTCAGGGTTTCGACCGGTACCGCACCGGGTCCCTGGCGCCCGCTTCCTTGAAGCCCTTGAGCCGCAGCTGGCACGAATCACACTCTCCACAGGCTTCCCCACCCGGGGAAGGATCATAACAACTGGACGTCAACGAATAGTCTACGCCGAGTTCGAGCCCGCGGCGGATGATCTCGCCTTTAGACAAACGGAGCAGCGGCGCATGGATCTTTACCTTCTGCCGGCCCTCCACGGCGGCCTTCGTGGCCAGGTTCGCCATAGCTTCAAAAGCGGCCAGGTACTCCGGCCGGCAGTCCGGATAGCCACTGTAGTCGATGGCATTCACCCCGATAAAGATGTCCGAAGCCGGTAAGACTTCCGCCCAGGCCAGCGCGAAGGAGAGGAATATCGTATTGCGCGCGGGCACATAGGTGACAGGGATCCCCTGCTCCCTCTCCGCCGCCGACCGGCTCTTGGGCACGGCCGTATCCGTCGTGAGCGCGGACCCGCCGAACATCCGCAGGTCGATCTCCGCGATCACGTGTTGAGCGACGCGCATGGTCGCAGCGATCCGTCGCGCGGCTTCGATCTCCTGCGCGTGCCGCTGGCCATAGCGGAAGGTCATGGCGTAAGGGACAAACCCTTCGCACTTGGCGATGGCGAGCGTGGTGGTGGAATCCAATCCTCCGCTCAGTAGCACAACGGCCGGCGCCCCGGGCATAGGACACTAGCATACCCGGAAGGCGCCGGCCGCCGACAGGTGGATCCGTTATTCGGCTGCGACCAGTTCTTTCGCCGGCTGCTTGATCTTGGCCTCCAAATGGACCAGGCAAGAGAGTGACTTGCTCACGAGGCAGCTTCTCTCCGTCTTTTCCAGGAGCTTCTGGGCGCGTTGCTCTTCCCCGGCAACCTGCAGCAGAAGATTCGGGCGCAGCGTGATCGAGGCGAATCGGTGGCCGTCCGGCCACTCATGCAGCACGCCTTCCGCTTCCACCGTCAATCCGTCGAACTGGAACTTCGAAGCATCGGCGATGGCGCGGAACGTGGTCACAAAACAAGCGGACACCGCGGAAAGCAGCAAATGCTCCGGCGTCCACTTGCCGTTCTCGCCTTTGAATTCAGGCGGCGCGCTGTAAAGGATCCGGTCTTCGGACGCGTCGGTGGTCAGTTCGCCGCTGCGTCCGCCGGTCCACTGCGAGGAAACAAAATAGCGGAATTCGTTCATGATGACGTCCCTCCGATACACCACCATGCTCCCATTTTTTGTTCCAGGCCGGCTGTGACCTCCATCACGTCCGTGTCCCTGGGCTTGGTGGGGCCGACACCTCGGCCCGAACCCCCGCAGTGATATGATTTTTCGCCTCCGGGAGAACTGGAGCAATAGCCAGTAGTCAGTGGTCAGTAGTCGGATTCTTGGCACGGATAGATCCGTGTTTCTCCCGGAACGATCCGTGTACCGATCACGACAACCAGCCTCACCGCCACGTACGCACAATCTTTTTCACCACAGAGGACTAGCACCGTCGCAGGCCGTCGGCCCAGGCCGCAGGCCAACAACAAAACCTTTGAAACCAGCCGCGGACCAGAACGGATCAAGGCGGATAAGGCACTTTTCACCACGAAGGACACGAAGGAAGACCCGACAAGAACATGAGCCGAGATCCGAGCCCGCCCCGCGGGCGGAATAACTTAGCCCACGGCGGAAGCCGTGGGTAAGCGTTCCACATGCGATCGAGCCCCGTCGGGGCGGCACGAATTTTCAAAGAACGTTTACCCCAGCGGCTGAAGCCGGGGGTGCTGGCGGCGTGTCGAACAGCTGCAGCATATAGTCAACTGGTTCGACGTCTACCTGATGGGCAAGAAGGCGCCCGAGTACGACCCGAATCCGGAGAACTGGAGCGGGCAATAGAGCCGGAGCTGACCGCGGATCAGATCAAGGGGAATCAGCCACTGACTTGTCATTCCGAGTGAGGCGCGTTCGTTGCGCCGAATCGAGGAATCCCTTTCCCTTGCACGGACATCTGGGGTTACGATTTTCCGGTGGAAGAGACGCTCGCTAGAGCCGTGCATTACCAAAAAGTCCGGGGCATAACCCCGCAATTCTGCAATAATCACCCACCATGCACTTGGTCCCAATCACGTCGCAACTGGTCAAGTCCATCGGCATTGGGCCATTGCTGATCGTCCTCGCCGTTCTGCTCCTCGTGATTTACTTCTGGATCTCGCGTCCGTTCAAGAAAAGAAAATGAAACGGCGGGGTAATCTCCACCTCGTTACTCACCCCCAGCTAGAGCAAGATCCACTCCCACCTAACCCCTTTCCCTCCAACAAACAATATCTCCACGCTATATTGTACTGATTCGCACTTGACAAGAAGTCCACAATGCAATACACTCGTTGCACAGTATATAACTCACAGATAACAACTCCCGAACCCGCGCCAAACGGCATATCACCCGCCTAACTCTCCTGAATCCAGGGAGATAGGGGATATCCCGTCTGTAAGTCATTGATTTTGCACAGCAGGGGGAGGGGGTGGGGGATATCCCGATATGCCGATCCATCCGAATGCTCGTCAATGCCAGTACACCAAACTCGACGGCTCCCGCTGCGGCTCGCCCGCCATGGAGGCCCAGCCCAACTGCTACTTCCACCTGCACCTCACCCGCCGCGACCCCTGCGCCTACATCCCTCCGGTCGAGGACGCCAACTCCCTGGTCTTCGCCATCATGGAGATCATCCGCGCCATCCAGCATGACAACATCGACCCCCGCCGGGCCAACGCCATGCTCTACGGCCTCCAGCTCCTCCAGGGCGCGCTCAAGAACTTCACCCTCGGCCGCCCGGATCAGGAAGACGAAAAGCTTGATACCAAGCAGGTCGCGGAACTTGTTCTCAAGGACCTCCTCGGCGACGCTTACAAACCACCGGTGGCGGAGACCACAGTCGAGGGCTTCTGTGCCACACAAACAATGGCAGATCAGACCTGATCCGATCTGATCCGCGGTTAGGTTTTAGCATTAGGTGGAAGCACCGGCCTTTAGGCCGGTGAAACAGGCGCAACAAAACCCGGGCTTTAGCCCCAGAGGTGATTGTTCTTTGAAATTTCGCGCCTATTCGCCTTCGGCTCACCCTGGGCTAAAGCCCAGGGCTTACGGGCTCAATCTTTCGGAGGACGCTTACCCGGCACTTACGTGCCGGGCTACAGATGTATCGTCCTGCGGACTCCTCAGGCGAGGCTCTGGCTCTCTGCGCCTCTGTGGTGAAATCAGACCTGATCCGATCTGATCCGCGGTTCGAAGTTGTATTTGCATTTTGCCGACGACTTACTTCGAGAACACTGCCCCATGCGGGAAGGCGTCGCCCTTGAAGCCATGCGGCCAGGACTTGCCGTCCAGGCTGACGCCGGGGCGGTCGCTTCCCTTGTCGCGGAAGCGCTCATCGAGTTTGAGCGTGCCGGTCGCGGGATCAAAGTCGATGAGATAGACGCGATGGTCGCCGCGTTCTCCGGAGTCCATCACCAGTCGGGCGCCGGAGGCATCAGGCGAGATCCAGTGCGGCTTGGTCTTGTCGCCGAAGGTGATGCGGCTGACCTCACGCGGCCCGGCGGGATCTGCCAGGTCGAGCGCGACCAGAGCATGCTCGGTGCTGAGCGTCTGGACCCAGTATTGGCCCAGCCGCCAGGGGACGCCGCACTCCTTGCCCGGGAATACGTTGACCTGGCGGACCGAAGGCGTGTTGGTCTCGACGCCGGTGAGGGCATAGAGACCGCAACTGAAGGTGTGGATGTAGACCTTTTTGCCGTCGCCGGCAAGGATGGGCTCACCGGGATAGAAGTGCGCGGTGTCGTCCGCGCCGCCGGGCACGAGGAGGGAGCGCATCAGCTTGAGGTCGCTCATGCGCCAGATCTGCACCACGCGCGTCTTGCCGTTGCCCTTCATGTTGGTGTTGGTGGAGACGATGCGATCGAGCCCGGGCAGCAGGACAAGGCTATAGGGACGGATCAGTTCGCCCCTCATCGCCGGGTCCATGGCGCTGACCGCGCGCACGAAGCGGCCGCGCTCGGTGAACTCGACGAGTCCGCCGCCTTCGGCGGTGTCAGGGTCGGGCGCGTGTGAGTCGCTGGACGAGGCAGGACCATGATGATGCGGTCCGGGAACGTTTTTCCCGCCGTGATACTGGAAGGCGGCCAGGATGTTGCCGTTGGGGAGCCGCACGTAGGTGTGCGGAGCGCGATAGCCGTCGAGGTCGCCGAACTGGGCGGCCACTTTGGGTCGCGCAGGCTTGCGCAAGTCAAAGACCGTGGTCTTGCCGGTCTCAAAGGAGTTGGCCAGCAGGAACCCGTCCGCGGGCATCGTGGCTTCGGTGTGATGGGGCATGCCGTAGGGTCCCGGCGCCGCGATGGAGGTCACGACCTGGCCGTAATGCGGCGATGCGGGGTCAGCGTCGATCACGGCGAGGAAGTCACTGGCGGTCTGCTTATCGTCGCCGGCCCAAACGAAGATGTAGGGGGGCGAGGCGGCAAAGGCAATCCATGAGAATGCGAAACACGAGAGGAAGAGAGGGAGCAGTTTTTTCACAAGCGGATTCTACATAGGTTGTCACAACCCGGTAAACCCAATCTAGGAGTGTGGCGTCGGCTGAAGCCGACTCGTGACCGGGACTCGGCTCTTACCCTGGACTAACGTCCAGGGCTATCTACTATGGCGTCGCTGCGCGACTTTGCGAATGGGCCAGGATGGGAGGATAGCCACTCCGGCTTAATCGGCAACGACCCGTTGCGACACCAACTCTTGCCGCGAGTGGTGTGGTCAGCCTCTGCCTAGAGCTTTGAGGAATTGGGCGGCGGGAAGCGTGTTCAGCACATCCTTTTTCGTGAGCCAGGCGCGGCGGGCCTGCAGGATGCCGTACTTGATCTTGGCCAGGTGCGAGGTGTGGTGGGCATCGGTATTGATCACGACCTTGCAGCCCAGATCCACCGCTTGACGCAGATGCACGTCATTCAGGTCCAGCCGCTCGGGCCAGGAGTTGAGTTCCATGGCGACCTTGCGCCTGGCGGCGGCCTTGAACACGGCCCCGGCGTCGAAGGAGTAGGCCTCCCGCTTGAGCAGCAGCCGCCCGGTGGGATGGCCGAGGATGGAGGTGTTCGGATTCGCGATCGCGGCCAGCAGACGTTCGGTCATCTTCTCCGGCGTCTGGTTGAAGTGCGAGTGGACGCTGGCGATGACCACGTCCATCTCTTCGAGCACGGAGTCCGAGAGATCGAGTGAACCGTCGGCCAGGATGTCCACTTCGATGCCGGCAAAGATGCGAATGCCTTCGAACTTTTCGTCGGCGGCGCGGATCTTCTTGATATGGGCCAACGCGCGCTTGTCATCCAAGCCGTTAGCCATGGCCAGGTTCTTGGAGTGGTCGGTGATGGCGATGTACTTGTAGCCCTTGTCTTTGGCGGCCTGGGCCATCTCCTCGATAGTGCATTTCCCATCGGTGGCGACGGTGTGCATGTGCACGTCGCCCTGGATGTCCTTCTCGGTGATGAGTTCGGGCAGCGAGCCGGCTTCGGAAAGATCGAGCTCGCCGCGGTTCTCACGCATCTCCGGCGGCATCCAGGTGAGCCCGAGTTTTTTGTAGATCTCGTCTTCGGTCTTCGAGACCACGCGCTTCTCGTCCTTCACGCGGAAAAGGCCGTATTCGCTGAGCGTGAGGCCCTGCTTGAGCGCGCGCTGGCGCAGCGCGACGTTGTGCGTCTTCGAGCCGGTGAAGTAGAGCATCGCGGCGCCGAAGGTCTCCGGCGGGAGGAGGCGCACGTCCACCTGCATGCCGCTCTTGAGCCGGAAGCTGACCTTGTTCCCGCCTTTGGCGAGCACTTCCGCGGCGTCGGGATAGTTCACCACTTTCTCGATGATGGCCTCACACTGCTTGCTGCCTTCGATGCAGCCTTTGCCGGTGATCAGAATGTCGAGGTCGCCAATGGTCTCGCGGCCGCGACGCAGCGAACCGGCCGGCGTGACCGTCTCCACGCCCGGCGTTGCCGCAAGATACTTCACCAGCGCCTGGGCGGCAAGATCGGCCACGTCGATGAGATAGCGGCCGCTGATGCGCTTCAGGTCCTCGATGCCCTTGAGGATCTTCTGCTCCGCCTTCTCGCCCATGCGCGGCAGGGTGCGGATCTTGCCTTCCCTGGCCAGCTTCTCCACGCCGGCGAGGTCGGCGACTTTGTGGGCGTCCCAGATCAGCGCGATGGTCTTGGGCCCGAGGCCCTGCACGTTGCGCAGTTCGAGCACACCGGCGCCGTATTGCTTGAGCAGCCGATCGCGCGCTTCCAGCGAACCGCGCGCGAACATCTCACGCAGATGGCCGACCATGCCCTTGCCGATGCCGGAGATCTCGAGCAGCTTCTTGTCGTCCGCGATGATGCCGGCGATGGCGAAGGGCAACGAATCGATGGATTCGGAGGCGTTGCGATAGGAGCGGATGCGGAAGGAATCTTCACCGGCGATCTCCAGCAGGTCGGCGGTCTCGGAGAGCATCCGGGCAATGGCTTTGTTGTCCATCGCCACGATTCTACGCCAAGGAAAAACCCGGCCGTAACGGCCGGGCCAGGATGAATCGATGAAGACAGGCTGAAAAGAATCAGCCAGCGATCAAACGGCTGCCACCGCGCGGGTCACGTTCTCAGCCTGGGGGCCTTTTGAGCCCTGGCCGATCTCGAACTCCACATCGTCGCCTTCCTTGAGGGTCTTATACCCGTCAGATTGGATGGCGCTGTAATGGACGAACACGTCCGGACCATCATCACGGCCGATGAATCCGAACCCTTTGGCGTTGTTGAACCACTTTACTTTGCCTCGCATACGAGACATTAAGCGTCCCTCCAAAAGTTGTCAGGGAGGAGCGGCGAATCGTGCTGCCTACTTCCAGGACCCTTTTTGACAGACCCCATCCACGATCTACGTGACGAACTCAGGAGGACTTTGCAACGAACGAAAGGCCAGAACCTGTGCCGCGCGGAAAAAGTGGGGCGTCTGAGAAAAGTATGGTCTGGCGGGGTTTGCTTGTCAATGAAAAGGTAACCACGGCATGTTACGAGTGGGTGATGCCACCTTTCAGGGTCCGGGCGTGGAGCCAGAGGATGCCAGTGATGGATTTGGCGTCATGAATCTGGCCGCCGAGGACCTTCTTCACTAACTGATTGAGGGGAAAGAACTTAATGTGGATGTTTTCATCTTCTTCGGGATGGGCCTGGCCGAATGAGAGGCCGCGGGCAAGGAAGATGTCCATGGATTCGGCAAGAAAACCGGGACTGGGATAGAAGCGGAAGATGCGTTTCCAGTATCGAGCGTGAACTCCAGTCTCTTCCAGCAGTTCCCTTTTGGCACCTTGCAGGCGAGATTCGCCGGCGTCGACGCGTCCGGCGGGAAGCTCCCAGAGATAAGAATCAGCGGCGAAGCGATACTGGCGGACCATCAGTACGCGCGGGTCCTTTCGCGAGCGCGTGTGGTCCACGGCGAGGACCACCGCGGAGCCGGTGTGACGGATGAGGTCCCGTTGACCGGTGTGCGAGCCCTCCTTCACGATGTTGCGATAGACGTGGAATGCCGGGCCGGCGTAGACGAGATTGGACGAGATGAGGCGCACGCCTTTAGTCTTGGGACGCGGGATGTGAAGATCAAGAGTCTTGAAGGACATGGGCAACATCATAATGTGCGGAGAGCCGGCGTGAGCAAGCGGAAACCGAGTATTGCCATCGTGGGCGCAGGACGAGTGGGGCGGGTACTGGCGTTGTGTCTCCGCAAAGCCGGGTACCGGGTGACGGCGATCGTCGCGCGGGATGAAGCGGGCTCGCGAGGACGAGCGGCAAAGGTCGCGCGCGCGGTCGGGGCAGAAGTCATAACAACAGGCGAGGCCGCCGGAGCCGCAGACGTTTTCTGGGTATGCGTGGGCGATGATGCGATCACAGGTGGGGCGAGCGGCGGGGATCAGAGATCCGAACCCGGTACGGTGGCAGATCCTGCGCGCGACGCTGGACAACCACGAAAAGAACGGCGGGGAGGTTGCGTTCGGAGGACCGATCCGCAGGGCGGACCTGGGGACCATCCGCATACATCTGGCGGCGTTACGCAGAATGCCTTTGGTGCGCGACATCTACCTCGCGCTGGCGAAAAATGCGGTGGAGCGCTTGCCGGTCAGAGACCGGGCGGCGGTGCGGGAGTTGTTGAAACGTGCCGCCCGCTGAAGCGGGCCCGGCTTGTCTCGTGGGACGACTGGCGGGCGGCTGAAGCCGCCCTCTTTTTCGGTAAGCCGACTGTTCGTGCCACAATGAGGAGAGACGGAGTTGTATGAGATCGCGCGGTGGAGAGATTTGGACACACGCGGTACAAGAATGGGATTCAGATGCACAGCCGCCGGGAATCAGAGTGAAATCGAATGCGGCGGCAAGATGCCGCCGCCACAGCCGGCGGGACGCCAGCGCTACAGGATCCACATATCGGCACAGCCGAGGACCCTTCGACTGCGCTCAGGGCAGGCTTCTGTGCCACACGGATCAAGAGCAACACAGGTGAGGGCGCCTGTGCCACCGGATCCAAGATCAGCGTAAGAGGTGGCCAAGCTTTTCTTTTTTGGTCTTGAGATATTTTTCGGCGTGCTCGTGGGGTTCGACCTCGGCGGAGACACGCTCAACCACTCTAATCCCTGCGTTCTCCAGGGCCGCCACCTTTTGCGGATTGTTGGAGAGTAATCTCACCGACTTCACGCCCAATATCCCCAATATCCGCGCCGGCATCTCGAATCCGCGATGATCGGCCTTGAAGCCGAGCGACTCATTGGCCTGGACCGTGTCCTGTCCCTGATCCTGCAATGCATAAGCTTGGAGCTTGGCCATGAGGCCGATGCCGCGGCCTTCCTGCTGCTCGTAGACGAGGATGCCCGCGCCGGCTGAGGCGATCTTTGCAAGAGCCATCTCCAGCTGCTGGCGGCAGTCGCAACGCAGGGAGCCAAAGACATCACCGGTGAGACATTGGGAATGGATCCGCACCAACGGTGGTGAGGCGTGAATATCTCCCATCACCACGGCAACGGCTTCCTCCTTTTCCTTCTTCGAGTCCGCGCTCGGCCCTTCGAATCCGTGAATGCGGAAGTGTCCCCAGCGCGTGGGGAAATCAGCTTCGGCGACCTTGCGGATGGAAGAGGCGCGAGACATTGAATTGATTATAGTGGCTGTACCATTCACTGAGGGCGAAGCGAGACACCGGCGGTACAAACTCCGCAGGTGTGATTCAATAGCGCAGTGGACCAGCAGATCATCCTGGTGACGCTTCTGGTGAAGCTGGGCGTGGCGGCAGCCATCTCCAGCGCGCTGGTGCGCGCCTATGAGTTCCATTCGCGGCTCTTCCGGGAGGAAGGCCGCGCGCTGCGCGATACGCTGATCCTGACGGTGGCGATCGCCATTCCCTACGGCCTGGGCGTGCAAGTCCGCTATATGGTGAAGAACTTCCTGGCGGCCGATAATGCCTTTGAAGCCTGCGTGATCATGGGCGTGATCGGGGGACCGGTGGCGGGCGTGATCGGCGCGGTGCTGGTCTCACTGCCGTCTGTGTATCACGGCGAGTACCTGACTCTGCCGGGCGCGATGCTGGTGGGACTGATCGCCGGTGGATTGCGCGAGCTGGCGGGCAAATGGGCGGACAAGGAAGAGATCTGGTCGTTCTCGCCTTTCATCGACCTGACCATCTTCCGCTGGATCAAGCGCAACATCCCGCGGCCGCGTATGGACTGGCAGATCGCGTTCTTCGTGGTGATCCTGGGATTGCAAGTGGCGCGGATGGAGCTATCGCGATTGTTTCCCGGGCAGCTCTTCGCGCTCTACAGCCAGAACTTGTGGATCTATGCCGCGATCTGCGCGGTCACGGTCATGTGTGTCGCCATACCGTTGAAGATATGGAACAACACGCGCACAGAACTGAAGCTGGAAGAACAGACGAGGCTGCTGCTGCAAGCGCGTTTGGATGCGTTGCAAAGCCAGATCAACCCACACTTCCTGTTCAACACACTGAACTCCGTCTCCTCGCTGGTGCGGGTGGACCCGGACACGGCGCGCGACGTGATCGTAAAGCTCTCCAACATCCTGCGGTCGCTGCTGCGCAAGCATGATGCATTTTGCGACCTGCGCGAGGAGCTGAGCTTCATCGACGATTATCTGGACATCGAAGTGATCCGCTTTGGGCGGGACAAGCTGAAAGTCCATAAAGAGTTGGACGAGGAATCCCTGGACCTGACCGTGCCCAGCATGCTGTTGCAACCGCTGGTGGAGAACGCGATCAAGCACGGCCTGGCGCCGAAGATCGATGGGGGCAACGTCACACTGCGCAGCAAAAAACTCGAAGGACGGCTGGTGATCGAGGTGGAGGATGACGGCGTGGGCATGGAATCGCTGGGTCACTATGCGCCGCCGGAACGAGGCAAGGAGCCGCAACCGGGTCAGAGCGGGATCGGCATGAGCAACGTGGCGGAACGCATCCATGTGCTCTATGGCGATGCCGGAAAGATGACCATCACCACGCCGGCCAGCGGCGAGGGGACTTTGATCTCACTGGAATTGCCGATCCTGGAACCGGAGCTGGCGCGATCGGCCGCGGACAAGATCTATACCGAACGTTCGAGGACGCGAGCGTAGAAGGCCTCGTACCTGGCAATGATCTCGGTGGAACAGAAGCGGCTTTGCGCTTCAAAGCGCGCGGCTTCACCCAATTCCTTCAACTTCTTCGAATCGCGCAAGATCTCAAGGGCGTAACGGGTCATGGTGGCAATGTCACCGACTTCCGCCAAGTAGCCATTCATCCCGTGGGTGATGACTTCGGGCACGCCGCCGACCCGGGTGGCGATGGTCGGGACCTTGCAGGCCATGGCTTCGAGCGCCGCAAGCCCGAAGGACTCCAGTTCGCTGGGCATGAGCATGAGGTCGGAAACAGCAAGCTTGCTCTGCACGTTGTCCTGCTTGCCCAGGAAAAAGACCCGGTCTTGCAGCTTCTTCCTTTTTACCAGCCATTCGGCAGCGGAACGATCGGGGCCGTCTCCGATCATCAAGAGGCGGGAAGGAATCTCCCGGTTCACGCCATCGAAGATCTCCACCACGTCCAGCACGCGCTTGACGGGGCGGAAGTTGGAGAGGTGGACCAGGATGCGTTCGTTGTCCTGCGCATAGTCCGCGCGTTTGTCGGCCAGCGGCGTGTCACGGCGATACTGGTCGCAATTCACGAAGTTGTAGACCACTTCGATCTCATTGCGGACATCGAACTCGCGGACCGTACGCTCTTTCAGATACTTGGAGATCGCGGTCACGCCATCACTTTGCTCGATGGAAAAGCGGGTGATAGGGAGGTAAGAACGGTCGAGACCGACGAGGGTGATGTCCGTGCCGTGGAGCGTGGTGACGAAGGGCAGCTTACGCTTGCTGCCGTTGCGGGCGGTGGCAAGCATCTGCTTGGCCAGCAGCGCGCTGACCGAGTGCGGAATGGCGTAATGTACGTGAAGCAGATCGAGTTGATAGATCTCCGCCACCTCCGCCATGCGCGTGGCCAGAGCCAGGTCATAGGGCGGATATTGGAAGAGCGGATACTGGGAGACATTCACCTCGTGGTAATGAAGGTTGGGACCGAATTCGGTGAGGCGGATGGGCTGGGCGTAGGAAATGAAATGCAGCTCATGGCCGCGCGCGGCCAGCTCAAGGCCCAGCTCCGTGGCCACGACGCCACTGCCACCATAGGTTGGATAACACGTGATCCCGATCTTCATGAAATAGGTATGCCAGTATTCCCGGCTGCCTCAAGTTTGATGCAATGCCCTTGTTCCGGATTCAGGTTTCCTCAAAGCCCGGCAAAGCTGATGCGCTCGATCGCCTGCTGCTCCAATAGACGCTTGCAGGCAGGCGACGTCAGCAGGCGGAGTTCCGCCTCCCGTGAGGACCGCAGCCGGGTTCCGGTCTTTTCGAGTTCAGCATCCGCATAGCCCGGGTGACAGACGAATTCCCAAACCCCTTCCGGAATGCTGCCCAGGATCGCCGCAAAGATCCGTTCATCCAGGGCGCCGGTGGCGATGATGCCGAATGTGCCTTTCGTCGTCTTGAGTCCGGCGGCGCGCACTTCGCGGTCGAACTCCGCGGCAAACGTTCGCAGGAAACGCACTTCACTGTATCGGACCCAGAGCCTGGGGCGGCGAAAGAGGTGAGAAAACGCCACTGCCTTTATCGGCACAAACGGATTGCGTACAGCGGGAATGCCGGCTTCTTTCGCCGCTCGCAGCAACGGACGCAAGACCGCGGGAAACATGTGCGTGTGTTTGTGCGTATCGAAGTGTGTGATGGTGATGCCGGCCTGTTGCAATCTCCGGAATTGGGCCAAGGCTTCGGCGGCCACTTCGTCCGGGAGGATGCGTCCGCGGAGGGCATGGATGGCGAACCCCGCGATCCCGGCGCGGAATCGGCTAGTACCGGGTGCGAGAAGTGACGCGGGCGAGGCCGTCAACGGCCGGCCATCAACCAACATGGCATGACAACCGACGCAGAGGGTGGGACGCGATTTTGACAGGCTCACAGCTTCGTCAAACGCGGCGGAGCCGGCCATTAGCGTCGTTGAGGTTACCAAACCAGAGTCGAAACATTCGGCGATGGCGCGATTCACGCCCGGTGTGAGGCCGAAATCGTCGGCGTTGATGATCAGGCGGCGCACGGATTGCCAGTGTAACAGCCGTGATTGACCATGCGTGGAAGGGTCTCGTATACTGTGTAGAGTCGTCTGCGTTCGGTGAGCTCCGTAGGACCCGGGGGCGGTTAGCTCAGTTGGTCAGAGCGCCTGCCTTAC
>JACPNP010000024.1:0-23281 GCA_016185365.1 Terriglobales bacterium
GACGATGTGCTGCCAGTTGCAGACGTAGGAGTGGGACATGGACGGAAATTACCATGCGGGTTTCGGTCGTCCGCAAGAATCCGATTCGTGTTCTGAAAACGGAACAAAGCGAGTCGCCCGCGAAAGCGGGCTCGGGAATGGACTGCATCTTTGCCCACGGCTTACGCCGTGGGCTAAGATGACCCGCCCGCCATGGCGGGCTTTTTTATTGATGCGGAGTGCTTACGACTGCAAGTAAGATTTCAGTGTCATGCGATTGAAAACTATCATATTTAATTCAGGTGTACCGTTGGTTCTTCTCGTTGGTTTGGGTTGTTCGAACCGCACCTTGAAAAAAGAAGATTTGGTCGGTGAATGGAGATTGGTGATTGGCTCGGATTGCAGGGAGCGACAATTCGCTCTCGAATCGTTGGTACTTAGCGAAAATGGGTCGATGACCCAGCGGATGAAGACCAATGCCGGCGTGATCAATGAGTTTTCAGACGAAAATTGGAAGTATCTAGGCGAAAACATTGTCGTGTTGGAAGGACGCCGGGATTTCTCGGGAGTTCGTGGTGAGAGTTACAAGCGGGGAGGCGAAGTCCTTGACCTGGTATCAGATCCTCCAACGATATTATTGAGTCCAGATTCCGATTGTATGTATGTCAAGGCACAATAACCCCGATTGACCTCGCTCCGCCCATCTTGTAACTTTCGAGATTCGGGCCTTCTCGACGAACCCCTGTGTCCCCTGTGAATCAGATCCCGGAAAAGATCAGCCGGTACGTCATTGCCGGGGAACTCGGCGTGGGCGCGATGGGCGTGGTCTACCAGGCCACCGACCCCAACATCGACCGCACCGTCGCCCTCAAGACCATGCGCCTGGACGTGCATGGCGCCAGCCAGGAAGAGATGCTGCGCCGCTTCAAAGCGGAAGCAAAACTCGCCGGGGTGATGAACCATCCCAACATCGTCACCATCTACGACGCGGGCGAGTTCGAGAACGTGTTCTTCATCGCCATGGAGTACATCCAGGGCAACACGCTGCAATCGGTGCTGCATGACGCCGGCATCCTGCGGCCGGAGGAGATCCTGCGCCTTGCGCGGGCCGTGTGCGCGGGCATGGATTACGCGCACCGCCACGACGTGGTCCACCGTGACATCAAGCCGGCCAACATCATGCTGGGCCGCGACGGCTCGGTGAAGATCATGGACTTCGGCATCGCCAAGTCCGGCGCCCACCTGACCAGCGCCGGCACGGTGCTGGGAACGCCCACGTACATGTCGCCGGAGCAGGTGCGAGGCAAGGAGGTCGACGGCCGTTCCGACCTTTTCAGCTTCGGCGTCTGCCTCTACGAGATGGCGACCGGAGAAAAACCCTTCGCCGGGCAGAACGTCACCGCGGTCATTTACAAGATCATGAATGAAGAGCCGGCGGCGCCGCGCTCGGTCGATTCCTCCGTGCCGCCCGGTATCGAGGCGGCGATCCTGCGGGCCCTGGCCAAGGACCCGGATATCCGTTATCAGAGCGGCGCGGAGCTGGTGGAAGACCTGGAGAAGTACCGGTCGGCAAGCGCCGTCACTCCGCCGAAACGCGTGACCCCGCCGCCACCTCCGGCCGCCACCGCGCCGGCGCCTGAATTGCGGGTCAAGCCGCCAGCGCCGGCGGCGCAACCACCGGCCGCACCCGGCAGTTCCACCGCGTCGCAATTGCGGATGAAGACACCGGCGCCGCCGCCCAAGCCGGCCACAGTGTCCAAGGCTCCACCGCCGAAAACCACGCCATGGTGGGAGAACAAAATGCTGTGGGTCGGCGCTACCGGTGGTGTGCTGTTGTTTGCGGCCGTGATCACATTCATGATGTCGCGTGGTGGCAACGGTTCACAGTCTGCACAGATGCAGAGCAATCCTGCGGTGACAAACACGGCGACCACAGGCCAGCCCGGCACGGATCCTGCCAACCCGAGTGATAAGAGTGGCGCGGCTGTTCCTCGCGGCAAAGGCAGGGCCGCGAGATCGGCCACTGGCGCGGTGGCGGCGGAACCGGTGGCGACCACCGGCTCAGTGCAGATCAGCTCCACGCCGGCCGGGGCAAAAGTGCAGATCGCCGGAACGACGCAGGCGGATTGGGTCACGCCATTCACCGCGGCGGAACTCGACCCGGGCGTGTATGACGTGACCATCACGCATCCGGGTTATGTGCCGCAGACCCTGGAAGCCACCGTGGCCGCCGGCAAGGCCGGCAGCCTGAACGTGAGATTGATCATGAGCGGCGCGCAAGTCAGCGTCAGCTCAACGCCGGCGGGCGGATTCATCTGGGTGGACGGCAAACCCACCGGCAAGCTGACACCCGCGACCGTACAGATCGAAAAGGGACAACACACGGTGGAGGTGAGAAAGGCCGGCTTTGTCGAAGCGCCGCTTTCCATCTCCGCGAAAGACGGCGATACAGTGGATTTTTCACCCACATTGGACGCCATCGAAGTGGCCGAAGGCAAAAAACGCGGTTCAGGGTTCTTCCGCAAGGTGTTCAAGGGCGAGCAGATCCCCGAAGGAAAAGGTTTGCTGGCGCTGAAGACCAGGCCCGCGGGCGCGCAGGTCACGGTGGATGGGGCGGTGGCGCCGAACCTGTCGCCGATCCGCTTCCCGCTGGACCCCGGCTCGCATGACATGCTGATCCGCTTGGAGGGACACAAGCCGGTGCGGCGCCTGTTCCATGTTGAGAAGGGCCAGGTCACCGAGCTGGAGATTACGCTTGATCGGCAGTGAGACGCGTTCCATGGTTCGGACGACCTCAGGTGGTAAACAAGGAAACGCCCCGCGAATCGCGGGGCGTTGGCGCGACCGGGCACTCATTTCTTCTTGGGATCTTTTTCCTTCATCTGCCCCTTACCCATCTCGGCGTGTTCCTGTTTGGCAATGACCATGCCGGACATCTTGTCATAGGTCCCTTGCGGCACGATGCCTTTCGAGACCAATTGCGCCTTGTTGGCATACGGACGGCCCTTGATGATCTTGTCCGCATAGGCGTCACCGATGCCCGGCAGCGCCATCAGATCGGTCTTGGTGGCGGAGTTCAGATCGACCAGGCTGCCGGTCGAGGCCGGTGCGCTTTTCTTCTCAGCCTTTTCGTGCTTCGCCGCCGCTTTAGTGTCCGCCTGCGCATCTTTCTTTGACTCCTTGGCGTCGGCCTTGGCGTCTTTCTTCACATCCTTGGCGTCCGCCTTCTTGTCCTTGGCCTCCATCTTGGCGTCGGACTTTTTCGTATCCGTCTTCTTGTCATCCGCGACCGCAGGGCTGCTTAACATTGCGACCGCGAATGCGAACAGCAATAGTTTTGCCCACAACGATGATGGTTTCATCGGATTGTTTCCTCCTGAGACCGCGGCGGGGATTCTACTACGGGGAAGAATGCGGAGCAATCCCGGTCAGAACCATCCCTTGCGCTTGAAATACCAGAGGGCGATCGCGCTTGTGACAAGCATCAAGGCGATGGCATACCCCAGCGCGTGCGGCTGCTCGTTGAAGGGCATGGGGATGTTCATGCCGAAGAATCCGGTGATGATCACCAGCGGCGTGGCCACGGTGCCGTATACGGCAAGAACTTTCATCACGTCATTGGTGCGGTTGGCGACGGCGGAGAGATAAATGTCGAGGGAACTGCTGAGCAGGTCGCGATAGCTCTCGATCAGGTCCACGGTGCGCACCAGGTGGTCATACACGTCGCGAAAGTAAGGATCAAGATCATCGCCGGTGCAGCCGCCCTCCTTGCGCACGATGGCGTTCATCACCTCGCGCATGCCGTTGGCGTTGCGCCGAAAACCCACCAGCTTGCGCTTCAGGTCGAAGATGCGCTGCAGCATCGCCGGGCTAGGCCGGTCAAGCACCTGGTCCTCGATCTCATCGGTCGCCTCGGCGATGACATCCAGCGTGGGCAGGTAGGCGTCGGTCAGTTCATCGGCGATGAAATAAAAGATACGGTCCAGCCGGTGCTCGGAGCTTTCCTGCGCCCGGCGCGAGATGCGCTTGATCAGGTCGTCGGCGTGCTCATGCACCGTGATCAGGAAATCGCGGCCCAGGAATACGTCCACATCATCGAACAGCACTTCATCGCGGTCCTGCAGCCGCTTGAAGATGCAGAACAGATACGGGTCGTGCTCGGAGTATTTGGCGCGCTGCGGCCGCTGGCGGCAGTCCTCGATCTCCAGCTCATGCAGGCCGAATCGCTTCGACAGTTCGTCCAGTTCCGGCGAAGCGGGATCGGCGACGTCATACCAGGGCACGCCGGGGATGGGCTGCGTGAAGGCCATCGCTGCGCAGTATATATGGTGAGGCGTAACTGGCGGGGAAGCTGTCAGGACAGGACGACGCGCGGGCGCAACCGCATGTGGACGTAGAGTGAGTGAAAGGGTGGGCCACGGGCCCCGGGTCCTTATAGATAGTACGTAGAGTACCTCGAGTTGGAAGCCGCTTCGGGCCCAAAGTTACGACGATTCAGGCGGTCTTCGCGATGGCATAGAGGTATTCCACATAGGACCGCACGCCGCCATCCATCCCCTGGACCTTGGGGTTGCTCGACTCGATCAGGAAGTATTCGTCCGGCGCATGGGCGCCATTGCCGTTGCACAGGCCAAAGTGGCCCGCCGGCAGGCTGAGCGGCGGATCCGTGAATGCGTAGCCCGGATACGATCCCGCCAGCCGCGGCATGATCGTCGGATCGACGCCACTGGCTTTGTACGCCGCTACCTGCGCCTGGATGAAGGCAGAATCGCCCGCGGTACTTGTCGGGTCATAACCGCCAGACATGTTGACTTCAATGTCGCCGAAACCGCGCTTCGCCAGGTGCGCTTTCAGGGCCGCAAGCGCTTCCTTCGCGGTCATGTCCGGGACGAGGCGCAGGTCAAGCTTAGCGACCGCGCGTCCGGGCAGGATCGTCTTTCCTCCCGGTCCGGTGTAACCGCCGACGAGGCCTTCGATATTCACCGTCGGCTGCGAGACCAGCCGTTCGAGCGACTCGCGGAAGCCCACGTCATTGATCCACTTGTCGACGCCCATGCCCTTCTTGATGATGGCTTCGTCAAGCGTTGCCGCCGCTTTCGCCACGAGCGCCTTCTCGGCCGCGGAGATCGGTCTCGCGTTCACGGTAAAGTTGTCAATGTCCGGCGTGCCGTCCGCTTTCACCAGCGTGTTCAGCGCCTGCACCAGATGCCATGCCGGTGAGTCCACGCGCGCTTTGTTGCTCGAGTGGATGTCTTTCTTCGGACCACGTCCCCATTTCTCGCCACTCGAGATCAATTCCAACTCGATCACGCCTTTCGCGCCGAGGAACAGCGTGACGTTGCCGTCCAGCCCTTGCGCCGCATGGGGCATGAAGACGCCGACCGTCTTCTTCAACGCCGCTTGCACTTCCGGCGTGTCGACGATCTGTTTGATGTGTGGCGACCCGATCTCCTCTTCGCCCTCCGCCACCAGCACCAAATTCACAGGCAACTTCCTGCCGGCAGCCCTGATCGCATGCAGGGCAGCCAGGAATGTCGCCTCCGGGCCTTTCTGATTCACCGCGCCCCGGCCGATCAGCGCTTTGCCGAGCCCGGGACGATCCAGGACTCTGGCTTCAAACGGAGGCGAGATCCATTCCGCCGGGTCGGCTTGCTTCACATCGAACATGAAGTAGAGGCCAAGCGTCTTCGGCGCGCCCGCATCGAGCGTGGCGAACACGCCCGGATGCCCCGCCGTCGGCATCTTCTTCGCCATCTGGAAGCCCGCGTCGCGGAGCATCTGCATCATCAGCTCCGCGCCTTCGTCGTTCGCGCGGTTCTCCGCGGCGATCGCCGGCTGCTGGATCCAGTACTGCAGGCGTCGGAGGTTCGCGTCGTGCTGGCGGGCGATCTCAGCGAAGATGGGTGCGAGTTCGTCGCCGGCAGCGGCGAGTACTTCGGGAACAGCGAGGGCAGCAGCGGCCGCGGCGGTGGTGGCGATAAAGTCTCTGCGGTTCATTAGGCAGACAGGATATACAACCACGACAGAAACTGTCGAGTCGGAGGAGGGGGCTGGCCCACCTCTTTTGCAAAACACCCCGAATTTAGGTTGCCCTACCCTTGGCGCGCGTCTTCTGGCGCGACAGGGTGGGAAAGTTGTTCCGTCCGAACACGATGTTGATTTTCTCGCGGACCTGATCCAGTCTCGCTAGAATCAGTTACGAGAACACAAACGGAGTCAGCCTTGGGCGGCCTGCGTTAGGGGAATGAGTCTCCCACCCTTTGGCTGCGCCAAAAGGGGGAGGCACCCCCTGTGGGGTGAGACTGCGGGATGTCGGAGACGAACCAGATCATGGGGAAGGGCTGGGCCACCCGCCGGGAGGATACACCATTGAGGCAGCAAATACGGTTGAGAGCGGGCCGTACGTTCCGCGCAGTTTTAGTGGAACTCAGGTAACCTTCGCAGCATTTCAAGGGAAACGGGGAGACCGTTACCGCGTCATCCTTCACGTCAACCAGAATTCTAGAGAACTGAGTGCGGCACACCCGACTCTCGTTGTACAGGCCGGACCCGAGGATTATGAATATATCCCGGACTACTACCATTACTCAATTCTGTGGGCATTGACTGTCGGGTGCATCGGCACATTTTGCCTGATTGCTTCTGTTATTTTCCGGAGCCGCCCATAAGCCCCGGTGACCTAGCCGATGGCCCACGTTCGCGAAGCTAACGTGGGGCTTTTCATCTGCACTTCGCAAAGAGTATTCCTGCTTTCGACTTTTCGGTACGCGTTGTACGAAATTCGGCGTGGTCGGGAACGAATTGGACTGGATAGCAAAGCTCGGGGATTCCACCGCCCCACGTTAGCGCCGAACAGCACGGCGCGAACGTGGGCCACCGGCCAGTGTGGTCTAAAGCTGCTTTGAATGTCCCGTGACGAACTCTAAGAGGGAGGAAGAATGAAATTCACGATTGCGTTAGTAATATTTGCTGTCATGTTCGGAGTTGTTGATGCGAGCTTTTCACAGCAGGCACAGTCTCCATTGTCAATTACGATTAGTACGCCCCGAGACGTGCTAAGAGCCGGCTCGGAAATTCGCTTGGATATCACCTTGGTAAACACCTCAGACCACGGCGTTCATATTGCGCGATCTACAGGAGGACCAGAATTAGACTACGAAATCGAGATTTGCGATTTGGGCGGAAAGCCCTCTGTCGAAACTTCCTATGGCCGGAAAATTCACGGCAAGGAATCAGAGAGAATGCCGAGGGCTGGTAGCTTTGTGTCTGGGACCTTACAGCCGGGCAAAGAATTTCAGCAACAGGTTATCTTGAACAAAATGTACGATCTAAGTCAGCCTGGGAAATACGTTATCCAGGTGCGTCGATTCGACCCGACGACCAAAGCTCATTTGAAATCGAACAAGATAATCGTTACCCTAACTGAATAGACCAGACCATGGGCGACTGGAGCTGAGGGAGAAACGGATAGCCAGACGACGCTTGGTAAGCTGCAGAATTTTGCCGGCGTGGTTTCTGTAAGCTAGAGATCAAAATGCGAAAAGTAACAATTGCCCATGTTCTGGGATTGGTTCTCGCAGTGCCCTTAGCATTCGCTCAGAGCGTTGCTATGCCTAAAGGACGTTTCTTGCTCTCAATAAGCGTCGACCAAGACGTGGTGAGAGTCGGATCAGAACTCAAACTGAATGTTGTCCTCGCGAACGCCTCTGGTGAAGAAGAGATCGTGGTGGGCACTAGTGCTGCGGGAGAACAGAACTACAAACTCAGCGTTACAGACCTACAGGGCAAACCTCCCGCCTCCACTAAGTACGGTCGAGCTCTTAAGGGTGAGACTTGGATACAAGACGGTAAAACCGTGGTCGTGGTCGACAAATACATGCCCGTTCATCTACCGCCATCGAAAACGTTGAAAGAGACGATCGATTTGAACAAACTCTACGACCTAAGTCAGCCTGGGAAATACCGGATTCAAGCGGAACGTTATGACGAGGAGAGGAAAGTCTGGGTGAAGTCGAATGCCATCGTAGTGACTATCAAAGCTGACTGAACTTTCTGAAGCGTTAGGGGGCTGGCCCACCCTTGTCGCGCGTCTTCCGGCGCGACAGGGTGGGAGATGATCGGCTCCCCGATTTCTGACTCGCAGTAAGGGTTAGTTTCCAGCAGAATCTACTACACGAGAAGGGGAGGGTTGGCGTGGAGAGGAAGCGTTTTTCTGGCGACTAGGAGCTGCCGCGCTACGCCCGTTTCTTGTCGCTTGCCTTGGCGAATTTGTCCCACGGACGTTTCTTTTTTTCCGGCCGGTGGCCCACGTTTGCGCCGTGCTGTTTGGCGCTAACGTGGGGCTTTTGACTCCCGGAGCAACACCGTCCGATCCGACTCGATCTCGACCGCGCCGATCTCGCCCAGCGCGTAACAAAACGACCAAAGCAGCGGTAGTAGTCTTTGCGAAGTGAAAATGAAAAACCCCGCGTTAGCCTCGCCCATTCGGCTTCGTTCAGGGCAGGCTCCCGTGGGCCACCTACCAAGCGTGTTGCATGTGGGAGACGAGTAAGACCGCGGAGCGGGGGCGGGGCACTTGCCAATACGGAGGAAACGAGGATTCGAACGCTACGCCCGCTTCTTGTCGCCGGCCTTGGCGAACTTGTCCCACGGGCGTTTCTTCTTTTCCGGCTCCGCCTCGCGGTCCTTCACCCGGTCATAGACGTAGCGGTCGCTGACCGTGCCCAGGGCTTCGTTGTAGAGGCTGGTGACGTTCATGGCCTCGCGCAGCTCTTCGCTGAAATCGTGGATGGCCTTGAGATGGTCAGCCGAGGCTGGGACCTCGGTCTTGGAGTTGGCCAGGAATTTTTGGTAGCCCTTGTCCACCAGGCGGGCGATCTCGCCGCCGAGCAGGAAGCCCGGCTTTACGAACACTTTGGCCTCGCTCGAGTCCGTGGCCGCGACCTGCAGGTTCTTTTCGATGGCCGCCGAGCAGCCATGCTTTTTCACGAACACGCGTCCGGGCGTGCTCGGCGCTTCGATCACGTCGAAGCCGCGCAGCTTCAGATTCTCCAGCACCTCGTCAAAACTTCGCTGCTCTTTCACCTTGGCCATCGTGTTTCCACTTTCCGGGATGAATCAACCCTGCCCGACTGTGCATCTTCTCTTACATAGATGCGGAATGTAAGGGGAATCGACACCCGGACCGTAACCGGTCAGGTTCGGGCGGAATCCATACTCTCGCACAACTTTCCCGCATCCGGCAACTTTTCGCACATGACCTCAGTCACTTCAACCCGGACCACGCCGTTAGGTCGCGCGCTTTTGCAGCGCATCGGCAACACCCCGCTGCTGCGTTTCGAGCGCATCGTCCGCGGGTTGGAGGGCGTGCAGATCCTGGGCAAGGCCGAGTGGGCCAACCCGGGCGGATCGGTGAAGGACCGGGCGGCTGCGTCGATCGTGGCCGCCGCCGAGCGCGAAGGCAGGCTGGCCGGACGAACGCTGCTCGATGCCACCAGCGGCAACACCGGGATCGCTTATGCGATGCTCGGGGCCGCGCTGGGGTTTCCGGTCACGCTCTGTGTGCCCAATAATGCTTCGCCTGAGCGCAAGCACATCCTCAAAGCCTACGGCGCGACCGTGATCTGGACCGATCCCGCCGAAGGCTCGGACGGCGCCATCCGGCGTGCGCGGGAGCTGGCCGCGTCCGAGCCGGAAAAATATTTTTATGCCGACCAGTATTCGAACGATGCCAACTGGCGCGCGCATTACAACACCACGGCGATCGAGATCTGGGAGCAGACAGAACGCCGCATCACGCACTTTGTAGCCACGCTCGGCACCAGCGGGACGTTCATGGGTGTCACGCGACGGTTGCGCGAGTTGAATCCTGCGGTCGAGTGCATCTCCTTGCAGCCGGATTCGCCGTTCCACGGGCTTGAAGGCCTGAAGCACATGGCCACCGCGATCGTGCCCAAGATATATGATCCCTCACTCGCCAATCGCGATCTCGGCGTCGCCACCGAACAGGCATACGAAATGGTGAAGCGGCTGGCGCGGGAAGAAGGCGTGCTGGTGGGAATCTCCTCCGGCGCGGCCCTGGTGGGCGCGTTGCGGATCGCGCGCGAGTGTGCCGCGCGCAGCGAGCCGGCGGTGGTCGTGACCATCCTGCCCGACTCGGCCGATAAATATCTGAGCGAGCGCTTCTGGGACGAGTAAGAAATTCGTTACACTCTGATTCTCATGCTTCGAATCCCGCACACGCTGTATCACGACCTGCGCCAGCACGGCGAAGCCACATATCCGCATGAATGTTGCGGCATCCTGCTGGGGCAGGTGGACGGCGACACTCGTACGGTGGAGGAAGTAGTGCGATGCGGGAACACGCGAGCGGATTCGCCCCACAATCGTTATCACATCGCGCCGCAGGAGCTGATCGCGGCCCAGCGGCGGGCGCGCGAGACCGGTGCGGACATCATCGGCTTCTACCACTCGCATCCGGACCATCCACCGCAGTGGTCCCCCACCGATTTCGCCGAGGCCCACTGGATCGGGTGTTCCTACCTCATCACCAGCGTGGAAAAGGGAACGGCCTGGGTGACCAATTCATTTGCCCTGTGCGGAACGGTCGAAGAGAACAAACGATTCGAGGGCGAAGAGATCCAAAAGCTCTGACGAACCAGGATCTCCATTCGTCCCAGAAAAGTGGGGCTGGCAGGCCTGGGTGATGATGGCGGCCGATTACTCTGTTACAGTTTGTCCCTCAAGCCGTCTAACACATCGCCTATGCGCTACCTTCTCGCAACCCTTTTCCTTTGCTCAGCCGCCTTCTCCCAACAATCTTCGGAGACGACCATCTCCGGTCGAACGTCACGTCAGGATGCGAAAGCCCCGCCGATCGCGGAGCGCTATCGCCTGTGGGCCAAGAAAGCCCTTGAGACGGCGGAGGCCGAGGCCGGCGGCTTCGAAGCGCCTTCGCGGACCTTCCTCTGGTACCAGGCGGCACGCGGTCTGGGCAAGACGGACAAGAACGCCGCCCGCGATCTTTTGATGCGCGCGCTCACCGCCAGCGAAGAGATCCAGGACGACACGAACACGCAGGAGATGCTGCAAGGATGGATCGTCCGCCAGCTCTTGCCTTATGGCCTGGACACGGCGCAGGAGATCCTGCCGCGGGTCAAAGGCGATGCGCGCTCCACCGTGCGCGAGGCCCTGGTCCGCGCCTACGTGAAGAAAAAGGACTTCGATTCGGCCATCGCGCTGGTCAGCGCGGTGCGTTCTGATGAAGACGAGTTCCCCTTCGATTCCGTCTCGCAACTTCTGATCCAGCTTCCGGAAGAACGCGCCGGTGAAAAGAACCAGATCTTTGCCCAGGCGCTGGCCTTCACGCGGGCCCATCCGGCCAAGCCGGGAGCCTTCAGTTCCGAGGACCTGGGTTCCTTCGTTGTGCGGTTTTTCGGAATACTCCCAAAGAACATGGTGCTGGAGGCGATCGACGAGCTGTTGGACCAGGCCCAAGCCGGCGATGAAAAACGGAAACCCATCATCTCCATCTCCGGCAACGACAAGGGCGTGTCCTTCCGTTCGATGTATGAATACCGCCTGTTCCAGGTATTGCCCGCGGTCCGCGCGCTCGATCCGAGCCGCGCGGAGAAGCTGGTACAGGACAATCAATTGGCGCGGCAGTGGACACAGCAGTATCCGCAAGGCATGGCCACCATCAGCCCTCATTTCTTGCCCAACCCGCCTTCCGACGAGGAGCAACGAAACAACCGTCTGTCGTTCGACATCTCCGATTCGGCTGACAACATGCCCGTTGGCGAAGACGAGGGCGCATTGAACGCGCGCATCCGGGAGATCGTGAAGTCAGCGGAGAAGAATCCGCGGCAGGCGCTGGCGGCCACACAAACATTGCCCGGTATGTATCGTGCCGACGCCCTCGACTCGCTGGCCAATGCGTTGCTCAAAAAAGATCCCATGGTGGCCAAAGACGCAGCCTTGGAACTGGTGAAGGCGGTGGAAGGCCTGCACATCAACGCGCAAAGAAACCTTCTGGCCAATGCCGTGCGCCACCTGAATGCTCTGGGAGACAAGGACGCGGCCATAAAGGCGGCCAAGCGGGGCATGGACCTGGGACGCAAGCTGTTCGAAGACGACCAGAAAGCGGACAAGCCCAACACGGCCATGCATCCCCTCTGGCCTTCGAGCGCGTACTGGCAGGTGTTCATCGGGCAGATCGCCAAGATCTCGCCCGAGGCCGCCATCGAGGCCGTGAATGACGTGAATGATCCGGAGATCCGGGTCTTCCAGAAGATCTCGCTGGCCAATCAGTGGATGGGCATTCCCACCGGGCTTGTGGTATCGCAGATCAAGCGCAAGGGCGGTGACAATTCACTGTGGATCAACAGCTCCGATGACGAGGAGAACTAGCCTGCCCTGAAACTCCGGCTGCCTCCGGCGCATCAGTATAGGCATGATGCGGATCCATATCCCCACACCGCTTCGTCCCTACGCGTAGAAGCAGGCCGTGGTCGAAGTCCAGGGCGCGACCGTGGCCGAGGGCCTGGCCAACCTCACCGAGCGTTATCCCGACCTGCGCAAGAACATCTTCAATGACGAAGGCAGAGTACGCGCCTTCGTGAATATCTATCTGAATGATGAAGACGTGCGCTATCTTCCGGAGAAAGAGCTGACGCCCACCTCCGGCGGCGATGCTGTGAGCATCATCCCCTCGATCGCCGGCGGTTGTTGACCGCACCCGCGCTGGAATCGGTATATCCTTCCCGGGAGGCAGAGATGGCGGCCACAGTCACAACTTATCAAGTCACGCTGAGCAAGGAAGAGATCTTGCGCTACTCGCGCCACCTCATCATGCCGGAGGTCGGCATGGAGGGGCAGCTCAAGCTGAAATCCGCCAAAGTCCTGTGCATCGGCACAGGCGGGCTGGGTTCTCCACTGGCGCTGTATCTTGCCACCGCCGGCGTGGGCACCATCGGACTGGTGGATTTCGATGTGGTGGATTTCACCAACCTGCAGCGCCAGATCCTGCACTTCACACCCGATGTGGGCCGCCCCAAGCTTGATTCGGCCTCGGAAAAACTTACCGCCGTCAATCCGTACATCGAGATCCGAAAATTTGAGACGAAGCTGACCAGCGCCAACGCGCTCGAGATCTTCAAGGATTTCGACATCCTCGTGGATGGCACTGACAATTTCCCCACGCGATATCTGGTGAACGATGCCTGTGTCCTCAGCGGCAAGCCGAATGTGTACGGTTCCATCTTCCGCTTCGAGGGCCAGGCCAGCGTCTTCGCCACGAAAGACGGACCGTGCTATCGCTGCCTGTATCCGGAGCCGCCGCCGCCCGGGCTGGTGCCCTCCTGCGCGGAAGGCGGCGTGCTCGGCATCCTGCCGGGACTGGTCGGCGTGATCCAGGCGACCGAAGCCATCAAACTCATCCTGGGCAAGGGCGAGCCGCTCATCGGCCGCCTGCTCCTGGTGGACGCACTGAGCATGAGGTTCCGCGAGCTGAAGCTGCGCAAGAACCCGGAGTGCCCGGTCTGCGGCACGCATCCCACCGTGCGCGAATTGATCGACTATAACCGGTTTTGCGGGATCCGCGGCGAGGAGGCCGAGACACAAGTAAGTGACGTGCCGGAGATCTCGGTAGAAGAACTGAAGAAGAAGTTGGACGCGAAGGAAGACCTGTTCGTGCTCGACGTGCGCGAGCCGCACGAATACCAGATCTGCAACCTGAACGGCTATCTCATCCCGCTGGGCGAGGTGCCCAGGCGCGTGCATGAGCTGGACTCAGCGAAGAACATCGTGGTCCATTGCCGCAGCGGCAAGCGCAGCGCGGAAGCCGTGAACTTCCTCCGCCAGGCCGGCTTCCAGAAGGTCCGCAACCTGGCCGGCGGGATATTGGCCTGGGCCGACCGCATCGACCCCAAGATGCCGAAGTATTGAAAAAATAGTTTCACGTTTCGAGTTTCAGGTTTCGAAAACAAAATCAAAAGCCACGAGGACGGTAGTCCCGTGGCTCTGCTCGTTTGTATGGGAAAGGCGCCTCGGCCCGAAAAGTTTGCCGCTGCGAGTTGCCATGAGCGATAATGCACTCGTTCCGCCCTGGGACGAAGCGCCTGAAACCGGAGATGTCATACCCAGGGAATAATCTGTATCGGAGTCGTCATGCGCCGTGCAAATGTTTCTGCTTGCTTCCTTCTTCCGTTCGTTCTGTCGGCCAACCTCTTCAGCCAGGAACTTACCACCCGCACGCCGGAGATCAAGCCGGCCCCGGGCAAGGTCCCGAATGCGAACGAGACGTACAAACAATTGCGCGCCGCCGGGCTGAGCGGCGAGGTCACCAGTGTGAACAACCTGGTGCTGAAACGTGATGCCGGCACATTCACCTTCAAGACCGGCACTCTGCAGTGGATGATGCCGGTGAACGGCAAGGTGACCGGCGCCGTGTTTGTGGGAGACGGCGAATTCGAACTGGTGCCTCCGATCGCCTCGGAAAAACGGAGCCTGTCGCTTCTCACTAAGGAACCGCAGATGCGCGAGCAGTATTCCGCGCTTGTTCTGCGCTTTACCGACGGCACTTACGATGAGGTGAAAAAGGCGGCCGGGGTCTCCCAGGGGACGGCCAGTGGCGCCGGCGAACTGCAGGACATCAACAGCGCCCTTAAGAGCAAGATCAAATACAACCTGCATGCGCGCATCCTTATGGATGTGCTGAGTGAGCAGCCGGGTGGATTGTTCGCTGCGTTTATCAAGGGCAAGAAGTACAACGGGAAAGAGCTGTTCATGATCGACCCGTTCGGCGCCTTGACTTTTGCGCCTGAAGAGGTCGCGTGCATGACCTGGGACGAGAACAAATTCGGATTCTGGTCGGTCCATCATTACACCGGCGAGTATCAGGAAGGCATGGCGGACAGCAATCAACGGACGGCAGCCGTGGACATGCTGGCACATCGGATCGATACCCAGATTGAAAAAAGCGGCAGGCTGAGCGGGGACGCGCAGACGACGTTCAAAGTGCTCTCGTCGGCGATCCGCGTGCTGCCTCTTGATCTTTTTCCGACACTGCGCGTCTCCAGCGTCACCGGGCAGGACGGCGAATCCCTGGATTTCATCCAGGAAAACAAGGACGAGGATGCGGACCTCTTTGTGGTACTGCCTCACACATTGGCGCCAGGCAGTACGTTCACAATACGCACGCTCTATGCCGGAAAGGACGCGGTCAGCAACGAGGGTGCCGGCAATTATTATCCCTTGTCCCGGTCGAACTGGTATCCCAATGGGGCTTTCGGTGATTACGCCACGTATGAAATGACATTCCGGACACCGAAGAACATGAAGCTTGTAGCCAACGGAAAAAGGTTGCAGGAGGCTGTGGAGGGAAATCAGGCCATCACCCGGTGGGAAAGCATCGGGGAAAACACCGTCGCAGGTTTCAACCTGGGCGATTTCAAGGTCGAGAACAAGAAGATCGGCACAAGTGATTTCCAGATCGAGACATATGCCAATACCGAGGTCCCCGGCTTCATCCGCACCCTGCAGAACCAGATCGCGCTCATTGAGAACCAGGGGGGAGGGTGGAAGCTACGTTGGGCAGCATCACCACCACCGGCATGATGAAAAAGGCGACCGCCGAAGCCGAGCTTTCCTATCAGATCTATGCGGATTATTTCGGACCGACCCCGTTCAAGCGGATCGCCATGACGCAACAAACCGCCACCAACTACGGGCAGTCATGGCCGGAGCTGGTGTATCTGCCTTTCTCTTATCTGGTGGACGATACGGTCCGTCATCAGCTCTTCGGGTTCGATCCCCACGGTTATTTCAAGGTCGTGGGGCCGCATGAAGTGGCCCATCAATGGTGGGGCCATACCGTGGGATGGAATTCCTATCGCGACCAGTGGATGAGTGAAGGGTTTTCCGAATTCTCGGCCTCGTTGCTCCTCCAGAACGCGTACGGAAATGTGCGATTCAAGGATTTTTGGAACGATGAGCTTCAGTTGCTCACGGAACGCAATCGGGAAGGGTTCCGTGCAATCGATGTCGGCCCTGTGACGCTAGGCTACCGCCTGAACAACGACAAAGCAGGATTTGACATCTCCCGTCGCCTGATCTATCCCAAGGGCGGCTACATCCTGCATATGCTACGAATGATGATGTATACGAATCAGGCCGGGGATGAGGCCTTCAAACAGGCCATGCATGATTTCGTAAAGACCTATCACAACCAACCCGCGACGACCGAGAACTTCAAGGCCTTGGTCGAGAAACACATGACCCCGCAGATGGACCTGGACGGGAACCACAGGATGGATTGGTTCTTCAATCAATACGTCTACGGCACTGCCTTGCCGACCTACAACTTCACGTTCTCGACGGGAGCTGGCACCCAGGGAAACACATTGAAATTAAAGATCACGCAAAGCGGGGTCGACCCGAACTTCAAGATGCTGGTGCCGGTCTATGTGGAACTTGCCAACGGAAAGGTCACGCGCTTAGGGGCGGCGATGCTCATCGGCAACAGTTCCGTCGAGAACGAAGTGCCTCTGGGAAACAATCAGGTGAAGCGGGCCATGATCAATTACTACAACGACGTGCTGGCCATCACCGAGAAGTAAGACTCTCAAGTGCAAGACGAACGCGGAGGCTGAGGCCTCCGCGTTGGCATTCCTCTCGATCTTTCTTAGTTCGCGGCCTGGTCTGATTCACTCAGCACGATTACGTCCTTGCTGCCGGCGAAGCGGACACTCTTCAGTTTTCCTTGCCAAGTCACTAATTCAGTACTCTCGCTCGCGTGTTTCTGTTTCACCACCCGCGCCTGGGCCTTCACCTTCACGTCTTTGCCCTGGCTCACGGTCACGGCGCCGCTGTCTTCCCAGGTCACCTTGTACTCGCCCGGCGCGAGTTTGGTGCCGTTGATCTCCGCGCCGTCACGGAGTGTCAGAGTGCCTTTGCTTCCGGCGAACGCGCTCACGGAAAGCGCCAGCGCCAGGGTCCCAGCTGTGATGATCCGATTCTTCATGGTGTTCTCTCCCTTTCGTTTCATCCCGGCGACTGGGAGGGTTCCCGGATTTGCTTTCCCCATCGGGTGCGTAGAATAACCACGGGGTTAAACGAAACGCGCCACCGGCTTCGCGAGAAGACAGGCACGGCGGATTTCCGAGAGACCGGTCTCAGCCCTGAGGCTCCCATTCCACACGGCCAAGCCGATCTGTTTAACCCCGCTTCCTTCTTTTCCCCAATATCCTCACTCAGGAGGAGGACCGAAGTTCCGGTCCGTGCACTCAGTTACGAAACCTAAGACCGGAAAGTTTTATGTTTCGTTCCCTATGCACCGCGTTAGACGCCGGCATCCCGCAACGGGTAGCAGAACGTTCCAAGGGCGCAAAAGCGAGGATTAGCGCGCGCCCACGCGGGACGAATGGACACGATCCTCGTTTCATACACCGCGTCGACACAGGAATATAAAACCGTTTTACAGGGACAGGTTGCGGTACGTGGGACGAACCCATGGGCCGCCCGCCGGTCAGATCGTCAGCACGACCTTGCCGAAGTTCTTCCGCTCCAGCAGCAAGCGATGCGCCTCCGCGGCCTGCGCCAGCGGGAATGTGTGTCCCACCACCGGACGCACTGTTCCGGCCGTGATCCAGGGCGAAAGACACATCCACGCCGCCCGCATCTTCTCCGCGTTGGCGGCCAGGGGCGCAAGCCAAAGCGCGTGCACGGAGAGATTGCGCGCGAACATGGTCATGAAGTCGAACTGCGGTGCGTGTCCGGTGGCCATGCCGTAGACGATCAGGTGTCCCATCTCCGCCAGGCAACGCGTGGTGGAAGCGGTATGCTCGCCACCCAGCATCTCGAAGGCCGCGTCCACGCCTTTGCCGTCGGTCAGGCGCATGACTTCTTCTTCATAGTCATGGGTGCGGTAGTTGATGCCGTGGTCCAGTCCCATCGTGCGCACCCGCTCCAGCTTCTCCGGTGAAGACGACGTGCCGAACATCTCCACGCCCAACTGCTTTCCCACTTCCACGGAAGCGGTGCCCACGCCGCCAGCCACCGCATGGATCAGCACGCTCGGCCGTGGCGCGCCGGCCTTTGGCGGAACGATGAGTCCGGCCATCTCGTAGGCGAAGTATGCGGTGAAGTAATTGACGAGGAACGCGGCGGTCTCCGCGGCGGACCACTCCTTTGGCGCGGGCAACAACGTCGCGCGGTCCGCGCACAACCGTTCCGCGTAGGCGCCGCTGTGCGTGAATCCCATCACGCGCTCTCCGCTCTCGTGGACGCGGCCCGCAAATTCCAGTCCGGGGATGTACGGCGGACGCGGGCCATCGGGATACATGCCCTGGGTCTGCACCGTGTCGGCAAAGTTCACGCCCACGGCTTCCACATCCACCAGGACTTCGTTGCGTCCGGCGCGCGGCTGCGGCTCCGGCATGTCACACAGTTCCAGGACCTCCGGCCCGCCGCGGCGGGGGACCATGATGGCTTTCATGCCGGGAAGTGTAAATCAAATCGGGTGAGGGAACAGGCGGGAAGGATCAAAGGGCCGGCGATCTTTCTCCCCCGAGATTGTTTCGCCGGCCCTTTTTTAACCTCCGGACGCGCCGGAGATCCGTTGGCCACACGCCCTGGTTGGGGCCGGGCCGATCTGCCAGTGAAGCAATCTCACTATGGCGGCTGCGTACTTGGCGGTCAACGGCAATTCCATGCGGTGTGTTTACTGGCGAGGTGCCGTAACGAATCATGTCCCGCACTTGCGCGTCGGCAATGCGGGTATATACTGGCTGGCGTTCGGCTGGACCGGACATCATAAGTCGCTGGTCCGGGGCCTTTTCTTAACTTCATAGTTCGCTCCGGACATTTCCTAGGCAGCAGGTTGTTCGCAGGTCCGTCGCCGGAAGTGTCCGGCGCACACACTTACAGGGCCCCGATTCATAAACGTACATAGATGGGAGGTCCCTTATGGACCTATGGTTCATTCGTATCGTCTTCATTTGTTTTGTGGGCATCGCTTCCTGGGTGTTGCAGCCGTTCAGTCTGCCCCACCAGCAAGCGGGCCTGACCGGATTGGGCATCGGCGCCGGCATCGTGTTGTTCGAGATCCGGCTGAGGATGGTCAGCCTGAAACAGCTGATCGGCGCGGTGATCGGCAGCATCCTGGGCATCATCGGCGCCTATCTGTTCAGCCTGGTGCTGCGTGACGCGCTGGCCGACGGTCCCACCCAGAACTTCCTCCAGCTCCTGGTCATGCTGCTGATGAGTTACGTGGGCCTGATCGTGGGCGGCAGCAAGGGCGACCTGCTGAACCTGAGCGCGCTGGGCGGCATCTTCGGCGGCGAGAAACTGAGCCGCCGCAGCCAGAAGATCCTCGACACCAGCGTGATCATCGACGGCCGCATCTCGGACGTGGCCGAGACCGGCTTCCTCGAAGGCGTGCTGGTGGTGCCGCAGTTCGTGCTGCGCGAACTGCAGCTGGTGGCCGATTCCTCCGACCCGCTCAAGCGCAACCGCGGACGCCGCGGCCTGGACGTGCTGGCCAAACTGCAGAAGATCGCCGGCATCGAGATCCAGATCGTGGAGGACGATTTTCCCTCGCTCCGCGAAGTGGACCTGAAGCTGATCGAACTGGCCCAGCAGTATGAGGCCAAGATCGTCACCAACGACTTCAACCTGAACAAAGTGGCCCAGGTGCGCGGCGTGGACGTGCTCAACATCAACGAGCTGGCCAACTCGCTCAAGCCCATCGTGCTGCCCGGCGAGATCATGCGCGTCTTCATCCTCAAGGAAGGCAAGGAGTACAACCAGGGCGTGGCCTATCTCGACGACGGCACCATGGTGGTGGTGGACAACGCGCGCAAGATGATGGGCAAGAACGTGGACATCAGCGTGACCTCGGTGCTGCAGACCACGGCCGGCAAGATGATCTTCGGCAAGTTCGACGAGCGCGCCCCGCATCCGACCGCGCCGCCCCGCGAACACCCGCGCAAACCCACACCCATCGTGGTGGAAGGCGGGAACGGCGGCGAGGTGTGAGAAGCTCTGAGAGTTTTGTGGCACAGCCGCCCACGGCCGTGCCGCACGCCTAGCGGCTTTGGAAATATTCCCACCCCTTCACCTTTAGGCTTTGGGCCTTGCTTGTCCTACCTGTGATGCGCATACCACGTTGCGCGTCCACCCATCCGATCTCCGCCACGGAACCCCCTGCTATCTCCAGAGGTATCTTAGCCTTTGGCCGGGCGGTGAAGAGCAACTCGTAATCTTCACCGCCGTGAAGCGCCTGGGCGAGTGTTGCGCCTTGAGCCACCGGGATGAGCGGCTCGACCAGCGTCGCGCCGACGCCGCTCTCTTCGCAGATGTGCGCCAGATCGGTGGAGAGACCGTCGCTCAGATCGATCATCGCCGTCGCCAGCCTGCGCTTTAACAAGTACTGAGCAACGGCGACGCGGGGTTCGGGGAAGAAGTGGCGCTTCGAATCCGGCCTCATTCTGCGTGCATCCGCGTTGATCTGCGGCTGAAAGAGCCTTTCCAGCACCGCGGCCGAGCCGCCCAGAGCGCCGGTCACATAAAGGATGTCGCCGGGGCGGGCACCTGCACGCCGGATGGCGCGGCCGCGCGGCGCGTATCCCAGCACCATGATGTCCGCCAGCACACCGGATCTCGACTCAGACGTATCGCCCCCTGCCAGCACCGTTTTGTGCCGATCGGCCAGGCGAAGGAAGCCGCGCATGAACCCGTCCACCCAGGATTGCGGCAAGTCGGTCGGCAAAGCGAGCGATAGGAACGCCGCCACCGGACGCCCGCCCATGGCGGCGATGTCACTCAACCCGCGTGCCAGGCAGCGATGCCCGACCGATTCCGCCGGATGCCACTCGCGGCGGAAGTGGGTGCCCTCGAGCGAGAAGTCCGTGGTGACCAGGAGTTCCTGCCCCGCGGGCGGGCGCAGGATGGCGCAATCGTCGCCGATGCCTTCCACCAAAGTGGTACTCTGCTTCGCCGCCGCGCGGCGAATGCGCTCGATGATCTTTTTCTCCGGCAGAGGCACGAGGGAATAGTAAAGCAGCCGCCAGCTACCAGATGCCAGAAAGAGCGAAAGAAGAATATTTAAGGTTTGAGTCTGGCAGCCGCCGGCTTCCAGCTACCAGATGCCAGAAAGAGCGAAAGAAGAATATTTAAGGTTTGAGTCTGGCAGCCGCCGGCTTCCAGCTACCAGATGCCAGAAAGAGCGAAAGAAGAATATTTAAGGTTTGAGTCTGGCAGCCTCTGGCAGCCGCCGGCTTCCAGCTACCAGATGCCAGAAAGAGCGAAAGAAGAATATTTAAGGTTTGAGTCTGGCAGCCGCCGGCTTCCAGCTACCAGCGGCAAGCGAAGCAAGGTAGCAGCTTTCTGGTAGCTGGCGGCTGGTAGCTGGTGGCTGCTTCATGCATGTGTCCGAAACACCACAGGCCATGCCCGGAAGTACAGGATTGGCGCGCCTGCCGCGATTTCCACAGGGGACGAATGGAGGTTGACACTGTTATTGCCCATTTGTTACCGTTAAGAGTCTTTTCCCCTGAAAGGACGGAGCCTGTAAGCCTGCAGGTTCCTCGGCTTAACCGAGCCGAACGGAGATCGGCAAGAATCAGTCGCTAGAACCGGCCAGCCAGTAAGAACGAAAAATCTCGCGGTCCAACCCCCACTGGGGCGGAGTCTCGCTTTTTGCGGAAACGCTTCTACATCATGTTCGTGGCCCGGGACCAGGAGGGAAATCTCCTGAAGATCCCCATTCCCGTACATTATTTATATGTGTTCGTGGCGGGCGCGATCATCGGCATGATGACCATCACCGGCATGGCCGGCTCCTACACCCGCATGCTGGCCAAGACCCTCCGCTTCAACGAGCTCCGCGACGAAAAAGAGGCCCTCAAGAAGAACTATAAAGACCTGGAAAAGGTGGCTGACGCCAAGGAGCGCCAGGTGGCCTCCCTCAGTTCGCTGGCGGGAGAGGTTTCCGCCCTCTATGGCCTGAAGTCGGAACTGCCTCTCGAACACGGCTCGCACGAACTGGCCGAGGGCCGTTCGGAAGCCAGCATCAATCAGTTCTTTGCCCTGAAGACCTCCGCCATGAGCGGGGTGGCCGGCATGGCCATGGGCTATGGGGTGCGCAATCAGGCCACCATCAGTGACTGGGTCCGCATGGCGGCGGCGCCTTCGCTCTGGCCGGTGCAGGGACGCATCATGAGTTCCTTCGGGGAGCGTTCGGACCCGCTGAACGGGGAAGGCGCATTCCACCGCGGCGTGGATATCAGCGGCGATTACGGCCAGTCCATCGTGGCCACGGCGGATGGCGTCGTCGAGTACGCTGATTTCCGCTCCGGCTACGGACGCACCGTGGTCCTGAACCACGGATACGGCGTGACGACCCTATATGGCCACATGTCCAGCTTTGCGGTCACCGAAGGGCAGCGCGTTTCCCGCGGCGATGTGATCGGCTATATAGGCATGAGCGGCAAGGCCACCGGCCCGCACGTCCACTACGAAGTCCACATCAATGACACCGCAGTGAATCCCTACAAGTATCTCCGCACCACGCTGGCACAGAACAGCCTCGCCGCGCACGGCGACTAGCGCAAAGTCCTCAGCGAGTCCTCAGCCAAAACGACGCCCCCATGCGCGTGACGCCGGTCATGTGCGGCTCCGCCCATAGTGGGTCCACCGCTTTTATCAATTCCGGCTCGTGCTCCAGAAAATGATTGGGCAGCACGATCTCGTAGTTCGCGTGCCCGGCCAGCAGGCTGGCGGCCAGCAGATACTGTTCCGAGTAGTACCACTCGGCGCGTTCGGGCATGTAATCGTAGGGAAGATAGATATCGTGGATGTGCACCAGCACTCCTGGCCGCAGCCGGGGCAGGATCTCCAGGAAGAACACGGTCACGTCGGAGTTCATGAAGCTGCGGTGGGAGTTGTCCACAAAGAGGATGTCACCCGCATTCAGCCTGTCCACCACGCCAAGGTCCGGCGCTTCCAGCGGCTGGCGGACCACTTCGTCGCAGATGGCGTCGATCTCCGCGCGGGGGTGCGGGTCGATGGAGACCAGCCGCGTCGCCAGTCCGTGGTCGCGGATCGCGCGGCGCACGACTTTGGTGGAGTATCCGGAGCCCACCTCAAGATAAGTGCCGGGCTTGTTCTGCGCCACGAATCCATAGAGCGCCAATGTGTCCAGACCGTCGAGCCACTTGTTGATCCAGCAGGGGTCGGTGCTTCCTTTCGGCGTGGTGCGCGGGATCTTCAACAGTGCATCAGTCAATGGCAGGAAGCCCTGCAA
>JACPNP010000024.1:23403-35798 GCA_016185365.1 Terriglobales bacterium
CCCTGCAAGGTCCGCTTGAATTCCGCGCGCTGCGCGTGGAACATCGCATACAACTGGGGATGAGGCGGTTTGCCGTAACCGTAGCGCGGGACCGGTTGCAGAGGATAGTCGAGAAAGATCGGGTAGTAGCCCTTCAGCAAGCGCGGGATGTTATAGAGCACATACAGAAAATTGTGCTTGCGCGCGAACCGCTTGAGCGCCTTGGCCATCCGTAAATAGTACCGGAAGCCCGGGCCGGCGCCGCATGGTCACTTCGAGGTCTTGGATTTTTTAGACGGGGTCTCCGGCGCCGTGGGAACCGGCGGTGTCGCGGTTGGAGCAGCGTTGTCACTGACGAGCTTTTTCACGAACCCGGGTGTCAGCGTAGCCGTCAGCGCGACGCGGTCACCATCGAGGTTCACTTGCAAACTCGAGAAGAACGCCTTGACGTCCGGATCTGGGCCGCGCGTCTCCCCGCTGCTCTCCAGGGCATGGAACAACTGAAGGAACGAACTCGCCGACGAGTTCAGTCGCTCCGCATCCTGGGCGTTGTTGGTGAAGGCTTCCACGCGCAGCTCCACTTTGCCGGTATAACGCACCGAAGCCACGGTCACGGAATCCTGGGGCAAGGAAAAAAATAGTCCACCGGGCAAGGGCAGCGCGGGTTTCACCGATCCCGGCGTTTTCAGTTGCAGTATGGCCCAGAGCGGACTGCCGAACCGGACATCGCGATAGTGCAAGCGCAGGAACCACGGGGCGCGCCACGCCAGCACCGAACGCGCTTGCCGGTCCATGATGCCGCGGATCACGCCGGGGTCGCCGGCGTTGGAGGCCACCACCATGTTGTCGTTGAGCAGGGACACGCGCACGGTGCGGCCTTCGAAGGGGATCACCAGGATCTCACTGTCGCGATACCGTTCCACGTCGGCCGCGATCTTGTGCAGATAGTGATTGAGCCGGGTACGGTCGTAGCGGCCCACGAAGATCTCCGAGTACCGGCGCTGCATCACCACATTCGCGCCATCGACGGTCGGTTCCGGTGCGTGCACCGCGATGGCGAGCTCGTCCAGGTCGCGCTCAAACTGAAATCCGGTCGCGCTCAGGAACTCCTCATACTCGGGTTCATGGGAAATGGCGGGAGCGGAAAAATCCGAAGCCAGCCGGATGGACCTGAGGTCTAAATAAACGATGCCTTCCGCATCCGGAAGCATGCGCGCCGCCGCGGGAGCGAAAAATCCCTGCCGATAGGCCAGGCTGACAGCAGCCAGGCCAACCAGCAGACCCAGGAACCCGAGCGCGATCAGTCGGCGTCTCATCGGAGCGATGCCCGGATGATAGCAGAACGAGTGGATACCGGCATTTAACCTGTTCTATGGGAAAGACTTAGGAGTTTTGTCGGGTTTTACCCGTTCCCTTGGAGCCGAGGAGAAAGAAATGATAACATAGTAGTAACTAGCGGGGAAGGTGGGCAAGTGCTTTGCTTGCACGCCGATTGCCACGTATGATATTGTTTAAGTCTTGTCCCGTGTGTGCGGACGTGTCCTGCACACCAAGCCAACAATCCGGTGGCACGGGTCACTGTGGGCGTTTGTCCGCAGAAAACATTTTGCTGGCGTAGCTCAGTTGGTAGAGCATCTGATTTGTAATCAGAGGGTCGGGGGTTCGATTCCCTTCGCCAGCTCCAGGCAGACTGAGGGTAAACGAGATCGGATCCCGGGCGGGCGGAGCGGCCGGGTCCACGGAACGCGCGTAGAGCAGAGGGTCTTCCAAGAGGAATCATCCTTCCTGAAGAATTCCCGCCGAAGCCAGGCAAGTCGGCGCGGGAGTTTGTTTGCGCGAATCTCGCCGCAGTCCTGCCGTTTGGGTCGCGTCAGTGTTTACGCGGCGCCGTAGGGATATGTCGGCGCTGTCGGTCGGACAGGTGGGTGAGTGGCTAAAACCGACAGACTGTAAATCTGTTGCCCCTCGGGCTACGGAGGTTCGAATCCTCCCCTGTCCACCAGGATTTGAGCGATGAAGAAAAAGCTGTGGCTGGCGCTGATCGCACTGTGTGGACTGGCATTGGCGGCATGGCGGTTGTTGGATGACATGCGATTTCGCTGGGCGACTTGGTTAGTGCTGGCTCTGTTCGCCTTGCGCATTGTGATGCTGGAAATGCATCAAGCTTCGGATGAGCGCGTGCGGCAAGACTGAGTCGGATCGGACAAACAGGATCAGCTGATGTAGCTCAGTTGGTAGAGCACTCCCTTGGTAAGTTGAGCCGAAATGCGGGCGTGAGGGAGCCGAAGGCGAACGAAAGCCCGCAGGCGAAATCCTGAGCGAGGCCGAAGGCCGAGTCGAAGGAGCCCGGGGAAAGGGATTGGCTGATGTAGCTCAGTTGGTAGAGCACTCCCTTGGTAAGGGAGAGGTCACCAGTTCAATCCTGGTCATCGGCTCCAGAGATTGAGTGCAGGGGAGCGCAGGGAAGGGCGGAAGGGCGGCCCTGGAGACGAGGTTCGCGGGTTCGATTCCCGTCTCCCGCTCCAATGATTAGGAAGTAAGGAAACGTTTGACACGATGCCATTCACCCAAGCCACCATCCCGGTCGAGAACACTGAGGTCTTCGGACGATTGAAAGACCGGATCGAGCAGGCGATGAGCACGGGCATCGAAAAGTTCCTGAAAGGCGTCGGCAGCGCCGGATTGCTGGTCCGGCAGTATGAAGAGATCTTGGACCGCGCGATCTTTGACCGTGCCACGGGCGGCAAGACGGGTGAGGCCAAGCAGTGGTACGCAGCGCTGAGTGCCGCCGACCAGGGCCAGATCCGCGAGTTTTACCTCACGCGCCTGGAGCTGGTGGACGATGCGCTGCGGGCAAAGTTTAACAAGGTGTACCGGTATTCGTAGTCGAAAAGTTTTGCAATACATCTCAATCTTTGAAGAGGCGTGACAAGCAACCATGGCCAAGGAAAAGTTTGATCGCACAAAGCCGCATGTGAACGTGGGGACGATCGGGCACATCGATCACGGGAAGACGACGTTGACGGCGGCCATCACGAAGGTGTTGTCGAAGCACAACCCGTCGATCAAGTTCCGTTCGTTCGATTCGATCGACAACGCGCCGGAAGAGCGGGAGCGGGGCATCACCATCGCCACGGCGCACGTGGAGTACGAGACGGCGAACCGGCATTACGCGCACGTGGACTGCCCGGGGCACGCCGATTACATCAAGAACATGATCACCGGGGCGGCGCAGATGGACGGGGCCATCCTGGTGGTGGCGGCGACGGACGGCCCGATGCCGCAGACCAAGGAGCACGTGCTGTTGGCGCGGCAGGTGGGGGTGCCCTACATCGTGGTGTTCCTGAACAAGTGCGACGCGGTGGAAGACCCGGAGCTGATCGACCTGGTGGAGATGGAAGTGCGGGAGCTGCTGTCGAAGTACAACTTCCCGGGAGACACGGCGCCGGTGGTGCGGGGGTCGGCCCTGGGGGCGTTGAACGGAGAGGCGAAGTGGGAAGCGACCATCGATGAGCTGATGGAGGCGGTGGACAAGCACGTGCCGCTGCCGGCGCGGGACATCGAGAAGCCGTTCCTGATGCCGATCGAGGACATCTTCTCGATCTCCGGCCGGGGCACGGTGGTGACCGGGCGCATCGAGCGGGGCAAGGTGAAGGTGGGCGAGGAAGTGGAGATCGTGGGCTTCCGGGAGACGCGCAAGACGGTGGTGACGGGCGTGGAGATGTTCAAGAAGCAGCTGGACGAGGGCCTGGCGGGAGACAACGCCGGACTTCTTCTGCGGGGCACGGCGAAAGAGGACGTGGAGCGGGGGATGGTGCTGGCCAAGCCGGCGTCGATCACGCCGCACACCAAGTTCAAGGCCGAGGTCTATATCTTGTCGAAGGATGAAGGCGGGCGGCACACGCCGTTCTTCAACGGGTACCGGCCGCAGTTCTACTTCCGCACCACGGACGTGACCGGGGTGGCGCAGCTGCCGGAGGGGCAGGAGATGGTGATGCCGGGGGACAACGTGGCCCTTTCGGTGGAGCTGATCACGCCGGTGGCGATGGAGAAGGGGTTGCGCTTCGCCATCCGCGAAGGCGGCCGCACCGTGGGCGCCGGCACCATCTCGGAGATCCTCGCGTAAACATTATTCCCGGCGGGTCTTGGCCTGCCGGTACAACGCAGCGATCGAGCGCAGATAGAACGCCATCGACTGCACGCTCTTTGAGGAAACGAAAATGTTAGGACAAAAGATCAGAATCCGCTTGAAGGCTTACGACTACCGCATCCTCGATCAGTCGACCGGGGAGATCGTCGAGACCGCGCGCCGCACCGGCGCCCAGGTCGCCGGCCCGATCCCTCTGCCGACCTCGAAGAACCGCTATTGCGTGCTGCGCTCGCCCCACGTGGACAAGAAGTCGCGCGAGGCCTTCGAGATCCGCACCCACAAGCGGTTGCTGGACATCCTGGAGCCGACCCAGCAGACCGTGGACGCGCTGATGAAGCTCGACCTGCCGGCGGGTGTGGATGTTGAGATTAAAGCATTCGGGAAAGACCACAAGTGATCGCGTACTGCGGGCGTAAGCGCAGCGGGAGCCCGCAGCGATCATCCTGAGCGAAGCTGCCGCAGGGCAGCGGAGTCGAAGGATCAAATACACCACCTACAGTTCGCCGGGGAAGCCGGCGAATGATGAGGAGAGAGAAAAATGATTTCAGGAATCCTGGGCAAGAAGATCGGTATGACGCAGCTGTATGACGAGAGGGGCGACGTCCGCCCCGTCACCGTGCTGCAGGCGGGTCCATGTATTGTGACCCAGAAAAAGACTGCGGGCAAGGAAGGCTATGACTCGGTGCAGGTCGGCCTGGTGGAGTTCGTCAAAGCCAAGAACATGCCCAAGCCCATGCTCGGCCACTTCGGCAAGAACAACCTGCCGCCCATGAAGTTCGTGAAGGAGTTCGAGGTCCAGACCGACGGCGAGCAGAAGCCGGAAGAAGCCGTGGAAGGCGTCAAGGTCGGCGACAAGGTCCTGGTGGACATCTTCAACGATTCGAAGTTCGTTGACGTCAGCGGTATCTCCAAGGGCCGCGGGTTTGCCGGCGTGGTGAAGCGCCACAAGTTCGGTGGCGGCCCCAAGGCGCACGGCCACATGTTCCAGGTGCAGGGTTCGATCGGTTCTTCGTCGTTCCCCTCGCGCGTATTCAAGGGCTTGCGCATGCCCGGTCACATGGGCGCGGAGAAAGTCACGGTGCGCAACCTGAAGATCCGGGGCATCGACCTGGAGGAGAACCTTTTGCTGGTGGAAGGCGCGGTCCCGGGACATCGCAACGCCTACGTGGTGATCAATAAAGCGAAGAATCCGCCGCGTGAGCGCCGTGGCTTCGCCGGTTCGACCACGCTGGATCCTTTGAAGGCAGCCAAGAAGGCCGCCGCCGGTAAGAAGAAATAAGTAACGAGCCAAAAGCTGAAAGCTGAGAGCGAAATATGGCAAGCATCGACGTACTAGACCTGAGTGGCAAAAAAGTGGGCTCATTCGAGTTGGCCGAAGAGGTCTTCGGCACCATCAATGAGGCGCTGCTGTATGAGGCGGTGAAGCACTACCGCGCCGCGCAGCGGCAGGGCACGCACGCCACCAAGAACAAGAAGCTGGTCTCCGGATCGGGCAAGAAGCTGTGGCGGCAGAAGGGAACCGGACGCGCCCGCGTGGGCTCGGTCCGTTCTCCCATCTGGCGTCACGGCGGCACCGTGCACGGGCCGCAGCCGCGCAGCTATGACTACCAGTTCCCGCGCAAGAAACTGCAGGGCGCGCTGCGCTCGGCGCTCGCGGCCAAGCTGGCCGACGGCAAGCTGACCGTGGTCAAGAATTTCGATGTGAAGGACGCCAAGACCAAGGCCTTCCGCCAGGCGCTGGACAAGCTCCAGGTGGCCAAGACTGCGCTGTTGGTGGAGAACGTGAATGCCGAGAACAAGAATCTGGTCCTTTCCGCGCGCAACCTGAAGGGTGTGGAGCTGGTGGCCGGTTCGCAGGTGCATCCGTATCACCTGCTGCGGTATGACCGCGTGCTGTTCTCGCTGCCGGCGATCGAAAAGCTGCAGGCGTCGCTGAAAGCGTCAGCGCCGGCCGGCAAGGCGGAGGTGGCGTAATGAAGTCCGCATATCAGATCATTCGCAAGCCCGTGATCACGGAAAAGGGTCTGGGCGTGAAAGAGACCGAATCCACCCTGGTGTTCGAAGTCGCGTCCGAAGCGACCAAGACCGAGGTGAAGGAAGCGGTCCAGCAGATCTTCAAGGTGAAAGTGGCGAGTGTGCGCACCGCCAACTTCCCCGGCAAGGAACGCCGCCGCGGCAAGTTCAGCGGCTTCCGTCCGGACTGGAAGAAGGCTTACGTGCGGCTCAAAGCCGGCGAGAAGATGCCGGAGTACGCGCAGAACATGTAACCCGCTGCCGGCGACGAGCCGGGAGCTGAAGGCAGAAACAATGGCGATCAAGACTTACAGACCGATGACCCCGTCGCTGCGTTCCACCACCACGGTGGTGAATGACGACTTGACCACGGACCGTCCGCATAAGCCGCTGACCACACCCAAGCGGAAGACCGGGGGCCGCCGTAATGCCGGCGACTTGACCATCCGTCACCATGGGGGCGGTCACAAGCGCAAGATCCGCGCTGTCGATTTCAAGCGCGACAAGGCCGGCATCCCCGCCACCGTGGTCTCGATCGAATATGATCCCAACCGCTCGGCGCGCATCGCGCTGGTCGCCTATGCCGATGGCGAGAAGCGTTACATCATCCAGCCGGTCGGACTGCAGGTCGGCGCCAAGATCGTTTCCGGGCCGGAAGCGGACATCCTGGTCGGCAATGCGTTGCCGCTGAAGAACATCCCGCCGGGCACCACCGTGCACAACATCGAGCTGCGCCCCGGTAAGGGCGCGCAGATGGTGCGCTCGGCCGGCGGTTCGGCGCAGCTGGTCGCGAAGGAAGGCGACTACGCGCTGCTCAAGCTGCCTTCGGGAGAAACCCGTAAAGTCCTGGTGGAGTGTATGGCCACCGTGGGCCAGGTCTCGAACGTGGACCACGAGAACATCTCGTTCGGCAAGGCCGGGCGCAAGCGCTGGCTGGGTATCCGTCCCACCAACCGCGGCGTGGCCATGAATCCGGTGGACCATCCGCACGGCGGTGGTGAGGGCAAGACCTCGGGCGGCCGGCATCCGGTCACGCCGTGGGGACAACCTACGCGCGGCTACAAGACCCGCAATAACAAGCGCACCAACAAGTTCATCGTCAACCGCAGGACCAAGTAACCGAGAAGGACAACGTACATGGCACGCAGCACAAAAAAAGGACCGTTCATCGATGCGCATCTCATGACCCGCATCGAGGACATGAATCGGCGGAATGACAAGAAGGTCGTGCGCACCTGGTCGCGCCGCTCGACCGTGCACCCGGACATGGTGGGACACACCATCGCGGTGCATAACGGCAAGAAGTTCATCCCGGTGTATGTCACCGAGAACATGGTGGGCCACAAGCTGGGCGAGTTCAGCATGACCCGCCAGTTCAAGGGGCACTCCGTGAAGGCGGCGGCGGAAGCCACGGCCAAGCCGGCGGCAGCGCCGGCGGCTGCTGCGCCGGCAAAATAGCGCCACTCCCGGGAGTGGCGGAACGAACGACCTCTCCGGCCAGGGCCGGAGCGTGAGGAAGAATGATGGAATTCAGAGCTGAAGCCCGTTTCGTGCGCGTATCGCCGCAGAAGGCCCGCCTGGTCTGTGACCAGATCAAGGGCCTTCGGGTGGAGGACGCGCTGAACACGCTGACGTTCTCGCCCAAGAGCATCGCGCCGGATGTGGCCAAGGTGCTGCGCTCGGCGGTGCAGAACGCGAACCACTTGAATGACGAGAAGGGCCTCGATGTGGATCTCGACCGGTTGTACGTCAAGACCGCGGTCGCGAACGAAGGCCCGCGCATGAAACGCATCCGCCCCGCCCCGATGGGCCGCGCGTATCGCTATCAGCGCCGGATGGCGCACATCTCAATCACTCTGGCGGAAAAAGGCGCCCAGGGCGGCGCCGGACTCGCCACTGTGATCGGAGAAGCGAAAGCCGCGGCCGGCGGCAAGAAGGCCGCTGCCAAAGCCAATGCCGGGACCAGGAAGAAGACCGCCGCCAAGAGGGCGACGGCCTCAAGGTAATCAGTTTTGCCGCGTCCGCCTTGGGCGGCGCAGACGGAGAGTCGCATGGGTCAGAAAGTACATCCTTACGGGTTCCGCTTGGGCTACACCAAGCCGTGGAAGTCGCGCTGGTTCGCCAGCCGTGACTACTCCAAGCTGTTGTTGGAGGACGTGAAGCTCAAGGACGAGCTCAAGGAGAAGCTGAAATCGGCGGGCGTGAGCTCGGTCGAGATCGAGCGCCCGGGCAACAAGCTGCGCATCATCATCCGCACCGCGCGTCCGGGCATCATCATCGGCCGCAAGGGCGCGGAGATCGATAAGCTCAAGGCCGAGCTCAACAAGCGCACCGGCCGCGAGGTCTTCATCGACATCCTCGAGGTGCACAAGCCCGAGTTGGATGCGCAACTGGTGTCGGAAGCCATCGCCCTGCAGCTTGAGAAGCGCGTCGGGTTCCGCCGCGCCATGCGCAAGTCAGTGGATTCGGCGCTGCGCTTCGGCTGTAAGGGCATCAAGGTGCGTGTCTCCGGCCGATTGAACGGCGCCGAGATCGCGCGCTCGGAGTGGTATCTGCAGGGCCGTTTGCCGCTGCACACCCTCCGCGCCGACATTGATTACGGGTTCGCCGAGGCCAACACCACCTACGGGATCATCGGGGTGAAGACCTGGGTCTACAAGGGCGAGATCCTGCCCCAGAAGAAGCGGGAAGCCACCACCACCGGCGCGTTCTAGGCGCCGCGGGACGAGCCAAAAGGATAGACGCATATGTTGATGCCCAAGAAAGTGAAGTTCCGGAAGCAGCAGAAGGGACGCCGCCGTGGCAAGGCCTGGCGCGGCTCCACGCTGAGCTTCGGCGACTTCGGTCTGAAAGTGATGGAAGCCGGATGGATCACCGACCGGCAGATCGAAGCCAGCCGTGTGGCCATGACCCGCTTCATCAAGCGTGGCGGCAAAGTGTGGCTGCGCCTGTTCCCGGACAAGCCGGTGACCAAGAAACCCGCCGAAGTCCGTATGGGCAGCGGCAAGGGCGCGCCCGACCATTGGGTCGCGGTGGTCCGCCCCGGCAAGATCCTGTTTGAGATGGAGGGTGTGACCCGGGAGATCGCCATCGAGGCGATGCGCCTGGCGTCCAACAAGCTCCCTCTGCGCACCAAGTTCGTGGCCCGGCATACCGCCGGCCACTAGACCAAGGACCGGTTCCCGCTTGAACGGGCCCGGATGAGACCAAGACGATGAGCAAAGCAGCCGATAAGATCCGCAACCTGTCGTTGGCCGAGCTGAAGACGCAGGAACGCGACCAGATGGACCAGCTCTTCCGCCTCAAGTTCCAGTTGAAGATGGGACAGAGCGAGAGCCTGAACAAGATCCGCAGCCTGCGGCGCAATGTGGCCCGCATCAAGACCTTTCTGCGCCAGCACCAGCTGGGTATCAGCATGCCGGTGAAAGCCGAGGCGGTGGCGGAAGCCCCGGCCAAGAAGGTTGCAGCCAAAAAGACCGCGGCCAAGAAGGCGGAGAAGGAATAAGCCATGGCAGAGACGACTGTAGTGAACAAGACCGGACGCGCCACCAAAGTAGGCCAGGTGGTCTCCACCAAGATGGATAAGACCATCGTGGTGACGGTGGAGATGAAAAAGGCGCACCCGCTGTATCGCCGCGTGATCTCACGCTCCAAGAAGTTCTACGCGCATGACGCGGAGAACAAGGCGCTGGTGGGCGACGTGGTGCGCATCGAAGAGACCCGCCCGCTGTCCAAGTTGAAGCGCTGGCGCCTGGTGGAAGTGGTGCGCCGCTCGGCCCTGGCGGCCCAGGAAGATGCCGAGCACAAGGCGGCGAAGAAGGTCCGCAAAGCGGCCGATGCCGCGGCCAAATAGTCCGCGGTCCCAGATCTTGTAGACGGAGAGACGATCATGGCAGTGCAAATGAGGTCGATGCTGGAAGTGGCGGACAACAGTGGGGCCCGCAAGCTCCAGGTGATCCTGCCCCTCGGCGGCGGCGCCGGACATGTGGCCCATCTGGGGGATGTGTTCACCGCCACCGTGAAGGAAGCGGCGCCCGATGGCACCGCCAAAAAAGGCACCGTGGTCAAGGCCGTGCTCGTGCGCGCGCGCAAAGAGCACCGCCGCAAGGACGGCACCTATATCCGTTTCGATCAGAATGCGGCGGTGCTGATCAATGATGTCGGTGAGCCGGTGGGCACGCGCGTCTTCGGGCCCGTGGCCCGCGAACTGCGCGACAAGAGATTTCTAAAGATCGTTTCCCTGGCGCCGGAAGTATTGTAGGCGACCGCGAAGAAGGAAGAACATGCAGACTCGAGTCGACATTCGCAAAGACGATACGGTGAAGATCATCACCGGCCGCGGCAAGACCATCAAGGAAGGCCGCCGCGTGCTGGCGGTGTTTCCCACCGAGAACAAAGTGCTGGTGGAAGGCGTGAAGCTGGTGAAGAAGCACGTGCGCAAGAACCCCACCAAGCAGATCAAGGGCGGCATCGCGGAGCAGGAAGCGCGTATTCACATTTCCAACGTGATGATCGTCTGTCCCGGCTGCCACAAACCGACCCGGGTCGGACGCAAAGACGGCGTGCGCATCTGCAAACGCTGCAACGATTCGCTGGACAAATAATTTCATCGGGGCTAAGACCCCGGATCGATAATCCCACGCAACGCTGACCACTCCGGGACCGTGGGAGAAAGACGAAGAAAAGGACGATGGCCAAAAGCAGGTTGCACGACAAATACGTGAAGGAGATCGCGCCCGCGCTCCAGAAGGAACTGAACATCAAGAACACGATGGCGGTCCCCAAGGTGCATAAGGTGGTGGTCAACATGGGCGTGGGCGAAGCCACGCAGAACGCCAAGGCGCTGGATCCGGCGATCAACGAGCTGGGCCAGATCACCGGACAGAAGGCCGTGATCACCCGGGCGAAGAAGTCCATCGCCGCCTTCAAGGTGCGCGAGAACCAGCCCATCGGCGCCATGATCACGCTGCGCGGGGAGCGCATGTACGAGTTCCTCGACCGTCTGATCAATGTCACGCTGCCCCGTGTGCGCGACTTCCGCGGCGTGTCCACCAAGTCGTTCGATGGGCGCGGCAACTACACCCTCGGCCTCCGGGACCAACTGATCTTCCCGGAGATCGACTATGCCAAAGTGGACAAGACCCGGGGCATGAACGTCACCATCGTGACCACCGCCCGTAACGACAATGATGCCCGCGCGCTGCTGAAGCAGATGGGCATGCCGTTCCGGCAGGCGTAAAGGACAAAGACGAGACATGGCAACCACAGCAAAACGAGTGAAAGATGCTTCGAAACCGAAATTTTCCTGCCGCAAGCACAACCGCTGCAAGCTCTGCGGGCGCCCCCGTGGGTACCTGCGCAAGTTTGCCATCTGTCGTTTGTGCTTCCGCAAGCTGGCGCTTAAGGGAGAGATCCCGGGCGTCATCAAGGCGAGCTGGTAGGACGCAGCACCGCAGGACCGCTGCCGCTGGTTCCTGGCACGCACCCGGCCCGCAAGGGTCCACGAGGGTCCGGAAGGCCCCGAGCGGGGCGGCCAGGCGAACGGACAGGGGAATGATCGAAGGAGAGTGAACATGAGTTTGACTGATCCGGTATCGGATTTCTTGACCCGCATCCGCAACGCGCACGGCGCGCGGCACGCCAAGTTCGACGTGCCCTCGTCCAAGCTGAAGACGGAGATCGCGCGCATCCTCAAGGAAGAGGGCTTCATCGCCAACTTCAAGGTGGTGGATGAGTCGGGCAAGAAGCTATTGCGCTTGTACCTCAAGTACGGTCCCAACAATGAGGCCGGCATCTCGCACATCAGCCGCATCTCCCGCCCCGGTTGCCGGGTGTACGTCGGTCACAACGAGATCGGCCGCGTGCTCGGCGGTCTGGGTGTCAACATCCTCACCACGCCCAAGGGCGTGATGACCGGACGCCAGGCGCGCAAGGAAGGCGTCGGCGGCGAAGTGCTCTGCGAGGTCTACTAGCCTCGCCTGGACGTGGAACCTGCCCGCGGTAAGGCAGGGGACTCTCAAACGATAAGGATTGGAACAAACATGTCACGCATCGGAAGAAAACCAATCGCCATCCCGGCCGGAGTCAAGGTCGAGGTCCGAGGCAATGTCGTTGCCCTCCAGGGGCCCAAGGGCAAGCTGGAGACGACCGTTCCCACAGGGATCAAGGTCGAGAGCAAGGACAATCAGCTCCATGCTGTCCGCGAGAATGACTCGCAATCGGCGTTGCACGGCCTGACCCGCGCCCTCATCAA
>JACPNP010000038.1 GCA_016185365.1 Terriglobales bacterium
ATGATCGAGGCCGGCGAGACCGGCGGTATCCTCGATCTCATCCTCCAGCGCCTTGCCACCTACGTGGAAAAGGCCGTGAAACTGAAGTCCGCGGTGAAGTCCGCTCTGATCTACCCGGTTTCGGTCATCAGTATCGCGGTGCTGGTCGTCGGCGCGCTGCTCAAGTTCGTGGTGCCCATCTTCGCCGGACTGTTTGCCGGTCTGGGTGTGGACCTGCCTCTGCCCACGCGCATCGTGATGGGTCTCAGCGCGTTCATCGGCTCCTTCTGGTGGGTCTTTATCATTTTGGGTGTTGGCGGCGTCTACGCCATCAAGATGGTCCGCAAGGACGAAAAAGGCCGGCTGATGACCGACCGTTTCATGCTCAACCTGCCGGTGATCGGCATGTTATTGCGCAAGATCGCCGTGGCCCGCTTCACCCGGACGCTCGGCACTCTGATCACCTCGGGCGTGCCCATTATCGAAGGCCTCACCATCACCGCCAAGACCTCCGGCAACGCCGTGCTCGAACAAGCGCTGATGAAGGTCCGCAAAGCCATCGAGGAAGGCCGCACCATCGTGGATCCGCTCAAAGAGAGCGGCGTGTTCCCCAACATGGTCACGCAGATGATCGGCGTGGGCGAGGCCACCGGCGCCATGGACAACATGCTCCAGAAGATCGCCGACTTCTATGAGGACGAGGTCGACAGCGCCACCAAGGACATGCTCACGCTGCTCGAACCGCTCATGATCGGCTTTCTCGGCGTCGCCGTCGGCGGCATCGTGATCTCGTTGTATATGCCGCTGTTCTCCATGATCGGCAAGCTCGCGGGTTGATCCGCAATCGGGCGGAGGCGCCATGCGGCGTCTCCTCCCCATCGCTCTCATGCCGGCCTCAACGCCCCAAAGCGATTCCAGGGACTCCCGTCTTGCTGCGGCCCGCCCCGTCGGATTGATGCGCGCGGCCGGGGACCCCGGCAGCCGTTCCTGGCTGGACTGGCTGGTCAAGGTCCGCATCATCCTGATCACGTTCCTGTTGGGCATCGGACTGGTCATCGTCCGCCTCACCCGCACTAACATCGATGAGCGGCTCTTGATCAGTGTCATCCTGCTTTGGTACACCATCGCGGTCTTCCTGGTGGTGCTGCACTACGTCTGGAAGGACGTGCCCCACCAAGCGCAATTGCAGGTCTTCACCGACCTCAGCCTGGCCACGGCGCTGGTCTACGTCACCGGCGGTATTGACACGCCGTTCATCTATCTCTATCCGCTGGTCATCATCATGGCCAGCATCCTGTTCTCCCGCCGGCTGGCCTTCCTGACCGCCGCCGTCGCCTTCATTTTTTACGGCGCGGTACTCGAGCTGTCATATTTCGACGTCATCCGCACCTACTCGCTCTCCCGTCCCGACCTCAAGTGGATCCAAGTCAACATCCTCGTCAACCTCTTCGCCTACGTCGCCATCGCCCACCTCGCCGGCAACTTGGCGCAGAAACTTCGGCAGACCGGCGTGGAACTTGAGGACACCAGCGGCGCGCTGCAAAATCTGCAGGCCCGGCACGAGCACATTATCCACTCCATGCGCGGCGGCTTGATCACCACCGACCTCGAAGGCCGCATCACCCTGATGAACGCGCCGGGACAACGCCTCCTCGAACGCCGGGCGCAGGATGTCTTCGGTCATCCGGTCGATGAGATATTCCTCGACCCGCTCCCGCGCGTGGATTCCGCCTCGGTTACGGGAGAGGTGCGTTCCGTCACCGCGCAGGGCAACGAGAAATCATTCGGCATCACCGTCAGTCCGTTGATGCAGAGTGACCGCAATCTGGTGGGCTATGTCTATACCTTTGACGACCGCACCGAACTCCGTCGCTTGGAGCGCGAAGTCCGCATGCGGGACCGTCTTACCGCAGTCGGCCGCATGGCCGCCGGCATCGCCCATGAGATCCGCAATCCCTTGGCCTCCATCGCCGGTTCGGTCAATGTGCTCGCCGGCATCGCTACCCTCAATGAGGAGCAGCGCACGCTGGTCAATATCGTCACCCGCGAATCGGAACGTCTGAATGAGATCATTTCGGATTTCCTGTTCTACGCCCGCGAAAAGAACTTGAAGCTCGCCCCCACGGACCTCGTCGCCCTGCTGGATGACACCCTGATGCTCTTGCAGAACCATCCCCGCATGGGGGAATCGAACATCCAGATCGTGCGCGCCTATGGATCGGGGGAATTGTTGGCGGAGATCGATGGCGACCGCATGAAGCAGGTCTTCTGGAACCTCGCCGAGAACGCATTGCGCGCCATGCCCAAAGGCGGGACTCTGACTGTGTCGGTCGAACCGGAGCAGGCCGAGTGGAGCGTGCGATTTGTCGACACGGGCACAGGGATCGAGCCGCAACAATTGGAAAAGATCTTTGAGCCCTTCCAATCCGGCTTCCACGGCGGCAGCGGCCTGGGCTTGGCTATCGTCTACCAGATCGTGCAGGCCCACGGCGCGCGGATCGCGGTGCATTCGGAACCGGGACGTGGGACTGAGTTCAAGCTAAGTCTCAAGCGTAGCCCGGTCAGACAAAACGCTGCGGGAAGTCCGGCCGCGGCTGTTGCCGGAGGCGCCCGTGGCTAGCGTCCTGGTCTGCGACGACGAGCGCTCTCTCTGCCAGCTCCTCGAGATCGACTTGCGCAAGCAGGGCTACAAGGTGGAGACCGTCAATACCCGCGACGAGGCCTTGCGCCGCATCGACAACTCGCTCTATGACGTCATCGTCACCGACCTGCGCATGCCCAGCATGGAAGACGGCTTGCAGGTGATGACGCACGCGCGCAAGGTCTCGCCCGATTCGGCGCTGATCGTGACCACCGCCTCCGAAGACCTTGGTCCCGCGATCCAGGCGGTGCGCAGCGGCGCCTTCGAATACATCCTGAAAAAGGGCCGGTTCCATGAGGAGATCAAGACCGCCATCGGCAGGGCCATGGAGATCGTCGAGCTCCGCCGCCAGAACCTTGCGCTTCGCCGCGACGCCGCTTCGCGCAACTCGCTCGACCACATCCTCGGCCTCAGCCCCGCCATGGAGCAGTTGAAGCAGACCATCCGCACCGTCGCCCCCACCGGCAGCACCGTGGCCATCCACGGCGAAAGCGGCACCGGAAAAGAGCTGGTGGCGCGCGCCATCCATGATTGTTCTCCGCGCGCCGCCGAGGCCTTCGTCTCCATCAACTGCGGCGCATTCCCGGAAACGCTTCTGGAGAGTGAGCTTTTTGGTTATGTGAAAGGCGCTTTCACCGGCGCCAGTCAGAACAAGCGCGGCCTCTTCGAAGTCGCCTCCGGCGGCACGATTTTTCTGGATGAGATCGGCGAGATGTCTCTGGCCATGCAGGTCAAACTGCTGCGTGTTCTCCAGGAACGGGCCTTGCGGCCGGTGGGCGGCTCGGCCGAGGTGCCGGTGGATGTGCGCGTCATCGCCGCCACCAATCGCGATCTTTCCCTGATGGTGGCCGAAGGCGGGTTCCGCGAGGATCTGTACTACCGCATCCGCGTGATTCCCATCGATGTGCCTCCGCTGCGCGATCGCCGGGATGACATCCCCGTCCTGGCCAACGCGTTCCTGAAGAAGTACGCCCGTTCGGTGGGCAAGAGCCTCAGCCGCATCGCGAAAGATTCGCTCGCCATGATGATCGCCTATGATTGGCCCGGCAACGTCCGCCAGCTGGAGAACGCCATCGAGCGAGCGGTGGCCCTGGAGACCTCGGACGAACTGCACGTCGAGCTTCCCGCGGAAAGGCAAAAAGCGAAGACCGCCGCCCTGCCGGGGCCGGGGACCTTCCCCACGGAAGGATTGGATTTCGAGAAATATGTTTCGGAAGTGGAGCGCACCATCCTGCAAGGCGCCCTGCAACAGGCCAATGGCGTCCAGACTAAAGCCGCCGACCTTCTGCGCGTGTCCTACCGCTCCCTGCGTCACTTGTTGAAGAAATACCGGCTGTGAAAATGCTTTGAGCAGCCGGCCGTGAGCATCGAGCCGTGTGCTTTGAGCCTTGAGTTATGAGCAACGAGCGAAGAGCAGCGAGCATCGAGTGACGGACTGTGATCGGTGAGTGAACCAGTTCTATTCGCGAGGTCTGTCCGCGAGAAGAATGATCGATCAAGCGGGAGATGGCAGGGTCACTCTTGGAAGCGAGCTGGATACGTAAGCTGGGAATTTCATTGATCGATGTATACGTATCCGTTCAATGTGCCGACCAGGCTGCACGGCTCGATGCTCGCTGCTAGCTGCTCATTGCTAAGAGCTCACCGCTATCGGCTGGCCTTCCCCTCGCGCAACTGCTGCTTCCACCCCAGGATGCGTGCCTGGTTTGCTTCCGCTTCCGCCTCGGGGACCATGCCTTTCTTCTGATAAAGGATGGAGAGGCTGGTATGGGCCAGGATGTCCTCCGGATCCAGCTCCGTGATCCTCCGGCTCACAGCCACCGCCTCATCGAATCGGTTCATCTCCTGGTACACACGCGAAAGGCCATGCATGGCGTCCGTGAACTCCGGATCGGTTTCGAGGGCCTGCTGGAACGCGGCGATCGCCTGCTCGTGCTTGCCCTCGCCGAACAGGTCCAGCGCCGCATAGTAGGCGTCTTCCGCGGCTTGTCGTTGTCCGGACATCCTTTCAGCAGGATAGCATCCGCTACCGTCAACGCAGGGATTGCAGTTGCTATACTCAGAGTCGGGTTGAATGGGAACAATCATCGCTCGCTATCCCGTGGTTTTGCTGATAGCTGGAAGCTGGTAGCTGACAGCTGCTTTTATGCGCAACATCCTCCGCTTCCTCTTCAACGCGACCAAAGGCCATCGCCTCGCGCCCTGGCGCAGTCCGTATCTGCGCTGGCGCATCGAGACCTACACCGGCCTGAAGATGGATAAGATCGGCTTCTTCGCCTTCTGGGCTTTTATGTGGAAGGAGCGCAGGGAACTGGTGCGCTTCCTGAAGTGGACGGCGGAGATGGAAAACTACGCCCGCCCCAAACCAAAGAATCCCTGATTCAGTACTTCATCCGCCACCCGATCCAACCACTCAATCCAACCACCCAGTCCACCCACCCGATCCAAGAGGTGTCATTCTGAGCGGGCGTTGGCCCGCGAAGAACCTGCTTCTGGCCCAAGGCAGTTAGATTCGCCCCTACCCACATAGCCGAGCTTTGTCATTCCGAGCAAGCGGCGCCGCTGTTGCGCCGCGCGTCGAGGAACCCCTTTGTCTCGCACGAACAGGGGAGTGCCGCCGTTTCGCCGCGCGTCGAGGAACCCCTTTGTTCCGCACGAACAGGGGAGTGCCGCCGTTGCGCCGCGCGTCGAGGAATCCCTTTGTTCCGCACGAACAGGTGAGTGCCGCCGTTGCGCCGCGCGTCGAGGAATCCCTTTGTTCCGCACGAACAGGTGAGTGCCGCTGTTTCGCCTTTGGATACATCCAGACCAGTCAGGGTGCGGGTTTACCCGCACCGAAAAGGCCCTAAAAAAACTCAGGGGCTTTAGCCCCGGCATGAAAAATTAACCCGGCACCTGTCCCGCCGTTGCCGCCGCCACCGCCGCCACCGCCGCATCGTCCATCACGAATCCGACCTCCGTGCCCCGGTTCGCGCCTAGTAGCGCGGCCGCGGAACCCCGGTTGGTGGCCAGTTCCAGGAATCCGGTGCTGCCCACGATGGCGAACACCTCATTGTGCATGCCCTGCGCATAAGACGTCCGCAACGTGATCACTTCTTTATTGCCGACCACGAACTTGAATGCCGGCGGGTTCTGCGCAAACAGTTGCGGCAGGTCTTTGACCGTGAAGTTCGTTATCAGATTCCCGAACTTGTCCATCTTCAGCACCACGCCCTTGAGCAGCGCCGGGTTCACCAGTTTCGGTTTCGGCGCGCCAAAGCGGGTGAAGTCCGTGATCTCTTCGCCGAACTTCGCCACGTCCACGCCTTTGCTCAGCCAGCCCGCCACCGCCGCGAACACATCGCGCCCATGGAACGTCTGGCTCACCGGTTGCAGGAAGTAGTGCTCGGCGGAGACATGGCGCACGCTCAGCCGCTCCTCGCGTTCGAACACCAGGCTGAGCACGCCGTTGTCCGGCGCCAGGAAGATGTGTTTTTCCGTGGTGACCAGTAGCGGTCGGCGGTGCGTGCCCACGCCCGGGTCCACGATCACCATGTGCACGGTGTCGGACGGATAGTACTGGTACGCCTGCGCGATGGTCAGCGCGCCGTCCAGGATGTCATATGAATGCACGTTGTTGCTGATGTCCACGATCTGCGCCGAGGGATTCAGCTTCAGGATGACGCCCTTCATCGTGCCGACGAAATGGTCGGTGACGCCGAAATCCGTGGTGAACGTGATGATCCGGTTGGCCAATGGTCTCCCCTCAACCTCCCGCGCGACGCGCGCAGGCGTCAGACTCTCGAACGCCGAAAGTAACGTGCCCCGCCCCCAAAGTCAAGACGGGAAAGGAGTTCGCCTCGGTACAATGGCCCGTGCCCCCTCTGCGCGAATACCGTCCATCTGACTTCGACGCGCTCTGGGCCCTTGACCAGATCTGCTTTCCCCGCGGCATCGCCTACTCCAAGCGCGAACTGCGCGAGTTTCTCGAGCTTCCCGCCAGCTTCGCTCTCGTGGACGAAGACAACAGCCACGTCGCCGGATTCATCGTGGCCACCGTGGTCGAGGAAGCCGGCTACATCATCACCATTGACGTGCATCCCGACCACCGCCGCACCGGTCTCGGCTCCCGGCTACTCACCGCCGCCGAGTCCCGCCTCAGCGCCGCCCACGTCGAAGCCATCCTGCTGGAGGTCGCCGTGGATAACGAAGCCGCCATTGCCTTCTATAAGCGCCACGGCTTCCAGATGCTCCGCCGCCTGCCCCAGTACTACTCCACCGGGGACGACGCCTGGCGCATGGCCAAACCCCTCTCCCGGTGACTTTCGTCTCTGGCCTGCCGGAACATGGACAACAGCCGCGACCATTGGTAAGCTTCCTTCTCTTCTCACTGGCTTGAGCGACAGGGGGCAAGGGTCGTGAAATCAGGAACGTTTGTGCCCGACAAGCGCTTCCTTCAGGACTTGGCGGCGAACCTCGTCTTCGCTGTGGTGTATTTTTTCGCCGGTAAGTTAGGCCTGAGCCTCGCCTTTGAGAATCCCAGCGCCACCCCCGTCTGGCCGCCCACCGGCATCGCCCTGGCCGCGCTGCTCATCTTCGGCTATCGACTCTGGCCGGCGATCTTAGTCTCTGCGTTTCTGGTGAACCTGACCACCGCCGGCACGGTGGCCACTTCGATCGGGATCGCCGCCGGCAACACCCTGGAAGCCCTGCTCGGCGCTTATCTCGCGAATCGTTATGCCAATGGCCGGCGCTTTTTCGAACGCGCGCCGGATGTCTTTCGCTTTATCTTTCTCGCCGCCTTGGTCAGCACCATGGCCAGCGCCACCTGCGGTGTCACTACCCTTGCGCTCGCCCACTTTGTCCACTGGCGCGATTACGGCGTCGTCTGGCTCACTTGGTGGCTGGGCAATGCCGTGGGCGACCTCATTGTCGGTATCTTCCTGATCCTCTGGGCCATGGACGCCCACTTCGATTGGTCGCCGCGACGTTCCGTGGAAGCGGCGTTGCTGCTCTTCGCGCTGGCCCTGGTCGGGGAAGCTGTGTTTGGCCGGACCTTCGATTCCGGCATCCGCAACTACCCGCTCGAATTCCTCTGTATCCCGGTCCTGATATGGGCCGCATTCCGCTTCGGACAGCGGGAAGCCGTCACCGCCGTCCTCATACTCTGTAGCCTTGCCATCATCGGCACGTTGCAGGGACTGGGCCCGTTTGTGCGCCGCTCACCGAATGAGTCGCTGCTTCTGCTGCAGTCCTTCATGGGCGTCACCCTGATGATGACCATGGTGCTCGCCACCATCAACATGGAGCGCAACCGCGCCGAGCTGCGTCTCCACCAGATGGCCATCAGCGATCCCGCCACCGGCCTCGGCAACTACCGCCACCTGATGAACGTGCTCGACGAGGAGATCCACCGCTCCCGTCGCACCAAGCGTCCCTTCTCCATCCTCATGTTGGACATGGACAAGCTGAAGCAGATCAATGACAAGCACGGCCATCTCATCGGCACCCGCGCGCTGGTCCGCCTTGCCGAGGTCCTGCGTCAGTGCTGCCGTGCGTCCGATTCCGCCTATCGCTACGGCGGCGATGAGTTCCTGGTCGTGCTCTATGACACCGGCGAACTGGCCGCCCATCAGGCCGCGCGCCGCATCGCCGAACAACTATCGAAAGACGACGAGTTTCCTCCACTCTCCGCCAGCACCGGCGTGGCCGTATATCCCGAAGGCGGGGAGACCATTGAAAAGCTCCTTCAGACCGCCGACCGTTCGCTCTACGCCTCCAAGGGCCGTCGCGAAGCCGCTATGCAACCGGCGGCCGACCGCGCTCCCGGTACAATAGCTGCGCAACGGATTCCCGGGGGTGAAGGATGAAAAAGCTTGTCGCCTGTCTAATGTTCGCGTCTCTTGTGACCGTAGTGTCTGCGCCTGCGCAGGAGCATCAGCATGACGCCGCGCCCAAGAAGGCGGCGGAAACCAAAGCTCCGGCCAAGGAACTCAAGCCGCCGGCCGACTGGAAGCTCCGCCTCGACAAGCCCCTTGCGCCCGGCAAGGAGCCGCTCTCCTTCGTGGAGATGGCGCCCGGCTGGCACGTCACCACCAACTCCTCCGCCGCGATTCTCTATCATCCGGCCCGCTCCGCCAAAGGCAGCTTCACCATCGAGTCGGAGATGTTCCTCTTCAGTACCGAACACATCCACGAGGGCTACGGCGTGATCTTCGGCGGGAGCGACCTCGAAGGCCCAAACCAGGCCTACATCTATTTCCTGCTGCGTGGCGACGGTCAGTTCATCGTCAAGCGCCGCGCCGGCGACGCGACCGAGACCCTGGTCCCCTGGACCCCGAGCACCGTCATCCTGCCCATGAAGCCGGACGCCAACGTCAAGAATGCGCTCAAGGTCGTGGTCGGGGCCGAGACTATCGACTTCTTCGCCAACGGAGAAAAGCTCACCAGCCTCGCACGTAAGGGCATCGTCACCGACGGCGTGGTCGGCCTGCGCATCAACCACGGCATCAACATCCACGTCAGCTCGCTCAAACTCGACGGCAAATAACGGAAGAGGGTACATCCAGGCCAGTCAGGGTGCGGGTTTACCCGCACCAAAAGCTTTGTCATTCCGAGCGAGCGTCGCCGTTTTTGCGCCGCGAGTCGAGGGACCCCTTTGTTCATCACGTACAGGTGAGCGCCGCTGTTTCCGTTCTTGGGTACATCCAGGCCAGTCAGGGTGCGGGTTTACCCGCACCGTCCTGGTGACAGCCGGTTTCTAAGAGGCGGCTTCAGCCGCTGGGGTAACACTCGTGAAAGGGCACGGCTTCAGCCGTGCCATCCCGCTCAATCCAAGATGTGTCATTCTGAGCGGGCTTCAGCCCGCGAAGAATCTGCTTCTGGTCAAAGCCAGTCAGGGTGCGGGTTTACCCGCACCGAAAAGCTTTGTCATTCCGAGCGAGCGGCGCCGCTCTTGCGCCGCGCGTCGAGGAACCCCTTTTTCCAGCACGAACAGCCGCCCGCCGGCGACTCCGCTTTTGGGTACATCCAGGCCAGTCAGGGTGCGGGTTTACCCGCACCGTTCTGGCTGTCCATAAAGTTTGACAGGGGCTTTAGCCCCTGCTGCCTCTCTTTTGAAACGTGAAACTCGAAATGTGAAACGCGCGATTTGTCATTCCGAGCGAGCGGCGCCACTCTTGCGCCGCGCGTCGAGTGCCACGCCCTTGCTTTTCCTGACGACCAACGACTAACGACTAACGACCAACGACTGCCCGAGGCTTCAGCCCCGCCCAACCATCCTCGCCACCGCCGCCTCCACATGGATCCGCGTGGTGTCGAGAAAGGGCACGCCGGCTCCGGGCGCATCGCGCAGGATGAGTGGCAGCTCGGTCCCCGCCAGGACCACCCCGTCGATGCCCTCTTCGGCCCTCATCCGCTCGACGATGGCCACCAGTCCGGCGCGGGTGTCCGGCAGGAACTGGTTGTTGAGCAGCTCGTTCATGTACTTGTCATGGATGTAGATCTGCTCCTCGGGGCGGGGGACCGCCAGCGCGATGCCCGTCCGCGTGAACACCTCGGGAAAGAAGCGTCCCTGCATGGTGAAGCGGGTGCCGAACAGCGCCGGCTTTCTCAACCCGCGCGCCCGGGCGTGGGCGGCGGCCGCCTCCACGATGCTGAGCAGCGGGATGCGCGCCCGCGCCGCCAGCCGGTCAAAGACGATGTGCGGTGTGTTCGAAGCCAGCAGCGCAAACTCCGCGCCGCCGCGCGCCAGTTGCTCGATCGCGCCGGAGAGCATCCCGGTGACCTCGTCCAGCTGCCCCGCGCCGATCATCCCCAGCATGGATTTCAGGTCGATGCTGTTGATCAGGATCGGCGGATTGCTGCCGTCCGGCACCCGCTCCCGCCAGGCCGCGATCAGAAAGCGGTAGTACTCGATGGTCGACTCCGGCCCGATCCCGCCCACGATCCCGATGGTCTTCATCCCGCCCCTCCCGGTGTGATGACAATACATGGATGAGGCATGCGCGGGGAACGAACTGGGAAAGAAATGGGATATAGGGGATATCCCCATGGCCTGCTCCCCGAAAACTGAGCCATAAGATATGAGAGTCTAACGGTCCGCCGAGGCGGACAGGAAGGACTCTCGGATGAAACGCAAGAAGCATACCCCACAACAGATCCTGGTGAAGATACGGCAAGCCGAGGCGGAG
>JACPNP010000039.1 GCA_016185365.1 Terriglobales bacterium
CTTCCGTACCATGTTGGCCGGGAGGTCGCCTGTGGCCCATTCATTCACCAGTCTCAAGTCCCACATCATCTTCAGCACCGCAGGCCGGCGTCGCCTGATCCGCGAGGAGTTGCAGCCGGAACTCTGGGCCTACATGGTCGGCGTGGCCCGGAATTACGACTTCCTCCTCATGAAAGTCGGCGGGGTCGAAGACCATTGCCATCTGCTGATCGAGACGCAGCCGAGTCTCGCCGTGGCCAAGGCCGTTCAGGTCATCAAGGCGAACTCCTCCCGCTGGAGGAAGCGGCATGTGGCCGGATTCGAGTGGCAGCGCAAGTATGCGGGGTTCAGCGTAAGCCAGTCAATGACAGCCAAGACCATCGCCTACATCGCCAACCAGAAGGAACATCATCGCAGGCGGACTTTCGATGAGGAGCTAAAGGAATTGTTGCGGTTGAATGGAGTGACGATCGGAGCGGAAGGGTTTCCGGATTAAGGGTATGCCGTCCGCTGAAGCGGACTCGCGATTCTTCCCGGCTCCTGACCCCGCACTCACGTGCGGGGCTATCTACTATCGCGCCCTTCGGGCTCAGGCAATACAAACGACAGAGTCTGAGCGTGAACTTGATTCTTGACTAGAGCGTGATTCAAATATTGACGCCAGAGATCCCGGGCGCCACCGAAACACTGATTGCAAGGCCCTTACAGTCGTCCTCGGAGCGTAGACAAAAGTTTTTGAAGCTCGCATCAATGACAACTGATTCGTTCTTGACGTAGGTTTTTCTGACGACTGACTACTGACAACTGATCTTCACTGGGTGGCATCGCCGAACATCGGCACGCCCTGTTCCAGTTTGAAGATGAGGTTCTGGGCGCGCATGGCCCAGTCGCCCTGCTGCGCGAAATTGGTCATGATGCGCTGGGCCAGGGCCAGCGCGTTGCGGCGCGCCTGGTCGCTCTTGGCGCCATCATTGTTCAACCTGTACAACTCGATCAGCGCCGCCTGCCTCCACGCCGATTCGTACAGCGCCTCCGCCGCCTTGGGCGAAGCGGGATACTCCTGCACATATTTTTCGTAGTACTCCGATTCTTTCTCCGCGCACTTGGGCAGGCCTCGCCAATCGCCGCAGAGCTTGTTCTCGATCTTGTTGAACTCCGCCAGGGCCGCCCACTTGGTGTTGGGGAATTTCTTCCTGATGTCATTCATCAAGTCATCTTCGATCTTGGGGCGCATGGTCGGGTCAGGATCGCGGTAGGAACGCCGGCCGCTGACGTCATAGCGATCGAGCTGCCAGCGGATGTCGGCGGAGCGCCAGAGGGCTTCGCCCGCGAGGTCCGATTTGGGGAAGTATTCGCCGCAGCGGTAATAGAGGCGCATCGCGTCCCTGTCCGCGCCCTTGCGTCCACCGCGCTTCGAGGCCTCGTTCTCCGCATCCACGGCTTCGCCGAAGAGGATGCGGTCGCCGTTCGGCGTCGAGGCCCGCACCACGCCCTTGTCGATGATCCATCCGGTCACGTCTCGCCGCGCGTCCACGTTGGCCAGCACTTTGATGTACTCGCGGCTGCGGTCCAGGATGCCGACCTCCCGGCCCCGGGTCACGAGGCCCAGCTTGGCCGACTTCACGTCCGGCGCGATATAGATCTGCGCCTCGCGCACCATCACCCCGCGTTCCGATTGGGCGAAGGCCGTGACCGGAACAAGCAGCGCGAACAGGATCGCAATCAGTACAAGTCTGTTCATTGGGAGAGCATTCGAAGTCGACCAGATGGAGCCGAGGGGTCTTGAGGTATGGGGTTCAGAGTTTCGCATTCAAGATTTCTTTCAACATTTCCGGCGCGATGTTCCCGCCGCTGACCACAGCCACGGCCTTCTTGGCCGGAGGCAGTTTGTCGCGATGGAAGAACCAGGCTGCCGGCGCCACCGCGCCGCTGGGCTCAGCCAGCAGACGGCCCTGCAGCAGGAGCATTTTCACCGCTTTGCGGATCTCCTGCTCGCTGACCGTGACCACATCGTCCACGTATTTATAGATGTGTGAGAAGGGGATTTCCCCCACCGGGGTTGTACGCAGACCGTCGGCAATCGTCTGATTCACGGTTTCCGGGTCAAAGGTGATGCGCTTCCCGGCCTTCAGGCTGGCCTGGGCGTCGGCGGCCAGCTCCGGCTCCACCCCGATGACCTTGCAGTTCGGTTTGCGCATCTTGATGGCCGAGGCCACGCCGCTGATCAGCCCGCCACCGGAGACCGGGACCAGCACCAGCTTCACATCGTCCATGTCATCCAGGATCTCCATGCCGATGGTCCCGGTGCCGGCGATGGTGCGCAGGTCGTTGTAGGGTGGCACCATCACGTGGCCGTGTTTTTCCGCCAATCTTTCTGACTCGCGGATGCGGTCCGCCGAGTTCGGGCCGCTGATCACGATCTCCGCGCCCAGCGCCCGGGTGGCGTCCACCTTGATCTTGGGCGCGATGTTGGGGAGAACGATGGTCGCCTTCACGCCCAACGCGCGCGCCGCGTAGGCCACGCCCTGCGCGTGATTTCCGCTGGAGTGGGCGACCACGCCGCGACGTTTCTCCGTCGGAGTCAACTGAGAGATGAGGTTATAGGCGCCGCGCAACTTGAAGGAGCCGATGGGCTGCAGGCTCTCTGCCTTGAGATAAAGGACTTCTTTTTCTTCCGAACCTGGCCACCAAACCAGCGGCGTGTGCAGGGCCACACCCTTCACCCGCGCCTGTGCGGCACGGATGTCCTCCAGCGTGACCAGTGTCGGTTGGGTGGCCATGCGAATTCACTTTACCACCGCGCCATGTGGTTCGGCTGCATACACGATATCCTGTCCCAGCCATGAGCCGTAGGGTCCTCATCCCTGTCGCTGTCCTGCTGGCTCTGGTGGCCATCCTCACGCCCACCGCGGACCGTCATCTCCGCGCGTTTGGTGTGCTGCTTCGCGTCGCCGATCCGGACGACACCTCCTTCGCTGCCCGCTACCGTCACCATGAAGTAAGCGTCGCCGAGTCCCCTATTAATGCCGGATTCCCTGCTCGTCTGTACGCACCCGTAGGCGTCAAGGACCCGCCGGTGATGCTGCTCATCCACGGCGTACACAGTCACGGCTATGACGAGCCGCGGCTTGTCCGCTTCGCCCGCTCCATGGCGGAGAGCGGCATCCTGGTGATGACGCCGCACATCGCGCGCCTGGCCGACTACCGGATCACCCCGGATTCGATCGATTCCATCGGGATCGCGGCGGAGGCGCTGCATCGCAGCCGCGGCAAGCGCGTGGGCATCTTCGGACTGAGTTTTTCCGGCGGGCTCTCCCTGCTTGCCGCCGCCGACCCGCGCTACGCTCCGCACATCGCGTTCGTGGTCGCCATCGGCGCGCATGACGACATGGAGCGCGTGGCGCGTTATTACGCGACATCGGAAGCGCAATACCCGGACGGCCGCCCGTACCATGAGACCGCGCATGAGTACGGGGCTCTAGTGCTCATCTATAGCGACCTCGGGACATTTTTCTCAGCGGAAGATATCCCCGCCGCCCACGAGACCCTGAAGACGCTGCTGTATGAGGAGAACATTGACGCGGCCCGCCCCTTCGCAAAATCGCTTTCTCCGGCGGGACAAGCGCGCATGGAAAAGCTTTTCGCCCGCGATCGTGAGGCATTCGTTCCCGATCTGTTGCGCAGCATCGAGCAGCGAAAAAATGAGATGCGGCTGGTCTCGCCGCATGGGCGTCTAGCCAGATTGGGCGTTCCCGTCCTGCTCGTGCATGGCGCCGGGGACACAGTGATCCCGCCCACGGAAACGGAATGGCTGGCCCGCGAGCTCCCACCCGCGCAACTTCGACAGGCGCTGGTCACGTCCGTGCTCTCCCACGTGAGCGTGGAGGGCGCGCCCGGGTGGCGCGATCGCCTGACTCTTGTTCACGCCATGGCCGGGATGCTGGAAGAGGCGGAGGATGAAAAACCTTGAGATCGCGGAGCGCTAGATCTCGAGAATGACCGGCAGGATCAGCGGCCGGCGCTGCGTGCTTTTGGAGATGAAGCGCTTCAAGTCCGCGCGGATCTTTTCTTTCACCACGCCATAATCGGCCAGCTCTTCCGCGCTGGAGCTTTCGATGGTGCGGGCCACGATCTCCCGCGCCTGCCCGATCAGCTCATTCTCCACCGACTGCGAAGCAAAACCGCGGGTGACGATCTCCGTTGACTCGGCGCGCCCGGTCAATTTGTTGATGGCCACGATGGGCAGCACGATCCCGTCCTCGCCGATGTGCCGGCGGTCCTTGATCACCAGGTCTTCCACCACGTCACCCATGGCGCCGGAATCGATGCAGATGCGCCCCACCGGCACCTTGCCGGCCTTGCGCGCGCCCAGCTCGTCGAACTCCAGGATGTCACCGCTCTCGATCATCAGCGTCTGGCCCACGGCGCCGTGCATGGACTTGGCCAGTTCCGCGTGCCGCCGCAGCTGGCGGTACTCGCCATGGACCGGAATGAAATAACGGGGCTTCACCAGGTTGATGACCAACCGCAATTCCTCCTGGCTGGCATGTCCGCTCACGTGCACCGGCGGCCAGGAGCCATCGTCATAGATCACATTGGCCTCGCGGCGGAACAGATGGTCCACCACGCGGTAGATGGCTTTCTCATTGCCCGGGATGATGCGTGAGCTGAGCACCACCGTGTCGCCCTTTTCGATGCGTGCGTGCTTGTGGTTGTCCACGGCGGCGCGGGAGAGCGCGCTCATGGGCTCGCCTTGGGTGCCGCTGATCATCACGCAGATCTTTTCCGGGGCAAAATCGCGCATCTGTCCGGGCGCGATCAGCAGGCCGTCAGGCGCGTCGATGTAGCCCAGGTCCATCCCGATCTCCGCCGCCTCGGTCATCGAACGGCCCACCAGCGCCACCTTGCGCCCATGCTGGAAGGCCAGCTCGAAGGCCAGCTTGACACGATGGATGGACGACGAGAAGCAGGTGATGAACAGCCGCCGCCGCGTCCGCGCGAATACCTCTTCGAATTTCGGACGCACCGCGCGTTCGCTCGGCGTATACCCGGAGCGCTCCACGTTGGTGGAGTCCTGGAACAACGCGAGCACGCCCTGCTTGCCGTATTCGGCAAAGGCGTGAAGGTCGAACAGCACATTGTCGGTCGGGGTGGGATCGACTTTGAAATCGCCGGTGTGGATGATCACGCCCAGCGGCGTGTGGATGGCCAGCGCGACGCAGTCCACCAGGCTGTGGGTCACGCGGATGGGATGGACGGTGAACGGGCCGATCTTGAAGCGGGCGTTGGGGCTGATCTCGATCAGCTCGGCATCGTCCAGCAGGCCGTGCTCTTCCAGCTTGTTCTCCACCAACGCGAGCGTGAATTCGGTGCCATAGACGGGGACGTTCAGTTCATTCAGCACCCAGGGCAATCCGCCGATGTGGTCTTCGTGTCCGTGGGTGAGCAGGATGGCGCGGACCTTGTCGCGGTTCTCAAGCAGGTACGTGATGTCCGGGACCACGATGTCCACGCCCAGCAGTTCGCTTTCCGGGAACATCAGCCCGCAATCGATGACGAGGATGTCATCGCCCCAGCGCACGGCCATGCAATTCATGCCGAATTCGCCGAGTCCGCCCAGTGGGATGCAATGAAGTTTTCCGGAAGGCATGGTCAATCGTTCATCGTATCACGCAGGTTGCGTGACACAATCTTCGCGCGGCTTTTCCTTCATCGAGTCTGTCCCTATGAAATGCCGTGAGGATCATGCCGGCGGTCAAGCCGAAGGAGTGTAAGTCTTGGTGTTCGAAAATGTATTTCCTGACTACTGACGACTGCCGACTGCCGGCTGGTCCTCGAACTCGCCTTCCCATTTCGCGATGACTACGGTCGCCAGGCAATTGCCGATCACGTTGACCGAAGTGCGCGCCATGTCCATCAGTTCGTCGATGCCGATGATCAGGAAGATGGGCCACACCGGGAGGTTGAACGACGCGGCCGTGCCCAGGAGGATGACGAGGGTGGCGCGCGGGACGCCGGCCACCCCTTTGCTGGTGAGCATCAGCGTGAGCACGATGATCAATTGTTGCCCGAAGGTCAGATGGATCCCGGCCGCCTGGGCCACGAACATGGTCGCCAGGGCGAGGTAGAGCGTGCTGCCATCGAGATTGAAGCTGTAACCCGTAGGCAGCACGAACGAGACGATCTGGCGGGGCACGCCGAATTTTTCCATGGCTTCCATGGCGCGGGGCAAGGCGGCTTCCGAGCTCGTCGTGGCAAATGCGATCGAGACCGGTTCGGCGATGGCGCGGACGAACTCGCGTAATGGCACGCGCGCGATCAGAGCGACGGGCAACAACACCACCAGCAGGAAAAACAGTAAAGCGATGTAGAGCGTCCCCAACAACAGGAACAGATTTTTCAGGATGCCCAGGCCCATGTGTCCCACGGCATAGGCCATGGCGGCGCCCACCCCGATCGGCGCGAAGAACATCACGATGTTGGTGAACTTGAACATCGTGTCCGCCAGGCTCTCGGCGAATCGCAACATCGGGCGGCGCTTTTCCTCGCTCAACAGCGCCAGCGCAATGCCGAAAAGAATGCTGAACACCACCACCTGCAAGACCTGCCCTTCGGCCACCGACTTGGCGACATTCTCCGGGAAGACATGCAGGACCACGTCGCCGGCGGACTGTTTGGCCGCGACGGGCAGGGCTTCGTGGGACTCCAGGGGCGGTTTCACCCCATCGCCGGCCCGGGTCAGATTGATCGCCGCCAATCCGATGAACAGGGCCAGAGTAGTGACCACCTCGAAATAGATGAGCGCCTTGATACCCATCCGGCCGACCTGTTTCAGGTTCGAGTGTCCGGCGATTCCGACCACCAGCGTGGCGAACAGCAAGGGCGCGATGATGGTCTTGATCAGGCGGAGGAATATCTTGCTCAGCAGTTGCAATCCAACCGCGAATTCGGGGAAGTCATGCCCGATCTCCGCGCCCACGATCATGCTGACCAGGATCCAGGTGGTCAGTGATTTGCGGCGGTAGGCATAAAAGATGAAACCACCGATCGCGATCCAACGCGCACTGGCCAGGAGGGTCTCGGGCAGCGCGATCCAGCCGGCGAACGCGGCATAGGAAAGCGCGAGCGTGAAAAGGATGCCGGCGGCAGCCAGCGCGAGGATCTTGCCGTGTGTGGGTTTGGGTGTGGTCGTGGGGGCGGTCATGCGGCAGGCGGTATCAGCGTAACAGGTCTTCCAGCGCCGTCGAGGTCCCGGTCTTTTCGTCACGATATTTCACAATGACAGGGGTGTAAAGCGAAAGTCCCCACTCGGCTGCCTTACCGCGCTGGATGGAACGCGCGCCGGGCACGACCACAGCATCTTCCGGGATCACCAAGGGGGTCTCGCCCTCGGCACGGTAGATCTCTCCCTTTACAACATCGAAGACCGGGGTGGAGCGGGTCAGGACCACGCCGGCGCCGATCACCGCGCGTCGGCGGACCTGCGTGCCTTCATAGACACCGCAATTCCCTCCGACCAATACATCGTCTTCCAGCACGACGGGAGACGCATTCACCGGCTCCAGCACGCCGCCGATCTGCGCCGCCGCGCTGATGTGCACCCTTTTGCCAACTTGCGCGCAGGAACCGACCAGCGCGTGCGAATCCACCATGGCGCCCTCATCCACATACGCGCCCACGTTGATGTACATCGGCGGCATGCAGACCACGCCGGGCGCGACATAAGCGCCCAAACGCACGCTCGATCCGCCCGGGACCACACGGACCCCGTCTTTCAACCGGAATGCGCGCGCCGGAAAGGTCTCCTTGTCAACAAAGCTCAGGACTTTCGGGTCGCCCATCTCCGCCAGCTCGCCCAGCCGGAACCCGAGCAAAATCCCCTGCTTCACCCAGGCATTGGCGCGCCACATTCCGCCGGGCCCGGTCGGCGGCTCGGCCGCGCGGACCTCACCTTTGGTCAATGCCTTGCGGAAGTCAGTGAACACCTGGTGCGCCGCCGCTTTGTCCGTGAGCGGCGACTGGGCAAAATAGTGCTCGATGGATTGTTGCAGAGGGTGCATGGGAAAGAGGCAGTATAAATGATGGCCCGATGCGCTGAGTCAAATGACGATAGAGTTTTGAGTTTTGAGTTGTGAGTTGTGAGTACTGAGCTTTGAGCTTTCACAAATTTGCAATTTCAAAATTCCAAATTTGCAATTTCGGTATTTGACTCTCAATTACTAAATTTCCCGATTTCAAAATTACCCGATCACCTATTCAATGCTTTCTCCGACCCAATCCAGATATGCCCTGCTTCCGCTTTCCACGCCAATCACCACGACCTCCGGCATCTCATACGAATGTATCGCCTTGATCGTTCGTTCCACGTCCCCGGCCCGGGCCTTGGTCGTCTTCACCACCAGCAGCCATTCGCGCGCGCGTTCCACTTTGCTCTTCCAGCGATAGACCGACTCCACGCCCGGCACGATGTTGACGCACGCCGCCAGGCGGCGCTCGATCAATGCCCGCGCGATCTTGCGCGCCTCTTTTTGTGAGCCTGCCGTGGTCAAAACGATCCGTTTGTTCGTCATGCGCAGCTCTCCCTATAGAATGTTGCTCATTCTAACCAAGGTCTGGCCTGCGGCCTAAGACCTGAGACTGGCGACCGAGGCATGGACGCTCTCATCAAGTTCGGCACCTCCGGCTGGCGGGCGATCGTCGCCGAAGAGTTCACGCATCACAACGTGCGCCGCGCCGTGCGCGGGATCGCGCGTTACGTCGCCGGACAGAAACCGCAGGGCGCACGTGTGCTGGTGGGCCGCGACCCGCGCTTCATGGGCGAGACCTTCGTCCGGATCGCCGCGGAAGTCCTGGCGCAGCACGGCATCACGCCGGTGGTGATCGAGGAGGTGGCCCCCACGCCGGCGATCTCCTTCGCCATCACCGCGCGGCAGACGGATGGCGCCATCAATTTCACGGCTTCGCACAATCCACCGGAGTACAACGGCATCAAGTTCAACACACCGGACGGAGCGCCCGCCCTGCCGGAAGTCACCAAGGCGATCGAAGCCGAGGTGTTAAACGGTGATGCTGCGACGAACCCCGGAAGCGCATTTCCGGAGCGGATCGAGACCGCTGACGTGAAGCCCGCGTACCTCGACCGTTTGAAAGAGATCATCGACTTCGCCGCCATCAAGAAATCCGGCTTCCATGTGGTGTTCGATCCGCTGTGGGGCGCCGGGCGGGGTTATCCGGACACCCTCTTCCACGAAGCTAATATCCCGGTCGCCACCGTGCACGACGTCCGCGATGTGCTGTTCGGCGGCCATGCGCCGGAGCCGGAAGACCATCTGCTCGGCGAAGCCCGCGCGAAGATGCGCGCCACCGGCGCCGGATTGATCATGGCCACGGACGGAGACGCCGACCGCTTCGGCATTGTGGATGCCGACGGCACCTTCCTCCAGCCGAACTACATCATTGCCATCCTCTTCGACTACCTGGTGGAATCACGGGGATGGAAGAACGGCGTGGCCAAGTCGGTGGCCACCACGAATCTTGTCAACGCATTGGCGACGCATCACGGAGTTGAATTGTTCGAGACACCGGTCGGTTTCAAGTACATCGGCGAACTCATCAAGCAGGACAAGATCGCCATCGGCGGCGAGGAAAGCGCCGGACTTTCCATCCGCAACCACGTGCCGGAGAAAGACGGCATCCTGGCCGGACTGCTCTGTTGCGAGGCGGTCGCGGTGCGCCGGCGCACTCTAAAACAACAATTAGAGTCCCTATTTGCCGAAGTTGGTTCCTTTTACCCCTTGCGGGAGAATTTCCGCTTGACCCCGGAGGGCAAGGAGACGTTCACTGAGAAGTGCAAGACTGCTCCGGCGGAGATTGCCGGGCTTAAGGTGGCGGAAGTCGTCCGCACGGACGGGCTGAAGTTGGTCTTTACTGACGGCTCCTGGATCTGCTACCGGTTGTCCGGGACCGAACCCGTGGTCCGGGTATACACGGAAGCGCGTACCCCGGAAGGCAGCGCCAAGTTGAGCAGCGCCGCCAAGCAATGGGTGTTTGACTAGTGGCATTTGACATAGGCGGAAGAATTGCCTAGCGCCGGTAGTGCCGGGCTTCAGCCCGGTGGCACCGTTGAAATTGATCATGATCAGGGCTTCAGCCCCAGCAAGAATGAAACCGCTCCTCCACATGGCCGGATGGCTCTACCGCTCCCGCCGCAAGCTGGCGACCATGACCGTTGTGATGGTCACCGGCCTGCTTGCCTATCACGCGGCCTTTGGCGATAACGGCATGGTGGTCTACACGGAAAAACGGTCGGAGCACCGGAAACTGGATCAGGATATCCAATCTCTGCAGCAGGAGAACCAGCGCCTGCAGCAGCACATTGATTCCTTGCGTACGGACCCCAAGAGCATCGAAAAAGAGGCCCGCGAGCAGCTTCATTACGCCCGCCCCGGCGAAGTGGTCTATACGGTCCCGGACGCCCAGCCCAGACCCGCCGCCGCGACGGCCAAGAAATAGCGTTTCGTCCGGCAATCCATTCGTCCCAGCCAGTCGTACTACTCATACCGTAGAAAGCGGTATAATGCCCGCGCGGCAAAAGTTCGTCCCACCCGGTCTCGGGCAAATCTTAAGGAGAGTCTCCATGAAGAAGATATCCGCCATCACCCTTGTTCTTTGTCTGGTCTTTGCGGTCGGCATGTACGCCCACGATTCCGACAAAGAGAGGAAAGAAGTGAAAGCTCATGGCTTCATCACCGATCCGATGTGCGCCAAGTCCGGTGACAAGGCCAAGATGGGCAACGCCGCTTGCGTCAAGTCCTGCGCCAAGGACGGCCACTATGTCTTCGTCAATATGGAAGACGGCAAGATCTGGATGATCGAGAACAACGACTCGGTGAAGGGCCATGAAGGCCATCATGTCTCCATCACCGGCCACTTGAATGACGACAAAGGTTCCGTCCACATCATGACCGTTGCCATGATGGACGAATCCGCCGCGCCGAAGAAGATGGAAAAGATGGAAAAGGCGAAAGAGAAGGAAAAAGAGAAGTCCAAGTAGTCGATCGGAAGTCGAGAAAACTCAAAGGCACGGCCAGGCCGTGCCTTTCTGTTTTGAGTCTGTAGCGCCGGCGTCCCGCCGGGGTCCCTAATGAGCCCGCAGTCGGCTCATTGGGGTGGGTGTCGCCGGCTGTGGCGAGGGCATCTTGCCCTCGCGATCCAAGCTAACCGCCTTAATGGTTTATCTAACCACGCCTTCCAGCGGTGAACTGGCCGTGGCGTAGAGCTTCTTGGGCATGCGTCCGGCCACGTAGGCCGCGCGGCCGGCGACAACGGCATGCTTCATCGCTTCCGCCATCAGGATCGGGTCCTGGGCATTGGCGATGGCGGTGTTCATCAATACGCCATCGGCGCCGAGTTCCATGGCGATGGTCGCGTCTGAGGCCGTGCCCACACCCGCATCCACGATCAGGGGCACGCTGGTGATCATCTCCCGCAGGATGCGGATACTGGCCAGATTCTGGATCCCCATGCCGCTGCCGATGGGCGCGCCCAGAGGCATGATGGCCGCCGCTCCGGCATCCACCAGCCGCTTGGCCACCACGATGTCGTCCGAGGTATAGGGCAGGACCGTGAAGCCTTCCTTCACCAGCACTTTAGTGGCTTCGATGGTCGCGCTCACGTCGGGATAAAGCGTCTTCTCATCCCCGATGACCTCGATCTTCACCCAATCGCTCAGCCCGACTTCCCTTCCCAGCCGCGCCGCGCGGATGGCATCTTCAGCGGTGTAGCACCCGGCGGTATTGGGCAGCAGGAAATACTTCCTGGGGTCGATGAAATCGAGCAGCGACTCCTTGCTCCGGTCCAGATTCACCCGGCGCACGGCGACCGTGACCATCTCCGCGCCGCTGGCTTCCAGCGCCAGCGCCGTCTCGTCCCCCGACTTGTACTTGCCTGTGCCGACGATCAGGCGCGATTCGAACCTCCGGCCGGCGATCGCAAACGGTTGCATGTTTATATTTTAGGACACTTACCCGTTCGGTTCATGTTGCAGGTTGAAACATCCAATAGGTTGTCATTCCGAGCGAGAATAGGTAGCTCTGGGCTTCAGCCCAGGGTGAGTGAGCGAAGCGAACGAAAAGAGGAATCCCTTTGTTGCCGCGATCAGCTGCTATCAGGAAATGAAAAAGCCGGAGCACATGCCCCGGCTTGATAAAACACGATCCGCTTATTTCGACCGCTTCGGCGCGTTCTTCAGGCTTTCTTTGTCTGACTTGTTGGTCGGCGATTTCTCATTGAGGATCTTCACCAGCAATCCCGAGCCCGACTGCTGGATCTGCTTCTTGGCGTTGATCTCATGCCCGAACAGGTTCTCATTCGCGCCGCCATCGGGACGCAGCGTCGACCCGGCCAGCGAAATGCCCAAAAATAACCCGCGTGCCCGCGAATAGCTGAGGATCTCGGCGCGCATAGTGGCGTCCGTCGCCGCGGAAGACTCGCGGCCCTTCGGTCCGGCCGCCGCGGACGCATCCGCGCCCAGCTTCACTTTGCTGGTCAAAACGGCATTCGCCGAGCGCGGACTCATCAGCAAGAGCACGAAGTCCGTCTCCTGCCCTCCCAGTTGCAAGCCGATGCTGCCGCCCTCCAGCGCGATCATGATCGGCTGGCCCCAGGCGCCGGTGAATTCTTCACCGGTGCGGCAGGTCATCGCGCCGCGCCCGTAACTGGCGCCAATGCCGAACGCCAGTTTCTTCACCGAGGGCAACACCACCACGCACTCGGCCTTGTCCAGCAGGTCCTGCGGGATGCCTTCGGGGATGCCCATGATCTCCTTCATCACCTGGCCGGCTTCCCCCAGCCGTTCTTTTTCTTTGTCGCCTTTTTCCGCCGACGCCGTCAGCGCAACACTCATCATGATCAAGACCGCAAGAATTCGTTTCATTTCGACTCCTCCAGATTGGCTTTATCTTGTTGGATGCATTTCCGGGGCCGGTTCAGCGTACAACGCCTCGATCAAAGTCGCATATTTTTTCTCCACCACCCGGCGCTTCAATTTGAGACTCGGGGTCAGTTCGCCGCTCGTGACCGTGAATTCATCCGGTACCAGGATCAGCCGCTTCAGCCGCTCGAAATGCGCCAGGCGCGAGTTCAGATCGGCCACGATCCCCTCATAAAGGGCGCGCACCTTTTCACTGTGGATCAGGTCTTCATGCGTGTGGAAGGGCACGTTGTTGACGCGCGCCCAATCTTCCAGCAGCGCGAAGTGGGGCGCGATGATCACCGCCGGATATTTCCTCTTATCGCCGATCACTGCCGCGTGCGCCACCAGCACATTGCCCTTCAGCGCATTCTCGATCGGTTGCGGCGCGATGAACTTCCCTCCCGATGTCTTCAGCAGGTCTTTCTTGCGGTCCGTGATCTTGATGAACCCATCCGCGTCGATCTCCGCGATGTCACCCGTGCGGAACCATCCATCCACGAACGCATTGCGCGTCTCCTCCGGCATGTTCCAGTAGCCCTGGGTCACGCTGGGCCCGCGGGTGAGCAGCTCGCCGTCTTCCGCCACCTTCACTTCCACATTCGGCAGGGGACGACCCACCGTCCCGATCTTGTAATGCGACATGGTGTTCAGCGCGATCACCGGCGAGGTCTCCGTGAGACCATACCCCTCGAAGATGCGGATGCCGACGTCGGCGAACCAATTGGCCGTATCAACTCCCAGCGGGGCGCCTCCGGAGATGCCCTCGCGAATGTTTCCGCCCAGCGCCTGCCGGATCTTGGAGAACACCAGCGTATCAGCGAGCTTGTACGCAGGCGTCTGCGGCCGCTTCCCCACGATGATCTCGTCACGGTGCTTGCGGCCCACGCGCAGCGCCCAGTCGAACACCATCTTGCGCAGGCCATGGCCGGCCCGGCGCTCGGCTTCCTGGCGGATCTTCTCGTACACCCGGGGCACGCTGACGAAATGGTGCGGCCGGATCTCCGCCAGTGAACGCGACACATCGTCAAAGCTCGGACAGTAGGCGATGCTCACCCCGCGCGCGTACATGATGTAATCCACGTGCCGCGCGGTGATGTGGGACAGCGGAAGGAACGAGATATACGACCCGCCCAGCGGCCACTCGTAGTGCGCGCAAGAGCTGCTTACATTGGCGGCGATGTTGCCATGGGTGAGCATCACGCCCTTGGGCGTGCCCGTGGTGCCGGACGTATAGATGATGGTGGCCAGGTCCCCGGGCTTCATGGTGGCAACGATCGCGTCGAACTCCGCGTCACGCGCATAGGGCTCGGAGAGCGCGATACGGCTCATGCGCTGCGCGTCCGGCTCATCGATGTCGTCATACACCACCACATGCTCGAGTGACGTCTTGTCACGCACCGAGCGGACCTTCTCATACTGCTCACGGGTGGAGACGAACGCCGCGCGGCATCCGGAATCGTGCAGGATGTAGCCCATCTGCTCCGGGGTCTGCGTGGGATACACCGGCACATCCACCAGGCCGGTGACGGTGGCGGCAAAGTCCACGATGGCCCACTCCGGCCGGTTCTCGCCGATCACGGCGATGCGCTCGCCCCGGCCGATGCCCCAGCGCTCCAAGGTCCGCGCCGTGTTGCGGATGCGCTGATACATGTCCTGCGCGGAGAGCGGCTTCCATGCGCCGTTCACGCGATACAGCGCGGCATCCGCGCGGTCGTGCTGCTGCATCTTCTGGAAGATCTCAGAGATGGTGGCGACCTGGACGATCTCCGGTTTCATGCGCGCGGCGCCTCCAGGCCATGGAAGATGACGTCCACGATGGCGTCGGCCGCCGCGCCCAGCTTGTAATCGCGCTCGCTGAGCAGCCAGCTGGTGACCATCGCGTCCAGCGCGCCGAACAGGCAGTTGGCGACGATCTTGTCACTGGCTTCCTTGCGGAACTGTCCCTGTTCCTGTCCCTCGTGCACGATGGCGCGGATCAGGTCGAAGTAGGCGATCAGGTGCTCGTGCGAGAACTCGCTGAGGAACTTCGCGCTCTGCCGCACTTCCGTCTGGAACACCGTGGCCAGGCCGCGGTTGGCGCCCAGCATCTCCAGGTGGAGCTGTGCCAGACGCCGCAGCTTCTGGCGGGGGTCGGTGAGGCCGGCCAGTTCCTTGCGCGCCGCCTCCATGAAGGTGTTGAAGGCGAAGTCCAGCGCCGCCATCAGGATCTGCTCTTTGTTCTTGAAGTAGAGATAGATGGTGCCGTCCGCCACGCCGGCGCGGTCGGCGATATCGCTCACCCGCGAGTTGAAGTAGCCGTGCTCGGCAAACACCTCGATGGCCGATCGCAGGATGCGGTCGTACTTGTCCGGCGAAGGCCCCATCGCCACCGGCTTGTGCGCGCGTGTGCCCAATGAATGCGGATTCAGTCTGCCCCATCACTGTATCCGCTTCACCGCGCGGTGGCAATCGGGGGGTGCGTGGGCGCGTATATTGGTTCCGTTCGGCTGATATCGAAGGAGCACACATCATGAGATCCATCATTCATTGGAATACCGTTCTGATCCTTGCGCTGTTGACGGCCGGTTTCGCCAAAGACAACCATCCTAGCTATCAACAAGTGGCCAAATTCACGGTGGGCGGCGAAGGCGAATGGGATTACGTCACCTTCGACCCCGCGGCCGACCGCGTCTTCCTCGCGCATAACAAGACGATCGAAGTGGTGGACGCCACCAACGGCAAGACGCTCGGCCAGATCCCCGCGGACGGCGCGCACGGCGTGGCCCTGGTGCCGGACAAGAATGCAGGCTTCGCCACCAACGGACGCGCGGGCACGGTCACCGTCTTCGATCTGAAGTCGTTGAAGCCGGTCCGCGACATCAAGGTGGGCGAGAACCCTGATGCCATCATCTACGATCCACAGTCCAAACGTGTGCTGGGCATGAACGGGCGCAGCAAAGACGTGATGGTCATCGATCCGGCGTCGCTTGCGGTGACCGATACGGTCCCGCTCGGCGGCAAGCTCGAGTTCGCCGCCGCGGGCAACGGCCATGTATACGTGAACATCGAGGACACCGCCGAGATCGCGGACCTGGATTCCGCGACCTGGAAAGTGGCCCACCGCTGGAAGCTCGCCGGCTGCGAAGAGCCGACCGGACTGGCGCTCGACTCCAAGGCGAAGCGTCTGTTCGCCGTGTGCGGCAACAAGCAGATGGTCGTGGTCGATGCGGACACGGGAAAGATCACTGCTTCCCTGCCCATCGGCGAGGGGTCGGATGGCGTGGTCTACGACCCGGGCCTGGGTGTGGCCCTCTCGTCCAATGGCGACGGGACCATGACCGTGGTGGGTGCGACCAAGAACCATTTTGAGGTTCTGGGAAATGTTGCCACCCAGCGCGGCGCGCGCACGATTGCGCTCGATCCAGCTTCTCACCGGGTGTTTCTCATCACCGCCGAGCTCGGCCCACCCGCGCCTGACCAGCGTCGCCCGAGCGTGCAGCCGGGGACATTCACGTTGCTGGTCTTCGCGCCGCGGTAACGATTCGATCATGTCCAGGCTTTGGTCCCGGACACGATAAACGCCGTGCAGCCGTAAAGGAATGTGCCGTCGCGGTCGGCGTCGGCCAACGACGTCCACCACTGATTGGCCTCCGCCCGCGAGAGGACACCCGTATCGTGCAAGTGCGCGACGTGTCCGCCTAGCATCAGTGTCAGAAACTCGTAGCTGACGAATATCGTGGTGGTCTTGATCGCGACGTCCGCGATCCCGTGCGCTTTGAACAGGCGAGGCATGCGCCGGCCGATCCACCCATTCTTCATCCCATCGCAGAATGCCAGTGCGATCTTGCGCGTTGTTTCCTTATGCGGCGAATCGCAGACCTGCGTCTCCCAGTCCAAGTCGAAAACGGAGATGCGCCCTCCGGGAGCGAGGACGCGGGCCATCTCGGCGATCGCGCGCTCGGCATCCGGCACGTGCATCAGCATGCGTTCCGCGCGGACCCCGTCGAACGTCCCTGTACCGAAGGCCAACGCTTGCGAATCGCCCACTTCGAAGTCGACGGGCAGGCCGCGCCCTTCGGCCCGCCGCCGGGCTTCGTCGATCATGCTGGCGCTCATGTCGACGCCGGTCACGTGTCCCCTGGCGCCGACCTGCTCGGCGATCCGAAAGGTGTCGTCGCCGAGGCCGCAAACCAGATAGAGCTCACGCGAGCCAACCTTCAGCAACAGGCCCTCGAGGATCAGGGACTTACTCGCGATGATGCTCGGATTGCGGTTCGCCGCGTCAAGGAAACGCGCAAAAAACTGTGGGTCCTTGCTGCTATCGACCGCGGTGAAATCAGTGACGAGCTCGCTCGACATCGTATGCCTCCGGGTGACACGGAATGATAGCAGCACCTTCCGTTAGCGCCACCGCGGACAAGAACGTGGGGGGGGTCGCATCATCGCAAAGCTTGTCATTCCGAGTGAAGTTGAGGCGCTGGGCGGGCGTCTGGGCCCGCCGCCGAAATCCTCAGCGAAGCCGAAGGACCCAGCGCGGAGTCGAGGAATCCCTTTGTACCCGTGTGCCATTTCACCAAGCCAAGTGTCCCACTGGGGCCTGCCCCGAGCGAAGCCGAATGGGCGAAGTTGATTTGGGGCTTCGTGGAGCGAAGCGCCTGCTATGGATCTTGATTCTCCTAACGACTAACGACCGACGACTAACGACTGCTTTTCCGTGGGAGAACGGTCCTTTAGGGCCGTGTAACTGCCCCAAAAAGATTCGGGGCTTCAGCCCCGGGTCTCACCACCCCACTTCCTGTCATTCCGAGTGAGCGCGCAGCGCGAATCGAGGAATCCCTTTGTCTTTCCAGATCAGTCGGGCCATTCCTGGTTTTTGCTTAGGATTCATTCTGCCTTCCTCATTGGAACGACATGGGACGCGGCAGAAGAATGTCGTTCACCCCGCTATCCGTTCAGAGGAAAGGGATTCCTCGACTCGGGGCTTAAGCCCCTCGCTCGGAATGACAGGGAGAGTGGTGTGGTGGCCAATGTTCGCGCCGCGCTGTTTGGCGCTAACGTGGTGCTTTTCAACACCGCCCCACTTCTTGTCATTCCGAGCGAGCGCGCAGCGCGAAGGACCTGCTTTTGCCGTTTACGTCCGCACCTCGGCACTTCTGCAATCTCAGCTCCAATCACAAATCGTGATTCGTACATCGTGCTTCGCCGTGCCCCGATACAGAGTCGCGAAGCGACGTCATACCAGATAGCCCCGGACGCCTGCCCTGAGCGAAGTCGAAGGGTCAGTCCGGGGAATGCATGCGTCTAAGATTCCGAGTCGGCTTTAGCCGACGGCACAAATTTTCAAAGAACAATCACCTCAACGGCTAAAGCCGGCGAGTTAAGCGACCTTTCGACACGGCTGAAGCCGTGCCCCTTCACCGGTTCGGCTTGTGTCGCCCCTGCGGGGCTTCGGGGTGGAGGGCGTGGCTCTGTCCGGACGCTGAAAGCGCTGCAACCCTCACGTCATGGAAGGGAGAATAACGAATGATTCTTCCCGATACGACAAACAAAAGCCCCACGTTAGCGCCGAAAAGCGCGGCGCGAACGTGGGCCACCGGCCAGTGATTTCCACAGTGACGGTGCGGGGCAAGGGACCTCAGACGCCGGCCCCTTGCCCCACGCCCCCATCCCCGCTATGCTGCGGGGCGAACAAAAACCGGAGAAAGTGTCATTATGACTGGACCAAAGATCGGGGGCAGGTCACTGATACGCTCCCGAGTCGCGTGCAATCTGCAGCGTGTCAAGATATTGCTGGAATTTAACGGCACGTCCTTCGCGGAACGTCCAGATGTGCGCGACCTGTGCCCTGAATTCCTCAGTCCTGCCGCGAAACTTGCCGTGATAGTAGCCAAGTACCACAACTCTCCCGCCTTCGCACTCAAAAATCTCGTCCGCGGCAACGACGAGTTTGTCGAACCCCGCTGTTAATCGTTCGAAAATGCCTGAACGGACGTCAGCTAACCCGTGGTAAGGACTTCGGTCTGCTAATGGCGAATTGTCGGCCACGATCCAAACAATGTCGTTCCCTAAATGCGACATCACTGCTTCGTAGTCACGTTCGCCTAAGGATGCATAGAGTCTTTTTATTTCAGAGATGGTATTCATACCGCTAGAGCTTAACACCTTACTAAGGGCGGGTGTCCCACGTCGGGTGCCCCTTCGATAAGAGCGCAGGCTCTGTCAAGCGATAGTTCTCCGTAGCGGTGCGTAAGCACCGCGTTTGGTCCAGCAAGTTGGTTGACGAAAGACCCTGGGGTACCACGCTTGAATCCGTTCTTCGGTGGAACCTCATCGTTCCACCAGCCATCGATTCGGCCACTGACCGCGACCATGATTCTTCTATGCGAACATCCCGTCTGCACGGGATGCGAGAGCGCCCAATCAATCCAGCGGTCTAGGCGGGCAGCCCACCCTCTCCCACTTCTAAATCGCCTTCGACATTCTGCAATCTCAGCCAAAGGGTGGGTTCGAACCTGATCCAGGACTTCTCTCATTGTCTCCTGCGACCGGCTATCCTCCGCAAAAATCCGCTCCTTGTTCCGAATACCGGACAACCTCTCGCGCTTGCATTTTTCCCTTGACATTCATCTTAACAATGTAGTACATTATTAATGTTAATTATAACTAAAAGTAAACATACTCCAACCCCGCGCCAAACGGCATATCACCCGCCTAACTCTCCTGATCCCAGGGAGATAGGGGGATATCCCGTCTGTAAGTCATTGATTTTGCACAACAGGGGGAGGGGGTGGGGATACCCCCATATCCCCGGCGGATCCGGGCCGATGAGCTAAAGCCTTTGTCTTTAGCTCTTTACCTCTAACCCGCCTGTTTTGAGCTCTTTGCAAGGCTTGTTCCGGAATTGCCCAATGTTTTCAGCTCTTTA
>JACPNP010000040.1 GCA_016185365.1 Terriglobales bacterium
CTCTCTTTGTCCTATATGACCCGGATTGCGGTCTGTGCCGGTGGGCGAAGGACTGGATGTTGCAGCAGCCAAAATTTCTTGAAATGAACTTTGTCGCTGCGGGAACCGCGGAAGGTGCAAGGCAATTTCCGTCTCTTACCCGTATCGGTGAACCGCCGGAAGAATTGATTTTGGTCGATGACCGTGGCGGAGTGTATCGCGAGGGTGAAGCATGGCTAATATGCCTTTGGGCGTTGAAGGAGTATCGCGGATGGTCATATCGATTGGCCACGCCACGTCTTTTGCCTCTGGCCCGTCAGGCTTTCCACCTGCTCTCGCGCAATCGGTCTTTTGTGAGTCAGTTGGTCGGGGCTCCGAACGACAGTGAATTGGCAAGAGTGTTGCAACAAGAACCGGTCCCTCACTGCAGTTCCTAGGCGGGATCGCACGGTGTGGCAGTTGTGTTTCAATGGTTGGCGATGAACCTCGCCCTCTTCGGCGGCACGTTCGATCCCATCCACCACGGCCACATGGCCGTGGCCCGCGCGGCGCTGGCGGATCCCCGCTTCGCATTGGATCACGTGGAGTTCGTGCTCGCGGACCGCAATCCGCTGAAGTCAGACTGGCCCATCACTTCGTTCGAGCACCGCTGGGCCATGCTCACTCTCGCATTGGAAGGCGAGCCGCGCATGAAGGCCAATGACATGGAGCGTCTGCCGCCGGAGAGCAAGCTGGCGAACTACACCATCGACACGGTGCGCCAACTTCGCAAGACACTTGCTCCGGGTGACCGGCTTTATTTTCTGGCCGGCATTGATTCCTTCCTGCACATCCGTTCCTGGAAGGAGCCGGAGAGGCTGCTGCGCGAGTGCCGGTTCATCGTGGTAAGCCGCGCCGGCGCCACGCTGCAGGAGGCGATTGCCGTGCTCCCGCCGGGCACACCCGCGGACCGGGTGGCGCTGCTCGATGGCGTGAATGTCCCGGTCTCGGCCACGCGCATCCGCCAGGCTGCCCGCGCGGGCGAGCCTCTGGGGCCGTATGTCGCCCCCAAGGTGGCCGAGTACATACGCCGGCGCCGCGTATATGCATGAACAGTCCGCCGTAATACAATCAATAGGTACCCATACGAACGACCAATGAGTTCATCCGCCCTACGGAAACACGTCCAGACCGCCGTCCACGCCGCCGAAACCAAGAAAGCCACCAACGCCGCCATCCTGGAGATGGAGCGGGGCGCGTTCACCGACTATCTGGTGCTCTTCGATGGCGCCAACCCGCGCCAGGTGCAGGCCATTGCGGATGAGGTGGAGCTGAAGCTGAAGCAGTTCGGCCAGGTCCCCAACAGCCGCGAGGGCTACAACCTGGGTGAGTGGGTCCTGCTCGACTACGTGGATTTCGTGGTGCAGATCTTCCACGAGGACAAGCGCCGCTTCTACGATCTCGATCGTTTGTGGAAAGCCGCCAAGCGTGTGCGCATGGCTGATCTCAAGGCCAAACCGACGCGCGCGATCAAGAAACCAGCCACGAAGATAAAAGCCGCAGTCAAGTCAAAGTCCGCGCCGAAGAAAAAAGCTGCTGCCAAGCCGAAGAAGAAGCCGGCGGCTGGACCGCGCGCGAAGAGCAAGAAAAAGAAGTGATGTCTCATGGCCCGCGAACCCAAGCCGCAGCTTCCCCCGCGGGCCGGTCCATCCACCCCTGTCAGTGATCTGGTCCAGGCAGCGCTTGCCTCCTTTGTCGCTGAGGATCCTGTCTCCGTCCGCGTGCTCGAGCATCTGCATCGCATCGCCGCCACGGACAGCACCGTCCTGATCCAGGGCGAGAGCGGCACGGGCAAAGATGTGGTCGCCTCACTCCTGCACTATCTCGGTCGCACCCCCGGCGAGCCGATGGTGAAGATCGACTGCGCTTCCCTGCCGCATGAGTTGGTGGAAAGCGAACTATTCGGGTATGAGCGCGGCGCCTTCACCGGCGCCTCGCAAAGCAAGCGCGGACGCATGGAACTGGCCGAGTCCGGCACGCTGGTGCTGGACGAGGTGGCCGCACTTGCACCCGCCATCCAGGCCAAGCTCTTGCGCGCGCTCGAAGAACGAACGTTTCTGCGGCTGGGCGGGACAAAGCCGGTTCGCGTCAACGCGCGCCTTGTGGCCATGACCAGCGCCGATCTCGAAGGACTGGTGAAGCACGGCGCCTTCCGCGAAGATCTTTTCTACCGGCTGAATGTGGTCCCGCTGCGGCTGCGTCCGCTGCGCGAACGTCCGCGCGACATCCGTCCCCTGGTGCAACACTTTATGAAACGACTAGGTGCAAACCTGGGCCGGCCCGCGCTCAAGCTTGGATCCGCCGCGCTGGCGCTGTTGGAGGAATACACATTCCCGGGGAATGTCCGTGAACTTCGCAATCTGCTGGAGCGCGCCGCCGTCCAGGCGGCTTCGGACACCATTGCCGCCGCCGACCTGCCGGACGCAGTCCGCCGTCCCGGCGCGGCCGCAGAACGAAAGTCCCTTATGGAATTAGAGCGCGACCACATCGCCGAAGTGCTTGATCATACCCGCGGCAAGAAGAGCAAGGCTGCGGCAATCCTCGGCATCAGCCGCAAGAACCTGCTGGAAAAGCGCAAGCGATACAAGTTGGACTAGGGCTTACGACTTCGCGCCGCTCATCAGCCGGTAGATCAGCACCGTGCTGCGCACGTAATCATCCAACGTCGCCAGCTTGCCCGAGTAGAGCGGCGCTCCGGCCTTGCGCTCCGCCTCTTCGAGCGTGAGGGCGGTATCTACGGCGAATCTCCGGCACTCTTCGCGGTCGGCCGTGCCCAGGCCGGCGAAGGAATCCGTGGGTTCCAGCCACTGCGCCGGCACCTGCGCTGCCGCCGCGAAGCGCGTGACCACTTCGGCCACCACTGCTCGTGGATACATGTGCGCGGCGTAGTGCGCCTCGTAGAACTGGTCGAGCGTGCGCGGGTCGCGGCCGGCAAAGCGCGGGTCCTCCGCCTTTTTGCCGCCGAAACGCAGGCCGCGCGTCGAGAGATACACCACCAGCGCGGAGAGGATGACCATGGCCCCCAGCGTGGCCAGCGTGAAATAGAAACGGAACTCGTCAGAGATCTGCGGCATCGGGCGGCGAGAGAAATATACGCGATGCCGGCGCGCCCGCAAAACTGCTCCGGCCGCGATAAACGTGGTACAACTCATGCCATGAACGTGGTGGTGGCGTGGATCCAGCAGCGTCCGGGCAGGGACAAGATGCCCGGCGTCACCTCGCTCACCGAGGACTTCGTCACCCGCATCGGCCGCTACACACCTCTGGAGACCCTGGAACTCGCCGATGAAGCCGCGCTGCTTAAACAATTGGACGCGAAGTCCGGCCGCACCCCGCCTTTCCTGATCATGCTGGACGCGCGCGGACAGCAGATGACCTCGGAATCCTTCGCCGAGTTCTTTGCCGACCATCAGATGCGCGGCACACAGACGCTGTTGTTCGCCGTCGGTGGTCCGGATGGATTCATGCCGGAGGCGCGGCGCAAGGCCCGTCTGCTGCTCTCGCTCGGCAAGATGACGCTGCCGCATGAACTGGCGCGGGTGGTCCTGCTCGAACAGGTCTACCGGGCATTTACAATCTTGAAAGGACATCCGTACCACACCGGACACTGAGCCACGCATGAGCGAAGACGTACGCAAAGGCCTGATCATCGTCAACACCGGCCCGGGCAAGGGCAAGACCACCGCCGCCATGGGCACGGCGCTGCGTGCCGTGGGCAATGGGATGAAGGTGCTGATGCTGCAATTCCTCAAGGGCTCATGGCACTATGGCGAGCTCGACGCCGTGAAGTCCTTCGGCGGTGACTGGGTGATGAAGCAGATGGGGCGCGGTTTCGTGAAGGTCGGCGGCGCGGAGACCGACCCCGAAGATATCCGCCTGGTCAACGAAGCCTGGCATGAGGCCGGCGAAGCCATACTCTCCGGACAATGGGACCTGGTGGTGCTGGACGAGATCAACTACGCCATCAGTTACGGCATGCTCGCCCCGGAGAAAGTGGTGGATGTGCTCAAGAAAAAGCCGGAGATGGTCCACGTGATCCTCACCGGACGCAACGCCCATCCTTCGATCATCGAGATCGCCGACACCGTGACCGAGATGAAACAAGTGAAGCACGCCTATGAGAAAGGCGTGATGGCCCAGCGCGGCATCGAATACTGAGGATTTGGTTGTCCAGATCTGTGTCAGGGCATGGCTTTAGCCATGCCGAAGCGTGCGTCAAAAAGATTGGGGCTTGAGCCCCTGGGATCATATAGGGACAATGCATCGCATCCGTCGAAGCCAGTGTTTGTTGATTTGCGCGCTCATTTTCATCACGGGTTGCCGCAAGAGCGAAGCGCCACAAGCGAACCAACAATCTACCGCATCCGCGAAAGCCCAACCGCGCATCCTCACCGTGGATCCGGCCGGATTCAGCGTGAGCCGCGGCCGGGTCCTGCTCTCCACCCTGCGCGTCACATTCTCCATCGCCAACCCGGAGCGCGGCGCCGGCGCCGAGCTCACCTTGAGCAATCCCACGCTCGGGGTGGTCGCCACGCTGCCGCTGAATTACGCGGCCAACGGCGACGCCGAATGGGTCTTCGATCAAAATGTTGACCTCGGCCCCGCCGTGCGTCTGCGCGCCGACTGTCCCAACGGATTCACGGAAGAATTCGTGCTCGGCCATCCGCCCTTCAAGGGGCCCGGCGCGGAGACGCAGATCCGCAGCGTCACGCCCACATCCTGGAAGCCGCCCGCGGCCACCGAGCCGGACAAGCCTGCGCCGCCGCCGGAGCCGGTCGCGATCACGGTGAGCGGCGAGGGCTTCCACGACCAGTGCCGCATCCAGTTCCGCACCGGCGACCGCGACTGGGCCGCGCTGCCCACCACCTGGGTCAACCGCGGCGAATTGAGGGCGAGCGTCGAGCCGGCGCAGTGGAATCTCGCGCCCATCACCGAGCGCGTCCTGCGATTGAAGTTGGTGGTGAAAGGGCCCGGCGGAGAGGCAAGTGACACCCGCGATTTCGAGCTCTGGGAGCCTTGATCCGAGCCACGCTCCCGCCGTTTCCCCGTATATACTGATGGACTCCGGAGGCCGCACCCGGCCCGCCGGAGCTTTGCCCCCTTATGGCCTGGTTCAAACGCACCTCCACGGACGTTGAAGCCTCTGACGAGAAAAGGGTCAAGACCGAAGGCCTGTGGGAGAAGTGCGAAAACTGCCGCCAGATCATCTGGAAGAAGGACCTGGACGCGAACTTCAACGTCTGTCCCAAGTGCGACCAGCACTTCCGCATTGACGCCGACACCCGCATCAGCATCCTGCTGGATGAGGGCGAAGCCGAGGTTTTTGACGAGCGCCTGCGCTCCACTGACCCGCTCCACTTCACCGACACCAAGCGTTATGCCGATCGCCTGCGAGCGGCCACGAAATCCACCGGCCGTCAGGACGCCATCGTCAACGTGCAAGGCAAGATGGACGGCAAGCCCGTGGTGCTCAGCGTGATGGAGTATGCCTTCATCGGCGGCAGCATGGGCGCCGTGGTCGGTGAGGTCATCACCCGGGCCATCGAACGCGGCATCAAGAAAAAACTTCCGGTGATCGTGGTCTCCGCCTCCGGCGGCGCGCGCATGATGGAGGGCGCGGTCAGCCTCATGCAGATGGCCAAGATCTCCGCCGCGCTCGCCCGCCTGGACGAAGCCGGAGTGCCGTACATCTCCGTGCTCACCGATCCCACCACCGGCGGCGTCACCGCGTCCTACGCGATGCTGGGCGACCTGAACATCGCCGAGCCGGGCGCGCTCATCGGTTTTGCCGGTCCTCGCGTCATCGAGCAGACCATCCGCCAGAAACTGCCCGAAGGCTTTCAGCGCTCGGAGTTCCTGCTGCAAAAGGGATTCCTGGACGCCGTGGTCCACCGCAAAGAGATGAAATCCTACATCTCCCGCGCCTTGGATTTCATGCGGGTGCAATGACATGCCTGGCGCGACACCGGGGACTCCCAACAAATAGCTGAAGCCGTGCGCCGATACCAGTCGAGAATGTACCTGTCAATGATTCCATCCAAGGCTGTGCTTGAGTTGATCTTTGTTGGAGGCGCGTTGGAGTGGCTCGGAAATCCTAAAGGTCTATGGTTGCTTGCTGCTGGACTTTGCATAGGGCTCTTGGGGCAGATTTTTCGTGGATTTCTTCTGCGCTGTCCAATCTGTTCGATCTATCGACCCAAGGGAATTTGTCAAGGTTGCGGTGTAAAGTTGTATTGATTCGCAGACCGTGCGGATTCCGAGGGTCAAGAGCCCGAAGGGCGCGATAGCAGATAGCCCCGCACGTCAGTGCGGGGTCAGGAGCCGGGAAGAATCGCGAGTCCGCTTCAGCGGACGGCATACCCTTAATCCGGGAACCCTTCCGCTCCGATCGTCACTCCATTCAACCGCAACAATTCCTTTAGCTCCTCATCGAAAGTCCGCCTGCGGTGATGTTCCTTCTGGTTGGCGATGTAGGCGATGGTCTTGGCTGTCATCGATTGGCTCACGCTGAACCCCGCATACTTCCGCTGCCACTCGAATCCGGCCACATGCCGCTTCATCCAGCGGGAGGAGTTTGCCTTGATGACCTGAACGGCCTTGGCCACGGCGAGACTCGGCTGCGTCTCGATCAGCAGATGGCAATGATCTTCCACCCCGCCGACTTTCATGAGGAGGAAGTCGTAATTCCGGGCCACCCCGACCATGTAGGCCCAGAGTTCCGGCTGCAACTCCTCGCGGATCAGGCGACGCCGGCCTGCGGTGCTGAAGATGATGTGGGACTTGAGACTGGTGAATGAATGGGCCACAGGCGACCTCCCGGCCAACATGGTACGGAAG
>JACPNP010000028.1:0-148242 GCA_016185365.1 Terriglobales bacterium
CGGCGTGGATCCCGGCAACAGCGCGATTGGCGTCCAAGGTCTGGCGGCGGGCCAGACCGGCGTCGGCGTGCACGGGGAGAACACCAACGCGGCCGGCGCCACCATCGGCGTGCTGGGCATCACCCGCAGCACCACCGGCACGGCCGGGGTCTTCCGCAACCGCTCCGGCTCCGGCCGCATCGTCAGCTTCCAGATCAATGCCTCGCCCTTGGAAGTGGCCTATGTCCAGTCTGACGGCAGCGTCCACGCGGCAACTTTTGTGGGCGATGGAGCCAGCTTGACCAACGTAGCAGCCCTGACGGCGACCAAGTTGGCTGCGAATGGATCGAATTGTGCCGGTGTCGGAGAATTCGCAAAAGGCGTTGACGACAGCGGGAATGCCGAGGGTTGCGCGGTCCCCGCCGGCGGCGGCACCGTGACCAGTGTTGGGTTGACCGCGGCGGCAGACTTCAGCGTCACGGGTTCACCTGTGACCGGATCGGGCACACTCGACCTCGCCTGGGTCACCGCCCCGACCGATGCGAACACGGCCAGTGCCATCGTGAAACGTGACGGCAGTGGAAACTTCTCCGCGGGTACAATCACAACGGCTACAGGAGTCCTGGTAAATGGCAGTGTCGGCAAAGGCACCGGAATCCGGCATATTCGACTGGCTGGGTGTTCCGCTGCGGGTACAGGGAGCACATGTTCCGCGCCCATACTCCCGTATGACTTTACTGATAATGGCTATGCCGATTATGCCGATACCAACTACACCATCGTCTGCAGCGGGGAAGGCGCCACAGGCCGCCCGACCATGTGGGTCAATTCGAAGTCCGCGACGGATTTCCAGATGACGGTGAATAGCGAACTCAACACCTCGGGATTCTCCACCATCGACTGCATCCTGATGCACGACTAGACATAGCAGCAGGCAATGAAAAGGGCTGCCGGGGTGCCGGCAGCCCTTGTTTCTTACGCTATAAAACTAGCGATTCACGACCATGGGCGCGGCCTTCGGGGTGGATAGGTAGCCGGCCACTTTGTCCTTGTCGATGGTGAAGACCACCAGCTCGTACAACAGGCGGTCCTTGCCGGAATAGAACTGCACCGGCTCGTTGAGGTTCTTGTCCTTCTTCTCGATCTTCTTGTCGTCGGAGATGACGTTCAAGGTGTACTTGTTCTTCTTCTTATCGGCTTTCTTCAATTCCAGACTGACCGTGGACAGCACCGTGGGTCCCTGGTTCTTGGCCAAAGAGAACTCGTAATAGTTACGGTCGCCTTTGTGCTTCAGAACCTCCAGTTCATCACGCGTAGTGGCGATCAGGCCGCTCTGAAGACCCAGGTCGCCGATGGTGCGTTCCAGCTTGGACTTGGTGGCTTCCAGGTCGGTCCGGGTGGTGGCGACGTCGGTCTTGGTGGTGGCAACATCGGTCTTCACAGTCCCGATCTCGCCGGTCACCGCGCCCAAGGCCGCCTGCTGTTTTTGTTGTTCTTCTTTCAGACGCGATTCCGCGGCCCTCTGCTGTTTCTGCAAGGTGGCGGCCCTGTCTTCGAGGTCTTTCTGGGTCATGCCCACCCGCTCGGCCAGGGTCTCGGAGTTGGCTTTCATCTGCGATTCCGCGGCAGTGATCTTCTGGGCGAAGGCCTCTTCCGACTTTTTCTGCGCCGCTTCCAGCGACTCCAGCTTTTGATTCAGCCGGTAAGAGAAAAAGAGCGAGAAGACGATGACCACAGCCATCACGCCCACCAGAATGTTCTTGATCATTCCGCCGCTGTTTGGTGTCTGCGGCTGTAATTCGTCCGTCATAGTGTCTGCCTCTTCTTCCTGAGTGGATTGGGGGAACCGGACTTATATTCTAGTCCAACGGCGGTCAATCGCACAGGCGGGTTCGACTAAAATCGGACTGTGGCCCGCGCATCCGCCGATATCATCATCATTGGAGCCGGCATCATCGGCCTGTCTCTGGCGCTTGAGCTGCGCCGGTCAGGAGAGAAGGTCCTTGTCCTGGACCGTTCCGAGCCCGGCCGGGAAGCATCGTACGCGGGTGCCGGAATGCTGGCTGCCGCAGAGATCAACGGCCCGTCGCCACTTGCTCTGATGGCAAAGACGAGTGCCGGGATGTATGCCGCGTTCGTCAGAAGCGTGCAAGCGGATTCGAATGTGCGAGTGGACTTCCGCCGGCAAGGAACGATCGCTCTCGGGGGAAGCGGAGCGAAAGACAAAACGCCGATCGGTCGCGAAGAGTTGCGGCGTCTGGAACCCGGTCTTGTGTGGCGCGGCAAATCCGCATATTTCCTGCATGAAGACTGCGTGGACCCGCGCTCATTGATGAAGGCGTTGCTTCGATCCGCCAGGAAGCGCGGCGTCCGTGTGCAAGGACACAGCCGCGTGCATTCGGTCGGTGTACGGATGGACATTGTGACCGGTGTCCATACGGCCGCAGGCCACATTCCCTCTCGTGTTGTTGTGAATTGCGCCGGGGCCTGGGCCGGAGCGCGCGGATTGGGGTCCGTACCGGCCCGACCCGTGCGCGGCCACCTGCTGGCTCTAGCCCCGCGGAACCCAGATCTTCTTCGCCATGTAGTCCGTCATCATGCAAACGACATCTATCTTCTCCCCCGGACGGGCGGACCGATCGTGGTGGGATCGACCCTTGAAGAGGCCGGATTCCGGAAAGCGGTAGATCCTGTCATCTCCCGAAGTTTGCGGTGCGCAGCCGAGGCGTTGCTTCCCGCGCTCCGTTCCGCAAGAGTCGTGGAGCGCTGGACCGGCCTTCGGCCCGGCAGCCCGGATGACCTACCGATCCTGGGACCGACCCCGGTCCGCGGCTATTACGTGGCCACCGGACACTATCGCAATGGGATCCTTCTGGCTCCGGTCACGGCTCTTCTGATGTCCCAACTGATCACAGGTTCTGAACCCACAATCGATCTCGCACCGTTCTCTCCCCTGCGGTTTTCGCAAAGGGCGCACTAATTCTGCAACGCGGCTGGCCGCTGACCACCCTGAAGGGACCGCCATGTATACTGAAATGTTGATCCCGACCCGAGGAGCCGGAATGACGACTTCCGCCGTTGCCTACGCCACGGACAAGCAAAACCAACAACGCTTCCTGGACGAACTCAAAGACCTGATCCGTATTCCCAGTGTCAGCACCTTGCCCCAGCACAAGGGCGATGTGCAGCGCGCGGCGCAGTTCATCGCGGACGACCTCAAGCGCATGGGCATGGAGAATGTCGCCATCATTCCCACGGCCGGACACCCGCTGGTCTATGCCGACTGGATGCACGCCTCCGGCAAGCCCACCGCGCTCTGCTACGGCCACTATGACGTGCAACCTCCCGATCCGCTCGAGGAGTGGGTCACCCCGCCATTCGAGCCGACTATACGTAATGGCAACCTGCACGCCCGCGGCGCCGTGGACGACAAGGGCCAGATGCACATGCACCTCAAGGCGCTCGAATCCCTCTTGCAAGCGGGCCATGGCAAGCTCCCTGTGAATGTGAAGGTGCTGATCGAGGGCGAGGAAGAGGTCGGCGGCGAAAGTATCGCAAAGTTCGTCAAGGAAAACTCGGAAAAACTCAGATCTGACTTTGCCCTGATCTCTGACACGGAAATGTTCGCACCCGATCTTCCTACCTTGAACGTCGGCCTGCGCGGCCTGATCTATACCGAGATCGAAGCCCAGGGCGCGAAGATCGATCTACACTCCGGACAATACGGTGGCGTGGCCCCGAACCCGTTCTTTGCCTTGTGTCAGATCATTTCCAGACTGAAGGACGAGAACGGGCTCATTCAGATCCCGCATATCTATGACAAGGTCCGAAAACCCGGCGAAGCTGAGCTCACAGCCTGGGCCTCCCTCCCGTTCGACGAGAAGAGCTATCGCGAGAACGAGATCGGCTCCAAGGAATTGACGGGAGAGCCCGGGCTGACCGTCCAGGAACGCACCTGGTCGCGGCCAACGCTGGAGGTCCATGGCATGCCCGGCGGTTTTACCGGAGCCGGGGCCAAGACAGTGATCCCGGCTAGAGCCGTTGCCAAGGTAAGCATGCGGATCGTGCCGGACATGAAGCCGGACGAGGTGGTGACGCTCTATACCGATTTCGTGATGAGCCTTGCGCCGAAAGGCGTGGTGGTGAAAGTGCGGGTACTTTCCATGGGAGAGCCCTCCATCATCCCGACGGACAACCGCTTCATCAAAGCGGCCACAGAAGCGTTGAAAGACGTGTTCCACAAAGAGACCGTCTTCATCCGCTCCGGCGGCTCGATCCCCATCGTCGCCGAGTTCCAGAAGCACTTGAACATTCCCAGTGTGATGATGGGATTCGGCTTGCCGGACGACAACCTGCACGCCCCGAATGAGAAGTTCCACATCGCGAATTATTATCGCGGCATCGAATCCATCGTGCGCTTCCTGGAGCGATTGGGCGCCTAGTGTACTGCACGCGCCCTGGCAACATGGCGCGCCTCCAGAGCATCACTCCCACCATGTGGCCGGGCTCACAGGCCTGCCCTCCCCTGATTTGTAATACTCTTATTTCGGGTGTTACTATCCTCACTCGGACTCTTACGTGGAGGTTTCTATGGCGGAAGATCGTGGAACGAATTCGATCGGTTGGTTCCTGGCGGGGCTGGGATTGGGCGCGTTGATCGGCGTTCTGTATGCGCCGCGTTCGGGACGCGAGACCCGGGACGCGATCCGCAGCGGCGTGGATGAGGGCCGTGAATTCCTCGTCAACCGCGGCCGCGAAGTGCGCGAGAATATGGGCCAGTGGGTGGAAAAAGGCAAAGAGCGGGTCACGCGGGAAAAAGAACAGATCTCGTCCGCGATCGAAGCCGGGCGTCAGGCCTATCGCGAGGCGGCGGAAAAGAAGTCGTAGTCCTTCCTGGCAGGGCGGTCCTACGATCGTCCATGTGAGAAAGCAATGAGCGAGAACGTAATGACGGCATTTGTCATCGTGGCCAGCATCGCCCTAGTGGTGCAAGCCGGCGTTCTCATCGCGGTCTTCTTCAGCATGAAGAAGACCAGCGACCGGTTGCAGCGCATCGCAACCAACCTGGAGACGAAAGCGGTTCCGCTCCTGGACTCGGCCAAAAAGCTTCTGGATGACACCGGCCCGCAGATCCGCGCCATGGCCTCAGACCTTTCGGAGATCAGTGGCCGCATGCGCACACAAGCGGCGCGGCTGGACGATACCTTCACCGAGATGACCGACCGTGCGCGCCTGCAGGCCATCCGCATCGATGACACCCTGTCCCGCACGCTGGACAAAGTGGAAGAAACCACCGAGATCATTCAGAGCACGGTGGTGGCGCCGGTGCAAAAGGTTTCGGCCATCATGCAGGGCCTTTCCGCGGGACTAGGGGCGTTCCTTCAGACCCGGCGTAGAAGGAAGGTCGCTGCCTCGGGTGAGCGGTTGGTCGTGGAAGACGAAGAACTCTTCATCTGACTTGCTAAGAATCATTTCCCCGGCCCTCCCACCTAGGTGGGAGGGCCTTTGTGTGTTCAGTCACTTCCGTCCGTGACCCTCATCACGTCCAATCATTCGCGCTTCGCATAAAAAATAGTGAATGAGGAGGCGGCCATGAAACGACATCGCGCAACCCAGGACCAGCCTATCCCGGAACTCATCGCCGGTCGGTTGACGCACCCGAAGCACGGGCAGAGGACGGAAGAAGAAAGGTTCCACCGGCAGCCGGAAGTGGAGCGCATCACTCGCACCCACGGGCCAAAGGTAATGCCCAGGCGGATCAACCGCCCGAAAACAGTTCCTATGGAGAGATGACCTGCAGGAAGTGGACCGTGCCGTTCGTGGCGAATGATCCGGGAGGAGAGTTCGCACGAACGGCCATCCCTCTTTCACGCTACTTCTGTTGGGGCCTGCCTTCCATGTTAGCCAGATACCAGGCGAGGGCCGCCATGGCCGCGGCATTCTCCTGCAGATTGCGCTTGTCCACTTTGTCGAACGTGTCGGCCGGGGTGTGGTGATAATGGAAGTAATCGCGGCCATCATTCCACATCCCGATGGTGGGCACGCCGAGTTCATCGAGATCGCCGATGTCGGCCCCCGGAGAACCGTCCGTACGCTGCAACAGACCAGCGCCTTGCGCGTCCAGCACGGTGGTCACCGGGGCGAACAGATCCATCGATTTTTCCGCAACACGCAGTTGAAAGCCCAAGGCATGTCCGGCGCCGGAATCCATCTCGATGGCCGCGATGTGGTCGCCCATCAGGGACGCGAAGTCAGTGGCATAGGCTTTCGCGCCGCGGCCGCCGTTCTCCTCATTCATCCATCCGACGATGCGGATGGTGCGCTTGGGCTTCAGCCCCAGCCACTTCAGGGTTTCCGCGATCTGCATCGCCGCCACCACGCCGGCGCCATCGTCCAGCGCGCCGGTGCCGAGGTCCCAGGAATCGATGTGGCCGGAGATGATCACGATCTCTTCCGGATGCTCGGTGCCGGGAATGTCGGCGATCAGGTTTGAACTCTCTACGTCCGGCAAGGTCTGCGGGGTCAGGGTCAAATGCAGTCTTACACGGCCCTGTTGCGCGAGGTCGACGATGGTGGAGACGTCTTCATGGGTAAGCGCGCCGGCGGGAATCTGCGGCACGTCTTTTGCGTAAATGAGACCTCCCGTGTGGGGCACACGGAACTCGGCCGAGCCAACGGAGCGGATCAGCGTCGCCACGGCACCCAGTCGGGCGGCTTCGCTGGCGCCGCGTCCGCGAACCTGAACAGCTTTGCCATAAGCTTCAAAGGCGTGGCCCGATCTGGCCATGGCCTTATCGAAGAAATTGTTGAAGATAACGATCTTGCCGCGCACCTTCTCGGCGCCGAGGGCTTTCATGTCCGCGATGCTGTCAACCACGACCACATCAGCGGTGATCCCCTCCTGCGGTGTAGCCACACTGCCGCCAAGAGCGGTCACGAGCAGCTTCTGAGACGTCCCGGGAGTCATTCCCGGCCACTCCACCAGCCGAGCGGTCTCTGCTCCGCGCACCCAGTGAGGCACCAGCATCTTGTGGGTCACGATCTTGAGCCCCAATTTGCGCAGCTCAGCCTGCCCGTAAAGAACGGCAAAATCCGCCTGAGGGGACCCTGTAAGGCGGGGACCGATGTTGTTGCAGAAGTGCGCCAGCCAACGATAGGCGGCGTCGCTCTCCAGCGCCGCTTTCTGGATCTGCGCCATTTGCCGCATCAAGACTTGTTCCGCCGGAGAAAACTCACGTTGCTTGCGGAGCTGAGAATCTGCAAATTGGGATAGTAAGAGGAATGTAAGAATCAGGGACCGGATCTTCATGGGATTGATTGTATATTCCGGCTAGCAGATACAGAGATGAAAGAGTCCTCTAGATTATTTAGATGTGATGTCCAGCAGAATTGCAGGGATGTTGATGCGGTCGCAGGTCTTCATTCGACTGGCATCTGGAAAAGCAGATTCTTCGCTTCGCTCAGAATGACACGATATAGGGCAGTAACTGGCGGCTGGCGGCTGGCAGCCGGCAGCTGCTCCTAAGCGATCCAGCCGCCGCCTACGACCTCGTCGCCGTCATAGAACACGGCGGCCTGCCCGGGCGTGACGGCACGCTGGGGAGCGTCAAACGTGGCCAGGACCTCGTCCGGCCCGGCCATCTCGATGGTGGCCCACGCCGGCTCATGGCGATGACGGATCTTTGACTGCACGCGCATGGGCGCATCCAGTGCGGGCACGGAAACCCAATTCAGCTTCTTCACGCGCATGGATGGAGACAACAATTCGTCTCCACCGCCGACCACAACCTGGCGCTTGTCACCACGGATCTCGAGGACGTAGAGCGGATTCCCAGTCGCTACGCCAAGGCCCTTGCGCTGGCCGACCGTGAAATTGTGGATCCCGCCATGCCGGCCCACGACCTCGCCGCTGGTTGTGACCATCTCGCCGGACGTGTCCGGAAGCGCCTCACCTTGATCGGCGAGATAGGCGTCAATAAATCGCTTGTAGTCGCCGCCGGGAACGAAGCATATCTCCTGCGAGTCCGGCTTCTCCGCGAGGACATTGAGTCCCTTCTGCCGGGCCTGCTCGCGCACTTCCGGCTTCGACATCTCCCCCAACGGGAACATGGTGCGGCTGAGCTGGTCCTGGGTCAGGCCAAAAAGAAAGTACGTCTGGTCCTTGGCCTTGTCCGCCGGACGCTTCAAGATCCAACGCTGACGGCGCTCGCAGAACTCATTGCGCGCGTAATGGCCGGTGGCGATGCGATCGGCCCCGATCTGACGGGCCACGATCAGCAACTGATCGAACTTGAGATGATTGTTGCAAAGACTGCATGGGATCGGCGTCCGCCCGGAGAGATACTCGCTCACGAACGGGCGCACCACGTCGCGCTCGAAGCGCTCCTCGTGATTCACCACGTAATACGGGATGTCGAGCGTCTCGGCGACGCGGCGCGCATCGTAAACATCGTCGATGGAACAGCAGCGGCCCTGCACTTGCTCCGGCATGCCCTCATGTCCGGACAGGCGGCGCTGGTTCCACAACTGCATAGTGAGGCCGACCACGGTGTGCCCGTCCGCGCGCAGCATGGCCGCGACGGTCGAAGAATCGACACCGCCCGACATGGCCACGGCAATGGTCTCAGACTTCTGCAATCCGTTTCTCACTTTCAAGAGGTCCGCGTTCAGCGCCCGGCGGCAAGCGGCTGTTTCTTATAGACCGGACTCAGCTCCCGCAAGCGGGCCACTGTCTCCGGTACAAGCCCGAGGGCAAGATCTATGTCCGCTTCCGTGGAGTGCTTGCCCAGGCTCAAACGGAAACTCGCGCGGGCGTGTTCCGGTTTCAGCCCCATGGCGGTCAGGACGTGTGAGGGCTCGACCGCGCCGGAGGAACAAGCCGCTCCAGTCGAGATCGCCAAACCCTTCAAGTCGAGGGCAATGATCAGCGCTTCCCCTTCCACATGGTCCAGATGCAGATTGGATGTATTCGGGACGCGCGGCGCACCAAGTCCATTCACGCCGCTTTCATCCACCTGGGAAAGCAAGTCCTGCTCGAGACGGTCGCGCAAGGCGCGGATACGCTCCACACTGCCGTCCGTAAATCCGGCGAGGGCCAACTCCGCCGCCTTGCCAAGCCCGACGATGCCCGGCAGATTCTCCGTTCCCGCGCGGCGTCGGCGTTCATGATTCCCGCCATAAAGTAATGGTTGAAGTAATGTGCCCTTACTCACGAATAATGCGCCGATTCCCTGCGGCGCGTGCATCTTGTGACCGGAGATGCTCAGCAGGTGGCAGCCGATCGCTTTCACATCGATCGGCACCTTGCCCGCCGCCTGGACGGCGTCCGTATGGAACAATACGCCGGCTTCCTGCGCGATGCGGCCAATCTCTTCCACTGGCTGCAACACCCCGGTCTCGTTGTTGGCCATCATCACGCTGATGAGCCGTGTATTGGGGCGCAAGGCCTTGCGGATGTCGCCGGGATCGATCAGTCCGCGCGCGTCCACACCTACGATGGTGACTTCCACGCAGCGGGACTCAAGAACGTGCGCCGACTTCAGCACGGCTTCGTGCTCGATGGCGCTGGTGATGATGTGATCGCCGGGCCGGGTCACGCCGAACAGCGCGGTGTCGTCGCCTTCCGTACCGCCGCTGGTGAAGACCACTTCCGCGGCGCGACAGCCCAGCAGCGCAGCCACGCAGTCTCGCGCGCGCTCGACCGCGGCGCGGGCCTGCCGGCCAAAGTAATGGATCGAGGAGGCGTTGCCAAACACTTCCTCAAAACACGGGCGCATGGCGTCACGCACCTCCGGCAGGACCGGAGTGGTGGCGTTCGAGTCCATGTATACGCGACGCATACCACTATTCTACGCTGGCCCAGCCGTTGTTCGCGGGAAGGCCGGCTGATGGAAGCCGGGCCCCGCGGCTCAATGCGGCTGCGCCACCGGAGGAGTCGGTCGCGGGGCGGTCTGCGGCGTCTCGACCCCGACCATTTCCGGATGACGGATCTTGCCGCCAAGATACGAGGTCCACGCCATTGACGTGGCACTCATCAGCGCGGCGATCAGGATCAACGCCTTCAACCCGACCGGTGTCTCGCCCTTCTTCCTCTTCCAAAACATTGCCAGAAGGCTTAAGGCGCCGAGAATCTCCACCACCCAAATGCCGGCTTTGGCGGCGTCTTCATGACGATGGATGAGCTTTCGGCTGATCTCCGGCAGGCCGATGATGAAGTGCTCCGCCGGGTCGCCCGTCAGATAGGCGGGGATGGTGAACAGCGCCGTGACCACAAAGATGAAGAGCGCGGCCTGGCGGACCTCCGGGCTTTTGCGCCCGATGCCGAACAGCATGACGACCAGGCCGAACAGGATGCCGATCACAGGAATGTGGTTCAGAATGAGGTGCAGGTGGGCTGGATTCATGTCGCTGAAAGATTACCGGAAGGTCTAAAGTTCGGCCAGTATTTGGGCAGCAGAAAGGGCGGCTGTATGGCCGCCCTTCAAGTCACGTGCAAAATGCTTATCCGCGTCCCGCGATGGGCACATACGGCGCAGGATGCTTGGGGCCGATGTAATCCGCGCGCGGCCGGATGAGGCGATTGTCATCGTGCTGCTCGATGATGTGCGCCGCCCAGCCGCTGATGCGTGACACTCCGAAGATCGGCGTGAACAGGTCGATGTCGATGCCCAATGTGGTGTAGACCGAGGCCGAATAGAAGTCCACATTGGCGTTGAGCTTCTTCTTCGGGTTCTCCTTGTTCATGAAGTCTTCGATGGCGTGGGACATGTCATACCACTTGGGTTTGTTGTCCTTCACGCCCAAGTCATGCGACATGCGCCGCAGGTGCGTGGCCCGCGGATCTTCCGTGGTGTAAACGCGATGTCCGAATCCGGGCACTTTCTTTCCTTGCGCCAGCATGTCTTTGACATAGGCAACCGGGTCGGCTCCGGCCTTGTCGATGGCGAACAAGATCTTCATCACCGCTTCGTTGGCGCCGCCATGCAGCGGCCCCTTGAGGGCGCCGATGGCGCCGGTCACGGCGGAGTGCATGTCACTCTCCGTGGCCGCGATCACGCGGGCCGCGAAGGTGGAAGCATTCAACTCGTGGTCGGCATGCAGGATCAGCGCGATGTCCATGGCCTGGGTGGCGGTCGCGCTGGGCTTTTCGCCGTTCAACATCCACAGAAAGTTGCCGGCATGGCTGAGCGACGCGTCCGGCGCGGGCAGGTCCTTGCCTTTGCGGATGCGGTCGAAATAGGCCACGATCATCGCCATCTGCGAGGTGATGCGGATGGCCTTGCGCAGATTGGCGGCATGGTCCTTGAGCAGGAGGGAGTCCGCGTCATACATGCTCAACGCGGAGACGGTGGTGCGCAGCACCTCCATCGGCGTGGCCGATTTGGGGCAGCCCTTCAGCAGCGCGATGACGGCCGGGTCGAGTTTGCGCTCGGCGGCCATCGCGGCGTGCAAGCCCTTCAGCTCAGCCGCGGTGGGCAGCTTGCCGTACCACAGCAGGTAGCAGACCTCTTCGAAGGTCGATTTCTCGGCCAGGTCATGGATGTCAATGCCGCGATAGCAGAGGATGCCGGCATGGCCGTCGATCCAGCAGATGCTCGATTCGCCGGCAACTACGTCTTGCAGTCCTTTGGTGTGGGCCGGTGTGGTGGACATAGGTTCCCTATCTCCTGAAAACCATTCTATGAGTGCGGTATGAAAGGCCGCTCCGAGGGGGTCCGGGCGGACATGCAAACTACCTTTATAAACCAACGGAAGGGAGCCCGGCAAATTGAGGCATTATTCCGGCCATATCCCCAGCGCGGTCTTGCTCAGGATCTGCTCCTGGACCTCCGGCTTGAGCGGCAAGGCGCGGAATTGGTCCAGGTTCTGCGTGATCTCCGGGACACCCGGCGAGGGCCAGTCCGTGCCAAAGAGCGTCTTGTGGGCGATCTCCTCCAGACGGGGGAAATAGTTCAGCAGCTGCCTGGGCGGGATGCCGCTGATATCCAGATGAACGTTCTTGTGCCGCCGCAGCAGGAAGAACGCGGTATCCATCCATAGCGGACGCCCGCCATGGGCCAGCAGGATGCGCAGCCTGGGGAAGTCCACAGCCACGTCGTCCACGAAGATTGGGTCGCCGTAACGGTTGCGCGCACCGGGAAAGATGCTGGTCCCGGTGTGGATCATCACCGGGACGCCATGCTGTTCGGCCATGCGGTAGATGGTCTCCAGCTCTTTTACCCCGTTCAGGTAGTCATTGGGATAGAGCAGCTGATGCGGCGGGTGGATCTTCACCAGCCGGATGCCCAGCCGCAGCAACTCTTCCATGTCCCTGGTGACATTTTCCGAGTGTTTGGGGTGCACGCTGCCACAGGGGATCAATCGCTTCGGGTCAGCCTTGCAATACTCCGCCACCCACGGATTCACGCCGATGGTGAACCCCATGGTGGTGGGCGCCACGTAGTTGATAAGCACCACCCGGTCCACGCCGATCGCATCCAGGTGCTTGAGCAAGGACTTGGGGTTGGCGCAGTACTCCAGGATGTCGTCATAGCGGCCGCGGGCGCGCTTCATGACTTCAAGCGCCGCGGACTTGAACATCTTGACCGGCTGGATGTGGATGTGGCAGTCAGTGATGAGCATCAGGGTGTGGTGGCTTCGATCACTTGGGCTCGCCGGGCTTGTCCGTCGTTTTGTCCGCGGCGTGGGAGTCCGACTTCTTCTTCATTTCCTGAACGAACTCCTCCATCAAAGGACGTATCCGTGCCATCGCTTTGGCCTGTTGTGTTGCCGCAAAAGTTTGGATGAGCTGGCTGTTGACCTCCATCGATTCACGCTGCATATCCGATTGCAACGCCACAAACTTCTTACCCAGGGGCGAGGAATAGAAAAGCGTGACGGCCTGGATCTCCTCACGCGTGAAATGCTTTTGGTAGATCGGGATAAGGTTTTCCATCATCGCCTTCAACGGGAAGTCTTTCGACATCTCCGCGAACAAGGCATCCATTTCCTTGTCGAATCGCGCTACTTGTTCGGGAGAAAGCTTTTCTTTCCATGACTGGTCGCGGTTGTTGTCCATCATCTGTCTCATCTGGGAGACCATGACGTCCATCACCTTTACCAGCTGTTCATCGAGCCCAAGGGTCTTGAACAGCGCCGCGACATCCTCCCGGGTGGCGGGAGCCTGCTTGTCCTGCACTGTCATCTGGGCGGAACAAGCAAGGGTGAGGAATAGGACGATGCTGAGTACTTTCAGTGTGTGGCGCATACAAAAACCCCAATGATTGGAATGGGAGTGGAACGCTTGAGTGTAACTCAGATTTGAAGGACCTTGCCGCGCTATCCATTCCTCGAGAAAACCCTATGCGGCATCCACTCTGTTGTCTCTTAAACCGGAACCGGGGTCAGACAACTTCCTGAGTGATCGGTGGAAGAACGCGATCTCGTTCGGTATCAATCTCAACTTGCAAGCGCAAGCGTGATGGACAAAGAAAATTGTAGGTAAGTGCCAACACGAGACCCGTGATCCATCCCGAAGCCGCGTACCCCAACGGCACCGTCACAGCTTGAATCACTCCCCGGCCAGGGAAACCGAAATTAATCACGAATTGAAGGCCCGGAAGGAGTAGCCCGACTGGCGCTTTGCTTGGCGAATACTTTGATCATCTCGCGCCGGTATTCCGGTGTGAGCAGTGACGTGGTCAGCGGCTTGGCCACGCGCGCGGCCAGTTCGCCCACCACCATGGCCGCGTGTTCGTTCATCTCCCGTCCGATAAGCGCATGGGTGGCGTCCTTGACCAGGCGCGGCGCCGGATTCACCCCGGTGATGGCCACGCGGGCATCGTCAATGATCTTCCCTTTTTTCCTGATGGCCACGGCCACTCCCGCAAGGGGATAGTCGATCGAGCCGCGCAGGCGCAGTTTTCTGTAGACACCGGAATATCCGGCGCTGGCTTCCGGCAGGAAAATGCGGGTCAGGATCTCGCTCTTGCCCAGGCGCATGCGGTCATCGCCGATGTTGGTGTAGAGATCGGCCAGCGGGATCCGGCGGCGGCCTTTGGGGCTGGCGATCTCGATCTCAGCGTGCAGGCAGAGCAGCGCGGCGGCAGAGTCGCCGCTGAACACCGCCCAGCAAACTTTCCCGCCGGGAGCGACGTGGCACAGGTCACCGTCCTTCTTGATGCAATAGCCGCACGACTTCCGCCACTGCAGCGACTGGTTGTACCAGAGGCAGCGCGTGTCCAGGCAAAGATTGCCGCCTAACGTGCCCATATTGCGCAGGATAGGTGAGGCCACGGTCATCACCGCCTCGCGCAGCACCGGATAGTGGGTCGCAATGAATCCCGAGTCCTCGATGGCGGAGAGTTTCACCAGCGACCCCAGTTCCACACCCAGACCGGGGACCACGCGGATGTGGGTGAGTTCCTCGATGCCGCGGATGTCCATGACGTAAGCGGGCGAGAACAGACGCTGCTTCATCGAAGGCAGCAGGTCGGTGCCGCCGGCGCAGATCTGCACGCCTTCTTTTTCGTAGCGATGCAGGAAGCCAAGCGCGTCTTCCACATTGCGCGGACGGAGAAGTTTGAAGGAAGGCAGGGACATGGGTTCGCTGTTAGCACTTAGCTGTTAGCTCTTAGCTGTTAGCTCTTAGCTGTTAGCACTTAGCCGTTAGCTCTTAGCCTTGAGCTTCGCGCCAAAATTCTTTCGCGTTTGCATTTGGCATTTCACAATCGACTCGAAGCTGAAAAATGAAATAAAGACTTTGGTGCTGAGTAAGTCTTCGTCCTACCACGAAGCGGCATAAGGACCAATGCGCAAGACTCGAAGCTTGTGGCTCATTGCTCACGGCTCAATGCCGGTTTCCTTGCCGGATCCATCTCATGCCGCTGCGGCCCTTTGCCTTTGAACCACAGGGAGCCGCCGTGTTCGCGCAGGGTGTGGGGTTCGGTCGGATCCACATCATTGGTCATGTTGATCTTTTTCAGGCCCATCACCTTGCGGATGCCGGAGAGCACGCGCTCCGGCGTGAAGGGTGACTCACGCAACCGCATCCCGGTGGCGTCAAAGATGGCGTTGGCCACCGCGGGGATCACCGCCGCCAGCGAACCTTCGCTGGCTTCCTTGGCACCGAACGGGCCTTCCGGGTCGATACTTTCCACGATGAACGTGACAACTTCCGGCGATTCGACCGCCGAGGGTGACTTGTACTCCAACATGCCCGGATTCATGAGCAGGCCGTCTTTCCAGACAAACTCTTCCTGCAGCGCCTGGCCCAGCCCCATCCACACCGAGCCGATCACCTGGCCCTCCACCGCCACTGGATTCAGCGCGCGCCCGCAGTCGTGCGCGGCCCAGACTTTGTGCACCGTGACCTCTCCGGTCTCGGTGTCCACGCCGGCATCCACCACCTGCGCGGAATAGGAGTAGGCCGGTGAAGGACCCACGCCGCCGCCTTTATGTCCGCCGCCACGCGCGTCTTTAGGCGGAGCATACGCGCCGGTCCCGCTGACCGCGCCGGCAAAATCCATGGCACTGACGGCGGCCTCTTCAAAAGTCATGAAATCCTTGGGACCTTCGTCTTTGCGCTTCTGCTGCAGCGAACCGCGCAACACCTGGCCATCCACGTGTCCGCTGACCTCGGCGATGCCGGCCGTAGTTGTCCGCTCCCACGGCGGCTTCGTGCCCTGCTTCCAGACCCAGTCGTCGCGCATGAGCACATCGGCCTCAAAGCACTGCATCTTCCTGGCGGCGGCCGCGATGATCTTCTTCTTGGCATCCTCGGCCGCTCGCATGGTCGCGTTGCCGTTCATGAAGGTCACGCGGCTGGAGTAGCTGCCGATGTCCACCGGCGTGAGATCGGTGTCCGCGGCAATCACCTTGATCCGGCCCAGGGTGCAGCCCAGCACCTCGGCGGCGATCTGCGCCACCATGGTGTCCGACCCCTGGCCGATGTCACTGGCGCCGGTATAGACCACCACGCCGCCGTCGCGCTCGATCTTAATGTTGACCGTGGAGTGCGGCATGTCGCTGCGGATGATGCTGTTGGCCGCGCCACTCACGTAATGGCTGCACGCCAGGCCCAGCCCGCGGCGCACCGTGCCGTTATATTTCTGCTTGTACTCGGCGCGGCGGGCGGCCCAGTCCGAGGCTTTCACCACTTTTTCAATGCACTCCGGCAGGCCGTAACTCTGTACCCGCAGGCCGTTCACGGTCACACACGGCGGCTTGAGCAGGTTTCGCTTGCGGATGTCATACGGGTCCATGCCGATCTTTAAGGCCAGCTCATCCAGTTGCGACTCGAAGGCGAAGCGCACGTTCACGGTGCCGTGCCCGCGCATGGCGCCGCACGCGGGCTTATTGGTGAGAACACGGAATCCGTCGTATTGGATGTTGGGAATGTCGTAAAGCGCGCCCAGAAGCGCGCCCGAATAAAGGATGGTGACCACACCGTAGGAGCAGTACGCTCCGCCGTCCTGGATCACTTTGGCCGCGACCGCCGTGAGCGAGCCATCGCGCTTCACGCCGGTCTTCAGGTCGATGATGGTGCGCGGCCGTCCGCGGTGCGCCCAGAACACTTCTTCGCGCGTATAGGTGATCTTCACCGGGGCCTTGGCCTTGCGCGCGGCCACGGCGGCGATGATCTCCAGCGGGATGATCTCGCTCTTGCCGCCGAAGCCGCCACCCACCAGCGGCTTGATCACGCGGATCTGCGCCATCGGCTTGTCCAGCACGATGGAAAGCTTGTGCTGCAGGTAATACGGCACTTGGGTGGAGCTTTGCACCACCAGCCGGCCTTCCTCCCCGGTCAGCGCATCGAGCTCGAAATACGCCAGGGTGGAGTGTGGTTCCATGGCCGCGTGTGTGACCTCGCCGGCGACATAGCGGCCTTCGACGATGGCGTCCGCCTGCGCGAATCCGGCGCCGGGGTCCCCGAAGACGTGGTGGTATTCCTTTTCGATGTTGTGCGGGCGGTGGTCGTGGATGAGGTCGCTCTCCGCTTTCATCGCCTCTTCCGGATCGAAGTATGCCGGGAGCGGCTCGTACTCCACGTCGATCAACTCGAGCGCTTGTTCGGCGATGGACTCGCTGGTGGCGACCACGCAGGCCACGTTGTCGCCGACATAGCGGACTTTATCCACGGCCAGCGCGGTCTCGTCGTGTCCCACGGGCAGAATGCCGTATTTATTGGGTGCGTCCGTGCCCACAACCACTGATACCACGCCTTCCAGCTTCACGGCCTTGGTGGGATTGATGCGCTTGATGCGCGCATGGGGCAGCGGCGAATGCAGGATCTTGCCGATCAACATGCCCGGCATGCTGAGGTCGTCCGTGTACTTGCCCTGGCCGGTGGTCTTTCCGGCCGAGTCAATGAGGGCGACGGGCTTGCCGATGATCGCAAAATCGCTCATAAAGTCAATTCACCACGGAGACACTGAGAAAATCAATCAGGAACCTAGACGTTGGTCCCTTGCTGCTCCGCCTTGATCGCCGCTTTGACCGCTTCATACATCTGGGTGTAGCCGGTGCAGCGGCACAGGTTGCTGCTCAGCGCGCGCTTGATCTCCTCTTCGGTCGGCTCGGGGTTGTTATCGAGCAGCGACTTCACCGTCATCATGAAGCCGGGGGTGCAATAACCGCATTGCGAGCCGCCCCAATCGCCATAGGCCTTCTGGATGGCGGCCAGCGCGCCGTGTTCGGCCACGCCTTCCACGGTCGTGACTTCGTTCCCGCCTCCGTCGCACTGGTAGGCCGCGGCCAGCATGGTGCACGCCAGCATGGGCGTGCCGTCCAGCAGGACGGCGCAGGCGCCGCAGGAGCTGTCGTCACAACCGCGCTTGGATCCGGTGAGTCCCAGGTCCTCGCGCAGCGTGTCCAGCAGCAACTTGCTGGGCTCGATGGCCAGCTCGTGCCGGCGGCCGTTCACTTTGAGTTCGATCAGCTCTTTTTTCATTCAGGATCTGCTTCCAGCTGCCAGCTTCCAGATTCCTAATACACCGGGATTTTGGGATCAACTGACCTCGACCAGCGATCGATCCCACCGCTCAGTGACTGCACCTTCTCGTACCCCTGTTGCCGCAGCCAGTGGGTCACATTCAAACTGCGTACTCCATGATGACAGACCACCACGATGTGCTTCTCCGGATCCAGCTCATTGTGGAACCGCGCCGGGACCTCCGCCATGGGCATGTGCATGCTGCCCTCGATGCGCGCCGTCTGCACCTCCCAGAACTCGCGGACGTCGAGCAGTACAGGTGCGCCGCCCTGCTCGCGCAGGGCTTGATATTCACCGGGCTGGATCTCGTAGTCCAAAATCAGCTATTAGCCATTAGCAATGAGCATCGAGCCGTGCATCTGCAAAAATTGATCCGCCTCTTGATGCTCGCAGCTCGGTGCTCGCCGCTAGTATCCAAAGTCCGTCGCCGCCGCGAACGCATGCTCCTTGACTCTGAGCGAGGCAACCCGTTCCGCGCCCATTCGCCCTGCATACTCCCTTACATCTTTCACACCACGGATCCAAGTATCCGCCCACACCTGGAACTCGTCCGCGGTCTTCGTACTCTCATGATACTGCTGGAAGAAGGCGTCGTCGCGCTTGTAATGGCCCTGCACGGGTGAGGGGTGCGCGCCCAGCGGCGCCTCCACCACGGCGGTGACCAGGAAGCCGGGAATGACGGTGCGGTTGGGGTCGCTGGCTATGACCTCCGCCGGAACGACCTCCTCCGCGCACAGGATGACTTTCTTCGCCGCGCGCACGCCTTCGAGCATCACGCCGAAATTCGCCCAGCAATGCGCGTTGCCTTCCGCGTCCGACCGTTGCACGTGGACGATGGTCACGTCCGGGACGATCGCCCTCACAGCGTAGAGCATCTCCCGCTCGCCGTGCTCATTGGCGAAGGGCGACATGATCTCGTAAAAGAAATGATTGCCCTTGGGGATGTCGCTGCCCCGGGCCGTTCTGGTGGGCAGGAACGGAACACCCATGGCCCCGGCCTGCAGGCCGAGTGCGACGGCAAAATTGCTGAGATTGAAGACTTTCAGTTTCTCACCCGGCGTCCCAGGGTTCTCAACTTCACACGCGCGGCGGAAGTTGTAGGCCGAGCCCATCATGACGTTGCCCACCCAGGCGGCCACCACGTCCTTCACGCAACCGGCGCCGATGAGCTGGTCGAAGAGGATGTCCGAGATCGGCCCGATGAGCCGCAGCCCGCGTTTCTTCTGCCGGATGAGTTCGTGTCCCGCGGCGAACGGGATCATCTGCTCCATCTGCAGGCCCAGCGCGACGGAGTCTCCGTCGCGCACATGCGCGGCGATGGCATCGGACATGGAAAGGAGTTTGGTCATAGTCCGGGCCTACTACTACTTCCCCTTCCACTTCGGCGGGCGCTTCTCCCGCCACGCGGCCACGCCTTCCTTCACGTCTTCCGTCTTCATCAACTCTTCCAGATAGATCTTCTCAGCGCGGGCCAGGCCTTTGTCCAGATGCAGCCCCTGCCACACATACATGGCGCGCTTGGTGACGGCCAGCGCGGCCGGGCTCAGCTCCGCCAGTGGCTTCAGGGCGCGGTCGAGGGCCAGCTCCGCATTGACCTCGGTCTCGGCCACGTCATTGGCCAGCCCCATCTCGCGCGCGTCATAACCGCTGAACGTCCGACCGGAGAGGATCAGCTCCGCCGCCTGCTTTTGCCCCACCAGCGCTGCCAGGGCCACACAAGCGACCGGCGGAAAGCAGGCCAGCCTGATCTCCGGGAACCCCCAGATGGCCCCGCCGGTGGTGAACACCATGTCACAGACCAGGGCCAGCTCCGCGCCCCCGCCAAGACAGTTGCCATGCACCACCGCGACAGTGACCTTCGGCGAATCCGCCACCGCCAGGATCACAGCGTGGAACTTGGTGAGCATCTCCGCGACCGTCTCCGGCGCATGCGCGGCGATGTCCACCCCGGCGGAGAAGTGCTTGTCCTCTCCGCGGAACACGATGGCGCGGATCTCCGGCTTCTGTTCCGCCTCGCGGATCGCGGCCAGCAGCTCTTCCATCATGGGAATGTCGATCACATTCACCGGCGGATGGGCCAGGGTGATGTGGGCGACGCCGGCGGCGGATTCGATCCTGATTCTGTTCATCGGTAGTGATGTACGATTTACGATTTACGATTTACGATTTGCGATTTGCGATTTACGAATTACGATTTGCGATTCGAGACCGGCGCAACGATGAGCTTTCGAGAAAACCCACCAAACAGGCAAGCGCTTAAAGCGGACTACGGGTTTCACTTCACAAATCGTACATCGTACCTCGTACATTTCTTCAGCTTGTCCAAAACCCCTTCTTATCGTAGTCCCTTATAACAGCTAACTCTTCGCCACTCGGCGACGGCGTCTCCAGCACATCGTCCGCTACCTTGAGTTTCCAGCCGGTGTTCGCAACAACTTCTTCCACCGTCACGCCAGGATGATGCGATGCGAGGAACGCCTCCCTATCCTCACCGAAGCGCAGGAGCGCCTTGGTGGTGATCACCGCCGAGGGCCCGCCGCGGGGCAACCCCACCTTTTTGCGCCAGCCGCGCCCATTGCCGTAGCCCGGGCTGGTGATGTAACTGACCCGCTCCGGAAGGCGGTGCCGGGAGTGTTCGATCATGGCGACGAAGCGGTGTGCGAGAGACGCGATGTCACACGCGCCGCCGGAACCGGGCAGGCGGATGGTTTTTGTAGAGCCGGCGTCCACGCCGGCTGTGGCGCGGGCATCCTGCCCGTGTTCCCGCACCTCGACTTGCGTGGAGTTCAGGTTGCCGTATCGGTCCACCTCCGCCGCGCCCAGGAACCCCAGATTGACACGTCCGGATTGAAGCAGGCTCATCACGCCGATCATGTCCAGGCACTGGGTGGCGCCTTTGATGTTGGGCGGGTCGGCCATGGTGTAAATCAGTTCCGGTGAAGGCGTGGCGCGGATCACACCGTTCTCGAACAGGCCCACGGCATTGGGGGCATGCGTGCGCTTGGCCACCACGAAGGCGATCAGCGGCAGCCGCATGCCGACGAACACTACTTCGCCGTCCTTGATCTCACGCGCGGCGGCGGCGACCATGAGTTCGCCGAGGGTGAATCCGGCCGTCTTCGTTCGTTGCGATGGGTTCGAGGACAAGGTCACCGAATGGTCCAGATTGCAAATCGGGTGATCGGGTAACTTAAAAGTTTGCGGCAGCTCGCGCTGCCGCCTTACTCGACAATGCCAGGTTCTAAGATCTGCAATGCTTAGATCGCGTTCTTGCGCACTTCGCCGATGGTGGCCAGCGGGTCGCGGGCGCCTTCGCGCGGCGCGATCCACTTCTTCTCGCTGCCGATGATGTCCAGCAACAGCTTGTGGTCTTCCGGAGTGGGCAGCCACTCTTTGTACAAGGTCTCGTTGTATTCCTTCTCTTCCACCGACTCACCGGTCACCGGATGGAACAACTGGTGCGCCCATTTGCCGATATTGCGATTGAAGCGGATATGCGGCGTGTAGAGCGGCGTCGAGCCCGGCTTCTGCGCGTTGCTGATCTTGCGCACCAGGTCCGCGCACTCGTTCCAGTACAGCGTGCGGTTGTAGTCGTTCAGATCGTCGAGGTCGGCGGGGGCGGGGTTCTGAGGCTCGTCATAGCGGCCCTTGATGCCCCACACGTACGCCCAGTGCGCCGAGGACGAGTGATCCGTACCGAACAGGTCGCAAGCGCTCGAGATCCATTTGTTCAGATATTTCTGCAGCAGCCAGGTGGGGACCACGCCCGCGGCGGCGATGCGCGCCAGCCCGGTGTTGCCGGTACCCATGTGGAAGGCTTCTTCCTTGAGCATATAGCTCATGGAGCGTCCGAGCGGGGCAAAACCGGAATACTTCAACATTTGCAACTGGAACTTACCGTCGCGGTCCACGAAGTCGGTGTAGGCGAAGAAATCGAGCCAGTTGTCCACATTCACATTGAAGGAGCCGAGCAGGCGCTTGTTCTCGAAGGCGCGGCGCTCCAGCATCTTCTGGGCTTCCACTTTGCCGGTGTCGCCGAAGTGTTCCATGAGCAGCGCGCACATCTGCCAGCCGTGGCGCATCTCTTCGATCATCACTCGGGTGAGCGCGTTGCGGTCCCAGTCGCTGGGCGCGGACTCGAACAGCCAGCGCTGCTGCTCCACGCTGGCGAATTCGGTGTCGCCCTGATAGACGATCATGTTCAGCAGCGCGTCACGCATGTTCTGCGTGGGCATCTGGCGCAGGTTCTCCCACTTCTTCCGGCCCTTGTAGTGGCCGAACTGGATCTCATCCGTCTCGATCTTTCCGTAGAGCGTCTCGAAGTGGAAGGCGCGGATATCGTCGTGGTCCACGCCGATCTCCTTGCGCCACTCGTCGAACAGGCCCTTCCATTCGCTGAACGTCCCGATCTTGTGTACGTGTCCCGGCATTTTAACCCCAGTTCCGAGTTTCTAGTTTCTAGTTTTTCGTTTTCTAGTCGATTCGCATGAACTTAATCGGGATGTTCATCTACAGTTTGGGGTTTCCAATTCTGCAATCACCCGATTTCCAGATTTTCAATCCCTAGAGCGCCATCCAGACTGATTTCAATTCGGTGTAATGCTCCACCGCATGCGCGCCCAGCTCACGCCCGAAGCCCGACTGCTTGAAGCCGCCGAAGGGCATGGCGGCATCCATGGGGCCGTAGGTGTTGATCCACACTGTGCCCGCTTTCAACCGGCGCGCGAGGGCGTGCGCTTTCTTCACATTGTTGGTCCAGATGCCGGCGGCGAGGCCGTAGATGTTGCGATTCGCCAGGTCGGCCACCTGGTCAAGATCGTCGAAGGTCAACGTGGCCAGCACCGGCCCGAAGATCTCTTCCTGCGCGATCTTCATGTCATTGTTCACGCCGCCGAAGATGGTGGGCTCCAGAAAATAGCCGTTGCCCCCGTCCACGCTCACGCGATTCCCGCCGGCCAGCAGCTCCGCGCCTTCACTCTTCCCGGCGTCGATGTAGCTCATCACCGTCTTCAACTGCTGCTCACTGACGATCGCGCCCAACCGTGTTTTGGGATCGAGCGGATCGGCCGGTTTCAGTTTTTTCGCGCGATCCACCAGCTTCGCAAGGAACTCATCTTTCACGCTGTTTTCCAGAAAGAGCCGCGAGCCCGCGTTACAGACCTCACCCTTGCCGTAGAAGATGCCGTTGAACGCGCCCTTCACGGCGGAATCGAGGTCGGAATCGGCGAAGACGATGTTCGGGGACTTGCCGCCCAGCTCGAGGGTCACGCGCTTGAGCGTGTCTGCCGCGTTGCGCATGATCTCTTTGCCGACAGAGGTCGAGCCGGTGAACGCGATCTTGTCGATGCCAGCGTGCTTCACCAGCGCCGCGCCGGTCTGCGGGCCGCCGGTCACGATGTTCACAACACCGGCCGGCAATCCCGCCTCCTGACACAACCGGCCGAACTTGAGCGCGGTGAGCGGTGTCTGCTCCGCTGGCTTGAGGACGACAGTATTGCCACAGGCCAGCGCCGGCCCGAGCTTCCAGGTGGTGAGCAGCAGGGGGAAATTCCATGGCACGATCGCGCCCACCACTCCGATGGGCTCGCGTAGCGTGTAGGTGAACGCGCTCGACTGCGTATTCACTGTCTCGCCGTAGATCTTGGTGGCCAGGCCCGCGTAGTAACGCATCACGTCAATGGCCATGGGCATGTCGACGTAGCGGGACTCGAAGATAGGCTTGCCGTTGTCCAGAGTCTCGAGCTCGGCCAGCTCCTCGATATCGCGTTCCATCAGGTCAGCGATCTTCCACAGCAGCCGGCCGCGCTCGCTGGCGCTCATGCTGCGCCACTTCGACTTGGGATCATCGAAGGCGGCCCGCGCCGCCGCCACAGCGCGATCGATCTCAGCCGGTCCCGCGTCGGCGATCTCGCCCAGCGCCTCCCCGGTGGCCGGATTGAAGGTGATGAACACTGTGGAGGCGTCCACCCACTCACCATTGATGAGGAGTTTGCCGGGCTCGATCTTCGATCTGCTCGCAGTCAGCATCGCTTAGTCGTCCGTTCTTTGTAATTGCTGGTTGCCGGCTGCTACTTCGCCGTAAAGGTCGCCGGACGCTTCTCGACATACGCCGCGATGCCTTCTTTGGCGTCGTCACTGGCGAACAGGCGCTGCTGCAGCTCGCGCTCGATGGCCAGAGCGGACTCCATCGGCACTTCCCAGCCGGATTGCACCGACCTCTTGATGTTGCCCACGGCCTTCGACGCCTTGTTCGGCGGGCAGAACTGGCGCGCGTACTCCATCACGTTCTCCATGAAGTTCTCGCGCTCAAAAATGTCATTCACCAGGCCCCAATCCTTGCCTTCCTCGAAGGTAAAGGTGTTGCCGGTCACCATCAGCTCGATGGCCTTGTTCTTGCCGACAATACGGCTCAAGCGCTGAGTGCCGCCGGTGCCCGGAAGCACGCCCAGATTCACTTCGGGCAGTCCCATCTTGCCTGCGTCCTTGCGCGCGATGCGCAGGTCAGCCGCCATGGCGATCTCCAGCCCGCCGCCCACGCAGTGGCCGTTGATGGCCGCGATCACCAGCTTGGGCGTGTGCTCCAGGCGCAGCAACATCTCATTGGCATGGAGACAAAAGTAGTACTTGAAGGTCGGGTCCACGCTGTTCAGCATCTTGATGTTGGCGCCGGCGGAGAAGAACTTGTCACCCTTGCCGGTGAGCACGATCACGTGCGCGTCATTGTCAAAGCGCGCCTTCAGGATGGCTTCGTCAAACTGGCGGTTCATCTCATAGGTGTAGGTGTTCGCCGGCGGATCATCCATCTCGATGACGGCGACTCCGGCTTCGACCCGGAAGTTGACTAGCGGTTTGGTCTCGGTAGCGGTGGCCATGGTGCGTTCTCCTCGGTGGAAATTTCTGGGATTTACGATTGCGTGGTCTTATGAGTCCGTTTCTTGCGCTTCAGGATCCCCTGCAGGAACATGTCCGCCATCTGCGTGGACAGCGCGCCGGCGTCGGCGTCCGTGCGCGGGTTGTGCCAGGTATAGATCCAATTCACCATGCCGAACAGGCTGAGCACGGCGATGCGGACCTCCGCCGGGCCCCATTCTAATCCCTTGGCGCGGCCCAGGTCTTCCACAAGCGCGATGCAGGCGCGGTAGTACTCCCGCTTGATGGCGCGCACCTGGCTGCCGGCTTCTCCTGTGAGTACGTCCGCCTCATGGGAGAAGACCTTCATGGCCTTCTTGTTCGCCAGAAAATATTCCAAGTGATTGTGAATGAAGATGCGCACCCGCTGTTCCGGATCGGTGACACCCTCCAACCGTTCGCGCAGTCGCTCCAAAATGGTGGAAAAGGTCTGTTTCTGGATCAGATAGAGCAGTTTTTCTTTGGAGTCGAAGTAGTGATACAGCCCGGCCAGGCTCATGCCTGTGGCGCGGGAAAGGTCGCGCACGGAAGCCGCGGCGTAGCCTTTTTCGTAGAACACGTCGGTGGCGCAGGCCAGGATCTCGGTGAGCCGGCGGTCGAAACGGGAGTCGTGCTCGACGGTCTCCCCGCCGGGGGCGGATCGACGCAAGCGCGGGGTGGAAACGGACGAGGCCATATTCGAACGAACGTTCGAATTGTATCATAGCTGTCCCGGCGGGCCGACCCAGACGAATTTCCGTTGACCCAGGCCCCGGTGCGGGCGTACGTTGCCCCCGTCTGTCCCTGACCATTTTGGAGGTCCGATGTTCTGTAATCAGTGCGGCAACAACAATCCGGATACCAGCCGTTTCTGCAACAACTGCGGCCAGCCCCTGGGCGTCGAGGCACAAGCGGCGCCACCTTCCGCCTACCCGCCGATGCCACCCGGCGTTCCCCTTCCCGACGCAAAAACCGACGGCAAAGCGGTGGCCAGCCTCATCCTCGGCATCATGGGCGTGACCGTGTTCAGCCTGTTCGCCGGGATCCCGGCCATCATCCTCGGACACATCTCGTACTCGAAGATCAAGAAAAGCATGGGCCGCCTCAAAGGCAGCGGCATGGCATTGGCGGGCCTCATCATGGGCTATCTCAGCCTACTGGCCATTCCCATGCTGCTGATCATCGCTGCTATCGCCATTCCCAATCTCCTGCGTTCCCGCATGGCTGCAAATGAGGCATCGGCGGTGGGCAGTCTCCGCACCATCAACGTCGCGGCAGTCACGTACCAGGGCACTTACAAGTCCTTCCCGGTGAGCCTTGAGCAGATGGGCCCGGCGAAGTCCGGAAAGCCGGATGCAGAGCACGTCGACTATCTGGATGAGTCTCTCGCATCGGGCAGGCGCGCGGGTTATCAATTCATTTATGAATGCACGGAAACAGGCGCGGATGGAGCCTGCACCAAATACTTCGCATACGCGGAACCGAGCAGCCGCGGCTCCACCGGACAGCGTTCGTTCTGTACCGCGGACGATGGGATCATCCGCTATGAGTCGAGCGGAAACTGCACTTTGGAAAGCGTGCCCCTCGAATGACTTCCGTAAAGTCACAACGCCTGCCCATCGGGCAGGCGTTTTTCTTTCTGCAATCCGTTGCTAGTCCGGCTCACATCGGCAAGCGTGGCGTATGAAACCCAGATGCCATTCCATCGGGTCCTGGCTCAGCAGCGCCAGGCCGCGCCAGTCGCCGCACTCCGGACATCGCCGCAGGCCTTTGGGAACTCCCGCGGGTTGCTCTCCGGCATAGCGCAGGACCATCTGCACACCCTGGGAGAGCGGCGGGAACAGATTGTAATTGTTATCCGGGGCCGCCAGCTCGCGCGGATGGCACTCGCACTGGCACACCCACTCCACCAGGCCTTCGCGGTCCACGTGCTGACACTGGCCGTGCTGGCCTTCGACACAGGCCAGGAATTGCGTGTAATACATTGGTGATCGCATGACCGTCCTCGTTCCTTCATCGGGGTCCGCCGCCTTGGGGGGAGGCCGGAGTGGTTGTAATCACCAGGAGGGTTGCCGCATCGCCCAAAAAGCAGAAGCCGCCTGAGGAAACTCCATCAGGCGGCTTCGATCCTTTTCCGGCTGAGACTTTTGTCGGAGTATGTTTTCTCCGCTCATCGGGGTTTTCGCCCCTTAGCACCGTAGCGTCTCCGGCTCGGTTGCTGCGACCCGGTCTCCCGGGCCATCTCCTGATGTCGAAGAAGAATGTAGCACTGGCACTTGCGCTTTGCAAGTACACCGCTTCCGCTAGGTAAGGTTCAGCACCTTGCGCACCGAGCCGCGCTCATTCTCGATCTTTTGCTGCAACAGCGTGATGGCATAGATGAGCTGCTCCGGACGCGGCGGGCAGCCGGGGACATAGATGTCCACCGGGATCACCTGGTTCACGCCCTGCACCAGCGCGTAATTCTGGAAGACGCCGCCCGAGGTGGCGCAGGCGCCCATGCTGATCACCCACTTCGGCTCCGGCATCTGCTCCCAGAGCTGGCGGATGACCGGGGCCATCTTCTGCGAGACCCGACCGGCGATGATCATCAGGTCCGCCTGGCGCGGCGAGGGGCGGAAGACCTCGGCGCCGAAGCGCGCGATGTCAAAACGCGACGCGCCCATGGCCATCATCTCGATGGCGCAGCAGGCCAGGCCGAAGGTCATGGGCCAGATGGAGTTCTTGCGGCACCAGTTCACCACCTTGTCCAACTGGGTGAGGATGATGCCTTCCGGCGCCTGCGCGCCGAAATCCAGCTCCCGCAGCCCAGGGGAGAACTCCCGCGCGGCCATCTTGTCGGTATAACTGCTGCCGATGCTCATGGCACTATTGTAATCCCGAAGCACATCTGCCGGGCAACACCAAAAGGTGGCCGATTCGCTGGGGTAGAATCGGATTCGAACCATTTTCCGCCCCGATGCCTCTCCGACTTGTCTCCCTCTGGGCCTTCCTGCTCTGCTCCGCTTTTCTGTGTGCCCAATCCCCGATCCCGGTCATGAGCAAGCGCACGATCGACCTGCCTGTGGACCACTGGCTGAAAGCGGGCGAGAGCAAGGACTTCAAGAGCAGCGTCGCGATCGAAGGGCCCTACCTGCACTATCAGCAGCGATTTCTTGTGCGCGTCCAGACCAAGGTGGACCTCAAAAGGCTGCAGAAAGCCGGGGTGGAGCGTGATCTGCACAGTATCGTCAAGGTGGCGGATGAAAACGGCCGGTGGGACCCCGGGGAGAGTTATGTCAGCGCCCAATTCACTGAGCGCCTCAAGGACTCGACCGATCTCCTCATCACCACGGAACTCTTTTTTCAGCCCGGACGATACACCCTGGGCGTGATCGTCTACGACGGCCTTACCGAACAACGCAGCGTGAGCTTTCGGAAGTTGAAAGTGGACCCGATCAACAATGACCCGCTTCCCCATCTGGCCCGTGATCTGCCCCGCGTCGAGTTCCTGCCGGAGGCCCGCGAAGACGCGCTGCCTTTCGGCGAGGGTCGCGCGTATCTGCCTGTGACCACGGCGCGCCCGGTCCTGATCGACCTGGTCGCGGACTTCGGCGCCTACAGTGAACGGCTTCCGCCCCGGCAGCAGAACTTTGACGCGTCGCGCATCGTGCAGGCGGCCAGCCTGCTCTCGCAGATCCAGCTCGATCATGGATGCATCCGCGTGACCGGACTGGACATCCTCCGCCGTCAGGAGATCTTCCGGCGCGCGGACGCCGCCGGGTTGGATTGGGAGGCGAAACGGGAGGAGATCCTCAAACGGCCGCTGCATACGGTGGATATCAACGAGCTGGCCGCGCGTCTGGAGTCGGCGGCCTACGTGCGCAAGCAGCTGGAGCGCCTATGGTCGGAACCGGTTTTCTGCCCGGACCGGCATGGGCCTGTCCAACACATTGTGATCTTTCTCGGGCACGGTGTGTTCTTCCCTCAGGGCACCAAAGTCGCGCCCGCCCAGATCGACCGCAATTGCGATTGTTCGATCTATTACCTGCGGCTGGAGCCGAATTACAGGTACCTGTTCGACATGGTCCCCAAGATCCTCAAGCCCATCTCGCCCCGGATCTTCAAGAGTGAATCCCCAAAGGATTTCCGGAAGGACCTGGCTGAGTTGCTGCGAGCGATAGGCACGGCGCCAGTACAACACTGAATCATTTTATGGGTTCAGCACCACTTTCCCGAAGTGCCGGCGCGCTTCCAAGCGCTCATGCGCGGCGCGGGCATCGCGCAGAGGAAAGGTCTTGTCCACCACCGGCTTAAGCGCGCCACGGAAGATGTGTTTGAGTACGGCATGCAATTCGCCCATCGTGCCCATGTAGGAACCCAGGAACGAGAGTTGCTTGGCGAACAACATGCGGATGTCGAACTTCGCCTCCGGCCCGGTGGTGGCGCCGCAGGTCACGAGCTTCCCGCCGGCCTTGAGCGACTTCACGCTCTCCTCGAACGTCGCCTGGCCCACGTGCTCGAACACGATGTCCGCTCCGGCCTTCCACGTGATCTTCTTTACTTCCTCCGAGATGGTCTGCTTGTAGTGGTTGATCAAGTACTCGGCGCCGAGGTCGCGGCACTGTTCGAGCTTGGTCTCGTCGCCGGCGGTGGCGATCACCTTGGCGCCGTGCATCTTGGCGATCTGGATGGCGGCCACACCCACGCCCGAGCCGCCGCCCAGCACCAGCACGTAATCGCCGGGCTTGACTCCGGCGCGGCCCACCAGCATGTGCCATGCGGTCAGGAACACCAGAGGCACGCTGGCCGCTTCGTCATAAGTGAGCTCATCGGGGATGGGGATGACGTTCGCCCGCGCGGTGGTGATCAGTTCGCAGTTGCCGCCGTCCACGCCGTTGCCCAGCACCGTGAACTGGCGGCACATGTTCTGCACGCCATGGATGCAATGCTCGCACTGGCCGCAATAGACCATGGGCGCGAGCAGCACGCGCTGGCCGGGTTTGAGGTCGGTGATGTACTCGCCCACTTCCACGATGTCGCCGGAGACGTCGCTGCCGTTGATGTGGGGCAGCTTCACGCCCGGCAAGCCTTTGCGCACCCACAGATCCAGATGATTCAGCGCACAGGCTTTCACCCGCACCAAGATCTGGTCCTTGCGCGGCTTTGGGTCAGGCGCGTCCTCATACTTGAGGACCTCCGGCCCCCCGAATTCGTGGAAACGGACGGCTTTCATGTCTGACGAATGTATCACGCTGTTCTGGATACAGGCCCTAGGCGGCGCCCCGGACCGGGGACGGCTTGACAAGAGCCACAGAATGTATTACATTTTTGACAAATGAGTAATACAGTGACAGTCCGCCTACCCGAAGACCTGGCACGCTGGCTGCGCGATCACGCCCGGCGCATGGGATTGCCGGCGGGCCGCATCATCCGCGACGAGCTGGAACGGGCCCGCTCGGGCACCCACCCGGAGAAGCGGTTCCTGCGCCTCGCGGGGGTGATCGAGGGGCCGCCGGACCTTTCGCAGCGCAAAGGATTCTCTTCCAAATAAATGAAAGCGATCGCGGATACCGGGTTCTTGGTCGCGTTCCTGAGCCGGGGCGATCGCCATCACGCTTGGGCGGTTGAATTGGCCCGGAAAAGCTCGGGGCCGTTTCTCACCTGCGAGGCTGTGTTGGCGGAAGCCGCGTTCCACTTGCGCTCGAGTCAGGTCGTGCTGGCTGCTATCGAGGATGGGCTGCTCCATCCTTCCTTTGACCTGAATTCCCACCTTCATGAGTTGGCACGGTTGGCGGAACGTTACGCCGACCGGCAACCCGATCTCGCGGACCTTTGCCTGATCCGCATGAGCGAATTGCATCCAAAACTCTACGTCATCACTGTCGACGAAGCCGACTTTCGCGTCTATCGCCGCAACCAGCGCGAGACCATACCTTTGATCTGTCCGCCGCGTCTATAGGTACAATGAACCCGATGGACGTTTACTCTGAGATCGTTCGCCTGCGCGCGGAAGGGCGTAAGGGCGCGCTGGCCACCATCATCAATGTGCGGGGCTCCATCCCCGCCTTTGAGACGGCCAAAATGCTCGTCCGCGACGATGGGTCCATCGTGGGGACGATCGGCGGGGGCTGCGTCGAGGCCGAGGTGTGGCAGGCGGCCAAGGAAGTGATGCGGAACGAAAAGCCGCGCACGCTCACCTTCAATCTGAACCGGAACCCCAAGTATGACACCGGTCTGGTCTGCGGCGGCACGCTGGAGATCTATGTGGAGCCGGTCACGCCCATCCCGCAGCTCTATCTTTTCGGCGCCGGACATGTGGCCCAGGCCATTTATCAGGTGGCGCGTATCGCCGGATTCGAGATCAGCGTGATCGACGACCGCGACGCCTACGCCAACCGTGACCGCTTCCCCGAAGCCAAGAACATTCTCACCGAGGACTACGAAGCAAGTTGCAGCCGCCTTACGCTCACCGACCAGGCGTTCATCGTCATCGTGACCCGCGGCCATGCGGACGACATGCGCATCCTGCGCTGGATGCTGAAGCATGATGTCCCCGCGCGCTATCTGGGAATGATCGGCAGCGAGCGCAAGTTCCTGGCCATCGGGAAAGAACTGGAAGCGGAGGGCATGGGGCCGGAGAAGATGCAGCGCGTGATGTCTCCCGTGGGACTCGACCTTGGCGCCATCACGCCGGAGGAGATCGCCGTCTCCGTGGTGGCGGAGATGATCGCCGTGCGCCGCAACAGCGCCGCGGACCATGCCCACCTCGCCTGGAACAAAAAAGCCCGGCGTGAGAGCCAGCCCTCGTGACCGATTTCGGATTCGCGCGTTTCGGGTTTGCCGCCGTGATCCTCGCGGCGGGGGAGTCCGCCCGCATGGGCCGCGAAAAGGCGCTGCTCCCGCTTCCCGGCACCGAAGAAACCTTCCTTAGCGCCAACATCAAGCGACTGCTTCCCTTCACCCAGATCGTGATCGTGGTGGCCGGCGCCAATGCGGCGACGCTTCAGCCTATCGCCTACGCGCAAGGGGCATTCCTCATCGAGAATCCGGATCCCACGCGCGGGCAATTCAGCTCCCTGCACACCGGCCTTCAGGAAGTCCTGAATCGCGGACGCGACGTGGCTGTGATCACCCAAGTGGACCGGCTTCCCGCCCGTCCGGATTCGATCCAGGCGTTGCTTGACCGCTTCCAGAAGGTGGCCATCCTTCCGCCTGAGGAGCGAAAATGGGCGGTCGTGCCGGAAACCCTCGATCCCGCCACCGGCACCGCCCGCCACGGACATCCCATCGTCGCCGGCCGCGAGCTGATCGAAGCATTCCTGAAGGCGCCGCTCACCCTGTCCGCACGGGAAGTGGAACACGCCAATCAAGCGCGCATCGATTATCTGCCGGTGAACGATGCGAACGTCATCGCCAACCTCAATTCCCCCGAGGAGTACGCGGCCCTTGGCGGCTGATGCGCCCCGATTGATAGACTGAACCGACCTTCGCATGGACCGCAAGGAATTCATAGACAAAGTACTCGTGTTACGTCCCCGCGTCGCCGTCTTTGATTGCGACGGCACACTATGGACCAATGACAGCGGGATGGATTTTTTCTACTGGACCATGGACCAGGGCCTGGTCCCGCCGGGCATCGCCCGCGTCTACCGCTCCCGCTATGCGGACTACAAACGCGGCCGCGTGGATGAGGTCACGATGTGCGGCGAGATGGCGCGGATGTACGCCGAACTTCACGTATGGGACCTCGAGGTCGCTGTCAACCGGTTCTTCCCCGAGGTCGTGCGCCCGAATTACTTTGACGACATGCAGGAGCTTTGCGGCCAGCTCTCCGGGCAGGACTGCGAGCTCTGGGCCATCTCTTCCACGGTGGAGTGCGTGGTGCGCGAGGGGGCCCGCGATTTCAACATTCCCGCGAAACGCGTGATCGGCGCCCAGACCGCGATCGAGAATGACGTCATTACCAGCCGCCTGCTCCGTGTGCCCAGTGGGCCGCACAAAGCGGAGATGATCCGGGAAAAGATCGGCGCCAAGGTGGATGCGGTCTTTGGGAACTCCATCCATGACCTGAACATGATGGATCTTGCCGGCCAGGCATTCGCCATCAACCCGAATCCTGACTTGGAGCAGGTCGCCGAAGAGCGCGAGTGGGTCACGTATTGGCCGGAGCGGGTGCGGACCGCGCGCTGATCAAAGTCCCTTGAGCGCTTCATTGAGCGCGTCCATCACCAGATGGCTGGCGTGCATGGTCTCCGGCGTGAGTCCGCCCAGGCTCTCGACCAGCTCTTCCCTTCGGATGGCGCGAGCTTGCGCAACCGTCTTGCCTTGTACCAATTCCATCAGACGCGAGCTGCAGGCGACCGCGGTCACGCATCCTTTGGTCTTGAACCGGGTCTCCGCAATGCGCTCGCCGCTCAGCCGCAGCGCCAGTTGCATAATGTCACCGCATCCGGGATTCGACACCTGCACGGTCACGTCCGCGCCGGGCAGGTCGCCGGCATGGCGGGGATTCTGGAAGTGGTCGAGCACCTGGGCCGAGTACATGCGGGTATTATCGCCGTCCGCCGGAATCCGGTACAGTGTTGGGGATGTACACACCCAATCGCATCGTTTCGTTGCAGCCCAGCGTCACGGTCACACTGGACCGGCTGGACCTGCTTGATCGCGTGGTGGCCTGCACAAAATGGTGTGTGGACGTTTGCCCCGCGTTGCGCGGCACACCACATACGATCGTTGCGGATTCCTGGACCGCGAGATCCTCCGAGATCCTCGCGGCCAGGCCGGACCTGGTGATCGCCTCCGTACCGTATCAGCTCGAGGCGGTCGCGGAGATCATGAAGGCCGGGATCCCGTTTCTTGGGCTTGCACCGCACACTCTATATGACGTTTATAGCGACATCGCCCGTATCGCCGGCATCATGGGCGTGCCGGAGCGTGGCGAGAAACTGATCCTTGGCATGCGTTCGGAGATCGAACTTGTGCGCCAACGAACCATTAACTTTTCACGGCCGCTCGTGTATTGCGAGGAATGGGGGAAGCCGCTGATCCATTCGCAAGGCTGGGTGGCAGAACTGATCGAGGCGGCAGGAGGCACGTTTCTCGGAACACCCGGAGCAACGACTGACGAAGATGCAGTCCGCGAAGCGGATCCGGAAGTGATCATCGCCGCCTGGTGCGGCGCCGGTGATCGCGTCCCATTGGAGAAGATCATCCCCGCGCGGGGATGGGCGGAGACACGGGCCGCGCGCGATGGACGTGTCTATTGCATCAACGACGAGTACCTCAACACGCCCAGCGTGACCTTGCTCGATGGTCTGCGCGCTCTCGCGGCCGCCATTCATCCCATCGATGATGCGCTGCCAATGGGACTGCGCCGCATCCGGGCCGCCGTTCCAACGGGAGGCTGACAGCACCCTGCTATCATCATCCGGGAAGCGCGCAGGAAGGTACGGAAGATGATTTCGCAAGCGATCGCCGGAGAGTCCCGGCCATGAGACAGGTTTCCGCCGCGCTCATCGTCCGTCCTGCGGACCGGAAGATCCTCATTTGTCAGCGCAAAGAGGACCAACCACTTCCGTTAAAGTGGGAATTTCCCGGAGGAAAGATCGAGCCGGGGGAGGAACCTGGCGCCGCGCTCAAGCGGGAACTGAATGAGGAGCTCGGCATCGAAGCCGAGATCGGCCCGTTTGTGACCCGTATTCAGCACATGTACAAGAACGGCCGCGGCGTGGAATTGCATTTTTTCCGCGTGGACCGTTACACCGGCGAGATGGAGAACCGCATCTTCAAGGACCTGCGCTGGGTGGACCGCCGTTCCCTTCCGCAATTCGACTTCCTGGAAGCCGACGTCAAGCTGGTGCGCGAGATCGCCGCCGGAAAACACATTTAACGCTTAGGCCGCGTCAGTCCTTGCGCATGGCCGGCACCCGCTTGCGCAACATACTGATCACATCGTCCGCCGTGACCAGACCGCAAAGTTTTCCATCCTCATCGACCACGGGCAGGGTCAGGAGATTGTATTTATCGAATAAAGTCGCGACCTCATGATCGGTCGCATCGAGCCGGCAGGAGACCGCGTCTCTGGAGATCAATTCATGGACCTGCTTTTCCAACGGTGACATCGCGATGCGCGCCAGTGGCACATGGCCGACCAGGCGTTCGTCCCCATCCACAACGTAAATCGTGCTGACTGGCTCCAAGCCGCCTTCAAAGCGGCGCAAAAGGCTGATCACGTCATACACCCGCGCATTCTCCACCACGGAGATGTACTCCGTGGTCATGCGCCCGGCCGCCGTGTTTTCTTCGTGCTCGAGGAGCTCCTCGACCTCTTCGCGCTCCTCTTCCTCCATCTCCTCCAGGATCTCTTCGGAACGCGCGTCCGGCAGCTGCTCCAGCAGGTCCGCGGCCGCGTCGGGATCCATCTCTTCCACGATGTCGGCGGCGTGCCCGGAGTCCAGCGACTCCACCAACCGGGTCTGCATCCGGGGATCGATCTCCTCCAGCGCCTCCGCGGCCACGTCCTCATCCAAGGACCCGAACACGGCCTCGCGCTGTGCCGGCGCCAGCTCTTCCAGGATGTCCGCGATGTCCGCCGGATGCAGGCGCGCCAACCGGTCATGCTCGATCTTGAGCTTCACCCGGCGCGAGGGATCGGTCTCGATCAGATCCACAAAATCCCAGGGAATGACCCGCTGCGGTAACCTTTCCACCAGCGCGCTTATGGCGGGACGCGGAACAATGCCTTTAAGCAAGCGCCGCACCGCGCCGCGCGGCCCGATCTCGACTTCACGGATGCGGAGTTGCGGCGTGCCATTGGATGGCTCGATCTCAAAATCCACGTCATTGACGCGGACCACCTTGCGTCCGTGCACGTCAATGATCTGCTGATCGAGCAGATCACGCTCCAGCAGGAGAAAGCCCTCGGTGCTGGCCAGCGGGGTCCAGTCCTGGGGCTGGTCGTGGGTGCGCAGCAGCTTCACGCCCACCGAAAGCAGCTGCTTCGGCAGCAGGATGCGATCTCCTTGCGCCGTGCGCACGATATAGGCAGCCACACGCACAGGATCGTCCTGGGGCGCCAGCGCGACTTCGCGCACACGTCCGCCCACCGCGCCTGCGGCATCCACCACCGGCGCGCCCAGCAATTGCGAGAGGGCGAGAGTGTTCATGCTGTTCCGAGAATAATCCTGTTAAAGGATCGTGACCAGTGGACTAGATGGGTACATCAGAAATACGACTGACGGCAGCGAGCGCCTAGACGCTCCCGACCGATCGACCGATCACCCGTTCGATCTTCCAGATGTCCCGCGAATACTCGCGGATCGTCCGGTCGCTGGAGAACTTGCCGGAACGAGCCACGTTGAGGATGGCCTTGCGCGCCCACTCCGGTGAATGAAGGAAATCACGCTCCGCCCGCTCCCCCGCCTCCAAATACGAGGGCAGGTCAGCGAGGTGGAAGTAGCGGTCTCCCTGATCAAGGATGGATTCCACGATCCAGCGGAAGAGCCGCGGCTCATCCTTGCAGAACAGGTCAGAGCCGATGGCGTCCAGCACCCGCTTGAGGGACGGGTCAGACTCATAACGCTCCCGCGGCTTGTATGAGTTCTCCGTCTTCATCCTTTGGATATCGGCGGAAAGCAATCCGAAGAGGTAGAAATTCTCTTCCCCGACCTCTTCCCGGATCTCGATGTTGGCGCCGTCCAGCGTGCCGATGGTGAGCGCGCCGTTCATCTGCAGCTTCATGTTGCCGGTGCCACTGGCTTCCATGCCCGCGGTGGAGATCTGTTCGCTCAGGTCCGCCGCCGGGATGATCACCTCGGCCATGGAGACGCGGTAGTCCGGAACAAAGGCGACCTTCAAGCGGTCGCGCACGCGCGGATCGTGATTCACCACATGCGCCACGTTGTTGATGAGCTTGATGATCTGTTTGGCGGCCCAATACCCCGGCGCGGCCTTGCCCGCGAAGATACAGGTCCGCGCCACCGGCAGTTCGTGGCCGTCTTCCACGATGCGCAGATAGTCATGGATGACCCGCATCACAAACAGCAATTGGCGCTTGTACTCATGGATGCGTTTCACCTGCACGTCAAAGAGCGAGGTCGAGTCCACCGCGATCCCGGTCGTCTTCTGAATCACTTCGGTGAGCCTCTGCTTGGCCCGCTGCTTCACGCTGAGGAATTCCAATTGGAACTCGCGCTCCGTGGCCAGTGGCTCCAGCCGTCGCAACTGCTCAAGGTCAGTGATCCACGTGTCGCCCAGCGTGCGCGTGAGCAACTTCGCCAGGCCGGGATTCGCCTTCAGCAGCCAGCGCCTCGGCGCCACACCGTTGGTCTTGTTGGTGAACCGCTCCGGCCAAAGCTGGGCAAAGTCCGGCACCAGGGTGGTGGTTAGCAGTTTGGTGTGCAGCTCGCTTACGCCATTCACCGCGTGGCTACCGATGATCGCCAACTGCGCCATGCGCACTTGTTTCTCCGGCCCCTCTTCGATGATGGACATGCGTTGCACCTGCTGGTCGTTGGCCACGTAGTTGCTGGTCACGTCCTGGAGGAACTCCGCATTGATGCGGTAGATGATCTGCAGATGCCTCGGCAACACCCGCTCCATCAGGGGCAACGGCCACTTCTCAAGCGCTTCCGGCAGGAGTGTGTGGTTGGTGTATCCAAGGGTCCGGACCGTGATCTCCCACGCATGGCCCCATTCGAGGGACTGCTCATCCACCAGCAATCGCATCAGCTCGGCCACAGCGAGGCTGGGATGCGTGTCATTCATCTGAATGGCGGCTTGATCGGGGAATTCGTCGAACGACGTATGCCGCGCCAAGTATTGGCGAACAATATCCCGCAACGAGCAAGCGACCAGAAAGTACTCCTGCACCAGGCGCAGCTCTTTGCCGGAGAGGACCGAGTCCGAGGGATATAGGACACGCGAGATGTTCTCCGACTCGATCTTCTGTTCAATGGCCCGCAGATAATCGCCGCGATTGAAGATCTCGATATCGAAATCTTCCGAGGAGCGTGCGGAGAACAGCCGCAGAAAATTCACTGTTTCGCCGCCGTAACCCGCCACCGGCATGTCATGCGGGACGCCGACCACCAGTTTCCAATCCACCCAGATGGAGAGTGGCTTGCCGTCCTTGTCTTTCAGTGCGGAAGACTCTTCCACGCGGCCGTACAGCGGCACCAGCACGGCCTCCTGTGGACGCGGCAATTGAAAGGGCGTGCCCGCGCTTTTCCACTGGTCCGGTTTTTCCTTCTGGTAGCCGTTGTGGATCTCCTGCTTGAACATGCCGTACTCGTAGTCGATCCCGTAGCCGTAACCGGGCATGCCCAGCGTGGCCAGCGATTCGAGGAAACATGCCGCCAGCCGTCCCAGTCCACCATTGCCGAGTCCGGCGTCGGGCTCGGTCTCCAGCACGTCGTCCAGATTCACGCCCATTTCGGCCAGGACTTCGCGGCAGTAATCCTCCATCTTCATGTTGACCAGGTTGTCGCCCAGCCAGCGGCCCATCAGGAATTCCATGGAGAGGTAATAGAGGCGCTTGGCGCCGGCCTGCTGATAGCGTTGCTCGGTCTCGAGCATGCGGTCGATGAGGCGGTCGCGGAGGGCCAGGGACACGGGAATGAAATAGTCGGCGGCGGTCAGGTCGTGTCCATCACGGCCCAACGTGTACCGGATATGCCGGGAAATGGATTCCCGCAGCTCTTGCACGTGGTCTACCTGAGAATCTGGTTTGGCGGACATTCGGTGTCCGGGTTCCCCGATCTTTGCCTGGTGCGCCTCATTCTTTGCCAGACGCCTTCGCTCCGTATCCTAACAAGGCGGGCCGGCGATGTCGCGGGTAATTTGTCTCCAGGACGGATTTCCGTGGACACTTTGAGTGCAGGCAACTTTTGCGACGCGCCTCCCGTACTATCATCAAAGGACTTTCCCAAGGAGAACCGATTGCCCAGCGTTCAACCCGCCATTGAGACCCACGCCGTCACCCGGCACTATCGCATGGGCCGATCCGTGATCCCCGCTGTGGACGGCGTCGATCTTACGGTCGGCGCCGGCGAGTTTGCCGCGTTGCTGGGCCAGTCCGGCTCCGGCAAGTCCACTCTGATGAATCTGATCGCCGGGCTGGACCGCCCCACCGGCGGCTCGATCGTCATCCTGGGCACGGACCTCGCAAAGATGTCTTCGGAAGAACTGGCCCGATATCGCCGCTTTACCGTGGGTATGGTGTTCCAGTCCTTCAACCTGATCTCCACCATGACCGTGGCGGAAAACGTGGAGCTGCCGATGCGTTTCGCCGAAGTCTCTTCCGCCGAGCGTAAAACGCGCGTGCAAGAGGCGGTCGGGAAAGTCGGGCTCCTTCCCCGTCTGGGCCATCGCCCCAGCGAACTCTCCGGCGGCGAGCAACAACGCACCGCGATCGCCCGCGCCCTGGTCAATCGCCCGCAGATCCTGCTGGCCGACGAACCCACGGGCAACCTCGATAGCCGCACCGGCACCGAGATCATGGATCTGCTCCGCGAACTGAACGCGAAATTCGGAATGACAGTGGTGATGGTCACCCATGAACGTCCTCTGGCGGAGCGATACGCGCAACGCATGATCTTCCTAGGCGACGGCAAAGTCCTCAGCGAATCGCGCCCGGAGGTGACGGCATGAAAGCCTATGACCTCATCGACCTGGCCTCCCGCAATCTGCGTGAAGCTTTTCTTCGTAACTCCCTGACCACTGTCGGCATCTCTGTGGGCGTGGCTTCGCTGGTGGCCATGCTCTCGCTGGGCGCCGGCCTGCAAAAACTGGCCAGCCGCCAGCTGGGGCGCAGCGGCTTGTTCGATTCCATCGTCGTGTCGTCGCGGCTGGATTGGCGTTCGCAGGATGACCGCCGGGAGAACCGCAGCTTCCAAAGCGGCGAGACCAAGACCCTTGACGACACCGCGCGCGCCGCCATCGGCAAGATCCCCAATGTGCTTGACGTGTATCCCGACATTCGCTTCAACGCGGAGTTGCGCTTCGCCAAGGTCCCCGGGGGACAGGAGCGGCCGCATTACAACCTGATCGCGGGACTCCCGGCCATGTCGCGTGCCAGCGAAGTGTTTGACGACTTGCAAGGCAGCTTCTACTCCGGCGACATGGCCGAGGAAGCCATCGTGGTCGGCGAATTCGCGCGCGAACTCTTGCAGATCCCCGACGCCAAACCTTCTGAAAAAGCCAAACTCACCGAGGACCAGCTCAAGGCATTGCTGGGCAAAGAGATCACGCTCTCGTATCTCGAACGACAAGTGCAGGCGCCGCAACCGGCGCAGATGGAAAAATCCGCGGACCTGGATTCCCCGTTCAGCGCTCTCGGCGGAGGGCCGGCGTCACTCGTGCCTCGTTCCCGGAAGTTCAAGATCGTCGGCGTGGTGGAAAGCGAGCCGTATGGTGGCATGCGTGCCGCCTCCCGCGCCCGCCTCTTTATTCCCACGAAGCTGGCGGAGAGCATGAACGTGGTCCAGCCCACTGACTTGCGCACCGCGCTGCGGCCCTCGCAGGGCAAGACGTATCTCACGCTGGTGGTGCGGGTGAAGAATTCGGCCCAGGTCAAGCCCGTGCAGGAAGCCATCAAACAGATGGGCTTTTCCACGTATTCCATCCTCGATGCGTCGCAGGGCCTCACCCGCTTCTTCACCATCCTCGATCTGTTCCTGGGGATCTTCGGAAGTTTGGCCTTGGCCGTGGCTTCGCTCGGCATCGTGAATACGCTGGTCATGGCCATCCTGGAACGCCGGCGCGAGATCGGCATCATGAAGGCCATCGGCGCCAGTGATGCCGATGTGAAACTGCTTTTCTTCGTCGAGGCCGGCGTCATGGGCGCGGCCGGGGGCGTCTTCGGCATCGCGCTGGGATGGCTGATCGGGAAGGCCATCAACCTTGGCGCCAACATCTACATGCGCAGCCAGGAGCTGCCGACGGAGAATTTCTGGTTCGTGCCCTGGTGGTTGATCGCCGGTGCCTTCGCTTTTTCCGTGATTGTCAGCCTGATATCCGGACTGTATCCTGCCTCTCGCGCCGCCCGGCTCGACCCGGTGCAAGCGCTCCGGCATGATTAGTGGTTCTCCCGCGTGAAGATCGATGAGACGACTTTTTTGGGTCCTGCACTTCCTGGTTATTACCACGGTCATTCACGCTGCCCCGCGCGTGGAGTGCGCCACGGTCTCCAGCAAATTCGTCCATGGCGCCGTGGATTATTGCGCACTGTTGCCGGCGAGCTACGACGAACAAAACTTCAAACGCTTCCCTGTCCTTTACTTCCTGCACGGCCTGGGGGACAACCAGCGCTCGCTGGTCAACTCCGGCGGCTGGATCCTGGTACAGGACCTGCAAAAACAAAAGAAGATCGGAGAGTTCGTCATCATCACGCCCAATGCCGGGCGCACGTTTTACATCAACTCGCGCGACGGCCGCATCCGTTACGAGGATTTTCTGGTACGCGAATTCATCCCGGCGATGGAACGCAAATACCGCATCGGCAACACCCGCGCGCAGCGCGGCATCTCCGGCCTCTCCATGGGCGGATACGGCGCATTGCGCACCTCCTTCAAGTATCCGCAATTATTTTCTTCCGTCAGCGCCCATAGCGCCGCGTTGATGGAGCAGATGGTGAATGGCGTGGGCTCGACCGGGATCACCGGATTCATGGGCCGGGCCTTCGGCGTCCCTCTTGATCCGGCGTTCTGGCGGCGCAATACGCCCTTCGTCTTCGCCAAAGCGAATGACCTGACTGGATTGAAGATCTATTTCGACTGCGGTGACCGTGACGATTACGGTTTCGATAAAGGGTTAAGGGATCTGGATAACCTACTGATTGCAAGAAAGATATCACACGAAGCAAAAGTGTTCCCCGGTGGACATGATTGGCAGTATTTCGCGACCCACCTGCCCGATTCCCTTGCATTCCATTCGCGTGCGTTCGGTCTCAGACCCTAGCCGCCAGGTTCATTCCAGTAAGCCCCAGCGGATCGCGTTGAACAACAACTTGAACGTGCCTTCGGTCTGCGCGCGGTGTTGGACCCGGAATCCGAACATCACGATCCGGCCCTTGCCCTGAGTGAAGCTCACGGCGGCGGCTTTCCGCTCCAGTTTGTCCGCGCCCTTGATCCATCCGGAGAGCAGGATGTCTTTCTCATCATCCGGATACCAAGCCAGCACGGTGCGGGTGGAGTCCGGCGCGGGCGCGGCGGTCTGGAACGCCAGTGCTTCGTCCTGGAATGCCGGGATCTCCGCCGGCATACCGAACGCCACCGGATGGTCGGTCTTTAGATACACACGCAGCAGCGAACCGGGCACATTGAATTCGGTGTCTTTCACCCGCGCCAGCGGGTTGCGCACCGGCAGGCCGAACTCCTCGATCACCAGGTCCGCCGATGACGCCAGAGTGATCAGCGTGCCGCCGGCATCGACAAACTCCTTGATCGCCTTGATGCCATCCCTTCCGATGCCGCCTTGATATTCCGGCGGGAATTCCTCGAAGAAACCATCACGCCGCGGCCGGCCGTCCACGATCACATCCGAGCCCACGTCAGGTAGGATGAGCACATCAAAATTCTCTTTCAGGTTGCCGTCGCGCACCGCCTTGTTCTCCACACTCTTCAGATTGAAGCGGTACTGATCCAGCACGAAGCGGGTCCAGCCTTCATCGATGGACGCCACATAGGGCTTGTATAATCCGACGCGCACCTCACGCAGCGGCTTGGCCTTGTCCGGCAATGCGGCCACCGCCGTCAACCGCAACCCCAACTGCTCAGCCTGTGCGGCCAATTCCGGATTCGATTCGAAGACCACGCTGCCCGGGGGAAACACGGTGCGCCCCGTGGAAGAATTGAAGAACCCTTCACGCAGCCCGTAGACCTTCGTCTTGCGCCGCAGCATCTCGTTCACCAGCGCGAACGTTGCGTTCTGTTCCGGCCCGATGGCGTAGAACTTGCCGCTTCCCTCCAATCCGCCGCGCGGCAGCGGCGCCGCGATCAGCGGCCGCAGCCCGCGTTGTTCGTCCGAGGAGAGGCGCACCTTTTCCACGTCAACGCCCATCATCAGCGGCAAAGACCAGGCCGCCACGTCATAGGGCTCGAGGATCGCCCCATCCGTCGACGTCTTGACCTCCGGATACCGCTGCACGCCCAGCAACTCCGCCAAAAACCGGTTGTAGGGCTGCGCGGTGGGGATCAGGAAGGTGCGGCCGTCCGGCGTAGTGTGGATCTCCACATTGTGTTCGCGCAGGATCCGCAGCAGGTGCGTCGCGGTCACCGCGTCCCGCTGCTTGTCCAGCGCAAGGCGGTAGTACTCATCGTCGCGTCCGGAAGCGATCGCTTCACCCGCCATCTTGGCAACGCCATGCAGGAAGTCATCGCGATACTTGCTCGCCGTCTCCAGTGTGGCATTGGAGATGATGAGTTCATAATCCATGATGTCGCGCAGACGCCAGGTCCCACCCCGCCAGGGATTCGGGAAATTGATCTGCTGCACGTACTCCGTCAGGCCCTTGTCATTGCCCCGCAGTTCGGTCGGGGCGATGTCCATCGGTGTCGCCACACGCGCCGAGGCCACTTCGGTCAGCACGCCGAAGACGTTCTTCCACCAGCCGGTATTGCGCGTGCCACCGATCCAGTACGCGTCGAACGCATAACCGAAGATGACGCCTTGCTTGTTCTGTTCTTCCAGACGCCACGCCATGTTGCTGCCCAGAAGATTGTTCCCCCGATGGATCAACGGATTCACCAGCTTGGCCACCGGGTCCGCATTCGGCGGCACATAGATCCGCGGCCCGTACGCCCCCATCTGATGTTCGTCCAGCCAGAACTGTGGATACCACTCCTGATAGGCCATGCGGGTGACGTTCTGCGTCTCCTTCTGGGTGAGCATGTACCAATCGCGGTTGTTATCGTGGCCCACATAGTGGTGATAGAGATACGGCATGGCCCCGCCCTCATACTTAGTGCCCACATATTTGCGGTACCAGTCGGTCACCATGATCTGGCCGTCGGGATTCAGCGAAGGCACCAGCAGGAGAATGACGTCATCCAGACGCTTGCGGGTCTCCGCATCCTGCGCCGTAGCCAGCTGATAGGCCCACTCCATCGCCATCTGGCTGGAACCGATCTCGGTGGCGTGGATATTGCATGTGACCAGCAGGATCAACTTGCCCTGATGGGAAAGCTGGTCGATCTGCGCCGGCGACGATCCGCGCGGGTCGGCCAGCTTGCGCGCGATCTCTTTATATTGTTCCTGGTTGCGCAAGTTCTCTGCCGACGAGATCACCGCCATGATCATGTCGTTTCCGTGCGTGGTCTGGCCCAGACTCTTGACCTCCACGCGGTCGCTGGCCGCATCGAGCGCCTTGAAGTACGCGGTGATCTGCTTGTAATCGGCGAGGACACGATCGGCGCCGACTTGTATGCCCAGGAACTCGGATGGGGATTGCACTTTCCCGGTGGCCGCGGCTTCGCTGCGCGCCGGCGCCGGTGGCGCCTTGCGCTCCTGCTTCTTGGGCTGGCGCTGGGCGGCGGCGGAGAGCGTCAAAGACAACGACAGAACGGCGGAGACGAACAATCGCATCGTGGGTCGCATAGGAAAGAGCTTCGATTGTAGGGGAGTGGACTATCGCGGGCAACCCGAGGTATGAAAATCACGGCGTCCCGGGTTGCGACGGCGTGAATCGTGGCTGTCAGTCACGCCATCTGCTTCCGGTAATCATCAAACTTTGCCAGGAAGCGGTCCACATCCTTCCGGCGCAAATAATAGGGAGTGGAAAGCCGCAGCTTGGACGGTTCCCCGCCCCGGATGCGGATCTTGTGGTTCTTCCACATCCACATCTCCAGCTCCATCCGCTTGATGGGAGGCACGTTGACCGTGGTGATGCCGCAGCGCAGGGACGCGTCCGGCGAGGTCCAACTCTCCGCGCCCCGTTTTACCATCTCCGCGTGGAGGTGATCCGCCATGGCGCGGTGACGCTTCTCGATCCGCTCCATGCCGATGGAGTTCGCGAACTCGATGGCCGCGCGCAAACCCCACAACATGGCCACGTTCGACGAGCCGATACGCTGGAATCGCTCCGCTTTCAACTCCGGCTTGTCCCAGCCTTCGGTGACGATGGTGTTCCAGAGCTTCGGCATCACCGCCTCGCGTACGTAGAGGAAGCCGCTGCCCTTGGGCGCCTGCAGCCACTTGTGCGGCGACGCGGTGTACATATCGCAGCCGATGGCGGGGATGTCCAGCTTCATCATGCCCGGAACATGCGCGCCATCCAGCGCGCTGAGGATGCCCTTGTCACGGGCCAGCGCGCAGATCTCCTTCACCGGCATCACCACGCCGGTGACGGTGGTGATGTGGCTGATGAAGATCAGCTTGGTACGCGAAGTAATGGCATCGTTGATCCGATTTAGTATCTCCGCGGCCGACTTCGGCGGTTTGGGGATGGTGAACTTCTTCACCACAATGCCATGCCGTTTCTCCCGCAGGTGGAACGCCTGTTCGCCGCCAGGATGCTCCTGGTCGCTTAGAAGCACCTCATCGCCCGCGGAGAAGTCCAGCCCTTGCGCGATGTAACTGTTGGCTTCCGTGGCATTGCGCAGCAGCGCGATCTCACTCACCGGCGCGTTCAGGAACTTGGCCAGGGGCTCGCGAAACTCCAGATACGGCTCATAGCCCCAGATGGGATAGCGTTCCGGGTCGTCCTGCGCCATCTGCTCCAGATCGTCGAAACCGGCCACGATCGCCTGCAGCACCGGCATGGGGGATGACCCGACCGTGCCGTTGTTGAGGTACACATTCTCATCGGGGATCAGGAACTGCTTGCGGATCTCCGTCCAATACGCTTCCTCATCGCGGTCATAGAGATCATGTGGCGGCATTGTGGGCGCGGCCTTGCAGACTTGCGCGGCGGCCTCCGCGCTCAGCCCGGTGAATGAAGCCAGACCTGCCAGTCCTAACGACGAGATGAAGCCACGGCGATCGAGCATGGGAGCGCTCCTCCGGAAGTTCGCGGAGATTGTACGCTATGGCTTGCCGGATTTCGTGGGTAAAGAAAACGGGCGCGGCCGAAGCCGCGCCGTTGTTTTTCAACCACTGTGTTCAACGCAGGCGCAAGTGCTCCATCAGTTCACCGATGTTCATTCCGGCGCTCGGGAGGGCATCGAACTCACCGGGCTTGGCGCCGCCCGCGACCTTGGGAGCGTCTTTCTTCTCCCAATCTCCGCGGGTCATGGCCGTGATGGGCTTCAGTTTTTTCTTTTCCAGACCTTTGTTCAAAGCCGGGAGGTCTTTGGCCAGCAACGCATCGAACCGCTTGCCCACATCTGCCAGGTCCGCCGCCATCGCGTCGGCGCGGTCGGACTGTTGCTTGGTCGGACGACCCTCATAGAGAAGCGCTACGGTGCCGTAAAGTTCCGCGAGCTTCTCGCGGATGCGCTCCTCTCCGGTGATCGCTCCTCCTTCCTTGGTGGCGACGATCTCCTTGCGGATCTTCCCCACCGCATCCACAAACGCCGCCATCCTGGCCTTGTTCGGGTCTTTGGCATCAAGCTTGCCCAGCGCCTCATTGGCGGCGTCGAGGACGCCCTTGATGCGGTCCGCCGTAAAGGTCATGTCGCCGAGCATGTTGTACAGCCGCATGGCCAGGGCGAAATTCACCTTTCGGTCTTCCGCGTTATAGGGCGCGCGCGGATCGATCCCCACCGTGATCTTGGTGGTGTAGGTGTCCTTGTCCTTGGTCATCTTCACGGTGTACGTCCCGGGCAAGACACGCGGGCCCGCGCCGGCAAAGCCCGCCGAGCTGGCCGCCGTGGGCAGCTTGGGCTGGATCAGACGCATGTCCCAGGTGGCCCGGCTGAGGCCGCGGCGCTTGCTGCCGGGGACCGTGTTGAGCAGTTTGCCCTGGTCGTCAAAGATCTCCAGCTTCAGATCGCCGCGGATGTGGCGCTTCTTCTGGTAATAGGTGATCACCATTTCTTCGGTGGCATTCTGGCCGCTGAACTTTGCATCACCTTCGGCCCAGCCACCGCTGAAGTTGGAGACCGCCTGCATCTGGGCGCGGCCATCCACGAACACCGCGTCTTTGGTGAGATTGTCTTGCGTGAGGTTGCGGAGTGGGGCAATGTCATCCACGATCCAAATACCGCGCCCATGGGTCCCGAGGATCAAGTCATGGTCGCGCGGATGTACGACCAGATCACGGACCGCGGCAGCCGGGAAATCACCGCCCTTGTATTGCGCCCATTGTTGGCCGCCATCAAGCGTGATCCATAGACCGAACTCGGTGCCGAGATACAGCAGGCCGGGCGCCACCGGGTCTTGTTTGATGACATGGGCATACCCTTGTACGCCCGCCTCGCCGGCCACGATCCGCTTCCAGGTCTTTCCGTAGTCGGTGGTGCGATAGACGTGGGGGCTCATATCGCCGAACGTGTGGCGGTCGAAGGCAACGAACGCCGTACCTTCGTCGTGTGGGCTGGCTTCCACCCAGGAGACCCATGAAGCTTTCGGCACATCCGGAACGTTGCCCGTTACGTTGGACCAGTTCTTCCCGCCGTCGCGAGTGACCTGCACATTGCCGTCGTCGGTGCCTGCCCAGATCACCTGGACGTTCTTGGGCGACTCGCTGATCGAGTAGATGGTGGTGTGCATCTCGGCGGCGGAGTTGTCCACGGTGATTCCGCCGGACTGTTCTTGCTTCTGTTTCTCCGGATCGTTCGTGGACAGGTCCGGGGAGATACGATCCCACGAAGCGCCATGGTCACGTGACCGGAACAGGAACTGGGAACCGATATAGATCGTTCCCTTCTCGTTCGGACTCAGGTGGATCGGCGTGTTCCAATTCCAGCGCAATTTCTTTTCGGCCGTGCCGTAAGGGAAATCGGGCAGCGCCTGAGGCTGGATGATCCGCGCTTCATGGGTCTTGCGGTTCACGCGACCCAGGAAGCCGCCCTGGAACTCCGCGTAGACATAGTCGGGATCGGAGGGGTCCGTGAACACCCAGAAGCCATCACCGCCATACAGGTTCTCCCAACGGCTGTTGGTGATGCCCCCCGGATATTGCGAATCGCCCACCCAGGAGCTGTTGTCCTGTAGTCCGCCATAGACCTTGTAGGGGCGGTCCATGTCCGCGCTGACATGGTAGAACTGCGAGACCGGAAGATTGTCACTCTTCCACCAACGATTGCCGCCATCGTGACTGATCCAAAGGCCGCCATCGTCCCCCGCGATCACATGCTCCGGATTCTCGGGATTGATCCACACGGTGTGATAGTCGCCGTGCGTGGCCCCAGAGACATTGCTGAACGTCTTACCGCCATCGGTACTAAGGATCAGCCCAAGATTGACTTTGAAGACTTTGTTCTCGTCCTTCGGGTCCACGATGAGATTTGCGAAATAGAACGGGCGCCAGATCATGAACTGACTGCGGTCGCGTTTGTCCCAGGTCTTGCCGCCGTCATCGGACCGATAGAGTCCGTCGGTCGGGATCTTGGCTTCGATGGCTGCATACACCACGTTCGAATTCGACGGCGCAACCGTCACCGCCACCCGGCCCCATGGTTTCGCCGGCAGTCCCTTGGCCGACTGGGCTTCCAGCTCGGTCCAGCTGGCGCCGGCGTCGGTAGACTTGAATAGTCCACTGCCGCTGAAGGCGGTCTCATTCTCGCCCCCGGAGCGGAATGTCCATCCCTTGCGCCGAAAGTCCCACAGGCTGGCATAGAGGACCTTGGGGTCCTTCGGATCCATGCTCATGATGCCGCACCCGGTCGAGCCGTTTGCCCCTTTCAGGATCTTTGACCATGTCTTGCCACCGTCACTGGTCTTAAACACACCGCGTTCATCGCTGTCGCTCCACAGTTTGCCGGGGACGCAGACGTAGACCGTGTTCGAATCGTTCGGGTCGATCAGTATCTTGGAAATGCGCTCGGACTCCTTCAGCCCCATGTTGGTCCAGTTGTCGCCGCCATCCGTGGTCTTGTAGATCCCGTCACCGACCGAGACGCTATTGCGCGTCCAGCTCTCGCCTGTGCCCACCCAAACAGTCTTCGGATTTTTGCGGTCGATGGCCACCGCGCCGATGGATTGCACCGGCTGCTTGTCAAAGACCGGTTTGAAGGTGGTGCCTCCATTGATCGACCTCCACACACCCCCGCTCGCGGCGCCGACGTAAACAGTGACCCTCTTGCCTTCGTTCACGGCATCGATCGCGGCGATACGTCCGCTCATGGTCGCGGAGCCGATGTTGCGGGCGCCCAGACCGGAGATGGTGTCTGAATCCACTTTGACCGCTTCCTGCGCCCACAAGGGCATTGCGAAGACCATCGCCAGGGCGAGAGTACTGCTGACCCACTTCCAATAGTTTTTCGTGTTCACGGGGATTCCTGTTCCTTCCTGTGTCTTGAACGAGAAAAGAGAATGGGGTGCGGCATGGCCGCACCCCGTATGGCTACTTCTTGGGCTCTTCCGGCTTCAGCGCTGGTGACGCGGGAGGCGCGGCCGGTGGGGTCGTTACAACCGGCATCACGAACCGCGAGTCGTCGATCGGCACATTGAGTTCGATCTTCTCGATCGTCAATTTCTGCCGGCTCGCTGGAGGCGCGCCTTTCGGCCCACCCTCCTGCGAGAATGGGAACGTCAGCCCCTCCACTTCCTTGTAATCTCCGCTGAATCCCTCTTCTTCTCTCTCGGCGCCACGTACGATGCGCTTGCTTTCACTCTTCATCTCCAGAAACTCATCAGCATCCAGAAATACGATTTGGGTGGTGCCGGATGGCAGTGTGAGTTTAATCTTGTAGGCGTCGGTACCTTCCACAGGTTCTTTCCCCATCAATTCCGCGGTCACGCCCTTGGACTTGGGATCCACCAGCCAACCGTCAAAATCGGACTGGTCTTGCATACCTTTGAGCTGGTCTTCTCCCATGAGTTCGGGATCCTTTTTCCCCCCGAACGGGTTGATGCTCCAACCCACCTTGCCGTCATAGACTTGCGACGCGGTCAGCCCCTGGAATGTGAACTCGATCCGGACTTTGTTCGGTCGCTTCTGTTCAAGAATTATCGGGATCTCCGGACCACCGCCACCCGAAGCCTTCGCGGTGATGCGCATGGTCTTGACGGCCGCCAATTTGTCCGCGCCCCCGCGGGCTTTCACGTACTTCGCTAACACCTCATCCAGCGTCTGGGCGGAAACCGGCGCCACCATCAGTGCAGCGAACATCAGTGCAACGAGCGTCTTACGCAACATTGTGAATCTCCTTTATTTGAGTGCGGACGTACCGCGAACGAGCGGATCGTGCGGGATTGGGGAACGCGAGCCATCATTTGGGTTTACGGCGAGAACTCAGACATTACCGGGACGTCTGGAAAGTGTCAATCTACGACCTGGCATCGTAATTCCCGTACGAACGAGACCGACTCCGGGTTCAACCATTCGTCCCAGCATTCTTCGGGGCCGCAGGCTTCAACCTGCAAGCAGGATGCGCAGGTCGCGAATGTTGTTCCCGGTCGGTCCGGTCACAACGGTATCGCCGAGTTCATGAAACACAGGATAGGTGTTGAATGCACTCAGCGCCTGGCTCAACGTACTGGCCTGTCCCAGCGCTGACCACCGAGCCAAGGCGCTCCCATCCGCGACCGCGCCGGCCGCCGGACTGTTGCCGTCCACGCCGTCGCTCCCTGCGCTTAGAACGGTGATGTTTTCGCCGGTGATCTTCGCCGCACAGTACAACGCAAGCTGCTGGTTCCTTCCGCCGGCGCCCGGGGTCTCACTTACTTTGACGGTGACCTCACCGCCTGAGATCAGGCATACAGGTTGCTTCGCTTGGCTTCGCAACCCCCGGATGCGACCGAGTAAGTGGTCGGCCGCGCGTTGGTACTCCCAGTCGTCGCAGGAGTTGTCCACCACGACGTGATAACCCAACGACTCCGCCTTTTCGGCGGCGGCCTTCATGGCGTCGGCGTTCGAGAGCACCGTCCACCATCGGCCGTGGCGGAACACCGGATCGTCTTTTTTCGGGGTCTCGTCCAAGGCGCGCCGGGCAAACAATTCGCGTACCGGCGGGGGAAATTGCTCGACCAGTTTGTGTCGTTGCGCGATCTCGTAGCATTGTTCGGTCGTGGTGGGATCAGGCATGGTCGGGCCGGAGGCCAGAGCGTCAAGCGCGTTCTCCGGCACGTCGCTGACCAGGATCGAGACTTGCTGGACGCTTTTTCCCTGCCCTGCCGCGCGCGCCATCCGACCGCCTTTCACGGCGGACAGATGCTTGCGCACGGTGTTGATCTCCGCGATCGGTGCGCCGCTGTGAACCAACACCCTGTAGGTAGCGACCAGATCTTCGAGTCCGATCTCCGGGTCGGCCAACTTTTCCACCAGCGACGAGCCCCCGCCGCTGACCAGATACAGCACCAGTGAGTTTTCCGGCAGCGAGGCCAGCGACTTCAGGATCGTATCCGCCGCGCGCACCGACTCCGCATTGGGCAGCGGATGCCCACCGGCAAAATAACGAAACCCGGGAAGCTGCGGCTTGCCGGCCAACACATTCTCAGGCGCGACTATGATCCCGAAAGCCAGAGGACCCAATTGATCCACGAGTGCTGTTGCCATGCTTTGCCCTGCTTTGCCGTACGCGATCACCAATACACGGGCATAGTCGTGCACGGGCAACAGGTCGTCACACACGCGCAGTGTGCCTCGCTGATATTCCACATGTCTGCGGAACGCGCCATCCACGCCGGCTGCGCGCAAGGCATGAGCGAAGATCTCACGGGCGACGGCGCGATTGTCAGCCATCACATCTCCTCAACGGGCGCGATCCGGAACGTCTCGCGCACCCAGTCTTCGATGGCCTTCTGCATCTCGCCCAGCTTGCCCAGGAAGAAGTGGTCCGCGCCTTCGACGATCCTTAATCGCTTCGGCCCGGCAGCGTAGCTAAAGGCTTGCTGTAATTCTGCACGCGGCGAGTAAATGTCATTCCCGCCGCTGATCATCAACAGTGGTTTGGTGCATTCCTTGAGGAACGCATAGGTGTAATGGCGGCCCTCGACGTTGACCGGCGTGCCCAGTGAGATGCATCCCTTCACCCGCTCATCGCGCACTGCGACGCGCAGCCCGGTGGCCGCGCCGAAACTGAATCCGGCGAAGAGGATGGGAAGCTGGGTCTCGTCATAAAGGAAGCCGAGCGCGGCCCGGACATCCTCCTGTTCCCCGTGGCCCTGGTCATGCACGCCCTCGCTCAACCCGGCGCCACGGAAGTTGAAGCGCAGCGCGGGGAATCCGAATCCGGTCAGCGCTTTCATGGCGTGGTACACCACTTTGTTATGCATGGTGCCGCCGTGCAGCGGGTGCGGATGGCAGATCAGCGCGGCGAACCTGGCGCCGGGCGCACCAACATTGAGCAAAGCTTCCAGCCGCCCGACGGGGCCGGGGACCATCAGGGATCGGATCGCAGTCGCCAATCGCCCTCCAAAATCCTTATCCTACCGGATGCATGGGATATCCTGTAGCCGTGCCCGTGTTGACCGACAAGCAGATCTTCCGCCTCACCCGCGACTTGATCGACATCAGTTCCATCTCCGGCCACGAGGCCGATTGCGGCAAGTTCCTGTTGCGCACCCTGAAAGAACTCGGCTTCCGCGCGGAGAAAATGCCGGTGGAAGGCGGCCGCTTCAATGTCTACGCCCACATCGGCCACCCGAAGATCGTCTTCTCCACGCATTTCGATACAGTGCCGCCCTTCATCCCGTCGTCCGAGGACACCAGGAAGATCTACGGACGCGGTTCCTGCGACGCCAAAGGCATCATCGCGGCCATGGTCGCCGCCGCCGTGCGGATGATGAATGAGGGGACCGACGTCGGCCTGCTCTTCCTCGTCGGCGAAGAGCGCGACTCCCACGGCGCGAAAGTTGCTGACCGGAATCCGCCCACTCCGCCGCCGCGTTTTCTCATCAACGGCGAACCCACCGAGAATCAGGTGGCCATCGCATCCAAGGGCGCGCTGCGCGTGGAAGTAACGGCACATGGGAGGATGGCGCACTCCGCCTATCCTTACCTCGGGGACTCCGCCATCGACAAGCTCCTGCACGCGTTGCATCGCATCCGGCGTATCAAGCTGTCGACCCACCGCGAATTCGGCCCGACCACGATGAACATCGGCGTGATCGAAGGCGGCCGCGCCCCCAACGTGATCCCCGACTTCGCCAAAGCGCAACTGCTTTATCGCTTGATCGGCCCGCCGGACAAGCTCATCGCGGAGATCAAGTCCGTCGCCGGCGATCTGGTTGATGTAGAGATCGTTCTGCACATTCCGTTTGTCAAGCTGCGCTCCTTCGCCGGTCTGCCCGAAGTCGTGGCCGCATTCACCACAGACATCCCCGCGCTCTCCCACTGGGGCGAACCCATCCTCTTCGGCCCCGGTTCGATCCATGTGGCCCACACCGCCGGCGAGTACATCGAGAAGAAACAGTTGCTCGCGGCTGTGGATGTGTACTGCTCCATGGCGAAACAGCTGCTTGCCGGCTGACACGGCCTTTACGGTTAGACTAGGACAGCATGGCCCACGGTCCCACCAACGCTCTCGCCCTCGCGTCGTCTTCGTATCTACGCTCCGCCATGCATCAGCCCATCCAGTGGCATGAGTGGGGTGACGAGGCCTTTGCCACGGCGCAGCGGGAGAACAAGGCCATCCTGCTCGACATCGGCGCGGTCTGGTGCCACTGGTGCCACGTGATGGACCGCGAGTCGTATGAGAACGCCGAGATCGCCGCCATCATCAATGAGAGCTTCATCGCCATCAAAGTCGACCGCGACGAGCGTCCCGACGTGGACAGCCGCTACCAGGCGGCGGTGCAGGCCATGAGCGGACAGGGCGGCTGGCCGCTCACCGCATTTTTGACGCCGGATGGCCGTCCGTTCTTCGGCGGCACCTACTTCCCGCCCGACGATCGCTGGGGGCGTCCCGGCATGAAGCGCGTGCTCATGGGCATCGCCAATGCCTTTCGGGAAAAAAACGAGGAAGTGACCGAATCCGCCGACGCCGTGATGAATGCCATCGCCCACCAGGAATCCTTCCGCGGTCACGCCGGAGAGATCACCGCCAAGGCCGTGGACCGCATCCTCGAATCCGCGCTGCGCCAGTTCGACCGCGAGTGGGGCGGCTTCGGCGGCCAGCCCAAATTTCCCCACGCGCCCACAGTCGATCTGGTGATCGATTATTACGTCCGAACGCGCAATCAGACGCTGTACGACCTCGTTCACACCACCCTCACGCGCATGGCGCTGGGCGGCGTCTATGACCAGCTGGCCGGCGGCTTCCATCGCTATTCCGTGGACGCCAAGTGGATCGTTCCGCATTTCGAGAAGATGTCGTACGACAATTCCGAGTTGTTGAAGAATTACGTCCACGCGTACCAGGCCACGAGTGAGCCGATCTTCGCCGGCGTGGCCAAAGACATCATCCGCTGGGTGGACACTTGCCTCAGCGACCGTGAGCACGGCGGATTTTACGCCTCGCAGGACGCCGATTTCTCCCTCGACGACGACGGCGACTACTTCACCTGGACGCGCGCCGAGGCCCAAGCCGTTCTCAACGAGGACGAATTCCGTGTCGCCGCCGAGCACTATGACATCGGCGAAATAGGCGAGATGCACCACGACCCGCACAAGAATGTATTGCATGTCGCCTGGGGCGTGGATGAGATCGCCAAGAAACAAGGTTTGTCGGCGCACGAGGTGGAACGCCTGCTGGCCTCCATGAAGGAAAAGATGCTGGCGGCGCGGCAAAAGCGCCCAACACCCTACATCGACAAGACCATCTATGTGAATTGGAACGCGCTGCTGGTCTCCGCGTACCTTGAAGCCGCCAGCGCGCTGCATCTTGAGGACGCGCGCCACTTCGCGCTGCGCTCGCTCGACCGCATCCTGGCCGAGGCCTGGGACCACACCTCCCACCGCCTGGACCATGTCATCCGGTATTCCGATCCCGCCGCCGCGCGGCGCACGCTCACCGGCATGCTGGACGACTATGCCTACACCGCCATCGCCTGCCTCGACGCCTACGAGGCCACCTCCGCGGTGAGCTATTTCAACTTTGCCCGCAACATCGTGGACGCGATGAGGAAACGCTTTTTTGACGAAGAAGCCGGCGGCTTCTTCGACCGCGATGCCATGGTCGATCCCGATTCCCTGGTCGGCGCATTGCAGACCAAGCGCAAGCCGCTGCAGGACACGCCCACCCCCGCCGGGAACCCTTGCGCCACCATCGCGCTGCTGCGGCTCTTTCATTACACCCACGAAGCCAAGTATCGCGAGGCCGCCGCGGATACGCTTGAGTGTTTCGCCAACGTCGCCGACCACTTCGGCATCTATGCCGGCACCTATGGCATCGCGCTGCGCCTGTTCTTCACGCCGCACACGCAAGTGATCGTCCACGGTTCTGATGCGAAGGCGGACGCGCTCTTCGCCGCCGCCGTCGAGCCGTTCGCCATCACCAAGTCCGTGCTCCGCGTGCGCGACGGCCAGGCCGTGCCGGAGAATCTCCCGCCCGCGCTCGCCGCGACCATCCCCCAGGTCAAAGCCATTCAGGACGGCGAGTCCGTGGCCGTGATCTGCGCCGCCTTCACCTGCCAGCCGCCGATCAGCGATCCGGAGAAACTCCGGGAAGCGCTGCGGCAGTCTGTGCAGGTCAGCGGCTAGTCCCGCCGGCGTGTTTCTTTTCCGGTGCTGTGGCCGCGATCCATCTTGTAAAATCCAACTTCTATGAGCACGGGAACCTCCATGGAATCGAAGGAAAAGTTTGCGCCTCCGGCGGAGTTCGCCGCCCAGGCCCATGTCCCCTCGTTCGCGGACTATGAGCGCCTTTACGCCGCCGCGCTGGCGGACCCTGACAAATTCTGGGCCGAGCGCGCCGGCGACCTCCACTGGTTCCAGCGCTGGACGCAGGTGTGTGATTGGTCGAACGCGCCCTTCGCCAAGTGGTTCGTCGGCGGGAAGACCAACCTCAGTTACAACTGCCTCGACCGTCATCTCCCGACCGCGCGCCGCAACAAGGCGGCCATCGTCTGGGAGGGTGAGAACTACGAGCAGCGCACGCTCACCTATCAGGAGCTGTATCGCAAGGTCTGTAAGTTTGCGAATGCGCTCAAGGGACTGGGACTCAAGTCCGGCGACCGCGCCATCATCTATATGCCCATGGTGCCGGAGGCAGCGGTCGCCATGCTGGCCTGCGCGCGGTTGGGTGTGACCCACTCTGTCGTCTTCGGCGGATTCTCCGCTGAAGCGCTCAAGACCCGCATCCAGGACCTGGAAGCCTGCCTGGTCATCACCGCCGACGCCGGCCTGCGCCGCGGCAAGGAGGTCCTGCTGAAGCCTGCGGTGGATGAATCCCTGGCCGACTGCCCCACTGTCAAGAATGTCATCGTCTACAAACGCCTGGGCACGCTCACGCAGATGAAGTCCGGCCGCGACCACTGGTGGGACGACCTCACCACCGGCATCAGCGAAGAGTGCCCCGCCGAGCCGCTCGATAGCGAGCATCCCCTGTATGTGCTGTACACCTCCGGCACCACGGGCAAGCCAAAAGGCGTGGTCCACACCACCGGCGGATATCTCACCTACGTACTGGCCACCATGAAATGGGTCTTCGACCTGAAGGAGGAGGACACCTACTGGTGCACGGCGGACATCGGCTGGGTCACCGGACACTCCTACGTGGTCTACGGCCCGCTGGCCGCCGGCGCCACCACCTTCATGTATGAGGGCGCGCCCGATTGGCCCAAGTGGGACCGCTTCTGGCGGCTGATCGAAAAATACCGCATCAGTGTCTTTTACACGTCACCCACCGCGATCCGCGCCTTCATCCGCCAGGGCGATGACTTCCCCAACGGACACGATCTTTCGTCGCTGCGCCTGCTCGGATCGGTGGGTGAGCCGATCAACCCTACCGCGTGGAAGTGGTATCACACGACTATCGGCAAGGAACGCTGCCCCATCGTGGACACCTGGTGGCAGACCGAGACTGGCGGCATCCTCATCTCGCCGCTGCCCGGCGCCACGCCCACCAAGCCCGGTTCGGCCACGCGTCCGTTGCCCGGCATCGTCGCGGAAGTGGTGGACGATAAAGGCGAACCGGTCAAGATCGGCAAAGGCTTCCTCGTGCTCAGCCGGCCCTGGCCCTCCATGCTGCGCACGATCTACGGCAATCCGGAGCGCTTCAAAGCGGGATACTGGTCGCGCTTCCCCGGCAAATACTTCACCGGTGACGCCGCCACCATTGACGAAGACGGCTACATCTGGTGCCTGGGCCGCGTGGATGACGTGATCAATGTCGCTGGACACCGACTCAGCACCATGGAGGTGGAGTCGTCGCTGGTGCGCCACAAGTCCGTGGCCGAAGCCGCCGTAGTGGGCGCGCCGCATGAGATGAAGGGCGAGGCCATCTATTGTTTCGTCGCGCTCAAGACCGGCGTGAACGGCAGCGATGCGCTGGTCGACGAGCTGCGCGACTGGGTGGCGCATGAGATCGGCGCCCTGGCCAAGCCGGAGAAGATCAACTTCGTCGCCGCCCTGCCCAAGACCCGCAGCGGCAAGATCATGCGCCGCCTGCTGCGCGAGATCGTGACCACCAAGTCCGTCGCCGGCGATACCTCGACGCTCGAAGACTACGGCGTGATCCTCAAGCTAAGCCAGGAAGGGAAAGAGGAAGAGGAGATTCTGGGGGAGAAGAAGTGATGGTTTAGCGTACTGCTTTCTGCTGGAAATTCTCTCTCATCAGCCGGAAAATGCTAACGGCTATCAAGCCACACCTCACTCGAACCTTCGTTATTCGAACCAGATTTGTTTCACCGAGCAGCCCGCAGACTGATCGAGCATAGTGCCAGCAGACGTCTTCGGCAGGCAAACCCTCTTGGCCAAATCTAAACCTTCCGTACTCAGCTTGTCTTTCGTCGTAAACCGAGTCGAGATATTGTCGATATCGCTCTGCGTCAGTCAATTCCAAATTTCGACTTAACACCTCCCGCAACTCGCCATAGAAGTGAGTCTGAAAAATCACTCTGCGTTCAGGACCGAGCACTGAAAAAGCTGCCCTGTCCATTATGTGTGCCCAGAAAACGACCTCTTCAACCTCCAAACGATCAAGGACCTGTGGGGCTGGCAATAGCTTCGAAAGATCCTGGTAAAACGCTCTCACACCGGCGAATTCAACCCTCACCAGGGCATTGGCTATCTCGACCGCCTTCTCTACACAATACTCGTCCATGTTCATTGCTTCGATGAGCATTTCAAAAGCCCGATCGTATAGGTTAACTTGTTGCTGATCTTTGCCGACAGGCCTCTGTCGAGGCTTCGTCTGGACCATAACATACCCGGTTTTCGACGAGCACGGGACGACCGGATTCTGCTTCGGTTTCATACACAAGTACACAGCAGTTACACATTTCCTGGGACGACTCACGTTGCAGAGCGAGAAGATCTTCTTCTCCAAAGCGCTCCAGCAAGCGACGAAATGACCACATTACCGCGCCATGACACACCACCAACAGTGATTGATCCTCAAAATTGTGGCGCAGGCTGGTCAGAAAGCTATGAACTCGGAGTCCCACATCGGGGTGGTTCTCCCCTCCCGGCGGGCGAAAATAATATGATCCCTCACGCCGTCTACGGGCCCATTCCTCCGGATACTTCGTGGCAATGCCTTCAGCAGTGAGCCCTTCGAACACGCCATCTTCTTTTTCACGGATCCGTTCATCGAACCGTTGGGGTGGCGGCGCCGCGGACTCAGTAAAAATCAGTTCCGCAGTCTGTATCGCGCGCAAGTAAGGGGAAACGAACGCTCGTTCAAATCGAAAGGTCCTTAAATACTTTCCGGTCGCTAATGCCTGTCGCCTCCCGCGTTCCGTGAGTGGAATGTCCGGTTGGCGAACCCCTTCCCATCGCCTCATCATTCCCGGGAGGATGTCGGGGCCACTTGCATTGAATTCGGACTCGCCGTGTCGAACGAGCACCAGTTGCTTCATCCAGGGGATGCGCACCATGTTGGAAGGGTATCAAAACAACAGTCCACTAGTGATGCTCTGAAAATTGCCTAGGATTTCCCTAGAGCGTGTTTCAAGAACCGCTAATTACGTTCCGGTAGCGGCCATAAGTGCCTTGAGATCAGTCTTTCAGGGGCCAGCGGAATCAAGGTCGTCAATATTTGAAACACGCTCTAGTCACAACTTCGCTTGGGTAGCTGATGGTCGCAGGACTCAACCATCAATCCATCTGGGAGGGGCATGGCTTCAGCCGTGCCGATAAGCTTACGCTACACCCCCGGCTTTAGCCGCTGAGGTAAGGTCTCGGCGGATCCAGCTTGTACCCAGGATAGGCAGAACAGTACTTGTACTTCTCCGGCCTCTCCACCATCCCGGCCTTCACCGGATTCTGCTGGATGTACTCCACAAACGTCTTGTATTCCTCCGCGTTTCGCACTCTCCGGTCGGTATACCCCTTCTGCCACACCGCCGGTCCTTTGCGGCCGGCTTGTTTCAATTGGTAAGCGCTCCCGCCCTTGATCAACTGCAATGCCCGCTCCAGCGTCGTCCCTGGAGAGGTGGTGATCAGCAGGTGAAAGTGGTCCGGCATCAGGACAAACGCAAGCAGGCGATAGTGACCTTGCTTTCGGTAGTGATAAAGCATCACCAAGAAGAGGCGTGCCCATCGCTCGACTTGAAATACCGGCCGCTTCCCCAGAGTGCTGGAAGTGATGAAATAGGTCTGCGGTCCTACCGGAGGCGGAAGATGCTTTGGAATCAAGACCTGACCTCAGCGGCTAAAGCCGGGCACTGGCTAGCAACACACGGCACGGCTAAAGCCATGCCCCTCCCGGATTTTTTTGAGGTTAGCGCAACGGGCATGGCTTTCACCAATCCTCACACCTGCCTCGCGGGATGCACCTCGCGCGTGACCCGGGGCAGCACCTCAGGCACATAGATCGTTTGGATCGCGGCCAGCTTGCCGTGCGCCTCCCAATGGGCGCGTGTTTGCCAATGTTCCACCAGCATGAACGTCTTGGGATCTTCCAGGGACTGATACGCCTCCCAGCGCGTGCATCCCGGCTCGGCCAGACACATCGGACGCATGCGCGCCAGTGCATCCGCCACCGGCGCCACATCTTCGGATGTCTTCGCGCTGAGCGTGACGATCAGATGGAACATGCTTTCCTCGCGGCAGCCACCGACAGGGTCACGGCGCTTCCGGAAGCGTGTACTCGAATTCGTAGAAGTGCTTCCCGTCTTCGATCTTGATGCTCATCCGGCCCGTCAGGCCGGTGAGTTGTCCCGTGCCCGAATCCGGCACCACGGTGATGGAAAGCTGCGGCGCGCCCCGGTCCATGGTGCCGCTGTGCTGCAGAATGAATGTGCCCGTGCGTCCGTGCAGCGTGGCCATGACCTTTTCCAGCGCCACATACCCGGCCGAACCTTTTACCGCTGTGCCCGCCGCCAGCATCTCGCCTTTGCCGGCGCCTTCCAGGTCGCCGTGGAACTGCTTGTCGATGGTCATGCGGCTGTGGGTCGCTTCCTCGGGCTTGCCTTCCGGCGGTTGCGGCGTGAGCTTCACATCAAAGGACCCGCTGGCGTGTTTGGACATGGCTGATCTTTTTTCTCTCCCTCGAGCGGCTTCGACGCGTGGCCCTGAGTATAGGCAACCGGAGCCAGCGCCACGCACACGCTGACGATGATGGCGGCAATGACTTTGGATCTTCGGACCTCCATGTGTCCCTTCCTTTGCGCTGGAGTCGGATCACCCTTCCCGCAACGCGATCACCCGCTCCCGCGTGCGGGCGGCGGCTTCTTTGCGGTCGTCGAAGCGAAAGCTCTCCTCGGCGAAGCGCACGCGGGCGCGGATGGCCGGGCGCGATAGCAGCTTAAGCACATGCGGAAGAAATGTCATCTCGCCCCAATAGCAGACGTCCTGGGCCGCATCGCCTTCGTCGAGTTCATAGCGGATGTATCCCGCGGTGACCTCCGCTTCGCTCTGCACCGCGGCCTCAAGCAGCGGCGAACGGAACGGCAGCACCTCGGCGCCGTTCGAGCTGGTCCCCTCGGGGAACAGGACACAGAGCGCTCCGGATTGCAGCGCGAGTGTCAGCTCTTCGTTCACGCGCACGGCATCGGCGGCGCGTTGCCGGTCCACGTAGACCGTCCCCGCCAGCGTCGCCAGCAGGCCGAAGAGCGGCCACTGCCGCACCTCTTTCTTGGACACGAACACGCACGGCCCGATCGCGCTTAGGGTCATGATGTCGAGATAGCTCAGGTGATTGCTGACCAGCAGTCCGCGCGCGGGCATCGGACCTTCCGCGGCGAAGTCCACGCCCAGACGGGGCAGCGCGACCGCGCACCAGGTGTGCAACCAGCGGGCGCGCTCGGCGTGGCTGGGCGCGCGGAGCAGGCGGAGTCGAAGGAGCAGATAGGCGAGGAGACAGGCGGATGCGGTCCAGAGCAGTTTCACGGTCCGGATGGCGGATCGCAGGCCTGCTCTTATCTTGCGCAACGGCTATCCCTCCAGGAAGCGCGCTCGCGCGGCCGACGACATCCGGTCCAGGTCGAGCAGCGTCAGGAAGTCGATGGTACCAAATTCCCGGTCGATGGCCGGCGGCCCGGCGATCCGCGCCCCGATGGAGAGATAGGCGCGAAGCAATCGCGGAGGATGCACATTGATCATCATGGCGCCTTGCTTTGGGAGTTCGTATCCAGGCACGGGATGGCTTCGCAGCCCGGGCTCAGCCAGATACGGCTTCAAGTGCCGGTACATGGCGTCCCCTTCCGCCGGATCCTGCGAAGTCAGCGAGCTGCAGCCGACCAGATAACGCGCCCCTTGCCGGTTTGCATATTGGGCGATCCCCCGCCACAGCAGGCTCAGCACCTCGAAGGAGCGGTGGTCTCGATGGATACATGCCCGTCCCAGCTCCACGATCCGGTCGCGCAGCGGTTCGTATGGTGAAAAATCGAACTCGCGGGCGCTGTAGTATCCGAGATTGCGGGCCGCCGTGATGCCTGTCTGCAAGCGGTAGGTCCCGACCACCTGCCGGGTCGGGCCGTGCTCCACCACCAGATGGTCGCAAACGGCATCGAACTGGTCGCGGTCAAGCCCTGTCTTATGAGCAGCTTCCAGACCCTCATTCAACTCCAGATTGAAGACTGTATAGCGCAGGCGGAATACCGAGGTCAGGTCCTCATTCGCTTGCGCGACCCGCATGCAGTAGGCGCCGCAGGTCACCGTGCCCATGTCCGCCAAGCTAGGAACCAGCGCTAAAGCACTTGCCTCGGGAGAGGCTTGCAGCAGTCCGTTCATGTGGTTCTCCCCCCTTGCGACCCGACTCACCCCTCAGTCCAGGGACCCGACCTCAATGGCTCCAGTATGTGATTCCCTCGTTTCCGGGTAGTTACAACCCTACAACTTTTCAATGAATGTGACTTTTCAAGGATTTAGGAATCTTAGGGAGCAGGTTGGTGATGTCAACATTTCAGTCGGCCGGGGGCCCCCATGAAATCCGTACTTGTCTTTGCTCTGCTCGTCGCCCTGTCTTCATTCGCGCTGGCCGCGGACAAGTCCTTGCTCAACCTCGACAAGGACGGCATTGCCTTGCAGGGTTACGATCCCGTCGCATTTTTCACGGACAACAAGCCGGTGAAGGGCGATCCGAAGTTCGTCTCTATCTACAAGGGCGCCACATACCAATTCGCCTCCGCGGAGCACCGCGATCTGTTCAACAAGGACCCCAAGAAATATGAGCCGCAATTCGGCGGCTACTGCGCCTATGCGGTCTCCAAGGGAAAGACCGCCCCGGTGGAGATCGATGCCTTCGCCATCGTGGACGGCCGGCTGTTGATGCAATACGACAAGGACATTCGCGACACGTTCGCCAAAGATTCCAAAGGCAATCTGGTCAAGGCCGACCATAACTGGCCAGGCATCGTTGCCGACAAAGGAAAGTGACAATGTCGAAGACACAGACTGTCATCAGCTGGGTCTGCCGCATCATCGCGGCGGTGATCCTGCTGCAGACGCTTTACTTCAAATTCACAGGGGCGCCGGAGTCGGTCTACATCTTCACCAAGATGGGCGCGGAGCCGGCGGGGCGCATCGGCTCAGGTGTGATCGAATTGATCGCCTCGCTGCTGATGTTCCTGCCGCGCACGGTCTGGCTGGGAGCCGGTCTGGCTCTGGGCACGATGGCCGGCGCGATCGTCTCCCATCTCACCTTTTTGGGCATTGAGGTGATGGGCGACAAGGGCGAGCTATTCGCGCTGGCTTGCGTCACTTTTGTTTGCAGTGCGACTGTTTTATTCCTTTACCGGCGGGACATCCCCATCCTGGGGGCAAAGCTCACTTGAAAAGCCCTTTGGTGAGTTCGCTGGAGCAGGTGCTGGAGCAGGGTCTTTCCCTGCTCGAACATCTCGGTGACCGCGATTACGCGATGCGCCTGGCCGTGCCCTATAACGCTTCGATCGGCGCGCATTACCGCCATATTGTGGACCACTTGCTCTGCCTCCAGGGAGGGTTGCATGCAGGCCGGGTGGACTATGACCTGCGCGGAAGAGACCCACGCGTGGAGATCGAGCGTGATTACGCACGGTCGGTCACGCGGGGCCTGCGGGATTCATTCCGCAGTCTTACCGTGAAAGATTGCGACCGCACCCTCGCCGTGTCTTATTCCGTCGGCTACGACCTGAACCGGACGGAGTGGCTCGCCTCCACCGTGGGCCGCGAACTAGCATTCTGCACCGGTCATGCGATCCACCACTTCGCCATCATCCGTATCCTCTGCTCCCAGCTCGAAGTCGCCGTGCCGGAGCACTTCGGCGTGGCGCCCTCCACCTTGAAATTCCTCCAGACCACACCCACGAACTAAGCCGGAAACCCCATGGGCGAACTGCTCACCAACCCGTTGTCCGGCACGGTGGCCCTGGCCGTCTCCATCATTCTTGCGACGTTCGTCTCAGAAGACGGCGCAACCGTTCTGGCTGCTTCCCTGGCCGCAGCCGGCATGGCGGACACGCGTGTCGCCCTGGGCAGCGCATTCGTCGGCATCTGGCTGGGTGACATCGGTCTTTATGGGATCGCACGCGCATTGGGCGACGCTTGCCTCCGCAACTCATTTGCCCGCCGATTCGTCTCGCCCGATGCACTGACTCGCGCGGAGGTTCGGTTCCGCCAGTCCGGTGGCTACGCGCTGGTCGCCAGCCGCTTCATTCCCGGCACTCGACTGCCCACGTATCTTGCTGCCGGGGCGCTGCGCATGCGCTTCCGGTCGTTCGCCCTGGTCACGGCCATGTGCGGCGTAGTGTGGGTCAGCTTGGTCTTTTTGCTGACGACATTGATCGGCGGACAAGTTCTGTCCCGATTCGTCACTAGCCCATATCACTCCTGGGCCTTGTTTGGATTTGGGGCTATGATTCTGAGCACCTTGATCCTCATTGGAAGATTCAGCGCGCGTTTCGGCGGCCGGGTCCGCTTGTTCGTCGAGAAATATCGCCGCTGGGAGTTCTGGCCGATGTGGCTGTTCTATCCGCCGGTGGTCGTGATGTGCGCCTGGCTGGCGATCAAGTATCGCGGCATTTCATTGCCGACAATAGCGAACCCCTCGCTGCATACCGGCGGCATCATCGGCGAGTCGAAGTTTCAATACCTTGCGTCGCTGTCCGAGACCGCGCCGGAGTTCACCGCGGACGCTTATCTGGTCCCGCCCGGAGATCCGGCGACACGCACGCGGACCTTGCACGACCTGTTCCTGCGCCGAAGACTCTATTTCCCATTCGTGCTCAAGCCCGACATCGCTCAGCGCGGTGACGGATTCAAGCGCATCGCCTCTTTCGAGGCAGCGGAGAATTATCTGCGCGCTGTCCCGGGCCCGGTTGTGATGCAACGCTATGCCCCCGGTCCCCGCGAAGCCGGCATCTTTTATTACCGCTTCCCCGGTGAAGCGCAGGGCCACATCTTTGCCATCACGGAAAAAGAGTTTCCCGTGGTCACTGGCGATGGCGTGCAGACCTTTGAGGAATTAGTGGACGCCGACTCTCGCGCCGCTCTGATCGCGGAGACCTACCGCGCGCGCTTCCCTCAACTTCAAGGAAGTATCCTGCCTGCCGGAGAAAAACTGCGGCTGGTGGAAGCCGGCAATCACTGTCAGGGTTGTATTTTCCGCGACGGTATGCACTTGGCCACGGAAGCTTTGCGCGCGCGTATCGACGAGATTTCGCGGCAGCTTCCCGGGTTTTTCATCGGCCGCTATGACGTGCGCTATGCGTCAGACGACGACCTGCGCGCCGGGCGGGATTTCCAGATCGTCGAACTGAACGGCTCCTCCGCCGAGGCCACCAGCATTTACGATCCCCGCAACTCGCTGTGGGAGGCGTATCGTACTCTGTATCGGCAGTGGGACCTGGTCTTTGCTATCGGCCAGGCCAACCGCGATCGTGGCCATCGTCCGTCGTCCGTAGGCGAGGTCTGGCGGGAGTGGCTTGCGTATCGCAGGCAGTCGGTGTTGTACCCTTTGGCGGATTGAAGCAATGTGCACGCTCTCCTTCGTTCCGAAAGACGGCGGATATCTGCTCGCCATGAACCGCGACGAGCGCCTGGCACGACAGGCTGCGCTCCCCCCTCATTTCTTTGGTGAAGCTACATTCCCCATCGTCTATCCCCATGAGCCGGAGGGGGGCACGTGGATCGGCGCCAATGCCGCCGGTGTCGCCTTCGCCTTGCTGAATTGGAATATCCCGGCGGACCGCTCGCGTCAGCGCGTCAGTCGCGGGACGTTGATCCCGCTACTTCTGCCTCATGCCGATGCGACGAGTGCCGGCACTTCTCTCGAAGATCGTGACCTTTCGGGCGTCCTGCCCTTTCGTCTGGTCGGCTTCTTTCCTGGCGCGGGGGAGATCCGCGAGTGGCATTGGGACATGAGCGCTCTGGCGAGTCACGCGCACAGCTGGATGACGAACCACTGGTTCTCCTCCGGAGCAGGCGACGACCTGGCAGAGTTGCATCGTGGCATGGCGGTCGGCGCGGCCCAGCAGGATCCATCCGCCGGGTCACTGGATTGGCTGCGCGCGCTGCATCGCTCCCACGCGCCCGCGCGCGGGCCCTTCAGCCTGTGCGCCCATCGCGAGGACGCGGGTTCGGTGAGCTACACCGAGATCGTCTGCTTGAACGGCACCTTGCAGATGTCCTATCATCCCGGTCCGCCGTGCGAGCGCAGCCCGGGTCACACGCTCTCCCTGCGGCTTCGGGCACTCCAGGAGCAACCCACGCATGTATGAACTCGTGGTGACGGCCCTTGTCTATGCTTTCGAGGTGTACCTGTTTGCCGGAGTCGTGTTTTCGATATTTTTCGTCCGAAGTTGGCTAGACCAGCTGGACCCGGTAGCGAAAGGGTCCACCCGCGGCTTCCGGCTCATCATCATTCCAGGCGCGATAGCGTTGTGGCCCTGGTTGTGGCTTCGTGTGAGGCAACACAAGTCAGTGTCGGCGACAGAAAGCGCTTCCCACGAATGATCCGCCCCCTTCGTCGTATTCACCGCTGGGTCTGGTTCGCTCTCGCGGTCATTCTGCCGGTGATCTTCATCGCGGCGCTGGTGGTGCGCTCATGAGCGTGAGCTACCAGGCTGTCGGGTGGAACCGCCAGAAGAAGATCTATGATTTCGTGCTGGTAAGCGGGATCATCTGCTATTTGCTCGTGTTTGTAGCACTGGGCGGATACCGTCATCGCAATGCCACGATCGAGACGCTCCTGATCCGCGGATTCGGCACGGCCGCATTGCTGCTTTTGCATATCGTACTTTGCATCGGGCCGCTCAGCCGGATCAACCGCAAGTTCCTTCCGCTGCTTTACAACCGGCGCCATCTCGGCGTAGCGACTTTCATTCTGGGACTGGCGCACGGCACGTTTGCGCTCATCCAGTTCCACAGCCAGGGCGAATTGAATCCGCTGGTCTCGTTGTTCGTCAGCAACACCCGGTTCGACAGTCTCTCGCAGTTCCCTTTCCAGCCGCTTGGCTTCTTCGCCCTCATCATCCTGTTTCTCATGGCCGGCACCAGCCATGACTTCTGGTTGCACAACCTCTCACCGGTCATTTGGAAGCGGCTGCATATGCTGGTGTACGTGGCATACGCGCTTCTGATCGCACACGTCAGCCTTGGAGTTCTTCAAGCGGAAACGAGCCCGGTCCTCGCGACTGTGTTGGGACTCGGACTCGCTATCGTCATCCTGCTGCATTTGGCCGCAGCCGTGCTTGAGCATCCGGCGGACCGGGATAAAGTCTCCGCCCGCGAAGATGGTTTCGTTGAGGTAGGCGAAGCAGCCAGCATTCCGGAGAACCGAGCGCGTGTCGTTTGCCTCTCCGGGGAGCGTGTCGCGGTCTTCCGCTACGGTGACAAGATCTCCGCCGTCTCCAACGTCTGCCGGCACCAGAACGGTCCGCTGGGCGAAGGAAAGATCATTGACGGCTGCATCACGTGTCCGTGGCACGGCTATCAATATCTGCCCGACAGCGGTACGTCGCCGCCGCCATTCACCGAAAAGGTCGAGACCTATGCTGTGCGAGTCGAAGGCGGCAAAGTGTTCGTGCATCCGCGGGCAAATCCGCCGGGCACGCGCGTGGAGCCGGCCCGTATCCCCGTCGGGGAGGCCGTATCATGAGCGACTTCTATGTGGGCTATCAGCCGGAAGCGCCGCGGCATCTTGCCCGGTTCATCTTCCGGCTCGTCGTAGTGATCGCGGTGATCACGTGCGCGATCGATGTGGCTCTGGTCACGGGCCAGCGCGAGTTCCCCGCCGCCGGTTTCGATTACGACAATCCGCAGACGTATCGCGGCACCATCGTCGAGCAGCCGGTCCCGACTTTTCTCATGACGATCCCCGGCGCGACCGTCAGCACGCCGACCATCAAATCCTATCTGTTGGTCGCACCGGGCAAGCATGGCGCCGGGCCCCTGGTCGCCGGTTTCGACGGCCGGCAGGTGGAGTTCATGGGCAAACTGATCTACCGCAGCAATGGGACCATGCTTGAGGTCGTGCCCGGTTCGATCAAAGCGATCAAGCCATCGAAGCTCACGCCGACTGTTACTGACCTCGGCACGGTCACACTCACGGGTGAGATCGTGGATACCAAGTGCTACCTGGGTGTGATGAATCCCGGCCAGGGCAAGCCCCATCGCGACTGCGCTTCTCTGTGCCTCCGCGGCGGCATCCCGGCAGGCTTGGCCGTTTACAAAGGCAAGGGCAAGACCGATCTCTACCTCTTGTTGGACACCACTGGCAAGCCCATCGGTCGTGACCTTTTGCGACATGCGGGAGAAAAAATCTCAATGGTGGGGTTCGCCAGTAGGATCGGCGATCAGCTTTATCTGAAAGTGACTTCGGAAGGTGAGTAGCGCCAAGAATCGCGTTCCTGCAGGCAAAGAAATGGCTCCTCAGGTAGGACTCGAACTTGAGGCGTCTGGCGGGCGTGAAGCCGAGCGCAGCGAGGCTGTGAGCCCGCCGCCGAAATCCTGAGCGACCCCGAGCGAAGCGAGGGGAGTCGAAGGACCTCTTTAGTTCTGGCGATGTTGGGGAAAAGAAATGGCTCCTCAGGTAGGACTCGAACTTGAGGCGTCTGGCGGGCGTGAAGCCGAGCGCAGCGAGGCTGTGAGCCCGCCGCCGAAATCCCGAGTGAGAGGCCGGAGGCCGAATCGAGGGACCCCTTGAGCAATTTGTTTAGGGGAAAAGAAATGGCTCCTCAGGTAGGACTCGAACCTACAACCCTTCGGTTAACAGCCGAATGCTCTGCCATTGAGCTACTGAGGAGTGTCGCGAAACAAGTTGTACTTCTACTTTAGCATGGGTGATTCGTTCCCGTAAATCATCCCATGAGGATGGTGACACCCGTTGCCAGCCGCCGCCAGAGCATCTAATCTGTAAGGTCGCCAACCCATACACATGAGGTTTCCTGCATGACCGGAGTCGCCCGCGTGCTCACGCTCTCCTTCTTCCTGCCGCTTTTTGTAGCGGCCGTTTTCGCCGCTGATCCCGCCAGTGACGCCACCACCTCCCCTGCTTATCCACCCAAGACCAAGGCTCAGCCGGTACAGGAAACGTTGCACGGCACCACCATCACGGATCCCTATCGCTGGCTGGAGAACGGCGCCGATCCGGAGACCCAGCATTGGACCGCGGAGCAGTTTGCCCTCACGCGCTCCATGCTCGCGGCGCAGCCGTCGCACGGTGTGGTCCATGCGCGGCTGAACGAGTTGTTGAACATCGGCACGGTGGGCACCCCCAGCGTGAACGCCGACTATTACTTCTATACGCGGCGTGAATCCGGACAGAACCAGCCGATCCTTTATGTGCGGGAAGGCATCGGCGGCACGGACCGCGAGCTGGTCAATGCCAACACCATGTCCGCCGACGGCACGGTCGCGCTTGACTGGTGGTATGCCTCCGAGGACGGCAAGTATGTGGCCTTCGGCACCTCGCCCGGCGGTTCCGAGATCAGCACGCTGCGACTGGTCGAGACCGCGACCGGCAAGCTGCTGGACGAGAAGATCGACCGCTGCCGAGCTGCCTCCATGGCCTGGCTGCCGGACAACTCCGGCTTCTACTACACCAAGCTGCCCCGTCCCGGTGACGTCGCCCCCGGGCAGGAGCTTTACAACCGCCACGTGTTCTTTCACCAGATCGGCACCAATCTTGACGGTTTGAAAGACGAGCTGGTCTTCGGCGAAGGCCGCAGCCCGCAGGAGTGGCCCGGCGTCGATGTCTCGGACGACGGCCGCTGGCTGCTCGTTTCCGCCGGCGTCACCTTCGAGCGCGTGGACCTGTTCCTGAAGGACCGCAAGAGCGGCGGCGATTTCAAGATGATCGTCGGCGGCAAGGACTTCACCTACAACGCCGAGATCTATCAGAACAACATGTACGTCCAGACCAACGAAGGCGCGCCCAAGTTCCGCGTCTTCAAGGTCAGCATGGACAACCCCGCGCGTGAGAACTGGAAGGAGCTGCTGCCCGAGTCCGAAGGCGTGCTGAAGGGCACGCGCATCGTGGGCGGCAAGCTGGTGGCCGAATACGAGAAAGACGCCAACTCGCGACTCAAGCTCTATTCGCTCGATGGCAAGTTCCTGCGCGACATCCCTCTGCCGTCCCTGGGCAACGTGACCGGACTGGGTGGCAGCAAGAAAGGTTCCACCGTTTTCTACGGCTTCAACTCCTACACCACCCCGCCTTCGGTCTACGACTTCGATCTCGAAACTGAGAAAAGCAATGCCTGGGCCAAAGTGGCGTCAAACATCGATCCGTCGCTTTACGAAGTGAAGCAGGTCTTCTACCCCTCGAAAGACGGCACTAAGGTCCCGATGTTCATCGTTTACAAAAAGGGGATGAAGCTCACCGGCAAGACGCCGACGCTGCTCTTCGGCTACGGCGGCTTCAATATCTCCCACACACCCACGTTCTACCCCTGGCTGCATCTGTGGCTGGAGCACGGCGGGATCTTTGCAGACGCCAATCTGCGCGGCGGAAGCGAGTATGGCGAGGAATGGCACAAGGCCGGCATGTTGGAGAAGAAGCAGAACGTCTTCGATGATTACATCGCCGCCGCCGAATATCTGCTGGCGCAGAAATACACCGACCGCGACCACCTCGGCATCTACGGCCGCTCCAACGGAGGTCTGCTGACCGGCGCGGCCCTCACCCAGCGCCCGGACCTGTTCCGCGCCGTGATCTGCGGCGTGCCCTTGCTGGACATGCTGCGCTACCAGCAGTTCCAGATCGCTAGGCTGTGGATCCCCGAGTACGGCACCGCGGAGAATCCTGACCAGTTCAAGTTCATCTACGCCTACTCTCCCTATCACCATGTGAAGAAGACGCAGTATCCCGGCATCCTCTTCTTCGCGTCGGAAGGCGATACGCGCGTGGACCCGCTGCATGCGCGCAAGATGACGGCTCTGCTACAAGCCAGCGCCACCAACGGTCCGGACCGGCCCATCCTGCTGCGCATCGAACCGAAAGCCGGACACGGCGCGGGCAAGCCGGTCAGCATTCAGGTGGCCGAATGGGCGGACATCTTCACGTTCCTGTTCTGGCAGCTGGGAGTGAAATAGATTGAATTGTCATTCCGAGCGAGGGACTTCAGTCCCGAGTCGAGGAATCCCTTTGTACACGTGCGCCAGTCACACACCTTAGGTTTTCACAGCGGAGACGGCGTCGCAGCCGTCTCCCCACGCCCCTTCACCCATCCCACGCAGATCCCCGCTTGCGCCGTGTAGTACGTCAGCCAGATCAGCTCATGGCTGAATGGAAACGGCCCTGAGAAGCGCGCAACCCCCAGAAGCGCGTCCGACAGAACAAAGCTCAGCCCGCCCAGCGCGACCCAAGGGGTCCGCACAGGCGCCAGTTGCGCTGAGGCAGCCATCCCGGTCAACGCCAGAGAGTAGACGACCACCGGCCACAACAGAAAATCAAGTTTCGGCCCGAGGAACGCGAGCATCGCGACCATCACTGCCGGCAGCGCCAGTGCAACAGCCTTGCGCCAGCCGGGCACGATCGCCAAGCCTTGATACCGCAATCCGAAGAATGCGATGTAGCAGAAGTGTGCCTGGAAGAACACCGCCATGCCCGCCATGAACAGAAAAAGCCGGGTCATGGGATCGAACGCAGGGAACGCCAGCACCGCATCGCCGACCGCACTGATGACCAGTGCCGTGGCCAGGAGCCGTTCGCGCTGTCGGAATGCCAGCGCGGCCAACAGCAGGATGGACGCGACCTTGACGCTGATCGCCGGCCACCCGGGAAACATCTGCCGCGCCAGAAGAAAGGCCATCGCGCAGGCGAAGGAAAGATTGATGAGGAGGCGCACGACACCAGTGTAGCTGCCAGCCGCCAGATGCCAGCAACCAGTAAATTCAACATCAGGTTCTTCGGCGCATGAGACGCGCCTCAGAATGACACGACAACGAATAAATCGTCCCGGGCAAACCAAAGCCCCGCATCTCTGCGGGGCATGATCGGTTTTAGCCGCTAGCCTTTAGCTATTAGCTTCTAGCTCTTGCGATTGTTCTTGCCTTTGGTTTTCCTGACGACCGACTACTTGCTCACAGCCGTCTCCGCATACCCTTCCGCCTTCAGCGCCATCGGCTTGGTGAAGATCGCGGCAAAATTGCGGGCCTTGCGGTTCTTCCACGTGCCTTTGTGATAGACGTACCCGGCGATGATGGGCAGAGTTGTCGTCAATTCGCCGAACACCATCTGCTCCATGGCGGTATCCACCTTGCCCCAGGAGTTGGCTTCCTTCAGCGTGGAACCGCTGAGGGCGCCGTCGCGTTCGTCGGCCACGGTGAGCTGCACGGCATACTTGTGCATCTCCACCTCATAACCCAGGAACTCGGCGCTGACCACGATGTCCTGCACAAAGTTCTTGGGGACGCCGCCGCCCAGCATGAGCAGTCCGGTCACGCCCTGCTCGACCTTGATGGCGGTCAATTCGCGGAAATCGGCCACGCTGTCGATGGTGACGTATGGCCGGCCCGCGTTCATCGCTGCCACTTGATGGAACACCAGGCCGAACCCGGCCGAGCAGTCACTGAACGCCGGGCAGAAGATGGGCACGCCTTTGCGGTAGCACTCCAGTACGATGCTCTCTGCCTTCGGATGGTTCTTCTCCAGGTACTTGCCCATCTCATGGATGAACTCGCGGCTGGAGTACGCGCGCGCGCCGTTGGGCCGCGCCGCCAGTTCCTCGGCGATCTTATGCACAGTCTCATCGCAGAGGCGAAGCTCGTCCTCGTCGATGTAGGTGTCATAGATGCGGTCCACGTGGGCCTCGCGCAGGTCGTTGTCATTCACGAACTGCGTGCCCTGATAGTGCTTGAAGCCCAGGGCCTCGAAGAAGTCCTGGTCCACGATGTTGGCGCCGGTGGAGACGATGGCGTCCACCATGTTGCAGCGCACCATGTCCAGGATCACGCCCTTCTGCCCGGCGGAGATCAGGCTGCCGGCCAGGGTCAGGATCACGCCGCAATCGGCGTCAGCCACCATGGTGTCCACGTATTTCGCGGCGGTGGCCAGGTTGCGCGCCTGGAAGGCGGTCCGTTCCATCATCTCCACCATGGGGATGACGTTGACCTTCTTGATGTCGTAATGCTCGACGGTGGTTTTGAGCAGGTTGTTCTTGTTCATGTCGCACTCCAATTTCTTTATTGTGAGGGCTCCGCGCCAGGGGCGCTGCGCCCTCGCGTCCTAATCGGGCGGTACAGCCCGAACCGGACGCTCACCCTAGGATTGGGTCCCGGAGCGCCCTAAAAGGAAAAAGCCCCGGGGTCTCGGGGTCTACGGTAAGCAGACATTGTGTCCGCTCCCGCCATCGAACCCCGCCGTGGCTGAGTACTAATTTTACCCCAAATTACCGACAACCGAAATAAGGACAGCCTAGACGACACAGGTGCATTCGTGGCGCCGAACGAGCATAGAACACTACCACTTAGCTTATCCGGGAAGATTAGTATGCGATCACAATACTTCATATTTGAGTTGTCACAAATTACCCTACTATCGAGACTAATTCCCGTATTCAATCTCCTCAATGTTGACCCAGCGCGTTTTCCTGCATCCCGGCTGCGGACATTGAACGAGTAATCGTCTCGGTGTTCGCCGAATTATAATGCCGGGCTTGTTCAAGAAAATACGCCTACCGCATGCTTTGCAACTTACCGTCTGATTTTCCGTGTTATTGACATTCTTCTCCGTCATACGAAAATGATGCACCATGAAAACCAGGATCGCAACGAGTTGGTATAACTATACGCAATGTTGTCAACACGCGCTGAGACAATGATCCGTTAAACCAACTTTGAACTTTTCGACTCTACTTCGTCAAAATCGCCAGTTTCTTTGCCAGTTCTTTCGCGGAAGCATTGAGCGCGCCCTTCCCGCTCCATCGGCCTGCGCGAACTACAGAGGCGACGAACTTTCCCTTCCGGTCAACCACTACCACCGCGGCCGAAGCACCGGATAGCGACGTTTCTTGAGCAATCAGCACATTGTAGTCATACTCCTCGTCCAATTGAGCAGTCTTCCACACCAATCCATGTTGCGGAAAGACTTCCTTGCAACTGGCTACAAAGTCCGCGAGTCGACTCGAATCTCCTTGCACGACAATCCTGACTGTCCGATCAGGTGAAGCAAACGCACTCGATAGAAGGATGAGGGTGCACAGAACAAGAATTCTTTTCATCGAGACACCTCTTGATCTAGCTATTCATAATTGATCCCGTTATTCAAATCTCCATGTAACAACCGGTGGAACAACTGTTCGCCCGCTTCGCGCCGCACGCCGGGCCTGCCACCCGGATGTTCTCCTGCAATCAACCACCGTGACAAACATTCAGGCCCGCAGGGCCGCAAGGTCAATAGCCCAGGCCGGAAGGCCTGGGTGCGGTGCAAGGAAAACAGTGAGCCCCGCCAGGGGCGACAGACCTAATCAAACACGTATTTCAGGTTGTATTCCACACCATGTTTGTCCAACAATGCGATGAATTCATCTTCGAACGTCCGTCTGCGATGATGTTGTTCCTGAGTCTCAATGTATCGGCAAACGGCTGACACATTCGATGCGCTCACCGTGAACGCTCCGTATCCTTCCTGCCATCCGAACCGCCGGTCTTCTTCGCGCATCCACTTCGACGAATTGGCTTTCAAGATGTTGATCGCTTTTGCCGGGGCAAGGTCCGACGGCAACGAAGCCAGGATGTGGATGTGGTCAGCCATCCCGCCGATGGCATAGCATTTCATCTTGTGATTGCGCGCGATGGCGCTCAAATATTGATATAAGCGCTGCTGTTTCTCAGGTCGAATCAGCTTGATCCGTTGCCTTGTGCTCCAAACCAGATGGAAATAGCTACTGATGAACGAATGCGCCATGCTCTGTCGCCCCTCCGGGGCTCACGGAATTGTGGGCATTCTAACCCAGGCCTTCCGGCCTGGGCTATTGACCTTACGGCCCTGCGGGCCTGAAACAAAATATTTAGGAATTGAGCGGCCGATTCAAATCCCCATGCAGCAACCGATGGAACAACTGTTCCCCCGCCTCGCGCCGCACGCTCAGCCGGCCGGCGCCGTACGCCTTTGAGTTCAGCCCCTTCTGCACGCTTTCGCAGATGGAGTGGTCCTCGTCCTGGATGCGCTCGCTCACGTCCATGCTGCGCTTGTTGCGCTCGGCCTCGTCGGTGTCGGCGAAGTAGAACTCGAAGATCACGCGCATCTTGTCGATACCCAGCGGGACCACCAGGTTCGTGTCCAGATAGCCCGCATACCAGTTGAGCATCAGGTTGGGATAGAGCCAGTAATAGAGCGCCTGGCCCTGGCGCACCGAGGCAGTCATGGCGTCGCCGCCGGCAGCGTCGATGGGGCTGGACTGCAGGCAAAAGCGCTCGAAGTTCTCGATGGTGTACTGCTTGTAATCCAGGATGCTGTTCAACCCCTTGTGCAGATGCGGCACGTGGTAGCCGCCGTCAAGGTAGTTGTCCACGAAGACCTTCCAATTGCACTGCAGGTCGAATTCGCGGCGCTCGGCGAAATGCAGCGTGTCCAGCCGCAACGGGGCGATCTGCCCCACCAACGGCCCCAGGGATTGTTTGAGAGGCTCCGCCTTCTCATCCAGATTGACGAAGACGAACTTCTCCCACGTCTCCACCTTGAGCGGCACCAGGCCGTTCCTGGCGCAATCAAAGTCGCTCACGCCCTGGAACTCGGTGACGCTCTTCAGCTCGCCTTCGGTCGAGTAGCTCCATCCGTGATACGGGCAGCGGAACAGCTTGGCATTGCCGCAGGGGCGCGTCTCCACCGCCGCCGCGTGGTGCCGGCAGACGTTATAGAACGCGCGCAGCACGCCATCCTTGCCGCGCACGACCACCAGCGGCTCGCCCGCGACCTCCGCGGTGAGAAAATCGCCCGGCTTCTCCACCTGCGCCGCCCGGCCCACCATCTGCCAGGTAGCGCCGAACACATGCTTGCGCTCCAGCTCGGCGATGCGCGTGTCCGTATACCACGGGCCGGTGATGGTCTCCGCCCGCTCGATGGGAAGCGTTGGATCGTAGGAATCGAGGATCTGTTTTACGCTAAGTTCCATGATTGCCCTGAAAAATCTAATTCCAATGACTTGTCATTCCGAGCGAGGGGCTTCAGCCCCGAGTCGAGGAATCCCTTTGTCCAGCACCGCCGGATGCCAGCTGCAGATCTACACCGGTACCGCCGTCTTCTGCGGCGGATTGTAGAACGGCATCTCCACGATCCTAGCCCGCACGTTGTAGCGCACCGCTTCGATGGTCATCTCCATCTCCACCGTGTTCCCCGTAGCGCTGTCGCCTGACTCGACCGTTGCCAGCGCGATCATCTTCTTCAGCGTGGGCGACCACGTGGTCGAGGTGGCGCGCCCCACCTGCCGTCCGCCGCGATACACCGGCACGGCCACGCGCGAGGCCGTGGCCGGTACCTGAGGCGCCAGCCCGACTTTGTCGTAGAGTTGCTCTACGTGCGTCCAATCGACCTCCAGGCCGACCAGCTTGCGCTCCGGCCCACGCTGCGAATCCTCCAGCAGCGCTTTGCGCCCGATGAAGTGGTCTTTCTTCAGATGGACCAGCTTGCCCAGCCCGATCTCGTAGGGCGTGAATTTCTGCGCATCGATCAGCGCCTTCTTGCTGCTGTTGTAATCCACGTCGATCAGGATGAGCCCGGCCTCGATGCGGGCCACATCCAGCGCGAGCATGCCGGTGGCGTGGATATCGAACTCGCGTCCGGTGGTCATCAGCGCGTCCCAGACCTTCACCGCATCATTCCACGGGATCCAGATCTCGTAGCCGAGGTCACCGGTGTAGCCGGTGCGGGAGATGTCCACGGGCACGCCCGCGATCTTGCCCGAGGTGAAGCGGAAGTACTTGAGGTTCGCGATGTCCGCTTCCGCCACCCGTTTCAGCAATCGGCCCGAGGTCGGTCCTTGCAACGCGAGCGCAGCCGTCTGTTCGGAGATATCTTCGATCTGCACATCCAACCCGATCGAGTTCTGCTTGAACCAGCGCAAGCTGGGATCGGCCGCGGTCCAGCGATACTCGGTCTCGCCTAAACGCGAGATGGTGCCATCATCAATGACCTTGCCCTGCTCGTCGCACCAGCAGCAGTAGATCACCTGCCCGACGCTCACTTTGGTGATGTCGCGGGTGATGATGCGGTTCACCAGCCGGCTGGCGTCCTTCCCGGTCACGTGATACTTGAAGAGCGGGGAGATGTCGATGAGCGCGCTGGCGTTGCGGATGGCGTTGTACTCATGCTCGTGATGCGTCTCATAGGCGCTCACGGTGTAGAACCCGGACCACTCACGGTAGTTCAGGCTCTGGCACAACGGGAACGTGCGTTCGTGGACTGCGGTTCCGATGGGCAAGCGGTGTCCCTCGTAAGGATCCGGAAGATGATGGGCCGGCACGAAAAAGGGTTGCGCCTTCATCGTAACAAACCCGCCGCCGGAACAGAAGATAACGACCGCATAAGCGATGCAGACAAAACGCGCGCCGACTATTTAGAATGAAAGTTCTTCCTTTCCGCGCCCGGCTCCACAATCGCACGCGACCGCAGAGAAGGTGAACATGGGTTCCGGCCAGAACGGCTCGAAGCACGCGAAATACGACGCCATTATCATCGGCGGCGGACACAACGGCCTGGTCACAGCCGCCTATCTCGCCCGCGCCGGAAAACGCGTCCTCGTGCTGGAACGGCGCCACGTGCTTGGCGGCGCCGCCGTGACGGAGGAGATCTTTCCCGGCTTCAAATTCAGCGTCTGCTCCTATGTCGTCTCCCTGCTTCGCCCGGAGATCATCCGCGAACTGGACCTGCCCCGTCACGGGCTGGAGATCCTTCCGCTCGACGGCACCTTCACTCCCACAAACTCCGGCGACTATCTCTGGCGCGTGAATGACCACGCCATGACCCGGCGCAACATCTCGAAATTCTCCAAGGTCGACGCCGAGGCCTACGACGAATTCGGCAAGGCCATGCTCAACATGTGCCGTTTCGCCAAGCCCATCCTGGGCATGACGCCGCCCGACCCGGCCACCTTCAACGTCAAGGAACTGATGAAGCTGCTGTTCGTGGGCAAGCGCTTCAAGCAGATGTCCTACGACGACCAGTACAACCAGGTGCAGCTGTTCACCATGAGCGCGATCGACTATCTCGACCAGTGGTTCGAGACTGACATCCTCAAGGCGACCATGTCCGCCAGCGGCATCATCGGCACGTTCCTGGGCGTGCGCTCGCCGGGCACCGCCTACGTGTTGCTGCATCACTACATGGGAGAGATCGACGGCGCTTTCCGTTCCTGGGGCTTCGCCCGCGGGGGCACCGGCGCCATCTCCAATGCCATCGCCGCGGCCGCGCGCGAGGCCGGCGTGGAGATCCGCATCCAGTCCGGCATCACCAAGATCCTGACCAAGAATGGCAAGGCCGCCGGCGTGGTACTCCAGAACGGCGATGAGATCCTTGCGGACGTGGTCTCCTCCAGCGTGGACCCGCACATGACGTTCCTCAAGTTGCTGGAGGAGAACGAACTGCCGGGCGAATTCCTCGAAGAGGTCCGCCGCTACAAATTCCGAGGCTCCTCCGGCAAGGTGAATCTGGCCCTTGACGCGCTTCCCGATTTCAAGTGTCTGCCCGGTCCCGGCCCGCATCTGCGCGGCGCCGTCTCCATCTCGCCGAGCGTCGAATATATGGAACGCGCGTATGACGACGCCAAGTACGGCAACTATTCGCGCCGTCCGTACATTGACATGGTGATCCCCAGCCTCACCGATCCCTCGGTCGCGCCCGCCGGAAAGCATGTGATGTCCTGCTTCGTGCAATATGCGCCTTACAAACTCAAAGAAGGCACCTGGGACGAGAAAAAAGAGGCCTTTGGCGACACGGTGATCGACACCATCAGCGAATATGCGCCCAATCTCAAGAGCATCATCCGCGGACGCCAGGTGGTGACGCCGCTCGACCTCGAGCGCGAATTTGGCCTGACCGAAGGCAACATCTTCCAGGGCGAACTCTCGCTCGAGCAGTTGTTCTTCCTGCGCCCGGTGCCGGGATGGTCGCAATATCGCACACCCATCAAGAATCTTTATATGTGCGGGTCGGCCACACATCCCGGCGGCGGCATCATGGGCGCGCCCGGTCGCCTGGCCGCGCTGGAGATCCTCAAAGACTGGAAGAGCGGGACCATCTGACCTTCATGAGCGAATCGCGCGACATCATCATCCTTGGCGGCGGGCACAATGGCTTGGTCACTGCTTTCTACCTGGCCAAAGCGGGCTTCAAGCCGCTGGTGCTGGAAGCCCGCGGTGTTGTCGGCGGATGCGCCGTGACGGAAGAGCTCGCCCCGGGATTCCGTTGCTCCACGCTCGCTCACTCTGCCGGCCCTTTGCGCGCGGACATCGTCAGTGACATGCAGCTGGAGTCGCACGGCCTGAAGCAGATCCGTCCGGATGTGCGCGTGTTCGCGCCGGCGCCCGACGGCCGCGCGATCCTCATGTATGACGATGTCGAACGCACCGCTGAGTCCATCGCTAAACTCTCTGCCAAAGATGCGACCCAGTACAAAGAGTTTTCGCAAGTGCTGGCACGAATGGCCACCTCACTCGCGCCGGTGATGAGCGCCACGCCGCCGTCGGTCGCATCCCCCAATACAGGGGACATGCTCGGTTTGGCCAAAACAGCTCTCGGCGTGCGCCGCCTGGGCAAGAAAGATCTGTATCGCCTGCTGCGCTGGGGCCCCATGGCCATCGCGGATTTCGTCGCTGAATGGTTCGAGACCGATCTGCTCCGCGCCATCATCGCCGCGCGCGGCATCTTCGGGACATTTCTTGGGCCGTGGTCGGCGGGCAGCACCACTGTCTACTTGCTGCGCGCGACGGCGGACACTCATCCCGCCGGACCATCCATATTCGCCACAGGTGGGATCGGCGCCGTGACCCAGGCCATGGCCGCGGCGGCAATCGCCGCCGGCGCGGAGGTCCGCGTAAATGCACCGGTCACAGAGATCATTGCGAAGGACGGCAAAGTCACAGGCGTCCGTTTGCAAAATGGTGAATCGATTGCGGCCAAAGCCGTCGTATCCAGCGCCGACCCCAAGCGTACTTTGCTTGGTCTGCTCGACCCGGCTAATCTGGAGCCGGACTTCATGATGAAGCTCCAGAACTTCCGCGCGGTGGGGACCGTGGCCAAAGTCAACCTTGCGCTTTCCTCGCTGCCGAGGTTCACAACCGCCACGGACGAGAATGCGCTGAAGGGGCGTATTCACATCGGTCCGGAGATCGACTACCTCGAGCGCGCCTTCGACCACGCCAAGTACGGTGAGATGCCCACGCACCCGTATCTGGAAGCGACCATCCCCAGCCTGTCGGACGCTTCCCTCGCGCCCGCGGGCAAGCACGTGATGTCCGTGTATGTGCAGTTCTGCCCGTTCAAGCTGAAGAACAGTGATTGGGACGCGCAGCGCAACGCGCTCGGAGACCTGATGGTGAAGACCTTGGAGCAATACGCGCCGGGGATTTCCAGGCTGGTCGAACACCGTCAGGTGATCACACCCAAGGATTTGCAGGAGACCTACGGCCTCACCGGAGGTCACGTCTTCCACGGCGAGCTCGCGCTCGACCAGCTCTTCGCCATGCGGCCACTGCTGGAGTATGCCCGTTACCGCACTCCGGTCAACGGACTCTATCTCTGCGGCAACGGCACCCATCCCGGCGCCGGACTCACCGGCGCCAGCGGCGCCAACGCGGCACGGGAGATCCTCAAGGATCTGGGCTAGCGGAACAAATCGGGCGCTGTCGACGTACATGCATCGATATGCAAGGAATCCTCAACCGTTGGCTCTGGCTGTATCTCGCAATCTACATTGCGCTGCTTGTTGCACTTGTGAAGGTGGAAGGGCTTGCACCCGAAGAACCCCTGTTTGTACTGCTGGTTCTCGGCGGACTGTTCTCCGGCTTGGCAGTGCTCGTCACGCGCAAGTATTTGGGGCTGGCGGTAGAAGTCCGAAATCCGGCTTCGGAACTGGTTATGATTCTGCTATGGCTGGTGCCGATCGGCGTCTACTTGGTGAATGGGCCGGGGACCGTGCGGCGTCTGGTCCCGGATGATCCCTGGCAGTATTTCGCGTTGGGGCTCGCGAAAGTTGCGCTGTTCGTGGTCCTACCCGCGTTGATCTTCCGGTTCATGTTTGGGTATCGCTGGCGAGAGCTGGCGCCCGGCTCGCTGCGCTGGCACGATTTCCATCCCGCGATCTGGCTCTCGATCGCCATGGTTGTCTTCCAATGCGTTTTTGGGCGTGGGTTGCGCGACCTGCGTGAAGCCCACGCTTCCCTTACGGTCGCGATCCCGGCCGCGGTAGCAGCATTTGTCTGGCTGCTGCTCGAAGTCGGCGTAGTGGAGGAATTCTTTTTTCGCGTCCTCTTGCAAGAGCGGCTCTCTCGAGTTCTCCGCTCGAGAATGGCAGGAATCGTCGTGGCGTCCCTGCTATTTGGCATGATCCACGCGCCCGGTTATTACTTTCGCTCGGCTGCGACACATGAAAATGTGGGCCCTCACCCGACGCTCCTATATGCGGTCGGTTACTCCGTTGTTGTAACTTCCGTGGCTGGCATCTTCATGGGCACGATCTGGGCACGCACCCGGAATTTTGCCGTTCTGATCATGGTCCATGCCATCACGGATCTAGTGCCAGGGCTGTTGCCTTTTTTGCGTCATATGGGCCTCATCTAGAGACTCTGGAAACTTCGCGACGTATCCAACCCCAAGCGACAGGTCGGTCTGTATTGATGGTGACGCTCCCGGCGCTTGCGGCAACGGCACCCATCCCGGCGCCGGCCTCACCGGCGCCAACGCGGCGCGGGAGATCCTCAAAGACCTGCGCTAGCCCGGGTAGTGGGCGGCAGCTTGCACCACCTTCCCCTCGGGCCCAAACCGCAAACACTCCATGACTTTCACATTCCGCGGCATCGAGTGGTAGTAGATGCAGATGGAATCCACGCCAACCGTCACGTCGATCATCTCGAAATAAAGATTGGGATTCGCCTGCAGCGCGCGCTTCCAGTACTCGCCGACGGCCTTCTTGCCCCGCAGCTTCCCGCTCGGTTCACCGGCCAGCGCTGGGATGTACGGCGAGGCCATCTCGAAATCATCGCTGTAGTGGGATAGGATGCGGTCGAGATCGTGGGAGTTCCAGCTCTCGAGCCACTCCCAGGCGAATTCCATCGCGAACTTATGCGTCAACATGCAGTTTTCGCAGTCAGAATCTCGCCATTTCCACCATTGCCTGGTAGAGATGCTCGGCCTGTGGCAGGATCACGTCCTCGCACTGCGGCTGGTAGGCGACGAAAGTATCCATGGCCCCCACGCGGCGCACGGGCGCGTCGAGATCGTGGAAAAGCTCGTCGCCAATGCGTGCCGCGATCTCCGCGCCGTAGCCCCAGCTCAGTGTGTCCTCGTGGGCCACGATACAACGGCTGGTCTTGCGCACGGAATGAGCGATCGCCTCCCAGTCATAGGGCTGCAACGTGCGCAGATCGATCAACTCCACGCTCACGCCATGATCGCGTTCCATGCGTTGCGCGGCCTGGAGAGCCCGCGGCACAACGGCGCCATACGTGATCACCGTCATCTGCGTGCCTTCTTTCCAGACGCGCGCCTTGCCGAAGGGGATCATGTGCTCCGGACCGGGATACGGCGCCCGTCCGAAGGGCTCGCGATACAGCCGCTTGTGCTCCAGGAACAGCACCGGATCATCGCAGCGGATGGCCGTGCGCAGCAAACCGTTCGCGTCCAGCGCATTCGAGGGGAACACCACTCGCAGTCCGGGGATGTGCGTGAACGTCACCTCACCGCACTGTGAGTGATAGATCGCGCCACCCGTCAGATATCCGCCGATGGCCACGCGCAACACCGAGGGGCAGGAGAATGTTCCGTTCGACCGCCAGCGGATGTTGGACCATTCATTGCGGATCTGCTGCATGGCCGGCCAGATGTAATCGAAGAACTGGACCTCAGGCACCGGCTTCAGCCCGCGGGTGGCCATGCCGATCATGCGGCCCACGATATTGGCCTCGGCCAGCGGTGAGTTGAACACGCGCTCCGAGCCGAACTCCACTTGCAGGCCGGCGGTCAGCTTGAACACGCCGCCTTTGCCCTTCACCTGCTTGTTCTTCAGGTATTCCTCGCGGCTGCAATCGGCCACGTCTTCGCCGAACATCACCACGCGCTCGTCGCGCTTCATCTCATCGCGCAGACACGCATTGATAAGGTCAGCCATGGTCTTGTCCGCGCCCTCGGGGCGCGCCGCCGAATCAAATGCGCTCGATGTCGGGTCGAAGTCCTCCGAGTGCACATGGCGCAGGATGGCGTTCTTCTCCGTGGAGGGCAGTGTCGCTTCCAGCGCACGGTCGGTCGCGGCCTGGATCTCGTCGTCTACCGACTTTTCCAGCGCGTTGATGCCCTTTTCGTCGAGGATGCCCTCTCGGATGAGGAACAGCTGCATGCGGCTGATGGGGTCGCGCTCCGCGTCTTTTTGCCGCTCGCACTCCGGGCGATAGAGTCTTTCGTCATCGGACAGTGAGTGTGAATACGGACGGATCACGTGTCCGTGGACGAACGCCGGACCCTTCCCACTACGGCAATACTCCACCGCCTTGACCATGGCGGCGTAACTGGCCACGGGATCGGTGCCGTCGATCTCCGCGAAGTGGAAATTCGGGAAATTCGCCACCAACTTGCTGATGTTGCCGCCGGCCGTGTTCACTTCCACCGGCACAGAGATGGCATATTGATTGTCCTCGCAGACGAACAGCACCGGCAGCTTGAGATTCGCCGCCGAATTCATCGCCTCCCAGAACTCGCCCTGGCTGGTGGTGCCGTCGCCGGTGGAGACGTACGTGACCTCGTCGCCATGGAACTGCACGTCTTTGAACTGGCTGTAATCCCCGGTGCGCTTTTTGGCGGCGTCGGGATGCTTCGCAAAATATCGTCCCGCCTCGGCGCAGCCCACCGCCTGCAGGAACTGAGTGCCCGTGGGCGACGACTGCGTCACGATATTCAGGCCCTTGTGGCCCCAGTGCGCAGGCATCTGGCGGCCGCCGGAGTTCGGATCATCGGCCGCGCCCACGGCTTCCAGCATCTGCTCATAAGGCGTCATCCCCAGAGTCAGGCAGAGCGCGCGGTCGCGATAGTAGGGATAGAACCAATCGTAGGCCGGCTTCAAGGCCATGCCCGCAGCCACCATCAGGGCCTCGTGCCCGGCGCCGGAGATCTGAAAGTAGATCTTTTGCTGGCGCTTGAGCAGGATCTCGCGGTCGTCGAGACGGCGCGAGAGGTACATGAGCCGGTAGAACTCCACCAGCCGCGGCGGCGTCAATCCGCTATAAGTCTTCTCCGTCTTGGCAGCCGGCGCTGCAGGGGCGGTCTTGGTGGCCATGCGGGTCCTTGGGAACGGTGGAGATGCTGCGCTTCTATTCTAATGTACGAGGTACGATTTGCGATTTGCGATTTAGGATTTGCGATTTGCCAGGTGGTGGTGCGGTGCCGGCGAAAGGACGTATTTAGAGGCGGGACGTACAATCATCTTGCAAGGTCGGATCGCAGGGTCGAATGAAAGGCCCGAATTCACAAATCGCAAATCATAAATCGTACCTCCATCATGGCCCACACATTCCGTCCCATCCCCGCCGCCCGGCTCAAGCTTCTCATCTTCGACCTCGATGGCACCCTGGTCGATTCGCGCCAGGACCTGGCCAACTCCATCAACGCCATGCTGGTGAATTATCACCGGCCGGAGCTGCCCGCCGATGTCATCGCCACGTATATCGGGGATGGCGCGCCCACGCTCGTCCGCCGCTCCATGGGATTCAAGGACGATCATGACCTTGCGCCACGCGAGGAAGAGTGCATCGAGGATGCGCTGGTCTTTTTCCTTGAGTACTACCGCGAGCACAAGCTCGACAACACCCGTTGTTATGACGGCGTGCTGGAGGCCCTGATGTCCGTCAGCCGTGACGACCGCACTCTTACCGTACTCAGCAACAAGCCGGTGAACCCGTCGCGCGCCATTGTGAACCATTTGGGCATGGGCCCGATGTTCCGCGCCGTCTATGGCGGCAACAGCTTCGAGACCAAGAAGCCTGATCCCTTGGGCGTGCAGATCTTATTGCGCGAATTCGGCGCCGGCCCGGAGGAGACGGTGATCGTCGGTGATTCGGACATTGATATCATTACCGCCCGCAACGCCGGTATTTACTCCATCGGCTGCAGCTATGGCCTCGCGCCGGAATCGCTGGGCGAAGCTCCGCCGGATGTGCTGGTCAGTTCCGCCGCCGAATGGGCCGAGGTTCTGACGTTGATTGATCGTTGAAAACCGGTGCCGGTTTTGATCTACGATTTGCGATTTTCGATCTGCAATCTACAATCTGCGGTCTACGATTTCCGGACTGTCTTTGAGTTCAAAGTTTACAAATCGTACCTCGTACCTCGTAAATCGTACCTTTTCGCCCCGCGAACTCCGCACCCTCCGCTCCCTGCACACGCCGGTGCGCATCCAGCGCTTTCTGGAAGCGATGCCGTATCACCATGGCAACACCGCATGGTCACCACGCCGGGTCTTGCGGGAGCGTACTGCGCATTGCCTGGAGGGCGCTATCTTCGCTGCCGCCGCGCTCCGTGCCAACGGCTATCCTCCCTTGCTTTGGGACCTGGAGGCCGAGCGCGATACCGATCACGTTCTCGCCCTCTACCGGGTCCGAGGACACTGGGGCGCGATCGCCAAATCGAACTACTCCGGGCTGCGCTTTCGCGAGCCCATCTATCGCACCCTGCGCGAGTTGGCCATGAGCTACTTCGACGATTACTTCAATTACGCCGGCGACCGTTCCCTGCGCGCCTTCGCCACCCGTCCCGTGGACCTCAAGCGGTTCGACCCCCTCGATTGGATGACCAGCGAGAAAAACATCTGGTTCATCGCGGAACACCTCTGCGAGATCCACCACACTCCGCTCTTGAAGTCCGGCATGGCCCGAAAGTTGAACCGCGTGGACCGCCGGAAGTTCGCCGCGGGCATGGTCGGAAACCTCCGGTAACCTATCAGGCCTTCAAAATCCTGCCTCTTGACTTTCGCTTTTTATTCACCTAAACTCCCCTTGTGACATCTGGCCTTACTCCCGGAAAGAGTACCCTTAAGCGCCCGCAAACCATTTGTTTTCCAATATTTACACGGATTGAACTGCGTAAGTCACTGATTCCAATGGCTTGCGTCAAAAAAAACCGGACACTTCCGCGCGCGGCGGGTTGATTTCAACATTAAAGGGGTCCTCAATAGGAGGAAGTCTTGAAGTTTCGCCTCTGCGAATACACATTTCCGGATGGTAGGGTTTGCGACGCCGTCTCAGTCCGGGGCACAGGCTATTGCCGCCACCACAAGCTTGATCTCCTTCGTGCTGAGAGGATCCGTAAGGCTGCCGACGCGGTCCGGGAGCGGAAACAAAAAGTTGTGAAACAGCGGCTCTACGAACTCGCCACGGCCATCGAAACGCCCCGCGCCGAAGTGCGCAAGCGATTGGAGGCCCTGTGCTCTGCCGGTTACATCCCGAAGGAGAATGTGGCGGTCATGACCAGGCTGATCACGTTCCAACATGAAGTGCAAAGGATGATTCTGCGCGATAATAAAAGATTCGACTCTCGCATGGGTTGCGTCTAGGAGCGGTCTCCGTTATTCGAGAGTGACGAGCGAGGCAGACAAATACTCAATGGCCCAGGACTTTCAACTCGTTTCCGATTACACCCCGGCCGGCGACCAGCCCCAGGCCATCGAGCAATTGGTCCGCGGCTTGCGTTCGGCGGAGCAGCATCAGGTGCTGCTGGGCGTGACCGGCTCGGGCAAGACCTACACCATGGCCAAGGTGATCGCGGAGGTCAACCGGCCCACGCTGGTCCTGGCCCACAACAAGGTCCTGGCCGCGCAGCTGTATCACGAGTTCAAGCAGTTCTTCCCTAACAACGCGGTGGAGTTCTTTGTCAGCTACTACGACTACTACCAGCCTGAGGCGTACATCCCCGCAGGCGACGTTTACATCGAGAAAGAAGCCACCATCAATGACGAGCTGGACAAGCTCCGGCTCTCGGCCACGCGCTCGTTGTTCGAGCGGCACGACTGCGTGATCGTCAGCTCCGTCAGCTGTATCTACGGCCTCGGCTCCCCGGACGCCTATTACGGCATGATGATGTTCCTCGAGAAAGGCCAGCGTCTGCGCCGCGAGGACATCACCCGGCGCCTGGTGGAGATCCTTTACGCGCGCAATGATGTTGACTTCCGCCGCGGCACTTTCCGCGTGCGCGGCGACATCATCGAGGTCTTCCCCACCTACGACGACTTCGCCTATCGCGTCGAGCTGTTCGGCGATGAGATCGAGGCCCTCAGCCAGATCGATCCGCTGTTCGGCACAGTGAAGCAGAAATACACCCGCCTGCCCATTTATCCGAAATCGCATTACGTCATGCCGCGTGAGACCTTGAACAAGGCCATCGGCACCATTCTCGAGGAGTTGGCCTGGTGGGAGAAGGAACTGGAGAAGCAGGGCCGCCTGACCGAATCTCAGCGCGTGCACCAGCGCACCCGTTTCGATCTGGAGATGATCAAGAGCATGGGCTATTGTCACGGTATTGAGAATTATTCGCGCCACTTCAGCGGACGCCTTCCCGGTGAGCCTCCGCCCACGCTGCTCGACTACTTTCCGCGAGACTTTCTCCTGTTCATTGACGAAAGCCACCAGACCGTGCCCCAGGTGCGGGGCATGTGGGCGGGCGACCGCTCCCGCAAGCAGACGTTGATCGAATACGGTTTCCGTCTGCCCTCGGCGCTGGACAACCGTCCCCTTAACTTCGAAGAGTTCGAGCGGCGCATGAATCAAGCCATATATGTGAGCGCCACGCCGGGGCCTTACGAGCTCACGAAAGCTGCCGGTGTCGTGGTCGAGCAGATCATCCGGCCCACCGGGTTGATCGATCCGCCGGTGGAGGTGCGGCCGGTCAAAGGCCAGATCGACGATCTGCTGCACGAGATCCGTCGGCGCGCGGAGCGCGGAGAGCGCGTGCTGGTCACTACCCTGACCAAACGCATGGCGGAAGACCTATCCGAGTACTACAGCGAGGTCGGAGTCCGCTGCCGTTACATGCACTCTGAGATCGAGACCCTGGAGCGGGTGAAGATCCTTAAAGGACTGCGCCGGGGCGAGTTCGACGTGCTGATCGGCATTAACCTGTTGCGCGAAGGCCTGGACCTGCCGGAAGTGTCACTGGTCGCGATCCTTGATGCGGACAAAGAGGGCTTCTTGCGCAGCCAGGGCTCGCTCATCCAGACCATCGGACGTTGCGCCCGTAATCTGAATGGGCGCGCCATCCTCTATGCCGACGTGATGACGGATTCCATGCGCCACGCTATCGACGAGACGGAGCGCCGCCGCGCCATCCAGCAAGCCTACAACCAGGAGCATGGCATCACGCCGCAGACCATCCTCCGGCCATTGGAGATGGGGCTGGCCGGATTCGGCGTGGCCGAGGCCGACTACGTGGACATCGCCCTGATAGGCGAAGGGGTGGAGGAATTCGCCGACCAGAAGTCACTCGACGACTTCATCGCTCGCCTGGAGAGTGACATGCGCGAAGCCGCCAAGAAGTTTGAGTTCGAAAAGGCCGCCAGGCTTCGGGACAAGGTGCGTGAATTGAGAACAAAGGAGTTCTTGTTCACAGGAATGGCAGGCGATAACGCGGAGCAGGCAGGATGAGCAAGGTTGCACCATAATCAGTGCGATTTGCGTGATTTTCTGCTTAAGCCCCATCTTCTCAGCCAGATGGAACATTCTCTAGATCCTAAGAGTGAGGTCTCTGAGGTATCTGATGGAAGCAGAAGAAAAAGTGATTGCACTGTAAGTTGTGCAAAAAGCACCGGTTTTGCTATTGAAATTGGGCTAAAAATGCAGTAGAATCATATAGTTTCAGCAGTCGCTGCCGATGCCACCTGTATGCCCTCGGCATCCAGCGTCTGCCGCCCGGAATCGATAAAAGCTGGTTTGAATACTAAAGTAGGAAAGGCGAAGCATGGCAAAGCGTCGTGGTAATCCCAACTGGGGAAAGCCGGAGCCCATCGGCCCGGTGATTGTGGTGCCGACCTCGTTCGAACAGGTGGTGAAAGAGTGGAAGCTTGCGCCGGACCAGTACCTGCGCTCCACCCGCCTGCGCGAGTGGGCGCGCCGCAATAAGAACTCGAAGTACATCCCGGAGCCGTTGCTTGAGGCTTGGGGATTCGAGATCGAGTCCACCCTGTAAGCCAAACAGTCTTCCACCCAGGCCGTCCGCTTGCGCGGACGGCCTTCGTGTTTTTGAATGATGTGTGAGTTTAGATCTCCACGAACACATCGTCACCCTCGATCGTGACCGGGTAGGTCGCCACGCCTTCATCGTCCTCGCCCACAGCGCCCGTCTTGGCGTCGAACTGCCAGCCGTGCCACGGACAGACCACTTTGCCCTCTTCGATCACGCCCTGTCCCAGCGGGCCGCCGCGATGCGGGCAGACGCCCTCCAATGCGGACACGGCCCCATCAAGCCGCGTGACGCACAACGTTTTCGCGCCACACTGGAACTCCTTGGCCTGACCTTCCGCGGGCAGTTCCGTGACGTTGCCGATCTTCAATCGAGGTGACATGGGGATCCTGAGTGTGATGATTGCTGAATCTCCAGTCTAGGGCATGCCCACGAATCATGTCCATGTGATAGATTCGGAGCTTCGATGGCAGACGTGCGGCCTAAAGACGGCGCGACCCAGCTCTACTGCCCCACATGCGCCCTGGCCGTGAACGATCCGCTGGTCTGTGGCGATTGCGGTTCGGTGCTTTGCCGTGTTTGCGGCACTCCCGTGGAATCCTCGGACGAATTGGCGATCGGATGACCCCCAAACCCGGCTCAGAATCCAAACCAAGCCTGCTGCGGGGCCTCACGCTGATGGACACCACCATGCTGCTGGTGGGCGGTGTCATCGGCTCGGGCATTTTCCTCACCGCAGGGCAGATCGCCACTTCACTGAAGCGCCCGGACCTGTTCCTGCTGGTCTGGATCGCAGGCGGGGTCATTTCCCTGCTGGCCGGATTCGCCGTCGCTGAACTTGGCGGGATGTATCCGGAAGCCGGCGGCTCCTACGTCTACTTGCGCGAAGCCTGGGGAGAGCTGCCGGCGTTCCTTTACGGCTGGATGATCTTCACGGTCATACAGTCGGGCACCATCGGCGCCCTCGCCGTCGGCTTTGCCCAGTATTTCGGCGCCGCGTTCCCCGTTTTCTCCGACCCAACGCCACTCTTTGCCTGGAACATCCCCCTGGGCTTTACGGTCTTTGCCTTCACCATCACCGTCCCGAAATTGACGTCAGTAGCGGCCATCGCGCTGCTCACAGTGGTGAATGTGCTGGGACTTCGCCGGGGCGCGGTGCTGGTGAATGTGGCTACCTGGATGAAATTCGCCGCCATGGGCGCGCTGATACTGTTCGGGTTGGTGATCGGCAAGGGCGATTGGTCACACCTGTCACAGCCTGTGGCGGGTGCGAGCACAGATACTTCGACCTTGCTCAGCGGTTTCGGCGTCGCTTTGATCTCGGTATTGTTTGCCTACGACGGCTGGATCTACATCACATGGGTGGCGGGCGAGGTGAAGGATTCGGCGCGCAACGTACCCATCGCTCTCATCCTCGGCATCAGTATCGTGGCCGTGATCTACGTCTCGATGAACCTGGTCTACCTCTATGCCCTGCCCCTGGACAAGATCATCGCCACCGATGCGGTGGTACGCGACGCCGCCGACGCGCTGTTCTCCGCCCGGCTGGGCTGGTGGCTGGCGATCATGGTGTCATTGTCGGTGTTCGGCGCCATCGCCTCGGCGATCCTGTGCACCGCACGAATTTTCTACGCCATGGCCGTGGACGGTGTCTTCTTTCGCTCCATGGCGAAAGTGCATCCGCGTTTTCGGACGCCGCATGTCGCAGTGATCACATTGGGAGTATGGTCGGCCATCCTCGCTCTGATCGGCCTGTACGACCAGTTGCTGACGTATGCCATCTTCATGATGATCATCGGCTATATCTTCATCATCGGCGCGCTCTTCCGCCTGCGCCGCACCCATCCGGACCATCCCCGGCCCTATCGCTGCTGGGGCTATCCCTGGGTCCCGGTCACTTACTTGATCGTGACCATCATCTGGGTGCTGAATACCGTGTGGGCCCGCCCGCTCGAGTCCCTGGGCGGGCTGATCATCGTAGGTCTTGGGATCCCAGGGTTCCTCTACTGGACGCGACGCCGCGTCTCTGCCGCCGCCTGATCCCGGTCCGTTCATTCCCTCGGACAGGCCGTTCGCCCCACGATTTCTCCCATCGGATGTTTTCCTGTCTTGCTCCGGGCCGCGGCGTCGGGTATCATGCTAATTGAAATTGATTTTCAATTTCAATTTCAATTCCCCCATGACCGCCCCCTCCAGGCCGGCCCCGCAGCGGACACTACTCTTCCGTCTGCACTTGATCGTGGGCCTTACCGTCGGGCTGCTGGCCGCGCTGCTGGGCGTGTCCGGGAGCCTGCTGGTCTTCCGTCCCGAGCTCGAGGCCTCCCTGCTGCCCACGGCAACGTCAGCGGCAGGCAAGCGCGCGTCGCTCGATATCGCCGCCGCCAATGTAAGCACTGCGGTTCAAGGACGAATCGCTTCGCTGCGTCTGCCTGACTCCGCGTCCGGGCTATTGCAATTCCAGGTCACCGGCGATGACCACGAGGCGCGGCGGGTCTTCGTCGACCCGTATACCGGCGCCGTGGTCGCCGTCCAGCCGGTCGAGACCGGATTCTTCGCATTCGTCCATGATTTTCATCATGATCTGTTCGCCGGCCGGAATGGACGGGTCGCGACCGGAGTCATCGGAGCGCTGCTGACCGCCCTTTGTCTGACCGGCTCCCTGCTCTGGTGGCCGGGCCGTGGCCACGTCTTCGCCAAGGCCACCATGGTGCGTCACGCCACAGTGCGCAGGCGCACTGCATGGACGATCCACAATACAGTCGGCTTCGCTAGCGCACTGCTCCTGGGTGTGATCGCCTTCACCTCCACCTATTTCACCTGGCGCGAGAGCTATACAAAAACCGCGCTGGCGCTCCTGTCCCAGAAAGCGCAGGCGCGACCGCCTTTGGTGGACCCCGTTGTGCCGGGCTCCCTCGCTTCGATCGACCGCATCGTCACCCAGGCCGCACTGGCCGATTCGGGCGCCGCAGTCACTGTGGTCCGGTTTCCCTCCAAGCCTGGGGAAGCGATAAGCGTCCGGCTGCGGAAGGATGGCGACTTGCGCCGCATCGGCAGCGATGTGGCATTCCTCGATCCGGCGAGTGGCGAAGTGTTGCGTGTAGATCTGGCGGCCGCCAGGCCCTCCGCGGTCCGTTTTCTCGAAAGTTTCACTCCCATACACTCCGGCGAAGCAGGGGGATTGGGACTGCGCCTGCTTTGGGTGGTGGTCGGCGTCGCGCCGTCCATTCTGTTCTTCAGCGGCTTCCGCCTGTGGTGGAAGCGCACCATCGCGGGCAACGAGCCTACGTATCAGGCCGCGCTCGTCGCCGGTCCCGCGTCCGAAGCGGTGGAGGCCGCCTAAACAACATGAAAGGTATTTCCAGTCCGATGCGAAGAATCGTGGTGATCGTCCTTGCCGCAGCGTCTCTGATCAGCGCTGCCTACTCCTCTCCCACACCGCAGGAACTTGTGACCCTCGAAGGCACGGTGGCGGACCAGACCAAGGCGGTCGTGTCCGGGGCCAAAGTGCATTTGCTGGATGCGAAAGGCAAGACCCTGCGCAGCACCACCACGGACGAAGCCGGCCATTTCCGCATCGACAATGTTGCGTCCGGCGCCTATCAGTTGCGCGTGGACTTCCGCGGCCTGGCCAGCCAGACGCAGCAGATCGTGGTGGCGAACGGAAAGGCCATCGTGGCCTCCTTCGAATTGGCGACCGCAACCGTGACCGAGAGCGTCACAGTGACGGCCGAAGCGATCTATTCTGAATCGCAGGCGACCACGGCCACCAAGACCAACATCCCCCTGCGCGATGTGCCCCAGGCGGTAACGGTGGTGAATAACGAGATGATCCGCTCCCAGGCAGCGACCTCGATGCAGGACGTCCTGCGGAATGTCCCGGCGGTCAGCCCGCACCTTGGCGAAGGCCGGCGCGATCAGGTCCTGATCCGCGGATTTAGCGCGAACAATGACCAGTATGTGGACGGCGTGCGTGACGATGCGCCGTACTACCGGGACCTTTCCGGGCTGGAGCGCATCGAGGTGATGAAGGGGCCGGCGGCGGCCCTGTATGGCCGGGGCTCAGCCGGAGGCGTGATCAATCGCGTCACCAAGAAGCCGGAATTTGAGATGCCGACACTCTTTGAGATCGCCACGAGCTTCGGGAGCTATGGCGCGAAACGGACGAGCCTCGATCTGGACAAGGGATTTACCGGTCAGGATCTCGCATTCCGCCTGACCGGGGCCTGGGAAGATTCGGCCACGTTCCGCCAGGGTTCCTTCCTTGATCGCTACAACCTTGCACCCGCTGTCTTGTGGAAACCGGGGGACCGCACCCAGGTGCTCGTCCAATTCGAATATCTGTTCGACCACAGGCTGCCGGACCGTGGCATCCCCTCGTTCCAAGGCAAGCCGGCGGACGTGGACTTGCACACGTATTACGGCTATCCGCAGGATGATTTCTTGCGTAATCGCGTGAACGCGCAAAGCCTCTCGGCGGAGCACCGGTTCCAGCGGTTCACGTTGCGCAACAATTTCCGGCATACCACGTATGACAATCTCTTCAGCAGCACCCAGCCGAATGGCATCGCCGCGAACGGGACCGTCCGGCGCCAGCAATACGACGTAAAGTCCGGGCAGGAAAACTATTTCAACCAGACCGAATTGTTGTCCAAAGCCGCTACCTTCGGCGTCCAGCATGAGCTATTGTTCGGCCTGGAATACGGCGCGCAGTCGCGGGGTACGCTGAGATTCAATGGCGTCGCATCCAACGTGGACCTGGTGGACCCCGTCCTGACGCAACCGGTCTATTCTTCGAGCCCGGCGACAAACAACACATTTCAAGGCACGGTGGCGGGTGTCTACGTCCAGGACCAGATCACTTTCAGTCCGAAATGGAAGGCGACCGTCGGCACTCGCTACGACCACTACCGCCAGCGTCTGGATGACCGCAATCCATCGAACGTGGATTTGCGTCGCATCGACCGGGCCTGGAGCCCGCGGGCTGGAGTGGTGTACCAACCGACACTTTGGTCGGCGATCTACGTGAGCATCAGCCGCTCCTTCCAACCTTCCGGCGACGGCCTTTCCCTGGCCGTCAATAATGAGCAATTGAAGCCGGAGACTACGACCAACCTCGAAGCCGGGACGAAACTCGACTTCTTCGGCAGTCGCTTATCGACCACGCTCTCCGTGTTCCGGCTGAATCGAAGCAACGTCAAGACCGTGGACCCGAATGACTCGACCAAGCTTGTGCTCTCCGGACAACAACGGACCAATGGCGTGGAGATCAGTTTTTCCGGAAGCCCCCTTCGCCGCCTGGAGATTTTCGGAGGCTACGCCTATTTGGACTCTCGCGTGGTCAAGGCGAACGACCTCACCAAAGGCAAGCGCATCGGGCTGGTGGCGCCGCATAGCATGAACCTTTGGTCCACGTATTCCTTCGCGAATGGCTTTGGATTCGGGGGCGGCGTGACCTATAACGATTTTCGTTACGCGGCCAATGACAATGCCGTGAGATTACCCGGCTACACCAGGGTGGACGCCACCGTGTACTACCGCAAGGCGCGTTATGACGTGGCCCTGAACCTGCGGAACATTGGCAATGTCCGCTACATCGAGAGCGCCAACAATAATAATCAGATCCTTCCGGGAGCACCGGTCAATGGCCTCTTGACTGTTCGCCTCCGCTGGTAAAGGGCCGCTAACCATTTTCTCCGGGACTGGTCTAAGTCTGTGAGCCGAATATGAAAGACAGGGAGGCGCGCCGCGAGGCGCCGTGCGCCAGCCAGACTTGACCCGTTGAGCCGGGAATCGGCTTCGCTATACTGGAGACTGCACCCTCCAGCCATGGGCCTGATCGTTCGTACATCTGATATACACGCCATCGGCGTTTTCACGACGACAGGCATTCCCGTGGGCGCCCGGATCGTCGAATACACCGGTCCGCGCATTTCCGAAGACGACGCCGGATCCCGATATTCCGAGCGCGACGAGACCTATCTCTTCGGTCTGACCAACAGCCCCACCGTCATTGACGGCACCGGCGTGGCCGCTTTCATCAATCACAGTTGCGCCGCGAATTGCGAAGCGGATGAGGTCGACGAGCAGGTGTGGATCATCGCCCTGCGCGCGATCCGCGCCGGAGAAGAACTGACCTACGATTACAACCTCTATGACGGGGATGAGAGTGACCTGGCGCCGTGCTACTGCGGCGCGCCCGGGTGCCGGGGCACGATGTATGGCGAAGACGAACTCATCCGGCGCAGGAAGGCTTCCAAGCCCAACGACCCACAAACGGTCAGCGTTCGCTGAACCTTATCTAATTCTTGGCGCAGGAAGCAACGGCGGAGGCTTCGTCCGTGTGCATGCCCAGGATAGGCAGCAACTTGGTGATCCGGAGCACGTGCATCACCTTGTCATTGGCGCAGGCGAACCTCATCTCCTTATTGGTCGACTTGGCCGAGGTGAACAAGCCAACCAGGCACCCGACGCCTCCGCTGTCGATATAGGAAACCTCCTGCAGGTTGAGAACGAAGGGACCGTCCGCGGTGGAGATCAGGTCTTTGAGCTCGGTGCGCAGGCTGGTGCATTCGGCGCCAAAGACGACGCGTCCTTTCAGGTCGACGATGGTCACCCTGTTGACTTGGCGCTTGTGTAACGTCAGCGTCATAGTGCGGTAGGGTAATCGGAGATGCGCCGGAATGCAAGTGTGCGTCCCCGCGCACGTCTTCCACAGGCGTGGACCGGAGCCGCCGCGCGCACAAAACCCTTCCTCTATAATTGAGCGGTCATGAGTTATACCGTCCTGGCCCGCAAGTACCGTCCGCAGCGGTTCTCCGAAGTGATCGGCCAGGACCATGTCACCCGTACGCTTAAGAACGCCATCGAGCAAAAGCGGATCGCACACGGGTACATCTTTAGCGGACACCGGGGGATCGGCAAGACCACAATCGCGCGCATCCTGGCCATGGCCCTGAACTGCCGCGGCGCGGCGGACCCGGTGGCGGAGCCGTGCGGCGTCTGCGAGAGCTGCACCGAGATCCGGGCCGGCAACGCCGTGGACGTGCTGGAGATCGATGCCGCCACCAACCGCGGTATCGATGAGATCCGCGAGCTCCGCGAAGCCGCCCGTTACCGTCCTGCCCGCGACCGGTTCAAGATCCTGATCCTGGACGAGGCCCACCAGATCACGGACGCCGCATTCAATGCCCTGCTCAAGACCCTGGAAGAGCCTCCGTCACACATTATTTTCATGATGTGCACCACCCAGCCTGAGGACATCCCCCAGACCATCCGCTCGCGCTGCCAGCATTTCAGTTTCCATGCGGTGCGCTTCGATGACATCGTCGGTCAGCTGAAGGAGATTGCAAGCCAGGAAGGCATCCAGGCCGATGAGGACGCTGTCGCGGTGCTGGCGGAGGCAGGCGACGGTTCGATGCGCGACGCGTTGTCCATCCTCGACCAGGCCATCGCCGGTACCGGCGAGGGCCGTCTGACGGCGGAGCAGGTGCGCGGGCTGGTCGGCTCGGTCTCGACCGAGATCTTGGAAGGACTTCTCGACACCGTGGCCCGCAACTCCAGCCAGGAGGCGCTCTCCATCGTGGACAAGCTGGTGACCGAAGGGCAAAGCCCGGCGCACTTCGCCCGCCAGTTGGTGCGCTTCCTGCGCAATGTGGTGGTCGCAAAGATCAGTGGCGCGGAGTCGCCGCTGTTGCAGATCTCCCGCGACGAACGCGCGCGGGTGGCGCGGAGCGCGGCCCAATTCTCCGAGGAGGATCTGGCCCGGTTCCTGCAGATCGCACTCCGCACTCACGAGGAACTCGGATACAAGCAGGAACAACGGTTCCATCTGGAGTTGGGCATCCTGAAGATGGTCCACGCCCAGCGCCTGTTGCCGATCGAAGAATTGTTGAGCCAGCAGCCCGGGCACGTCAATCCACAGCCGCGGACTGCGGCGCCGTTGCCACGTCCTGCGTCACCTCCGGCGGCGCGGAGCGCGGCGGGTGAGCCGTCCCTGTTCGAATCGGACCGCGTGCGCAAGGGCCGGTCCGCGCCGGAGATGTCTTCCAGTGGCGGCGCAAACGCACAAGTATCAGCGGATCCGGTGGTCGTCGCCAAAGCCGTGGCCACGGCGACTGTTTTGGCGGTGGTGGAGTCGAAGCTGGCCGGATCTGTTTCCAATGGCCCGGTCGATCTTCTGTCATTGCGCGGGCAGGTGCTCGATGCTCTGGAACGCAGGAGAAGTTCAGCGCGGAGATCCGTACCGTGATCGACCATCAGGACAAGGACTGATCGAGATGGACATGAAGCAGATGCAGCAGATGGTGGCCCAGGCGCAGCAGAAGGCGCAAGAGCTGCAAAAACAGATGCAATCCACCGTGGTCGAAGCCTCGGCCGGAGGCGGGACTGTCACCGTGCGCATGAACGGACAAAAGCAGATCCTGAGCATCAAGATTGAGCCGGATGTGGTTAAGACAGGCGACGTGGAGATGTTGCAGGACCTGGTGACCGCGGCCGTGAATGAAGCGAACCGTAAAGTTGACGACGCGATGCAGGCCAGCGTCGGCGGCCTGCTGGGCAAGAAGGGAATGGGGATGTGATGGCCAAGTTCGCGGAACCCATGGCCCAATTGATCGCCGAACTGAAGAAGCTGCCCGGTGTGGGCAACAAGAGCGCGCAAAGGCTCGCGTTCCACATTCTCCGCTCGAGCGAAGAGGATGCCGGCGCACTATCCGCCGCCATACAGGATCTCAAGGCCAGCCTTCATCTTTGTTCCCTCTGCAACAACATCACGGACGTGGAGCCCTGCGTCTACTGCGCCAGCCCCACCCGCAATCAGCGCATGATCTGCGTGGTGGAAGAGCCCACGAACATCGCCGCCATCGAAAAAACGAAGAGTTTCAACGGTGTTTATCATGTTCTTCATGGCGCGATCTCACCGCTGCACGGCGTGGGGCCGGAACATCTGCGCATCGGGAATCTGACGAAACGTCTGGACTCGGGCGATGTGGAAGAGGTGATCCTGGCCACCAATCCGACGGTCGAAGGCGAAGCCACGGCGCATTACCTCACCGGACTGTTGCGCAAGCACGGAAGTGTGAAGATCACCCGCATCGCCACCGGCATCCCCGCCGGGAGTGACATCGAATATGCCGATGAAGTGACGATGTCAAAAGCGATGGAAGGGCGTCGAGAGCTGTAAGTACTGTCTCCCGCCCTGAGCAAGCATCTCTCTCCGGAATCCTCCCGGTGTATCATGTTTGCGTCACACCGGAAGCACCTATGACAACGCGCAACAGCCGCATCACCACTCCGCTGGTCAGGGAGAACGGCCGGCTTCGTCCCGCGACCTGGGACGAAGCGCTAGACCGTGCCGCGCAGGGGTTCCGCACCGCCGTGGAAAAACACGGTCCGCGGACCTTCGGCATGTTCAGCTGCTCGAAGACGACCAACGAGATGAACTACCTGGCGCAGAAGTTCGCCCGGGCGGTGATCGGCAGCAACAATATCGATAGTTGCAACCGCACTTGACACGCTCCCAGCGTCGTCGGTCTGGCGACGGTCTTTGGAGCAGGCGGTGGCACCAGCTCGTATCGTGAGATCGAAGATACGGATTTGATCGTCCTCTGGGGCAGCAATGCCCGGGCGGCGCATCCCATCTTCTTCCACCACGTGCTGAAAGGGATCCGCAATGGGGCGAAGCTCTATGTGGTGGACCCTCGCAGGACGGAGTCTGCCCAGTGGGGAGAGAAATGGCTGGGCTTGCATGTGGGCACGGACATCGCGCTCTCCCACGCCATCGCCCGGGAAATCATCGCCAATGGCCTGGAGAACAGAAGTTTCATCGAGAATGCGACTAGCGGCTTCGAGGAGTACCAGGCCTACGTCGAGCCATTCACCCTGGAGTACGCGGAGAAAGAGTGCGGTGTTGCCCGGGAGCTGGTCCGCGAGCTGGCGCATGCCTACGCGCGCGCCGATCGCGCCCAGATCTGCTGGACCCTGGGAATCACCGAACACCATAACGGCGTGGACAATGTGCTATCGCTGATCAACCTGGGCCTCTTGACCGGCCATGTTGGGCGATACGGCTCGGGGCTGAATCCCCTGCGTGGGCAGAACAACGTGCAGGGCGGGGGCGACATGGGCGCCATCCCCGACCGGCTGACCGGGTTTCAACACGTGGAGAATGACGAGCTTCGCGCCAAGTTCGAAAAGGCCTACGGCGTGAAGATCCCCGCCCAGCGCGGCTGGCACTTGAGCGGGATGTTCGATGCGATGGAACATGGCGAGTTGACAGCTCTATATGTGATCGGCGAGAACCCGGCCAACTCGGAATCGGACCAGCACCGCTGTATGAAACTGCTGAAGGGGCTCGAGTGCCTGGTCGTACAGGACATGCTGCTCACCCAGACTGCCGAACTCGCCACCGTGGTCTTTCCTGCCGCCGCAGGCTGGGTCGAGTCTGAAGGCACTGTGACCAACAGCGAGCGTCGGGTGCAGCGCGTGCGCCGCGCCAAGAATCCGCCCGAGGGTGTGCGCGATGACATGACCATCCTTTGCGATCTGGCCGATCGCCTCGGCCACAGCCTGGGACATCCCTCCGCTGAAGAGTTGTGGAATGAATTACGCACCTTGAGTCCAATGCATGCCGGCATGAGTTACGAACGGTTGGAGAAGTCCGGCGGGCTGCAATGGCCGTGCTATGACGAAACCCATCCCGGCGAACAATATTTGCACGCCCGGTTGTGGGAGCGTCCGATCATCGGGCCGCTGGCGCCGTTCAGTCCGGTGCAGCATGATCCACCGGTGGATCTACTGGACAAGGACTTCCCTATCCGGCTGACGACTGGACGACGGCTTGATTCCTATAACACCGGCGTCCAGACCATGCACTATGCTTCTCCTCTGCGCTGGGGCGAGACGCTTGATCTCTCACCGGAAGACCTTCAGCGCATGGGTCTGAACGAAGGTGACATGGTCCGGATCGTCTCCCGCAGGGGCGCGGTCGAGGCGCCAGTGCGCGTGGACCCCGGCTTGAAGCCAGGGTTGGCGTTCATGACGCTTCATTTCCCCGATCAAGTGGCTACGAATGAGCTCACCATTGACGCCATCGATCCGAAATCCGGCGTGTCCGAATTCAAAGCCACCGCCATCCGCGTGGAAAAGGTGAGCATGAAAAAGAAGCAGGAAGCGGAGGCCGCGGTCTCCAACTAGGGCCAACTGACCACGCATGGACCTCCACTTCACGACAGCCGAGGCGACTGCGGAAGAAAGAGCCGCCGTGGACGCTTGCCTGGCCACTGTGTCGCTGAACGGATCCCGCCGTCAATTCCTTCTTCCGGTCTTGCACGCCATCCAGGACCGCGTGGGTTGGATCAGCGAAGGCGCATTGAATCACGCATGTCAGCAACTTCACGTCGCGCCGGCAGAGGCCTATGGTGTGGCTGATTTCTATGCGCTGTTTGCCACCCGCCCCCGGCCGAAGACCGTCGTTCACATCTGTGACGACATCGCCTGCCAAGTCCGAGGCGCGGAAACACTCTGCCGGCAGATGGAAAAAGAGTTCGGGCCTGCCGGGTCGAGCAAGGATGGTTCCGCGACCTGGCATCGCAGCCCGTGTCTTGGCGTGTGCGAACGCGCCCCAGCCGCGCTGGCGATCACAGCCGGAGAGAAAACGAGCGAACACGTGATTGCGCCGGCGACCGCGCCGGACGTCAGATCCGCGCTTCGAGGCGCGACGATCAAGCAACCGGCCCTTGCTATCTCAGTTCCGCAAGCCGGCCAATCAGGACTGCGACTGTTGAAGCGGATCGGCACGGTCGACCCCACAAGTCTGGACGCCTACCGGGCCAGTGGCGGCTTCCTCGCGCTGCGCCGGGCCCTGGAGATGGGCGCGCTCGAGGTCATCCGTGAGGTCACGGAATCCAAGCTGGTCGGCCGCGGCGGGGCCGCCTTTCCCACCGGCATGAAGTGGAGCGGCGTGCGCAGCGCGCCTCTGCCCCGCTATCTGATCTGCAATGCCGACGAATCCGAGCCGGGTACGTTCAAAGACCGCGTGATCATGGAAGGCGACCCGTACGCATTGGTCGAATCCATGATCATCTGTGCTTACGCCACCGAGTGCTCGCACGGCTACTTGTATATTCGCGGCGAATATCCACTGGCCACGAGCCGACTGGAACACGTCTTGCAACAGTGCCGCAACCGCGGATTCCTGGGCAAGAACATACTGGGCAGCGGGTTCGACTTCGACATCGAGCTACGCCGGGGCGCGGGGGCCTACATCTGCGGCGAAGAAACGGCGCTGATGAACTCCATCGAAGGCCATCGTGGCGAGCCGCGCAATAAGCCGCCTTTCCCAACGCAAGTCGGTCTCTTCGGCAAGCCGACAGTCATCAACAACGTCGAGACGCTGGTCAACCTTCCGCAGATCCTCATCGAAGGCGGCAAAGCGTTCGCCACCATCGGCACCGAGAAATCGACCGGGCCGAAGTTGTTTTGCGTCTCCGGCCACGTCAACACGCCCGGGGTGTACGAGGCGCCATTCGGGATCACGTTGCGGCAGTTGCTGGACTTGGCCGGCGGTATCGGCGGCACCGGAAAAGCGCAGGCCATTCTTCTGGGAGGCGCGGCCGGCGCATTCGTCGGCCCGAAGGACATGGATGTGCCGCTTACGTTTGAAGGGTTGCGCGCCATCGGCGCGACGCTCGGATCCGCCGTGATCATGCCGTTCGACGATTCCGTCGACCTCAAACAAATATTGCGGCGCATCGCCGGCTTCTTCCGCGACGAATCCTGTGGTCAGTGTGTGCCTTGCCGGGTGGGAACGGTGCGCCAAGAGGAGCTGCTTGCTCGTATGGCCTCCGGTAAGACGATCGGCGGGATGAAGCAGGAGCTGGTCCTGCTCAAGGAAGTGGGCCAGGTCATGCGGGACGCTTCTATCTGCGGCCTGGGCCAGACCGCCTCCAGCGCCATCGAATCGGCATTAGCGAAATTCCCTATCTTCGAGGAGAAGCGATGAGCACGCCGCCCAAGGCGCCGGACATGAAGATCCCGATCCCGCGTGGCCCGCTGCCCATCTTCCCTCCGGAACGGCCCAAGCGGCTGGTGGAGATCACCATCGACGGCAAGCCGGCTTCAGTCCCGGAAGGCTCCACATTGCTCGAAGCGGCGCGCACAGTGGGTATTGAGACGCCCACCCTTTGTTATCTCGAGAATCTCACTCCTGTGAATGTGTGCCGAATATGCGTGGTCGAGTTGGAGAACTCCCGGACATTGGTTCCGGCTTGTTCGCGCAAGGTCGAACCGGGGATGAAGGTGCAAACGGATTCTGAGCGTGTGCGCACCAGCCGCAAGCTCGTCCTCGAGCTACTGGCTTCCTCGGTCGATGTTTCCACCGCGCCGCAGTTCAAGGAGTACATGCAGCGGTATGACGCTGCGCCGGAGCGCTTTGGCCCGACGGGAAGTCCGGCGAAGGCGGGGGAACGCGATCAGATCCAGCCGGGCCACCATCATGCCGCAGATGGCGTGCACGCGGAAACCGTGGCCCAACCGGTGAAGGTGGACAATGATCTGTATGTGCGCGACTACGGCAAATGCATCCTCTGCTATAAGTGCGTGGAGGCCTGCGGCGTGGACGCGCAGAACACATTTGCCATCGCAGTCGCCGGACGCGGGTTCAACGCCCGCATCTCCACCGAGTTCAATGTGACCCTGCCCGACTCCGCGTGCGTCTATTGCGGGAACTGCATCGGCGTGTGTCCCACCGGCGCGTTGATGTTCAAGAGCGAGCATGACATGCGCCAAGCCGGCACATGGGACGAGAAAAAGCAGTCGCAAACGGACACGATCTGCCCATATTGCGGCGTCGGCTGCCAGCTCACGGTGCACGTTCAGGAGCAGCAGATCGTGAAGATCACTTCCCCGCTCGATCACAGCGTGACCAACGGACACCTCTGCATCAAAGGGCGGTTCGGATATGAATGGGTGAACCTGAAGAAGTAGCCGCCGCTATTTCTTGCTTGCTTCCAGCAGCAGCATCAGCCGCACCAGCCCGGCAAAGACCACCACGCCCGCCAGACTCAGGGCAATGAAGATCCAATCGTGATTGTTGATGCCGCTCAATCCGACGGCGAACGACAGCGCCAGCACCAGCAGGCAGACAGGCACTAGCACCACTTGCATCAGGCCGCCCGTGAATCGGGTCATGGAAGGTTCCTCCTGGCAGCGAGGGCCCGGCTACGGCGCGAATTGTAAGACGATTCCTTGCGCTTCGCAACGCAAGAAAAAGCCCGGCCGAAGCCGGGCCTGATGCGACGCTGCCGCGGACTATTTCTTTCCTAAGGACGAATGAGCTGCTGTCCTTGATCTTCCGGCATTCTGTACTGATTCTTTCCTCGGCGCGAATAACTCAGGATGCAAGTACGTGCCCTGCTCGGCCGGAGGTTTGGTCTCTTCGACACGGATGCGATTCGCATCCGCGTAGGCGTCGTGCCGGATTCCCGTCACTTGCCATGAGACCCTTGCATTCGGGCGTCCTCCGGCGATCTGGAAACGGTTGTGCGCCACTTCTCTTGCCACGTATAGATTTGGCGCGGGCCGTCCTAGCGCGGTCAATTGATAGCGGAAGTCACGATTGAGCGCCTCGAACCACTCCGGCAGGTCGATCCAGGCGCGTCCCTTTGCATCCAGCGTGACCACGCCGTTGTAGATGTTCATCATGTCCGGCGATTCCACGAACGAGTGGTACAGATACTTGCGCGCCGGATCGAGCGGGTGGTCGATCTTGAACGAACCCGCACCTTTGGAAAGGGTGCCGCCGACCGAAAGACTGCCCGCGAAGAAACTGGTTGCCGCTCCGCTCACCTGGATCGGGGTCTGAGAGGTCAAAGTCTGTACCTGCAACCCGCCGGCAAATGTGCTTTGCGTCCCTCCCGACACTGTAAGAGTATTCATCGTGACATCACCCTGACTATCCACCTTGAATTTTTCCTGACCCGCCGAAGTGGCGTGGATGAGGTTTCCGGTCCCGAAGAACTCGACCTCCAACCCCGTCCCGCCATTGCCGACGAAGCTGTACAGGCCGGTCGCGGTGGTCCCGTTCACCTCGCCTCTCACGCCGATGCCGCTGACCGCGCCGGATTCCCCCTTCACTCCTATGCCGCCTCCCGCATCGCTCGAATCCACTGCTCCTTTGACCCCTATCCCATCCGGGCTCCTGGTCGAGCCTTTAACGCCGAACGCAGTCCCCGTGCTCGCATGGGCTTCGCCGGAGACTCCAATGCCGGCCGGATTGTCAACGATCCCGAGTACGCCTTGCGCATCACCACCGTTCAAATTGCCGGTGGCCCCGTTCCATCCGACCACACCGGGTGCATTGGGAGTACTGGTGAACCCCGCCACTCCCACCGCCGTGTTCGCCGTTGCTGTCGCGATTCCGACCACTCCGGCCGGGATCGATGTCTGCGCAAAGGCGAATGTTGGGTCCGACAGGAGCAACACAGAATTGTTCTGCGTTCCGCTGATGATCGCACTCGCCGTGCTCCCGGCAAGATTCAAGGGCACGCTGATACCCCCGCCGGTGGTCGCATCGGTCGAACAACCCCAGGCAGCCCCTGTCCACTTCGGGATCTCATTCAAATTGCAGGAGGGTATACCTGTCAGTTGTGTCGTCGCATCCGGGAACTTGAATCCACCCGTACTCGAGCGGACAATGCCCGAAACATCTAAGGTCGTGGACGGGGTCAAAGTCCCGATCCCGACCCGTCCCGTCGCGTTGTCCACCACCATCCGGGCCGTACCGTTCTGAGCGATCGAGCCGGTGCCAAAGAGCAACCGGGAGGCATTCGTGGCCAGGATCACGTCTCCTGCCGATGAACCCGCCACATAATTCCCGGCCACGCCTGCGATCGCCAGGATGCCTTCGTCCGCCGTCCGCCCGATGACATAGCTGGTGTTGTTGCTGGCGCCGCCGGAACGCAGCCGGACACCGAACCCTGTAGCGTCGTTCACTGTCAGCCGAGTGCTGGGTGCGTTCGTGCCGATACCGACATTGCCGGTGGCATCGATCCGCATCCTCTCCACGTTGTTGGTGCCCAGGATGAACGGCGCGCTGATCACCGTCCCCATCCCCGTCGTCGCCCCGCCCTGCAGATACGCCGCGCCCACTCCCATCCCGAAGGGCGCCGCGATCGCCGAGCCCGAGATGCCGAACTGCGCTGTCCCGGTCGTGTCGTTCTGGATCAGGATGTCCGTATAACCCGCGCTGCTGTTGTTCCGCATCTTCATCCGGATGGCCCCGGCCGCTGCCGCTGTCCCATTCAGGTGCAGCAGCGCCGTCGGCGCATTGATGCCGATGCCGATGTTGCCGCCGGCATCGATCCGCATCCGCTCCAGGTTGTTCGTCCCCAGGATGAAGGGCGCGCTGATCACCGTGCCCATCCCTGTGGTCGCCCCGCCCTGTAGATAGGCGGCGCCCACTCCCATGCCGAACGCGCTGTTGGTGGTCGAGCCCGAGATGCCGAACTGCGCGTAGAGCCCCGTGTTGTTCTGGAACAGCATGTCCGTGTAGCCACCCGCGTTGGTGTTCTGCATGCGCAAGCGGAGCGCCCCGAAACTCCCGATGCTGTCGGTGATATGCAGCTTGCTTCCCGGCGATGTCGTGCCGATGCCGATGTTGGTCCCGTTATCGAACAGCAGCGAATCGCCGATGTTGGTCGCGCTGGTCCACTTGGTCACCCGGTTGACCGTCCCATTGACTCCGCCGTTATCCACGGCGACCGCCGGGTCGGGAGTCCGGCCGGCCGCTTGCACTTCCGCCGATCTCGTCTTCGCCCCGCCGCCCTGCAATGGCGACAACCGTAACTGATAGTCGCTGGCCGGACGTCCACCCAGGGTCTCCGCATCCGCCGCCTTCAGCGCATAGGGCACGCTTACCAGCATCACACGGGGTTGCTGCCCGCCTTTTCCATCCGCGCTCTGCACCTCCAGCCAGCGCGCATCCCCGCTGGCGAACAGCTCCGCCGGCAGCCCGGCATCCGACGCCGCGCCCAGCAGTACGCTATAGCGTCCTTGCTCATCGGCACGAACGGTCTGCGATTCCGACCAAAGGGCCGCGGTTGAATCCTGGGCGTCATAGATCCGCAGGTTCACCACCACGTCCCCGCTCAGCGCTTGGCCCGCAACGTCCCGCAGAGTGCCACTGAAGCGCACCACCCGCGGTACGCCCGCCGCCGGCTTGCCAACGGCCACGGTGGAATCCTCCGGTGTGTCCTGCACAGGTTGTTGGGAAAATACTGCCGAGACGAAAAGCACAAGAAATAGGAATACTGACATGCATGAACGCATGCGCTGGATCATGACCCCTCCTGGGAACTGGCCTACCTACCGCCGCGAGTATAGCCTCATTTTTCATCAAGTTCATCGCTAATCTTTGGTAACCGCCCTTTCCGTTACCGCGTGTCCCAATGAAAAAGCCCGACCGGGGCCGGGCTTGGCGCAGCGGAAACAGCCACTCGCTATTGGAGCGTGACCAGGACCTCGATCACGCCTTTCCAGAACTGTGTGCTTCCAACGTCTCTAGAGCTTTGCCGTTGAAGTCTCAGATGCAAAAAAACAAGCCCGGCTTCGCGGCCGGGCTTGGATGATTCTTCCGATCGGGATCAGAGGATCTCGAATTGCTCTTGATGTTGCGCCGGATCGCTCTTCACGATGATGGTGCGGTTGATGAGTTCTTCCATCTCATTCAACCAGCGTCCGTTGTTATCCTTGAGGGCTTTCGCCACATCCGGGTTGACCCGCAGCATGATCTGGTGACCATCGAGATGCTTGATCATCTTGCGCAGTTCCACGTAGATCTCATTGCAGACGGTGGCCACGCTCTTGATCATTCCCGTTCCCTGACAGTAGATGCAGGACGTACTCAGGGTGCGCTCCAGTGATTGCTTCACCCGCTTGCGGGTGATGGCCACCAGACCGAAATCATTGAACTGGAGCACCTTGGTCGGCGAGCGGTCGGCCTTGAGGGCCTCTTCCAGTGCTTGCATGACTTTCTGCCGGTTCTTGCGCTCATCCATGTCGATGAAATCGATGATGATGATCCCGCCCAGGTCGCGCAGCCGGATCTGGCGCACGATCTCCTGGATGGCATCGATGTTGGTCTTGACGATGGTGTCTTCCAGGCGCCCGGTCTTGCCCACATATTTGCCGGTATTGATGTCGATGGCGACCAGCGCCTCCGTCTGATTGATGACGATGTAGCCGCCGCTCTTGAGCCAGACCTTGGACTTCAGGGCCTTGTTGATCTCGTCCTGGATGCCGAACTGCTCGAACAAGGGCGTCTCTTTGGTGTAGAGCTTTACCCGCTTGACCAATGACGGCTGGAAGCGGCTTACGAACCGCACCACGCGCTCATACTCCTGTTCCGTGTCCACCCAGATACCGGCGAAATTACCGCTCACCTGGTCGCGCAGGATGCGTTCCACCAGGTTGAGGTCGTGATAGATGAGCGCAGGCGCTTTGGAAGACTCCGCCCGGCCCTTGATCTCGCTCCACAGGTTCAGCAGGAAGCGGATATCGGCGCGCAGGTCTTCTTCGCTGGCGCCTGAGGCGGCCGTGCGCACGATGAATCCACCGTGCGCTTCGCCCTTCTCGCTGATCATGATGTGTTTGAGGCGGCGGCGTTCTTCGTCCGAACCGATCTTGCGCGACACTCCGGTGTGGTTCACCGTGGGCATGTACACCAGGAAGCGGCCGGGCAGCGCGATGTGACTGGTGATGCGCGCGCCCTTCTTGGCCATCGGTTCCTTGGCGATCTGCACCAGGATCTCCTGGCCTTCCTTCAGCAACTCGCCGATCTGGGGCACCGGTCCACGAGAGAAGTTGCGGCGGGGTGGCACGCGACGCACGCGGCGTCCGCCACGTCCCCGGCGGCTGCGGTCAAAACCGCGATCCGCGGTCTTTTGCTGGAACCCGGCGGTGGCAGCAGGCGCGCGTAACTCGGCGCTGCCCTCATACTCCGGATGTTCAGGGTCCAGGCCCTGCTCATCCGATTCCGCTTCCTCCTGGGCGAACTCGGCCTCGTCCTCGATGGTTTCCTCTTCGCCGGCCTCTATTTCTTCTGCTTCATCCGTCTCTTCGTCTTCCGCGACCCCGGCCAGCCGCTCGGATTGCACATCTTCCGCCCGGCTTGCCGCGAACGCCGCGGCGATCTCCGGGCCGGCGGCGATCACGAAATCTTCCTTGTTCTCGGCCTCATCGGCTTCGAGCATCTCTTCTTCCAGTTCCTCGATCTCCGCCTCGTCCTGCATCTCGCCAAAATGGCTCGAGTCGTCTTCCTCTTCCGAGATCTCCTCTTCCTCCACCACGCCGTCGCCAAATGCGTGCGCGGCCGAGGAATGCGCAGGCGGCGGAACTTCGTGGGCCAGGCCCTTCTCTTCCTGGATCCCTGCGGGTGGAGCCTCGACGGCTACGCGGCTGGAGGCAGCTTCTGTGTGCGTCTGATCAAAGTACTCTTCCTCGTCCTCCAGATGCGGAACAACCGGCGCAGGGGCAGGCGTAGGGGCGAGTACAGGCGCGAACGCAGCGCGGACCTCGCGCCTCTCGACTGTCTCTTGGATCGCAGCGGATGGTTCGACCGGCGGCGCGGTTTCCGCGGGCCGGTTCCGATATTTCGCGAGCGACTCACCCGCCAGCACTCCATGGCCGGCTGACAAAAACGCGGTTGGATCGCTGATCTCCGTGGAGGGCCGGAAAGTCGGGGCCGCGGCGCGCGCGGAAGATCTCGGCTTCTCTGGCTCCGCGGGCGCACTCTCCTGCCCTGCACCGTACTTGCGCAATGACTCGCCCGGCAAAACAATCTTTTCCGGCATCGACCGGCGCGGCCGTTCGACGACCGGCTCGGGTGTCGCAGGCTCTACCTTGGACTCGATTTCGGGGACTGGCGCCGCCTCTGCCTCCTCGAACTCTGCTTCATCCACGAGCGGTCCCGCCGGCTCAATCTCTTGCCTGTCAGTCGATGGCGATGATGCCGCAGCGTCTCCGCCACGGCCTCCACGTCCACGCCGGCGTCCGCGACGGCCTCTCCAGCGTCGGGTGCCCGCATCATCCGTGGGTTGCGCTTCTGCTTCCTCGGCTACGGGAGGCGCCGCGACATCCTCACTGGTGAAGTCACCTTCGATCTGGATCGCCTCGCTACTTCCGGCTTCCACGGGCGGAAGCGTCGCGGCTGACCGGGCCTGAGACTGCGCTGACGTATGTTCTGAACGACGTGGCCTGCGGCCCCCACGCTCGAAGGACCGCTCCGGTTTCTTTTCAAAGGGTTTGGCTACCGGCTTGGCCGCGCCGGTATCCAGATCGTCATCCGTGGCTTCGATCTCTTCGGTGAAATCGGTGACATAGAGGAAGGCATCGCGCTCCAGGCCCACCTCTACGAAGGCGGATTGCATGCCGGGCAGCACGCGGGTGACTTTGCCTTTATAGATCGAGCCGGCGAGGGTGTATTCGTTCTCGCGCTCGTAATAGATCTCAACCAGTTGGTCGTCTTCGACCACGGCCACACGGGTCTCGTGCGGCGTCGAGGTCACAAACAGTTCTTTCGACATTCATGCTCCGTAGAGCACCGGGAACAGCGCGGGATTCAGTCTGGATGGATGCGAGGCAAGCCGGCGAAGGCGGAAGATGGCGGTCCGGACCGCAGCTTTGGGGCTGCATCCGCCGGTACCCGAATTTGAGGTAACAGGTTCAGGATCTTCGACCTAGATCGCCGGGTTCAAGCTTCCCTTTGCAAGTGTGACCGCACATTCCCGAAGGAGGGGCCGTTACCACTCTGCGGATGAAGCTTGTACTTTCCTCGATCCACTCCAGCCCGCCTGAGGCGCCGGCCGGTGTGCCCTCAAGTCTTTTACGCGGAGGGCGTTACGTGATTTTTCGAACTTTCAACGCCGCGCACTGCGCAGGCGTTTTGGCGTCTCCTAATTCACGAACCGGCGCATGCGGACGTTCATTACAATGCCCAGCGCCAGGAACGTGAACATCACCGATGAGCCGCCATAACTCATCAGCGGTAATGGTATACCGGTGACAGGCATAATGCCCACAACCATGCCTACATTGACCAGGATATGAAAGACCAGAACGGCCGCAATACCCATGATCAACAATGTGCCAGCGCGGTCCGCCGCCATTTGGGCGTTTTGGACCAGCCGCATCAGCACTACAAAGTATAGCAGTAAGACCAGGCTGGCACCCACAAATCCTTGTTCCTCCGCCAGCGTGGCGTAGATGAAATCCGTGTGGGTCACCGGCAGGTAATTCAATTGGGTCTGGGAACCCTGGGCCATCCCCTTGCCCCAGATCCCGCCCGCGCCCACCGCGATCAAGGACTGCCGGATCTGGTATCCGGAACCCTTGGGGTCGTTCTCCGGATGGACAAAATTGACCAGGCGGTCCTTCTGATAGTCCTTGAGTCCCTTGAACCAGACAACCGGTGCGATCAGCAACCCCGCAAGGGCGAAGGCCGCGATCTGTTTGGGCTTCATCCCTCCCAGAAACAGTAGAAGGCCCAGAGCAGGAAGAAACGTCAGCGAAGTGCCAAGGTCGGGCTGCTTGAGCACAAGCGCCAACGGGAGTCCGACGATGGCCAGAGCCTTGAAGATGTCCGTCCAGGTGACATCGCGCGGATTCAGGGAGCTGATGTACTGTGCCAGAGCGATGATCAGCACCAGCTTCATCCATTCGGATGGCTGGAACAGGCCCACGCCAGGCAGCCGGATCCAGCGCTTTGCCCCAAGCGCGGTCACTCCGATGACAGGCACGGCGATCAACGCACCGAGCAGCAGCAGGTACGCCCAATGTACGTTTTCCAGCAGCTTGTGATAGTCGATGAAACTGATAAGGAACATCGCCACCAAGCCGGCCAATACCCAGTAGATCTGCTTGGTATGCACACCCGCGAACTTGGTGGTCACGCTGGCGCTATAGATCTGCACGATGCCGATGAGGCAGATCAATAACACGAATCCCAGGAGGGTCCAATCAAAGTCGCGATAGGAGGCGAAGCGGCGCATTTAATCCCCTGCTACGGCCGGCTTCTTCGCGGCCTTCTTGCCGGTAGTGATGCGGAATTTGCCGCCTTGCAGACCAGTTGATTCTCCATTTTCCGAAACATGGCTCCAGAGCGCGCCGACTTCGACGGTCCGCTCCTCTGAGCGCACACTTGCAGTCTTTGTTTCCTGCTTCTGTTTCTTCTCCGCAAACGCCTTGATCACCTGTGAGACCACCTGGGCCGCCAACGAACCGTGCTCACCCTGCTCGATGAGCGCACACACCACGATCTCCGGCGTACGCCGCGGACTTACCCCGGCGAACCAGCCATTGTCTTTGAATTCGTGTCCGGTGAGCTTTTTGCGGGCATCATTGCTCACCACTTGGGCGGAACCGGTCTTGCCGGCGAAATCCACGTTCTGGATACGCGCGGCGCCGGCCGTGCCGATGGGGCTGACCACGTCCGCCATCGCGTCCGTGATGATCTCCCAGTTCTTCGGATCGATGGGAACGATGACCGGCCCATTGCCGTCATCTGACACGTGCCGGAACCCCGAGGGCAGGTCCGACGGCGCGACAACGTGCGGCCGGTAGATCTTGCCACCCATGGCGATGCCGCCGATCGCGCGCGCCAATTGCACCGGTGTGGTGGCCACCGCGCCCTGGCCGATGCTGACGGAAATCGTCTCACCCGCATACCATTTCTGTTTGAAGTTGCGGATCTTCCACTCTTCCGAGGGCATGACGCCGCTGACTTCCTGGGGCAGATCGATCCCGGTGCGTTGTCCAAGACCGAAGGCATGCGCGTACTGGGCGATCTTTCCGATCCCCAGCCGCTCGCCCAGTGTGTAAAAGAACGAATCGCAGGATTGATAGATGGCTTTGCGTATGTCCACGATTCCGTGCGCACTGTGCTTGGCCGCGATCCAGCACTTGAACAGGCGTCCGTAGAAATTCTTGCCGCCGCCGCAGTTCACCTGCATGTCCTCGGCGATCCCCTCCTGCATGCCGGCCACGGCCATGATGATCTTGAACACCGAGCCGGGCGCCAATTGCGCTTGGATGGCTTTGTTCATCAGGGGCTTTGCCGGATCGGTGATGAGCTTGTTCCACTCGTCGCGGCTGATGCGTACGGCGAAGTGATTGGGGTCGAACGTAGGCCGACTGACCAGCGCCAGCACCTCGCCCGAACGCGGATCCATGGCGATGATCGCGCCGTTGTGGCCCTCCAGGGCCTCCTCTGCGGCGATCTGCAGGTCAAGGTCGATGGTCAGCTTCAGCGGTTGTCCCGGCTCTGGGGTCACCTGCTCCAGCCGGCTGATTTCCCGGCCTCGACTGTCAACCACGGAGCGCCGGTATCCGTCTTTGCCCATCAGCACGTCGTTGTACTGCTGTTCCACGCCGAACTTACCTACGATGTCTCCCGGGTTATAGAGCTCGAACTGAGGCCGGTCGAGGTCGCTTTCGCTGATCTCTCCCACGTAGCCGATCAGGTGGGCCGCAAATCCGTCCTTCGGATAGAGGCGGCGTTGCACCATCAGGGTCTCAAGCTCGGGGATCTCGCTGCGGTTGGCCTCGATGAACGCCAGTTCGTCCGGCGTGATGTCTTCTTTAAGGATGATGGGTTCATTCTTGCGCCCGGCATACCGCCGCAGTGCCTTGCGGATCTCCTCTTCACTCAAGTTCAGGCCCTGGGCGATCTTCGTGATCTTGAGGTCGAGATCGCGGGCGTTCTCCCGGATGAGGAGCGCGGAGAAGGAAGGATAGTTGTCAACGATCAACCGTCCGTAGCGATCCAGGATCTTTCCCCGCGGCGCGAGTACAGGGAACGTGCGAATACGGTTCTGCTCCGCCAACTGTGAGAACTCAGCGCGGCGCATCACCTGCAACCGCCAGAGCCCAAAAAGGAGCACGAGGAACACAAACAGGATCGAATACTGCACGATCAGCAGTTTGGTGGGTGCGACCTTTTCTTCGCGTCCTGCAAGGATCATTCGATCTACCACTGGCCGCCTTGGCGGCGAATCAGTCTGTCATTTTGGATTTTATTCCGTTTCAACCTGTCTCAATCCGCTATTTTCTTATCTTTACTTTGTCCAGCATCCAGAACACCACGATCGCCGCCAGCGCATTTGCGAGTGCCGCGCCCAGTTCGTAGGCCCAGCTTAGCTCCATCGGCATCTGTACCAGGCTGCGCACTAGTTGCAGCACCAACCGATGGATAAGGTAGAACCCGAACACCAGCAGGATGCGGGTATAAGGCTGATCCACATCCACTTTCGCCCCGATGGACGAGGCCGCATACCCTATCACCGTCTTCGCGATGCCGAACAAGCCGAGCGGCAATTGTGTCAGCGCGTCCTGCAACAGGCCGATGCCGGCTCCGGTGACCGTTCCGGCGATCTTGTTCCGCCGCGCCAGGGAAAAGAAGATGGTGACCATCAGCGGCAAATCGAAAACCGTAAAGAACGGGAACACGCGCGGCACCGAGGCCTGTACATAGAGCGCGGCCAGAGGAGCAAGAACGGTTGAGATCCAGGAGAATCGATAGACCTCGACGCCTTCACGGACGATGGAGAAGCGGGCCACTTAGCGCGGTCGAGCCTCCCCGTTTTTTTGCTGTGGCGCGGATTTTGTCTTGGGGAGGGGATCGGGCGGCGGCGGCGCGGTGTCCACTCCCTCCGGTACACTTTCGGAGGTATCATCGCCGGCTGCCGTTGCGGTGTCGCCTTTCTTATCGATCGTTTCCTTTGGTTTCACGCCCGGCAATTTTTGCGACAGCAGGTCAGCGGCACGGCGCGAGGTCGGATCCGCAGTCCCGGCGGAATTGGTCTCCCGTTCGGCCAAGCCGGTGATGATCAGTACCTCTTCCAGCCGACTTAGGTTCACGGCGGGCTTGATGCGGATGCTGTAGAACGGGAAACGGTCCTTGTCCGGCGCAAATGCCTGCACGGTGCCGATCAGCAGTCCTTTGGGAAAAACGCGGTCGCCGCCGGTCGTGACGATCCTGTCGCCCACTTCGATCTTTTCATCCGACATCACGTAATGCATCTCGGGGTAGCCGGATGCGGTTCCTTTGAGCACGCCATTCACGCGCAAGCGATCAAGCAGCACGCCGGCGCCGCTTTGCGGGTCGCTGATCAGCATCACCTGCGACACCGAGTTGTCGGCACGGCTGATCTTGCCCACCACACCGTCGGGCGTGATCACCGCCATGCCTGCGCGCACACCGTCACGTGAGCCCCGGTCCACATAGATGACTTTGGAGAAATCCGTGCCGCTGGAACCGATCACCTGCGCGGCCAGTGTCCTGGAAATGAATTGCTCCCGGAATTGCAGGAGGCTTTGCAGACGCCTTCCCTGCTCGGCGTCTTGCTGCAGGCGGATCATCTCCAGGCGCAACCGGTCCTGCTCCTGCTTCAGCGCCTGGTTCTCTTCCTGCACATTTCGGAGATAGAAATAGTGGCTCCAGGCATGTCGAATCCCGGAACCGGCCGAAGCCGCCATCCGCTGGAAAGGGGCAAACATGCCCACCACCCACACGCGGATCAGCGGCGTGGAACCGCTCGCCGCCCCCTCGGCGCGTCCTTCGGCGACGCGGACCTGAGTGGCCAGGGCGATCACTTGTACAAACAGCACGCCCACCAGGATCCATTCGTTCCGGTATCGGCTGAAGAAGTTTTCCATTTCCTCGGGTCCGCTGTCGTTTCAAATGCGAAAAGCACGGAAGGCACAGAATCGCGGGTTCCTCACCCTCTGTGTCTCCGTGCCTCTGTGGTATGCAACCAAATTTTCCGGCTACGAGATCGTGATCCGCCGCAGCAGGTTGAAGTCAGTCAGCATCTTGCCCGTGCCCAGCACCACGCTGGCCAGGGGGTCGTCGGCAATGGAGACCGGCAATCCCGTCTCCTCGCGGATGCGTTTGTCCAGGTTCTTCAGCAGCGCGCCGCCGCCGGTCAGCACGATGCCGCGATCGCTGATGTCCGCGCTCAACTCCGGCGGCGTGCGTTCCAGGGCCACGCGGATCGCGTTCATGATGGTGCCCACGCATTCGCTCAGAGCCTCACGGATCTCGCTGTCTTCGATGGTGATGGTCTTGGGCACGCCCTCGATCAGGTTGCGGCCTTTGATCTCCATGGTCAGCGGCTTGTCCAGCGAGAACGCGCTGCCGATCTCGATCTTGATCTGTTCGGCGGTGCGCTCGCCGATGAGCAGGTTATATTTCCGCTTGAGGTAATTCATGATGGCCTCGTCCATCTGGTTGCCGGCCATGCGCACGGAACGCGAGTAGACGATGCCGCCCAGTGAGATCACCGCGATGTCCGTGGTCCCGCCGCCGATGTCCACCACCATGTTACCGCTGGGCTCGGTGATGGGCAGCCCGGCGCCGATGGCCGCCACCATGGCCTGTTCCACCAGGTAGACTTCGCTGGCCTTGGCCCGATAGGCCGAATCCTGTACCGCGCGCTTCTCCACTTCCGTGATCTCCGAAGGCACCCCGATGATGATGCGCGGGTGCACCAGCATCTGCCGATTGTGCGCCTTCTTGATGAAGTAGTTGAGCATCTTTTCGGTCTGGCGGAAGTCGGCGATCACGCCGTCTTTCATGGGCTTGATGGCCACGATATTGCCGGGGGTGCGCCCCAGCATCTCTTTGGCTTCTTTGCCCACGGCTTCCACTTCATTGGTCAGCTTATTGACCGCGATGATGGAAGGCTCGTTGACCACGATGCCTTTGCCCTTGGCATACACCAAGGTGTTGGCCGTGCCCAGATCGATGGCCAGGTCGCTCGAGAACATGCTGAAGAGCGAGCGGAAGTTCTGGAAGAACCGGGAGTTCTGATTGCCGTTCGAAGACATGGGTATCGCGGATTCGCCTTCCCTGCGTGTTGCCGGTTACCAGCCGAATGATGCGGCGCATGTGACTCGCCGCCCGGGGTCTGCCCCAACGCTCAGATTCTTACGACCACCGTTCAGGGAGAAAAACCGTTCGAGCATTCGCGCCGCTGGATCGCGGCGTTTCTGTGGAAAGTTCAGGACCTCAGCCAGAGCCGTTGGCTTCATTCTACTGTATTACGACCTTCTTCGTCAGGGTATTGACGCCGCCCCGAGGGGTCTGTGCGGTCACCGTGATCAGGTTCTCCCCGTTGGGTAACTGCGGCGTGTAATACCGGAACGTCCCGTCCGGACCCAACGCCGGGACCTCGCCACCATTCACCATCACCCGGGCCGAGGGGTCCGTCTTGCCCCTCACCTCGATCACCCGTCCGTGTTGGATAAAGTCGTCCAGGGTCAGCGGGACTTCGCTGCCGGTGCTGCGGCGGATCACCGTGAAGCGATTGCGCTCACTTTCCAGCGACTCGCGCCCGTTCGTATCGAGCGACTGGACGGACCAGTAGTACGCCCCTTCGCTGATGTCCGGTACCGTCAAGTCCGTGGTCGCGACTTTGATGTCCTTCAACATCTGCGTGAAATAGGGATTGCGCGCGATCCGGACATGGTAGCCGCGGGACGCATCCACCGGTGTCCAGGAGAACTTGACGTTGGTTTTCTCGCCGTTGGCAAACACCGGCAGCATATTGGCCGGGTCGATCAGCACCGGCGGCGCCACTTCCTTGCTCTTGGCCAGCTTGCCCTTGGCCGGATCGAAACTCACTTTCTCATACGACCCCAGCTTGACGATCTGCCCGCCCTGATTGATCTCGCCTGTGCCTTTGGTCACCAGGATCTCGTTGTTGCCGCCGCGCGGATCGCTGACCACTTTCGCCTGGGCCTCGGCGCCGAACTCCGCCGTGGTCCCGGCGATGATCACTTGTGACTTCGATCCCTGCGAGAAGGTTCCGGTGGACAGATCGACCGTTCCCGTCGTCACTTGCACCGCGACATTGGTCTTGTCGTCCGCGGTGGTGGAGTTGTCTTCCACAACGATCAGCGAATCAGGTTTGACCGTGTAGTTGGTCAGGTCGGCAAAAACGATCTTGGCCATGCCCTCGGAACTGGTCTGTACCACGTCGCCCTTTTCCAACTGCAGGTCATAGGAAGCGGTGGCCCAGGTATTGCTGTCTTTCTTCTTCACCTTCACCGTGCCTTCCAGCATGGTGAAGGTGGCCTTCTGCTGGCCGGCGGGCTTCTTGCCCTTGCCTTCCGGCTGGTTCGCCATGGCCTTGTCGTACCAGGCGCCGATCCGGTTACTGAGCGCATTGGCCAGGTCCGTGGTCTGTTTGGGAAATGCGAAATAGGCGATGGCGCCGGCGAGGAACAGAACGGCGAAAATGGCCATGAACACGCTGCGGTACGTGACGGTCACGTACCCTACATCGATCCCACCTTCGCGTTTTTTGCGGACTGGCGGTCTGGCCGGCACGGCTACCCGAGAACCTCGCAGGTGAATGGAACGGATTGAGATTAACACAGCTCATTTCGCGGTAACACCCTCATTTGCTAAGCGAGTTGCCGCCATTGGTTCATGGACCTGAGTGTTATGGTCCTTTTTGCACGGTGGGGCCGTTGGCCGCCCCCGCTTCCACATGTTACGATGACTAGTTTCGAGCCTATTCCTGAGGGTTTCCCTATCCATGGCGCAATCCAAGATCTATAAGAATTTCATCGGCGGAGAGTGGGTGGAATCCCGTTCCGGCCAGACGTTTGAGAACGTGAATCCCGCTGACACCAGGGATATCGTTGGCATTTTCCCAGCTTCATCGAAAGCGGACGTGGACGATGCCGTCGAGTCCGCAAAAGCAGCGGCCGAAAAATGGCGCTTGACCCCGCCGCCCAAGCGCGCCGAGATACTATTCCGCGCGGGTGAGATCCTCACAGAGCGCAAAGAAGACTACGCACGGGACATGACCCGTGAGATGGGCAAGGTCCTCAAGGAGACCCGGGGCGACGTTCAGGAAGCGATCGATACCGCCTTTTACATGGCGGGTGAGGGACGCCGCCTTTACGGCGTGACCACCACCTCGGAGCTCCAGAACAAGTTCGCCATGTGTGTGCGCGTTCCCATCGGCGTGGTGGGGATGATCGCGCCGTGGAACTTCCCCATGGCCATCCCTTCCTGGAAACTCTTCCCGGCCCTGGTTTGCGGCAACACCTGCGTCATCAAGCCCGCGGAGGATACTCCGCTTTCTACCCTGAACCTGGTCCGCGCACTGGTCGAGGCAGGCTTGCCCAAGGGTGTGGTCAACATCGTGACCGGCTTTGGCCCCGACGCAGGGGCTCCGATCGTGAATCACCCGGATACGCGTGCCATCAGCTTCACCGGCTCCTCGGAAGTGGGCCGCATCGTGGGTGAGGTCGCCGCGCGGAGCTTCAAACCTTGTTCCCTTGAGATGGGCGGCAAGAACGCCATCATCGTTCTGGATGACGCGAACGTTGACCTCGCTGTGGAAGGCGCGGTCTGGGGCGCCTTCGGCACCACCGGACAGCGCTGCACAGCGGCCAGCCGTATGCTGGTGCAGAAAGGCGTCTACAACGAGTTCGTCTCCAAGTTCGTGGAGCGCAGTTCCAGGCTGAAGGTCGGCAACGGGATCGATGAGTCGGTGGAGATGGGCCCGCAGATCAATCAACAACAGATCGAGACCTCTGCCCGTTACGTGGAATTAGGCAGGAATGATGGCGCCAAGTTGCTTCTGGGCGGGAACCGGCTCACAAGCGGCGACCATGCCCGCGGCCACTTCTTCGAGCCGACGATCTTCGGCGACGGCAATTACAAGATGCGTATCGCCCTGGAGGAGATCTTCGGCCCGGTCGTGACCGTGGTCCCGATCGGCAGCTTCGATGAGGCAATTGAAGTCGCCAACTCCACGCCCTACGGTCTTTCCTCTTCGATTTACACGCGCGACGTCAACAAGGCCTTCAAAGCGGTGCGCGACATTTACGCCGGGATCACCTATGTGAACGCGCCCACCATCGGGGCTGAGGTGCACCTGCCCTTCGGTGGAGTGAAATCCACCGGGAACGGCCATCGCGAAGGCGGCATCGGCGCAATCGATTTCTTCTCACAGTGGAAGTCCGTCTACGTGGATTACTCAGACAAATTACAGCGGGCCCAGATCGACACCGAATAAGTCAGGTGACTCCGGCACAGTCCGCCGGTTGAACCACAGACTCTCTCAGGACAAGGACGATGAGCATGATCATTGGCGTTCCCAAAGAAGTCAAAGACAACGAATATCGGGTCGGCATGGTGCCCAGCGGCGTGAAAGCCCTGGTGGATGCCGGCCACAAAGTGCTGGTCCAGACCGGCGCCGGCGCCGGCTCTTCCATGCCGGACAAGGACTACAAGCATGCGGGCGCGCGCATCGTCGCCACCGCGGCCGAAGTCTGGCGCAAGTCTGACATGGTGGTGAAGGTGAAGGAGCCCTACGGGGATGAGCCCAAGTTCTTCCGCCCGAACCTTGTCCTGTTCACGTACCTCCACCTGGCCCCGATCCCCGACCTCACCAAGGAATTGCTCGACAAGAAAGTCACGGGCATCGCCTATGAGACTGTGACCGACAAGGCCGGCACGCTGCCGTTGCTCACTCCGATGTCCGAAGTCGCCGGCCGAATGAGCGTGCAGGTGGGCGCATCGTATCTCGAAAAGGAAAAAGGCGGACGCGGCGTGCTTCTGGGCGGCATTCCCGGAGTTCCGCCCGCCAAGGTCGTGATCCTCGGCGGCGGCATCGTGGGCACGCATGCGGCCAAGATCGCCCTTGGCATGGGCGCGCGCACCACCATCATCGACATCAGTCTCAACCGGCTGCGCGAACTGGACGACATCTTCGGTGGCCGCGTGCACACGCTGGCTTCCAACAGCTACTCCATCGCCAAAGCGGCCGCGGAAGCGGACCTCCTTGTCGGGGGTGTGCTTATTCCCGGCGCTTCCGCGCCCAAGCTGGTCACCAAGGCCATGGTGCAGAAGATGAAGAAGGGCGCGGTGATCGTGGACGTCGCCATCGATCAGGGTGGGTGCATCGAGACCGCGCGTCCCACCACGCACAGCGACCCGGCGTACACGTTGAATGGCGTGGTGCACTACTGCGTCACCAACATGCCTGGCGCGGTGCCGCATACGTCGACGCTCGGCCTCACCAACGCGACCTTCCCGTATGCGATGCGACTTGCCAATATGGGTGCGGAAAAAGCGATGAAGTCCGATCCGGGTCTGTTGGAAGGCCTGAACACCTACAAAGGCCACATCACCTATCAAGCCGTCGCCGATTCGCAAAGACGGCCTTACAAGGAAGCCGCGAAACTCGTGTAAGCGCGACGAAACTTCTCGGCCGCCGGCATGCTGCCGGCGGCCATTCTCATTTGTCTCGCAGACCCGGCCGCGACGCGCGACTATAATCTCAGCGTGCCCGAGTCCGGCAATCCGCCAAAGTCCCGCTGGCCGATGCTTCTCGTCCTCGGCAGCCTTGCGCTCTTGCTTGCCTTCCTCCAGTTCTCACAGGCCTCGCTCAACCTAAGCTTCATCCAGCCGGAGAGTCCAGCGCAGACACTGGTCTTCATTGCCCTTTCCGGGGTCATTTTCCTGGTCTTCGTTGCGCTCTCGTTCATGCTTGTCCGCAATCTTCTGAAGTTGCTGGCTGAGCGCAGGCTGAGAGTCTTGGGTTCCCGCTTCCGCACCCGCATGGCGATGGGCGGCTTGGTCCTCAGCTTCCTGCCTACGATCTTCTTGTTCCTGTTCGCCTACGTGCTGATGAACCGCACCATTGACAAGTGGTTCTCTCGCCCGGTGGAAGAGCTGCGGGATGACACGGCTCAGGTCGCGCAACTCCTGTCCGCCTACGCCGCTGACCGGGCACGCGCGGAATCTCTCGCCCTGGCCTCAAATCCCGACGTGCGGGAAGCAGTGCAAAACGGTGAACTCGCAGCCGCCTCGAGTGAGTTGTCGCGGCATGCGGCTTCTCTGCAGGGCGGTTTTGTGATCATCGTCAAAGGCGGAAAGATAGCCGGTCAATTCAAGCCGCCGGCGGGTTGGGAGGCACAGAGGGGGCCTTTGCTGGCTTTGGCCGCCGCGCCCGGCGCGGTCTCGCAACAGATCATGCGCATTGGCAGTGTGGATTATCTCGGCGGCGCGTCGGCAGTGGACAAAGAGGCGACCGTGATCGTGGCTTTGCCCCTGCCCACCGACTTCAAGGCCACGCTCGACCGCATCGACAGCAGCCAAAAGCGATATTACGAACTCAGTCAGCAACGCAAGCAGGTGCGCCGCTTTTACATGCAACTCCTCCTCCTTCTTACCGTGCTGATGCTGTTCGCCAGCACCTGGCTGTCTCTCTTCGTTGCCCGCCTGGTCACCCGGCCGGTGGCAGCCTTGGCGGAAGCGACCAAGGAGATCTCGGAAGGCAACCTCCAGTACCGTGTGCAGGTCACAGCCGCCGATGAGTTGGGAGAACTGATCACCTCCTTCAATCGCATGGCCTCGGAGCTGGAGAACAACCGCCGCCACATCGAGATCGCCGGCAAGGAGCTGGCGGAGACGAACGTGGCCCTTTCCGAAGCCAACGCCGCTATCGAACAACGGCGCGCCGAGATCGAGACCATTCTGGAGAACATCCCGACCGGCGTCCTCTCGCTCGATCCCCAGCGCAAGGTGCTGACCAGCAACCGCGCCTTTGAGGATCTGTTCAGTGTGGAGGAGGTCGCCAGCGGCACGCCTCTGGCCGCGATCCTGGACCCGGCGCTTTCCCGGGAACTGGAGCAGCTCATGCGCCGCGCGGACCGCATGGGCTCGGCGTCGCGCCAGCTGGAACTAAAGGGACGTCAGGTGGACGTGACCGTCGCGCCTTTGCAGCATCGGCGTCAGCGTCTTGGGTATGTCCTGGTCTTCGAAGACCTCAGCGATCTTCTGAAGGCGCAAAAGCAGATCGCCTGGCAGGATGTGGCGCGACGGGTGGCCCATGAGATCAAAAACCCGCTCACGCCCATCGCCCTGTCGGCCGAGCGGATCCGCAAGCATCTGGAGCGCGGGGCGCCGGAACCGGAATCGCTGAGCGTGATCCAAAGTTGCACCGAGACGATATCCAGCGCGGTCGAAACGGTTCGCGCGCTGGTGGACGAATTTGCCGCCCTGGCGCGCTTCCCCACCGCCCAGCCACAACCGGCCAACATCAATGCCATCGTGGAGAGCGCGCTTTCCTTGTTCAACGGTAGGCTCGACGGTATTCAGGTCCAGACTGATCTGGCTTCAGGCCTGCCGCCGGTGATGGCGGACCCGGAAGGCATCAAGCGCGTGGTCGCGAACCTGGTGGACAACGCTGCGGAGGCCATGCGCGATTCCCTGGTGCGGGAGATCCACATTTCGACGGCACTGTTGCAGGAGGGGGAAGAAGATACCGTGGAGATCGCCATCGCCGATTCCGGCCACGGGGTCTCGAATGAACTGCGGGAAAAACTCTTCCTCCCGTATTTCTCCACCAAGGACCGCGGCACCGGGCTGGGCCTGGCCATCGTGAGCCGCATCGTGGAAGAGCACCATGGCACCGTGCGTGTGGAGGAGAACAAGCCGATGGGAAGCCGCTTCGTGGTCGAACTGCCGGTCGCCGGCAATGGCGCACAGAACCAGTAACAGCTATTCCTTGACCGAGATCCCCAGGCTCTTCATCTTGCGGTAAAGGTGGCTTCGCTCCAATCCAAGCACCTCGGCCGTACGGCTGACGTTGCCGTGGCTCTCGTCCAGCTTCTTCAGGATGTAATCACGCTCATACGCGGCCCGCGCTTGATGCAGTGTGGCGAATTCCGGGGCCGGCTTGCGCCCGCCTTCGCGGTAGACCAGTGGGGGCAGGTGTTTGCGGTCGATGCGGCCGGCCGTGGGGTTCATGATCACCACCCGCTCGATCACGTTGCGCAACTCGCGCACGTTCCCCGGCCAGGCGTAGCGCATCAGTGTGTCGATGGCATCGTCCGTGATCTCTTTGGGCCGGCGGCTGTACTGTGCCGATATCTCTTTCAGAAAATGGCGCGCCAGGAGGGGGGTGTCCTCCTTGCGTTCGCGTAAGGGCGGCACAAGGAAAGGGATCACATTCAGCCGATAAAAGAGGTCTTCGCGGAAATTTCCCCGCGCGATCTCCTCTTCCAGGTCTTTGTTCGTGGCTGCGATCACGCGCGCATCGACGGACACCGGTTCGTCGCTGCCCACCGGCGTGAATCGGCCCTCATCGAGTGTGCGCAAAACCTTCGATTGGGTCTTCAGGCTCATGTCGCCGACTTCGTCCAGGAACAGGGTCCCGCCGTCGGCTTTCTTGAATTTCCCTTCCTTGTCGTGCGCCGCGCCGGCGAAGGAGCCCTTGCGGTGTCCGAACAACTCGCTCTCGATCAGGTCCTCGGGGATGGCAGCGCAATTGACCTCGACGAATAGGTTGTCCTTTCGCGGACTCTGCGCATGGATGGCGCGCGCTGCCAGCTCCTTGCCGGTGCCCGACTCGCCATAGATCAGCACTCGCCCGTCCGTCGGCGCCATCAGGGCGATCTGTTGGCGCAACGCTTTCATCGGCACGCTCTGGCCCACGATCTCACCACGCGCCTGCTGGGTCTTCAGCTCGCGGTTCTCGCGCCGGAGTTTATGAGCTTCGAGCGCATTTTTCACCAGGATGAGTGACTTGGCGAGCGTGAATGGCTTCTCGATGAAGTCGAATGCGCCTAACTTCGTCGCCTTCACGGCACTCTCGATCGTGCCATGGCCGCTGATGATGATCACCTCCGGCGCTGCATCCGATTTCTTGATCTCTTCCAGTGCGGCCAGGCCGTCCATTCCCGGCAACCAGATATCGAGCAGCACCAGGTCGAAGGCTTTCTTCTTCAGTGCGGCAAGACAGTCTTCCGCGCTCCCCACCGCAGAGACTTTGTAACCTTCATCTTCAAGCACGCCGCTGAGCGACTTTCGTATCTCCGGCTCGTCGTCTACGACAAGGATCTGGTTCATGGGAGCGAGACTTTCTTACCACTTACCACGTGTCAGGAGTGCAACATATTGTAGTGGAAAAAACACAATCGAAACGAACGGGGTAAATCTTATGTTAACTATAATGTTTTCAACTATTTACGAGTTAGGTTATTTCGTAGTAGAAGGGTTTTGCAGCATTTCGACCAGCTTTTGGCCAATCTGGGACACATTTCCAGCGCCCAATGTAAGCACCATATCTCCCGGTTGAGCGGAACGAGACACCCGTTCCATCGCTTCTTCGAAGGATCGGGCATACTGCGCATTTGCGATCTTTGCGGCCAGAGCTTGGCCGGTCACGCCGGCGATAGGGGCTTCGCTTGCTGGGTAGATATCCAGCACCTGCAGTGTGTCGCAATCGCCGAATGCGGTGGCAAACTGGGCCATCAGGTCGCGCGTACGCGTGTAGCGGTGCGGCTGGAAGATGACGTGGACACGGTGGAATCCGCACTGGCGTGCCGCAGCAAGCGTGGCTTTGATCTCCGTGGGGTGATGACCGTAATCGTCGATCACACTGATGCCATTCACCCTGCCCTTGAGCTGGAAGCGGCGGTCCACGCCGCTGAACTCTTCGAGTCCCTTTCGGATGGTTTCCGCGGGAATGTCCAGCCCCACTCCGACCGCGATCGCCGCTGTGGCATTGAGCACGTTGTGGACGCCCGGCACATAGAGATGGAATTCTCCAAGAGACATGTTTTTATACAAGACCGTGAAGGCGCTGTAGGGCGCGAGCGCCCCTGCTTTCTTCGACGCGGGCTGGAGCGCGATGCGGAAATCAGAGTCGGCGCTCAGCCCATACGTCACTACACGGCGCGCCATGCGCGGCATAAGCCCGCGTAAGCGGTCATCATCATTACAGACCACGGCCATGCCATAGAACGGCAACCGGTCCAGGAAATCGACGAACGTCTGCTCCACATCCGCCATGTCGCGATACGTGTCCGTGTGTTCCAGGTCGAGGTTCGTGACCACGGAGAGGATCGGCGAGAGTTTGAGGAAGGAGCGGTCGCTCTCGTCGGCCTCGGCGACCAGGTATTGCGATTTGCCCAGCCGCGCATTCGAGTCCATCGCCTCCACGCGGCCGCCGACCACCACCGTCGGGTCCAATCCCCCTGCGGCCAGGACGGACGCCACCATCGAGGTCGTCGTGGTCTTGCCATGCATGCCCGCAACCGCAATGCCGTATTTCAGCCGCATCAACTCCGCCAGCATCTCCGCGCGCTGGATCAGTGCAATGTGGTGCGCGTGCGCCTCGATGACCTCGGGATTGTCCTTGGCGATGGCCGAACTGGTCACTACGACCTCCGCGCCATGCACGTTCTCTCCGCGATGCCCGATCACGATCGTCGCGCCCAGTCGTTGCAGCCGGCTGGTGATGGCCGACTCTTTCAAGTCCGATCCGGAGACCTTATAGCCGAGATTCAGCAGGACTTCGGCGATACCGCTCATGCCGATGCCGCCGATGCCGACAAAATGAATGCGCTGGATCTTGGCAAACATGGTTGGAATAGGCGCGATATGCGCCCGGTCTCTATGCTACTTGATTCCCGCGGCTTCCGCGGCCAGGGCCGCGATCTTGGCCGCCGCGCCCGGCAGGCCGCATCGTTTCGCCGCCTCCGCCATCTGCCGACAGTGGGCCTCATCGGTCAGCAGGTCACGCACCTCTTGCACCAGGCGAAGCGGCGTCATCTGCGACTGTGGCAGCAGGACGGCGGCGCCTTGCTCAGCCAGAGCCTCCGCATTGCGGGTCTGGTGATCGTCCGCCGCGTGGGGATAAGGAATGAAGATCGCTGCCCGCCCGGCGGCCGCGACCTCTGCCACCGTTCCCGCACCGGATCGGCAGATCACCACGTGCGCGTGGGCAAACGCCGAGGGCATGTCTTCGATAAATGCGGTGGCCTCTGCAGATACACCGGCTTCGGCGTAAGCCGCACGCGCCTCTTCAACATCCTTTTCTCCGGTCTGATGGATCACTTGCAGGTCCGGCACGTACTTTTTCAGCTCCACCATCGCCGCCCACACCGCGCGATTGATCGGCCGAGACCCCTGCGATCCGCCGGTGATCAAGACTGTCTTGGGCGTGGCCCACGGTGTGGGGTGAATCGAAAAGAATGCTTCACGGACCGGAACGCCGGTCACCTGTCCGTTGGGAAAACGTTTTGCCGTTTCTGCAAATTGCGTCGCGGCGCCTTTCACCCAGCGCGCGACCACGCGATTGGCAAACCCGGCTACGTAATTCGGTTCAAACGCTATGGTCGGCACGCCACGCTGGATGGCCGCGACCATAGCCGGCCCCGACGCATACCCGCCCACACCGATGACCACGTCTGGCTTGAATCCGAGGATCATGCGCCGCGCGGCAAGGATGGCACGTGGCAGGTCAAACATGGTCTTGAGCCGAGTCGCGATGCTGACATTTTTCAGCGCGCCGATCTGCACCAGTTTGAGCGGAAATCCGGCTGCCGGCACCATGCGGTTCTCCATTCCGCGCGGGGTGCCGATGAATAGTACCTCTGCGTGATAACGCGCCTGCAATTCGCGCGCGATGGCGATGGCCGGGATCACATGCCCGCCGGTGCCGCCGCCCGCAAGGATCGCGCGCATGGTCACTCCACCTGCTTCGAGATGTTGAGCAGCACGCCTACGCTGGCCAGCATAATCAGAAGTGATGAGCCGCCATAGGATAGAAACGGCAAGGGGATGCCTTTGGTCGGGAGCAGCGCCAGCACCACGCTGATGTTGAAGAATGCCTGGATCCCGATCATCGCCGTGATCCCCACCGCAAGCAACCGGGCGAACGGGTCCTTGGCCCGCAAAGCCACACGGAATCCGCGCAGACAGAATATTAAGAATAGAACTACGATGAAGATCGATCCGATCAATCCGAACTCCTCGGAGATCACTGCGAAAATGAAATCCGTCTGCGGCTCGGGCAGGTAGAAAAGCTTTTGCTTCCCTTCCATCAACCCGGCGCCACTCACACCGCCCGTTCCCACCGCGATCAGTGATTGGATGGTATGGAACCCCCGGCCTTGCGGGTCCGAGAACGGATCAAAGAACGCAAGGATGCGCTCCTTCCGCCAGGGCACGCGCCAGACCAGAAAATACAGCGCGGGGATCAGCGGCAGCAGGGCATATCCGAAGTATCGCAAGCGGAATCCGGCGACGAACAACACCGCGGAAGCGATGGCCAGGCACATCAGGGCGGTACCAAGGTCGGGTTGGGCCGCGATCAGCGCGAAAAACAACGCCGCCGGCGCCAACGCCGGCAACAGAGTGTTGCGCAGATCGGTAAGCGATTTGGTCCGGCTCTCCAGAAAATACGCAAGAAATAATATGAGCGCGGGTTTGGCCAATTCCGACGGCTGGAATGAAAGAGGCCCCAGTCGGACCCAGCGATGCACATTGTGCGTTCGGTCGAGGAAAAAAACAGCGACCAACAGGAATGCTGTGATGCCGAGCAACCCGAAGACCAGCGCCGGATGCTTCAGTTTTTGGTGATCCACGTTCATCAGGATCAGCATGGCCAGGAAACCGGCCAGGGCCCAGGCGAACTGGCGAAACAGAAAACTGTAGGCCGATCCGAAGCGCTCGCTCGCCATCACCGCGGACGCGCTGAACACCATGATGAGCCCGAGGAACACAAGCAGGACCACCGAGCCGAAGATCCAGCGATCGGCGCTGACCCGCTTAGCCATGCGTTGTCACTGACTCCGCCAGCGACTTTACCAATTGCTTGAAGACGCGCCCGCGATGCTCATAACTGTCGAACTGGTCAAAGCTGGCGCATGCAGGCGCCAGCAGAACCACATCCCCGGACACCGCAGCCTCGGACGCCATGCGCACGGCTTGTTCAAGGGTCTTTGCGCTTTCGATCGGCACGCCCGTGACCTGGGACTCGATCTTTTCCGCGGCGGCCCCGATGGTATAGACCTTTTTTACCCGCTGTTTCAACAACGGATTCAGCACGGTGTAGTCGCTTCCCTTGTCCTTACCCCCGAGGATCAGGTGGATATTCGCCGGGAACGACTCCAGGGCTTTGATGGTCGCGTCCACATTCGTTGCCTTGGAATCGTTGTAGTAAGCGACCCCGCCGATGGTGGCCACGTGCTCCAGTCGGTGCTCCACGGCCTTGAATCCGCGCACCGCTTCCCGGATGGACTCCGGCGCGCACCCTGCCAGGACCCCAACGCACACCGCGGCCAGCACGTTCTCAAGATTATGGGCGCCCTTCAGGCCGATCTCTTCGAAGGGCATGACCTCCGTCTCTTTTCCCGAATCGTCACGGAAGTAGATCCTTGCGCCCCGCACAAAGCTTCCACGGCCACTACGTTCCTTCTGCCCGAACCAATACACCTGCGATCGCAGCCGGTCGGCAAGACCGGAACAGATCTTGTCTTCCGCATTCATGACGGCCAGGTCGCCGGCAGTCTGGAACTCAAAGATTCGGGCCTTGGCCGCCGCGTATGCCTCTAGGCTGCCGTGCCGGTCCAAGTGATCGGGGGTGATATTGAGCAGGCAAGCGACCCTCGGACGGAACGTCTCAACGGTTTCAAGTTGAAAGCTGGAGATCTCAAGCACGTTCCATGTGTCCGCTGTGGAAGTCGCGATCATTTCCGTCACCGGTGTGCCGATGTTCCCTCCAACCTGCGCCTTGCGTCCTGATTTGACCAGTATCTCGCCTACCAGAGACGTGGTCGTGGTCTTCCCGTTCGAACCGGTGATGGCGATGACCGGCCCGCGCAGAAATCGCGACGCCAGTTCCACCTCCCCGATGATCGGCACATTCAGCGTTCGCGCCTGTTGCAGCTGCGGCGTGTCGAGGGGCACGCCCGGGCTGATCACGATCAAATCCTGGTCCCGGAATGTGCGTTCCCCGTGTCGCCCGGTCTCGACCGCTATCCCCTTGTCGAGCAAAGCGGGAATATGGGTGGCGAGTTGGGCCTCGGTCTTGGCGTCGGACACGGTCACGCGCGCCCCCTGCGATTCCAGGAACAAGGCGGCGGCCACTCCGGATTTCCCCAGGCCCACCACCAGAACGCGTTTGTTCTTCAATTCCATCGGTTCAACGCAGTTTGAGCGTGGTCAGGGCAAACAAGGCAAAGATCAGTGACGCGATCCAGAACCGCGTGATCACCTTCGACTCCGACCAGCCCAGTAATTCAAAATGATGATGCAGGGGCGCCATCTTGAAGATCCGCTTCTTGCGCAACTTGTACGATCCCACCTGCAGGATCACGGACAGCGCTTCGATCACGAACACGCCGCCGATGAATGGCAGCAATAGCTCCTGCTTGATGATCACCGCGACCGTGCCGATCGCGCCGCCCAGCGCCAGCGCGCCCACATCGCCCATGAACACTTCAGCCGGATGGGCGTTGTACCAGAGGAACCCGATGCTGGCCCCGACCATGGCCCCGCAGAAGATGGTGAGTTCCGCCGATTGCGGGCTGCGCGGCAGTTCCAGATATTCCGCGAAGACGGCATGACCGCTCACGTAGGTCAGCACGGTCAGCGCGCCCGCGGAGATCACCGTGCAACCGATGGCCAGACCATCCAGCCCATCCGTCAGGTTCACGGCGTTTGTGGACCCCACCAGGACCAGGGCCACGAACAATAGAAAGGGGATGAACGCGAACAGCCAGGTATGGGGATTGTCCACCAGCGCGGGAATGATCATGTCCGGCTGGAATCTCTTGAAGAACGGCACGAACATGTGCGTCGAGTATTCACTCCTCGCTTGCATCAGCACCAGCGCAATGCCCACGAGAAAGGCGACCAGGAACTGCAACATCAATTTGCTGCGCCCGGTGAGGCCCAGATTGCGGCGATGGGTGATCTTCAGGTAATCGTCGGCGAAGCCGATGGCGCCGAAAGCCAGCGTGGCCAGCACCGCGATCCACACAAACTTGTTGCTGAGGTCCGCCCACAACAGCGTCGGGATGACGATGGCGATCACGATCAGCAGTCCTCCCATGGTCGGCGTGCCCGCCTTTTTCTGGTGGGCCTGCGGCCCTTCCTCGCGGATGTACTGTCCGATCTGGAATTCGCGCAGCTTGCGGATCACATACGGTCCGATGATCAGCGCGATGAACAGGGCCGTCAGGCTCGCGAACACCGTCCGGAACGTGAGGTAGCGGAAGATGCGGAACGGACTGAAGACCGGAAACAGCTTTTGATAGAGAAGCCAGTAGAGCAAGCGTAGGTTCCTGAGGTGCTAGTTTTTGGCCTCTGTGGCCACGGTCCCAAGCGTACGGCGCAGCTCGTCCAGCGCCCGTTCCAACCGGACACCGCGCGACGCCTTCAACAACACCGCATCATTCTCCTGCAAGATCTCCGCCAGGCGTCCCCCGGCCTCTTCCGGCGTGGCCACGAACTCCGCCTTCACTCCGGCTTGCTGGGCCGCCTCCACCATGACCGATGCCAACCCTCGGACGCCGATCAGCAGATCGATCTTTCCCTGCATGAATTGGCCGCATTCGCGGTGCAATTGCTCTCCGGAGGCCCCCAATTCCAGCATTTCCCCGGCAACCACGATCCGCCGTTTCGCGGGAACGCCATGCAAGGCGCACACCATGCTTTTCAGCGCCGCTGGATTCGAATTGTAGCAGTCGTTAATGAGGGTCGCGCCGCGCAGGATCAGGGCCTCGCCGCGCTTCTCGGCAGGCTGAAGTGTGGCCAGCGCCGACGCAACCTCGGACGGCGTTACGTGGTATCGCAGGGCCGTGGCTGCCGCCGCCAGTGCATTCAGGATGTTATGTCGTCCTAGCAGCTTCAACCGCGCCGATTCACGGACACCGTCGACCACGATCTGGAACGCGCTGCCTTCCGTCCCGCGCTCATCAATCTGCTCTGCACGCACGTCGGCAGGATGTTGGATGCCGTAAAGGATCACCTTGCCGTGAAAATCACGCCCGAATTGCGAAACGTACTCATCATCCGCATTCAGTACCGCGATGCCCCCGGCCGGCAACGATTCGATCAATTCATACTTGGCCCGGGCGATCTCCTTGATCGAGCCGAAGAACTCCAGATGCACCGGGGCCACGCACGTCACCACGCCGCAATCCGGCTTCGCGATCCTTGCCAGGGCCGCGATCTCACCCGCGTGATTCATGCCCATCTCGATCACCGCGATCTCGTGCTCCGGCTCCAGCTTGAGCAGTTGTAACGGCAGCCCAAAATGATTGTTGAGGTTCCCCACGGACTTGTGCACGCGATACCGTGTGGCCAGAAGATGGGCAATGGCTTCCTTGGTCGTGGTCTTTCCCGCCGAGCCGGTCACGGCGATCAGCGGTTTTCCCCATACGCGGCGGACGCAGGCGCCGAGCGTTTGCAGGGCCACAAGCGTGTCTTCCACGAGCAACAATCTACCCGGCTGGTGGAACCGTCCTGCCTGTGAGCTCGCAACAACGACGGCGGCAGCGCCCTTGGCGATCGCCTGCTCGACAAAATCATGGCCGTCCAATCGCTCGCCCTTGACCGCGAAAAACAGCTCCCCAGGACTAAGCGTGCGTGAATCGATGGAATATCCACTTACGATCTCGTCACGCGGAATTTCGCCCTTTGCGGAGAGGAACTCCCCGATACGCCCCAGTGAGAGCTTCACGCGGCGCCTCCCGCGATCCCGGCCACTGGCTGCGTCCGGAATGGCTCGCTATGCCCCATGGCCTGAAGAGCCTGACTGGCGACCTCCACATCGTCGAACGGCATTGCCCCGTCAGCGGTGACCTGGACCTTTTCATGGCCTTTGCCCGCGATCAGCACGATGTCTCCGGGCCGCGCCAATCGCACCGCCAGCGCGATGGCGCGCGCCCGGTCCGGCTCCACGGTGAACTCCACGTCCGTTTGCTGCAATCCGCGCAAGGCGTCATGGAGGATGGAGAAAGGGTCTTCGCTGCGGGGATTGTCCGACGTGAGGACCACGAAATCACTGCCGACCCCGGCCGCCTTGCCCATCAACGGCCGCTTGCGCCGGTCGCGGTCGCCCCCGCAGCCGAACAGAGTGATCACGCGCCCCCTGTTGCCCGCGCGAGTGACAAATTCGCGCGCTACCTTGGTCAGGTTCCGCAAAGCGTCGTCCGTGTGCGCATAGTCCACAACCACGGTGAACGGTTGACCCATGGCTACCTTCTGGAACCTTCCAGGAACATGGTCGAGCGCACGAACGCCATCCGCGATCTGTCCCAGACTGCATCCGCGGGCAAAGGCCGCCCCTGCCGCTGCGAGGATGTTATAGACATTCACGGAACCGACCAGCGGCGAGAAGATCGCGATCTGGCCGCCCGGAGTCGCGAGTTCCAACCTTGTTCCATTGGCCGCGATCTCCACATTGCGGGCGTGGAATTCACCGTCGCGCACCCCGTACACAAAGACTTCTGAACCTTGTTTGCGCGCGAACTTGATTAGACGCTGACCGTACTCGTCATCCTGATTGATGATCGCGGCCCGGGGCGCTGCCGTGCCGCAGCCTTCGAACAAGATGCTTTTCGACCGGAAATAGTCCTCCATGTCGGCGTGGAAGTCGAGATGATCGCGCGTCAGATTGGAAAAGACCGCCACATCGAATGGGATGCCGAACACCCTCTGTTGTGCAAGCGCGTGCGAACTTACTTCCATCACAGCTTCCGTGGCGTTTTCTCGCAGGGCGTCCGCGAAGAAATGATTCAACTCCAGCGACTCCGGCGTGGTGTGCGGCGCCGGGACCACCCGCCCGGCGATGCGGTATTCAATGGTCCCGACCCGCGCCGTTCTTCGTCCAGCGGCGGCCAGGATAGACTCCAGCAAAAAACTCGTTGTGGTCTTCCCATTGGTTCCGGTGATGCCTGTGATCCGGAGTTTTTCCGCCGGCTTCCCGTAGAGATTCGCGGAAAGTCGGGCGAGCGCGCGCCGGCCGTGCGTGACCTGCGCCCAGGCCACTCCTTCCCGAGGCTTTTGCTCCGCGGAATCACTCACCACGGCGATCGCGCCCGCTTTGATCGCAGCGTCGATATATAGATTTCCGTCCGTAGTCTCTCCCTTCATGGCGACAAAACAATCCCCGGTCCGCACCTTGCGGGAGTCATATTGCAGTCCCTGCACCTCGGCGTCGCCGATGCGGTCCAGGACTTCTGCTCCGTCAATGAGCTGGGGAAATCTCATGAGAATGGCAACTTGATTATAAGTGTGGGCCAGAGCGGCGGTCGCACGTCCTCACCGGGAAAATCGGACAGTGACCCGGCCGCCGGGAGGAATCGTCTGGCCCGGCGCTGGGGCCTGCTCCCGCGCCACGCCGCTACCGATCACGTCGATCTCAATGCCCGCCTGCTGCGCCGCCACCATGGCCGAGCGGACGGACTTTCCCAGAAATGCCGGGGCCACACGGCCGCCTTCACTATCGAGGATCACGGTCCCATTTGCGGCTGCCGGGGCCGCCGAGGTTTCGGCGGAGGGCATAGGAGGATCGACGGACCGAGGTTGAGTTTTTTGCTCGGGGGTGAATGACGCCGCGATCACCTTGGCCCGCTCCTGCTCATTCGGTGTCGGCTTTGAAGAGTTGGCCGATGTGGAAAGTGCGGGGACCGGTCCGGCATCCGCCGTCAGGTCTCCATAGAATTCCACGGTATCGGACAACCGGTCCGGTGATCCTTCCGAGAGGTCGGCATTCTTGGCGGCGGCCCGTAATTGCAGATAGCGGGAATGGCGGACGTCCGCATCATGCGGGACGTTCAAGTAAGCCAGCACTTGTTGCGTGATGCGGCCGAACAGCGGCGCAGCCACGTCGCCCCCGTGGTGCACCCCGCGGGGCGAGTCGAGCGACACATACACCGTCACCGCAGGATTGTTTACCGGCGCAAAACCTGCGAACGAGGCGATGTGGGCCCAGGTCGAATAGCGACCGGTCTTCGTGTCCACTTTTTGCGCGGTCCCGGTCTTGCCCGCCGATGTATATCCATCGAGGATGGCTTTCTTGCCGGTCCCGAAGAGCACCGTATCTTCAAGCATTTTCTTCAACTGCACCGCGGTCAGCGGCGAGATGACGCGGCGCTGTTCCGCCGGTTTGAACACCACGGCCTGCGGCGTGGGCGTGGTGCGTGGCGCCACCATCCCCGCCACGATGCGCGGCGGCGTGTAGACGCCGTCATTGGCAATGGCGGAGACCATGGAAGCCAGCTGCACGGATGAAACTCCTACTTCCTGCCCCATGGCGATCGAGCCGATCGAGGATTTCGTCCAGCGATTCGCCGGTTTGGCCATGCCCCGGGTCTCGCCCGGCAACTCCACACCCGTCTGCGAGCCGAACCCGAACGCCCGGATGTATTGGTCAAAGCGGGATTCCCCCAGCCGCAAAGCCAGCTTGATCGCGCCCACGTCGCTCGATTGTTGGATGATCTGGCTCACGCTCAGCACTCCGAACGGCTTGTGGTCGCGGATGCGATGGCCGAAGATCGTGATCGACCCGTTCTGGCAATCGATCATCTCCTCCGGCTTGGCCAGGTTCTCTTGCAGGGCGGCGGCCACGGTCACGATCTTGAAGGTGGAACCGGGCTCATAGATGTCACTCACCGCCCGGTTTTTCAAGAGTTGCGGGCTCGCGGTATGAAAGACATTCGGATTGAATGTCGGATGGCTGGCCAGCGCCAGTATCTCTCCTGTCTGCGGGTCCTGGACCACGACTGTGCCCGCTTCCGACTGTGTCTCCTGCATCGCTCGTTCCAGTTCACGCTCGGCGATGTATTGGATCTTCTCGTCCAGGGTCAACACGATGTTGCTGCCCGGCTCCGGCTGCTTTTCCACCCGTCCGAGCGAGCGCTGGCGCGCGTCCACCGAGACCAGCATCTTGCCCGGCCGGCCGCGCAGGGTGTCATCGAACTTTTTCTCGATACCGCCCAGGCCCTCATCATCCAAGCCGACAAAGCCGAGCACCTGCGCCGCCAGCTCGCTCTTCGGGTAATACCGTTTGGATTCTTTCTGGAAGTAGATGCCCTTGAGATTTAGCCCGCGGATGCGCTGGCTGGCCGTGGCATCGAGTTTGCGGGCGATCCAGGCGAAGTTGCGCGAGCTCTGTATCCGCGCCAATACCTCCCGCGGGTCGGTCTGCAGCACGCCCGCGATCAGGTCGGCGGCGTTCGCCTGGTCCGGGATCTCGGAAGGCACGGCAAATACGGAGTCCACGCTGATGGTCATGGCCAGTTCATGGCCATTGCGGTCATAGATCATGCCGCGCCGCGGCGAGACCTCGACCGTGCGCTGCTGCTGCCTCGCGGCTCGCTGTGTGAACTCGCCATAGCGGACCACTTGCAGCGAGAACAGCCGCACCGCGATAAGACACGACCACAGAAAGAGGAATGCGATCAGGCCGTAGATCCTGCGATTCTGGTTCGGGGTCTTTTTAGCGCTGGAGGAGGCGGATGACTTTGGCTCCATCGTTCTGCGCCGAGGATTTTCTGCCGCCATGTGGAGTCCGGGGGAAACCCGCCAGCGAGAAGGCCGATGACGGCGCGAAGGCCGTCATCGGTCCGCTCTCAACCTTGATCTCGTCCGGGCCAGGCCCGGCTTTCGTTACTGCGAAAGCACCACTGCCAGTCCGGAGACCTTCGCCATCACCGGGACCGCCGGATCGCCATTCACTTCCAGCCGCTGCATCTGGCCGGCCCGGGGTGACTCCAGCCCCATGCGGCGGGCCAGTACGTCGATCCGCTCCGGGTCGCGGAGCGAGGCCTCTTCCAGGCGCAGCGAGCGATTGGCTTCGATCAGCTCTTCGCGGAATTTTTTCTGGGCTTCGATCTTGTATCCGTATTCGATGGCGCTGAAGTGTTGCAGCGCATAGGCCATCGAAAGGATGAACAGGCACGCCACGGACGCGAAAAACACGCGCATCTCTTTCGTGCGCTGTGGGTCCGCAGCCGCCACCAAGCGTGTATTGTCGATGGATTTCGCGAAGAAGATCTCCGGCGTTCCGAGTGATCCGCTGCGGCGCGTGCGGCTGCCTTCGACTGTTGCCACCGGCGTGTATACGCTCATCACGGCCCGGGAAACAGGGGCGCGGCTAAAGTCAGGGGACAGCCAGCTCAGTACGCTCATTAGGCGACCTCTGCCGAATTGCGGAATTCGTAAAAGTACGTGTGATAAGGGACGTTGGCCGGCTGCCTGGCCTGCACCACGCGCGTGAATGTGCCAAGTTCCACGCTCTCCACGTTCTCGATCAACTGGTCGATCAATTCACCCGTATACATAGCCCTTGCCTCCAGTCCCGCCTGCGCTCACGTCTGAACTTTGTCCGGGGCCGCACCGTAACGGTGGGATGTTTGAGGAGTTTCTTCGCCCTAATACTGTCAGAGAGGACGATGCTGCCCCGGAACTTCTACCGCGCGGCTGTCTCCCCGCCCGGCTTAAACTTTTTCCGCCGCCCGCAGCTTCGCGCTGCGCGCCCGCGGATTGCGTTCGATCTCTTCTTCGGTGGCGGTCACCGGCTTTTTCGTCAGCAGCCGCCAGGTCCCGTCTCTGGCGCCGTCTCGCATCGCGTCTTTCACGATGCGGTCTTCCAACGAGTGAAAGCTGATGATGACCAATCGGCCACCGGATTTAAGGACGAGGGGCGCGCCGGCTGTTTTTCCGGCGATCATCGCCCGTACATCGTCCAACTCATGGTTTACGAAGATTCGGATCGCTTGAAAGGTAAGCGTCGCGGGATGAAGGCGCCCGGATTTCATCGTCGGGGCGCTGGCCGATACGACCTGCGCTAAATGCTTCGTAGACCGTATCGGCCGCGCCCTGACAATGGCTCTGGCGATTCTCCGCGACCTCCTTTCCTCACCGAATTCGTAAATCACATCCGCAAGATCGCTCTCACGCATGTGATTTACCACTTGATCGGCGCTACGCTCGCTGCGCGTGTCCATGCGCATGTCGAGCGGTCCTTCCGCCTGAAAGCTGAACCCCCGGCCGGCGTCCGCCAGCTGCATGGAGCTGATGCCGAGATCGGCGATCAGCCCGTCCGCGCTGCCGTGGGCCACGCGCTGGGCGACCTCGGCAAAACTGGCGTGGATCAGGGTGATCCGCGGCCAGTCCTCTGTGAGGTCCGCCGGCGGTGTTTCCAAGGCCCGCCGGGCGAGGCCCAGTGCGTCCGGGTCCTTATCGAAGGCAATCAAATGACCCTGTCGGCCGAGGCGCCTTGCGATTGCCAGGCTGTGCCCGCCCGCTCCGAGGGTCGCGTCGATATAGGTTCCGCCGCGCCGGATGGTTAAGAAATCGATCGCTTCTTGTAAAAGAACCGGGACATGACCAGTACTGCCTTCCCTGCCATGTCCATCCCCCTGGGGGGAATGCGAACCAAACTCGTCCTCGCCGCTTGCCGCCACTAGATGCCCAGTTCGTCGAGAGTTTTTTCATCCTCAGCCGAGAAGGGTTCCTGGACCTCCGTCTTGATGGCCTCCAGGTTTCGCACCTCGAGGTAGTTCAGATAGCCCATCACCGCCACTTCGCCCTTCAGGTCGGCGGCCTCCCGCAGCAACTGGGGCAACAACAACCGGCCCTGCCCGTCCATCTCCACCAGCTGACCGAAGTAGTTGGTCCGCTTCAGGAAGTTCTTCTTGGCCGGGTTGAAATTCGAGAGCCGCGCCAGCTTCTCCTCGATGCGCTGCCATTCCTCGTAGGGATACAGTTCGGCAACCTTCCCGTCCCGGCTGGTGATGTAGAATTGCGTGCCGTACTTCTCGTCGATCAGGCGCTTGAAGTCCGCTGGGACCTTCAGCCGTCCTTTGTCGTCGACTCGGGTTGGATAGTTGCCGCGAAACATTGGTCTTGGCCCGGCCTGCCGGGTGCTTTCTGTGTTGCCTGGTGGCTACGGCCGCCAGTACGGAGGTGAAAGCGATCGTGAGTTGCGCATTCTGGGGTGTTTCAGCCGTCATTTTCCGGCTGTTCACCGCTTCGGTCTCGGGAGTGAGTTTTTCGCTCAACTTTGCTCCACTGACCTGCAACTCTCAACCACTTTCTACCACTTTCGCCCACAATCCTATACCTAAAGCCTTTCCTGTCAACAAATATTTTTTCCACAGGATGTTGAAAAGTAGACTCGTTGACTACCTTAGGACAGGTTGTGGTGGCTGGATGGACTTACCACTAGGTATAGCGTTAATCGCGGTGGTGCTGGGGCTTGAACGACGCTTGACGATGCGTTTGTATCACCGGCTTTTCGCAATCTTCGGCCCTGGAGACAGAAATAAGGGACACCGTTTTCTGGTGTCCCCTTCACCCTTGGCTTCCAGCGATACTTAAGTTCCTAATTTCCCGGTGGTCCGAACACGCTTAGCCGGTGACCGTCCGGATCAGTGAAATTCGCCGCCCAATCGTTCTGCGTCACCTGATGTGGCTCAGCTTGAAAAGTGATCCCTCGATCTTGCAGCGTGCGGAAGGCTGCATGGAAGAATGCAAAGCCGGGTATCTCAGCCTGCAAAGGAAGACCGAGCTTGTCGGTATAGAAGTCCACCGCGGCTTTCAAGTCTTTGACCCCAAGCATCAGGACCCCGATCTTTTCCAGCTTCAATTGTGACGAGGTCATAGCCCCTCCGATCAGTCAGCATATCAAGCGGTGCGTTAGTTACGTGTCAGACTTGCTTGAATCGCTGGTGCTGGGAGAGATACCGCACTTCGGCCGTGCCGCCGAGCTGCTGATGTTCACACTCCTGCAGCCCCGCGCCAAGGACCGCTGACCCGAACCGCCGGTGCTAGACTGTTGCGGATGTCCGAGGAGAGACGAGTCTTATGCTTCGGGGTCTTTGAAGCCCATCTCCGCACCGGGGAGCTTCGCAAGAACGGCGTCAAAGTCCGCCTGCAGGACCAGCCCTTCCAAGTCCTGACCATGCTCCTGCTGCGCCACAAAGAACTGGTGACGCGCGAAGAGCTGGTGCGGATCGTGTGGCCGGAAGATACCTTCGTGGATTTCGACCACAGTCTGAACAGCGCAGTGAACAAGTTGCGCGAGGTCTTGAACGACTCCGCCAACACGCCCCGCTTCATCGAGACCCTTCCCAAACGCGGTTATCGGTTTCTGGCGGATGTGGAGGTCCTTGGGCAGGACGGGCTTTCCGCTCCGGCGAGCAACGGTGTCGCGACAACTGCAGCGTCGGATTCAATGGATGATTTACCCGCCGTGCCGCGCCCGCTCGCACGAACTCTTTTCTTGCTGGCCCAACTGATGTATCTGAGCTTTTATGTCGGAGTCCTCGCCAAAATGGCCGAGGTCCATGGACTTCTCGGCGCGGTCTTCGGTGGCGCCACCAACGTTACCGCCGGCGCGGTGCTCGTGACCGCTCTGATCGGCATTCCCGTGCGATTTTTCTTCATTACCGCCGTCGGATTCGATTTTGCCGGTTTCCGGCTGAAATATGAACGGATCTTCTTTGCCGTCTTGCTTTTGGATGAGTTCTGGGGACTGGCGCCCTTGCTGGTGGCACACCACATCGGATTCGGACTCGCCCTGGCGGCCATGGCGGCGCTGCTCTATCTTCCCTTCGGCCAGCGCACCCTGGTACAGATGGCCTATCGCCGCTGATCAATCCTGGATGGCCACGACGGAGGAGATCTCCTCCCACTCCTGCATCAGACCGGTCAGGTCCGCGCGATAGATCTTCAATTGTTCGTTCTGTCGATTGCTCTCCGCCAGGCTCTCAAAGCTGAGCAACCGTGTCTCGCAGTCGCGGATGCCGGCTTCCAGCCGCTCGATCTCCTCTTCGATCTGCTCCAGGCGTTCCGTCAACTGCTTCCGCTTGATCGGATTCAGGCGCTTCTTGCGCGGCCCGCCATTCGTTTCGACCGGAGTCGCTGGCGCGGGCTGCGCCGGGTCTTGCGTTTCCTCGGGCGGCGCCTCGCCGGAGTGTGACTTTCGGTAGAGGTAATCTTCATAGTTTCCCGGGAACACGGCCACATCGCCTCCACCGATCTCGAACACCCGGGTCGCCAGCTTGTCGATGAAATAACGGTCATGCGAGACGAACACCACCGTGCCCGTGAACGCCGCCAATGCTTCCAGCAGCGTGTCTTTCGCGCGGAGGTCAAGATGGTTGGTCGGTTCGTCAAGCAATAGGAAGTTGGAAGGATGCATCAGCATCTTCGCCAAGGCATAGCGGTTGCGCTCGCCGCCGGAAAGCACGCCGATGGGCTTGAACACATCCTCACCGCTGAACAGGAAACATCCCAACAGATTGCGCAGCTCGGTCTGCGTCGCCCGCGGCGCCACCCGCTCCAAGTCTTCCAGCATGCGCGAGGTTGGGTCGAGCTCTTTGTATTGGTCTTGCGCGAAGTAGTCGGCTTCGACGTTGTGGCCCAGCTTCAGAGTCCCTGCGTTGGGGGCCTCGCTTCCCGCAAGCAGCTTGATCAGGGTGGACTTACCCGCGCCATTCGGCCCCACCAGCGCGATCCGGTCCCCGCGTTCGATGTTGAACCGGGCCTTGCGGAACACTACGGTACTGCCGTATCGCTTCTCCAGCTCTGCGCATTCCACCACCAGACGGCCGCTGGGCTGAGGCTGCGGAAACTTGAAATGCACGGTCTTTTCGTCCGGCGGGACCTCGATGCGCTCGATCTTTTCCAATTCCTTGATCCGGCTCTGCACCTGCTTCGCTTTGGTCGCCTGATAACGGAACCGGTTGATGAAGGATTCCAGGTGCTCGATCTTCTCCCGTTGGTTCTTGTACGCGGCCTCGATCTGGTCCCGGCGCATCTGCTTCTCCGCCAGGTATTTCTCATAATTGCCGGTGTAGAAATGCACTTTCTTGTTCCAGATCTCAAGGGTTTTCTTGACGGTCACATCAAGAAAATACCGGTCATGCGAGATCAGCACGTACGCGTAGGGATAGCTCCACAAAAAATCTTCCAGCCAGTTCCGGGTCTCAAGGTCCAGATGGTTCGTGGGCTCGTCCAGTAACAGGAGATTCGGTTTCTGCAAGAGCAGCTTGGCCAGAGCGATACGCATCTGCCACCCGCCGGAGAACTCCTCCGTCTGCCGCGCCCAGTCTTCCTTGCGGAACCCCAGCCCGGTCAGCACCGCCCCCACCTGGGCTTCGATGGCATATCCATCGCGCGCGCCGAATTCATGTTCCAGCTTCTGGTAGCGTTCGGCGACTTGCGCATACTCCTGGCCCTCATGGTCGAGCTCACTCATCTTACGGGTGAGCGCTTCCATCTCTTCTTCCATCTGGCGCAGTCCGGCGAATACCGACATACACTCGGCGAAGATGGTCTTCCCGGCCAGCGTAAGTCCGTCTTGTGGCAAATAGCCAAAGGTGATGCCTTTGGTCGTTTGCATGGTGCCGTGATCGAGGGATTCGCTCCCGCCCAGGACTTTCAGCAGTGTGGACTTTCCCGTGCCGTTGGCGCCGACGATGCCCACGCGGTCCTGCGGCGTGATCAGCCAGTCCAGTCCCTCGAACAGGACCTTGGGGCCGTACCGTTTCCCGGCTTGGGTGAGTTGGATCACTCCTTCCAGTGTAAATTCCCGAAGCACTCTGCGCCGGAAAGTGGAATGTTAGGATGTAGCCGGTCATTTGCTTCGATGCATTTCCGGTTGCGACCCTCCCACCGTGCCATCTGCTTCTTTCTTTTGCTCCCTGTCGCTCATTCAGCGTTTGCCGCCCAACCGCTTTCGGGGAACGGCACGGTCGCCACGGTGGAGACGGAATATTCTGTAAGTTCTGGCGACATCCTGTTCAGCCGTGACCCGGGTCACAGCCTCACTTGACGCAGTTGTTTAGTCTGAAGTCGTCGCAGTGGAGGTGAATATGCCCACAGCCAAGAGAAACCTCGGCAAGGTAAGACCGAAGAAGACCTTTGCCCAGACCAAACGGTAAGCGGTCGCTCGCGCGACCAGGCTTTCGGCAAAGTTGAAGGCAAAACCGGAAACACCGGTGAAACCGGGCGACATCGAATGCTGACGTTGTAACGCTCCCTTTCAGGACCAGCCCATGGCTGCCACCGATCAGCGCCAAGGCGCCGCGACTGCAGAAGCGCTTCGCGCCCTCACCGGGCTGATGCGCGCCGAAGCGGAACGCCGCCTTGCGGACGAAGGTCCCAACGAACTCCCCCGCCAGAAGCGCCGGAGTATGGTGCGCATCGCGTTCGACACCCTGCGCGAGCCCATGTTTCTATTGCTGATTGCCGCCGGAGCGATCCATCTCCTGCTCGGCGATCCGCACGAATCCCTTCTTCTGTTCCTCGCCATCCTTCTGATCATCGGCATAGAGATGTTCCAGGAACGTCGCACGGAAGGTGCGTTGGATGCCTTGCGTGACCTGGCCAGTCCGCGCGCCCAGGTCTTGCGCGATGGCCGAGTCGTTCGTGTCCCGGGCCGCGAAGTAGTACGCGGTGACGTCATTGTGGTGGAAGAAGGTGACCGCGTGCCCGCGGATGCTGCGCTGGTATGGAGCTCGAACCTCGCCGCCGATGAGTCTCTGCTTACAGGGGAATCCGTTCCCGTGCGCAAGTTGGCGACCCACACCCGGCCGGTTGCATCCGCCGATCCGGGCGGCGACGATTCTCCTTATCTTTTTTCCGGCACGTTGCTCGTGAGTGGACACGGCGTTGCTACCGTGCTGCGCACCGGCGTGCGCACGGAGATGGGCCGTATCGGCCGGCGCCTGCAGACTGTGGTGACCGAAGATACGCTGCTACGCCGCGAGGTCCGGCGCTTGGTCCGGATCTTCGGTTTCCTCGGCCTGCTCCTTTGCCTTACCGTGGGCGGGCTCTACGCCTGGCAGGCGCGCAATCTGCTTAAAGGGCTGCTGGCCGGAGTCACCCTGGCCATCAGCATGATCCCGGAAGAGTTCCCTGTCGTGCTTACCATCTTTCTTGCGCTTGGCGCCTGGCGGATGGCGCGGCGCCGCGTGTTGGCTCGTCATATGCAGGCCATCGAGACCCTCGGAGCGGCCACGGTCCTCTGTGTGGACAAGACCGGCACCCTCACCCTGAATCAGATGGCGTGAGCAGTGGTTCGTTGCCGGTGGAATTCCAGGAACTGCTCGAATCCAGCGTGCTTGCCAGCAAGATCCATCCCGTGGACCCGATGGAGATCGCGTTCCATCGCCTGCAACAGGAACAACCGTCGGAATCTCGCAATGGGCGCGCATACTGGGAGTTGGCGCGGGAGTATCCATTGACCTCGGACCTGCTCGCGATGTCGCGCGCCTGGCGCGCGCCGGACACGGATGGCCATGTGGTCGCAGCCAAGGGCGCGCCCGAAGCCATCTTCGAACTGTGTCATCTGGACGACGCGGAGAGGGAGACATTGGCCGCTCAGTTTGCGTGTATGGCAGGGGAAGGCTTGCGCGTGCTCGGCGTGGCCCGGGCGCATTCCGGCACTCCGGGGCTGCCCCATCATCAGCGCGAGTTCGAGTTTGCGTTTCTCGGACTGATCGGTCTCGAAGATCCGGTCCGCCCTGGAGTGCCCGAAGCGGTGCGCGAATGCCATACTGCCGGCATCCGCGTGGTGATGATCACGGGAGATTCCCCGCTCACGGCGCGCCGCATCGCGGAAGAGACCGGCCTTGATCACGTGGGAGGCGTGGTCACAGGCGCGGAACTCGAGAGAATGGGCGAAGCGGAAAGGCAGCGCTGCGTCCGCGGCACGAATGTCTTCGCCCGTGTTCGCCCGGAACAGAAGCTGCGCCTGGTGGAGGAGTTGAAAGCGGCAGGACACATCACCGCAATGACCGGCGATGGCGTGAACGACGCGCCTGCGCTAAAGGCCGCGCATATCGGCATCGCCATGGGAAAGCGCGGTACCGACGTGGCCCGCGAGGCCGCATCCCTCGTCCTGCTCGATGATGACTTCACTTCGATCGTCGCCGCGGTGCGCATGGGGCGCCGCATCTATGACAATTTGAAACGCGCCATGGCCTACATTGTCGCTCTCCATGTTCCTCTGGCCGGCGTCGCCTTCCTGCCCCTGCTGTTCGGCTGGCCCTTGGTGCTCTTCCCCGTGCACATTGTCTTCTTCGAGATTGTCACTGACCCCGCTTGCTCGATCGCATTCGAATCCGAGCCGGAGGACCCGGAGATCATGGCCCGCCCGCCTCGCGACGCCTCCCAGCCGACTCTGTCTCTGCGCGTGGCTGCCGTGGCGCTTTTGCAAGGTGGCGCCGTCCTCGCCTGTGTGATGGCAGTGTTATGGATGGGGATGTGGCGCGGTGCGGGTGAGAGAGAAGTCCGCGCCTTGGTCTTTACCACCATGATCATGGCCAACGCCGGATTGATCCTGGCCAACCGCTCCTGGACGCACACTCTGCCCAGCCGACGCACCCAGCCGAATCCGGCCGTGTGGTGGATCACCGGGGGCGCGATGCTGCTGCTCGCACTGGTTCACGCCACACCCATGCTGCGTGACCTGTTCAGTTTCAGCCCGCTGACTTGGACTGAGATTGCGATCTGTTTCGTCGCCGCGAATGTCAGTGTTGTGTGGTTTGAAGGCTTGAAGCTATTGGGTATTCCTACACGTATGCTTGGAATAGGTCGTTAAGACTGCCCAAAACAGTCTCCGGCCCATCCGTTCCGCGACTCGCTACGCTCGCAAGTCCCCGGCAGCACGAGCCTGCTCTTTCCATCGATCCGATCCGTTGTCCCATCTCTACCCATGCTCGTTTCACCTGGATGCGAAAAATAGGACTCGATCCGGCGGCGGATCAGATCGGGCCACGAGCGCGGCGCAGCCGGACCGCTGCCGCAAGGAACACCGTAGCCAGCACAAGTCCGATCCACAGTCCGGGCCTGCTCAGTAACTCTCCCGGCGGGAGCTGTGTCATCGGATCGGTCGCGAACCCTCCCGTCGGCGTCAGGTCGAGTCTCTCCGGGCCGAAGAAGCGGTAGCGCAGCATGGCGCCGAAATACGAGGAGTTGAAGGCGACCTTCTCGATGATGTTGATCGCAATGAGCGGCAAGGAGGCCCATAGGATGGGCGCGCGTCGCGCCCAGGCCGAGACCATCAGGAAATAGCCGTAGATAGGCGCATACCAAAGCACGTGCCCGATCATCAGGTGATAGAGCAACATCGTGGACATGTGCCCCAACTGCAGCTGCTTCCACAGGATCGAAGCGTCGAGACCGCTCGCCACCAGCACCGTACTGCTCAACAGCAGCATGAGGATCTGCGTGGCGACGGTGACGGCGAAACTGAGCAGGGGCAGGACCACGATGGGGATGCTCGCCTTTGCCAACACGGTCGTAAGATCGGAGACCGGCAGCGATTTCCAGAACAGGATGCTGCGGTCGCGGCGCTCGCCCTGCAGCGCATCCAGGGAGTAGAGGATCCCGACGAGGAATGTGATCCCCATGATCAGGAGTGCGGCGAAGCTGTACGGTTGCTCGATCAATTCGTGCTGTTTCATCGGGTCAAGCCCAAGCATGTCACGCATGCGGTTCGGCAGGGTGATCAGGCTGATCAGGAACGCGAACAGATAGACCCCGGCCACGGCCAGCGGCGCAACGTAGATCGAACGGTACTCCCAGAATTCGCGTCGCACGGACCAGTAGAGGAGCTCAGGCGCGGGGATGACCGTGGACGGATTCACCTGCGGCTCCGGCGGAGAGGCGTGCATGGCATTCGCGGGGGTATTCATCGCGCCCCTCCTTGGGTCGGTCCAGGCTGATTGCTCATGACCGCCACGAACAGGTCGGCGATACTGGGCGTGCGCACGTCCCCTAGGGCGGCGAGCGGCTCCCGGTCGGCTTGATCGAACAGCATGACGCTGCGGCCCAGCGCCTGGCGCTCGTGCATCGGCTTGAGTGCCCGGGCCGCGGCGACTCGGTCCGGATGCACGGCCACTTCCAGATAGCCCGACTCCACTTCCTCCATGCTGTGACTGAAAACGATCCGGCCGCGGTGGATGAACATAAGGTCGGTCAGCACGTGCTCCACCTCTTCCACCTGATGGGTCGTCACCACGATGGTCCGGCTGCGGTCGAAGTAATCGTTCAGCAGTGAATCGTAGAACTGCTTGCGATACAGGATGTCGAGGCCCAGGGTCGGCTCGTCCAGCACCAGCAAGCGCGCGTCGATCGCCATGATCAGCGCGAGGTGCAGTTGCGTGACCATGCCTTTCGACAGATCTTTCACCCGGCTGCGATGCCGAATGTCGGTCTTCGCCAGGAAACCTTCCGCTTTCGCGCGGTCGAATCGCGGATGCACGCCGGCCACGTAGTCGAGCGCCTGTGAGACTTTGATCCAGCGCGGCAGCACGGCGACATCGGCGATGAAGCAGACATCGCGCATGAGCTGGTCGCGCTCGGTCCAGGGGTCTCGCCCCATCACTTTCAATTCTCCCTCGTACGGGGTGAGGCCAAGGATAGTGTTGAGCGCGGTGGTTTTTCCGGCGCCATTCGGACCGATAAGGCCAAGGATGCGGCCCTCTTCCACCCGCAGATCCACGCCGTCCAGCGCCAGGGTCGTGCCGAAGGCCTTGCGGAGCCCGCGGGCTTCTATGTATGCCGTCACTTCAGCGCTCCTCCTCGTCTTTCTTGTTGGCTTTCGATTTCGGGCCGGTCGCGCCGTCGAGTAATTCTTCCGCCTTCAGGCCGAGCCGTTGGATCGTGGCGCTGATCCGGGGCCATTCTTCACCCAGGAACTTCTGCCGTTCGCCTTCCAGCAACAGATTGCGGGCCCCGGCATTGATGAACATGCCGAGGCCGCGCCGCGACTCGATCAGGCCCTCATCCACCAGTTGCTGGTAGCCCTTCAGGACCGTGAGCGGATTCACCCGATATTCGGCCGCGACCGTGCGCACCGAGGGCAGCGGATCGCCTTCCTTGAGGACCCCCTCGAGGATCATCGCGACGACGCGGTCCCGCAGCTGGCGGTAGATCGGCTGACTGTCATTCCATTCACGGTCCATCCTGATCCTCAGAGTACCTTAACGGGAGGCGAGGACCGGTTCTTTCGCCCGCTTCAGGTCAAAGCGCGCGTGGATCGGCGTTTCTCCCACCATGAAAGTCCACTCTTCGATGTGATGGTCGGCGTCGACCACGGTGAATTTGGCATGATGCATGTGCCCGAACTTCGAGCTCCCGGAGATATCGACAAACTCGAACTCCACCGTTTTTCCGTCCGGCGAGACTTTTCCGATCATGCGCGGCCGGTTGCCGGCGTCACAGTAGTGGATCAGGTTGAGCTGGTCGCTATCCAGAAAAACCATCGTGACCGGATGGTCGTAGCGGGTCGCATCCAGTGGCGTACCGGATTCCTGCATCTCGTGCACCAGCACATTGCCCCGCGACGTGACCCGCATCGTTACTTGCAGCGGCTTCATGTCGGCGCCCATCTGGGCTTTCATGGCTTCTGACATGTCAGTGGTCACGGGACCTTCCCAGGTTCCCGCCAGTGCTTTCAGTTTCTCGAAGGTCAGCTGCGATTCGGTCTTTTGTGGCTGCGGTTTTGACGCTGTGGACTTTTGCGCATCGGATTGGGCAAAGGCCGCAGCGGAAATTACAAGCAGTGCGGCGGACATCAGAAAACGAAGGGATTTCATATTCCATTCTCCTGGCGAATTAGAATTCTTCTTTTCTTCCTTGCTCGGGCGTTAAGGTCCTGCTCTGGCTCCATGAAGCTTCTGTTGATTCGCCAAAAAAGACCTTAGCGATTCCTAACTGTTATAGTTAACTATAACACTAACTCACATGTCAAGCCATTTTTAAGTGTTTTTCTAGATTGCTTGTATCACTATAAAAATAAATGACTTACAGTATGAGCCGAATGAAACTAAGGAGGGAAAGTGGCATTGCAGGTGGGAGCACTCTGTCGGAACAATAGGATTGGTTACCGGTTGCCGAGGCTTTGAGCCAAAGGCAGGGTCGAGGGAACCTTACTGTGCGATGGACATGGATCTGAAGGAAAAAACTGGCGGAGAGACAGGGATTCGAACTTGAGGCGCTTACGCGGCGTCTGAGCCGCGTGCCGAAATCCTGAGCGAGCGCAGCGAGTCGAAGGATCTCATACGCGACAAAGGGCGGGAAAACTGGCGAAGAGACAGGGATTCGAACTTGAGGCGCTTACGCGGCGTCTGAGCCGCGTGCCGAAATCCTGAGCGAGCGCAGCGAGTCGAAGGATCTCATACGCGACAAAGGGCGGGAAAACTGGCGAA